>JBEIGI010000055.1:0-37731 GCA_040381975.1 Pirellula sp.
ACCCATGGAGTCTTTGTAGGTCCCCTCAAGCTCTATGATGTGAACCGTGGCCTTTTGTATCGTCTTCTTATCGATCTTGGCATCGGCTCGGGTAAGCCCGTCGAATTGACCGATCCAGCGAACGATGTTGGCTTCGATTCCACCGGTGGCTCCCATGACCGTCACGCGGGCCGATTGTTCTCCTTCGGCCGGTGCCCGAAACTCATACTGCACGATGTTGGACTTGGGTGGAACGGTCTTCCAACTGGCAGGTTTTTCGACGGTGATTTTTCCGTTGGCGAAGCTCAGAGTCTCGGATTTTGCGGACTCCTGTGCAAAAGTCGTCGGGGGTGCAAACAATCCAGGGGTAGCGATAGCTCCAAGTGCCAAAGAAACGCAGGCAAGAGCCAGGGATTTACGGTTGAAAAAACGCATCGCGATGCTCCAAAGGGTGGGACTGGAATACGAATCGTAAGACTAGAGTGTTACACTATACGACCCCGTAGGCTATCTACAAGCCCACGGAAGTTGGACTATTTTGTATTTCGTAGCCGGCGATTAGGAGATCCTATGGACTACCGCTCACAAACAATCGACGCGTTTCTTCTCGAGGATTTATCCGAGATACTTCGACTGGCAATCCGCGAGGATTTAGACCGAAGCGTCGACTTGACGACCATGGCGATCGTTCCGCCTGGGGTCAGCGGTTCGGCTGCGTTGATCTCGCGAAGCCACGGTGTCGCAGCAGGCATCGATTTGATCGACGAAATGATTGCCGAACTCGATGCCAAAATCCAATGGGATCAGCGTGTTGGCGATGGGGAAATGATCGAGCCGGGCCAAACCTTATCGGTGCTAAGTGGCGATGCTCGGGATCTGTTGACTTGCGAACGCACGATTCTCAATGTCATTTGCCGGCTCAGCGGGATCGCTTCTTTGACCAAACGCTATGTCGATGCGGTCCAGGGGACCAAGGCCAGAGTCTACGACACTCGCAAGACCACGCCTGGCTGGCGAAGGCTCGAAAAATATGCGGTTCGATGTGGAGGCGGCCACAACCACAGGTTAGGTCTCTACGACGGGATACTCATCAAAGACAACCACTTGGCCTGCCGAGCCGCCGCCAACGGTGAATTGCTCGATGCGGGGCAGTCCGTTCGGCTTGCGAAAGCATTCGTCGAATCGGGTGCCGTGAAATTTCAGCAACCGCCGATGATCGAAGTCGAGATCGATCGCATCGGTCAACTCGAGTCGGCCCTAGCCGCAGGCCCAAACATCGTTCTGCTCGATAACATGAATTGCGACTTGCTACGCCAGTGCGTTGCCATCCGCGACAAGACCGCACCAAGCGTCGAGCTTGAAGCATCCGGAGGAGTGAATCTAAGCACGATTGGTAGCATTGCAGCCACCGGTGTCGATCGCATCAGCGTCGGTGCGTTGACGCACTCGGCAAGCGTCCATGATATTGGACTCGATTGGAAGATTTAACGATTCGGTTCTTGAGGAATGATTGTGGGGACGACCTTTCACCCAAAAGAGTATCTTAACAACAGAGTTTAACTAAGGATCAACAACTATGGCAAAGCATCGGTTCGACCCCAAGAAGTTTCGCGTCAAAGAGGGAGAGTCGCTCAAGTTATCCAAGATCGCCACAAAGGCTGGAGATGAGCTCGATGGAAAGTCCCAAGGAGTCGAGGCCCTCGAGCAAGATCTCCAGCAACTCCAAAACGCTCAGGAGCGGCTCTTTGCCAGCGGTCAGCGTTCTTTATTGGTAATCTTGCAAGGCATGGACACCTCGGGCAAGGACGGGATTATCCGCCATGTGTTTCGCGGCATGAATCCACAAGGATGTCGAGTGATTGGATTCAAGGCACCCAATAGCGAGGAACTAGGCCACCATTTTCTTTGGCGTCCCATGCGATACCTGCCACCGAAAGGACTCGTTTCGATCTTCAATCGTTCTTACTACGAAGAAGTCATCGTGGTTCGCGTGCATCCGAAGTTCTTGGATGCACAGAACCTGATGCCCTACAAAAAACTTTCCGATTTATGGAAACGACGATACGAAGAGATACGGATGTTCGAACAAACACTCGTTGAAAGTGGGACGAGTGTTTTGAAATTCTATCTGCACATCTCCAGGGACGAACAACGCAAACGCCTCTTGGAACGTCTTGAGACTCCCGATAAACATTGGAAGTTCAACGCCGGTGATTTGGCGGAACGTAAACTCTGGAAAGAGTACGAGCAAGCCTTCGAGGAGGCGATTCCGGCAACCTCGACCAAACAAGCTCCTTGGTACATCATTCCAGCCGACGACAAGTGGTATGCCCGCGCAAGCGTTGCAGATCTAATCGCTTCCCATTTGGATGGCCTCGATTTAGAGTTTCCCAAGGTCAGCCCGGAGGAACTTGCCAAGTACTCCAGTTACATCGAAGAACTCAAGAAGGAATAGCCAAACGATGATCGAATTTGTTCGCGAGCCGATCGATCTTAATCGCGTCTCTTCCTTTTGCAGTATGGATCGTGTTGGAGCCGTCTCGCTGTTTGTCGGAGTCACACGACGATTCACTGCAGGTGTCGAAACGCTGTGCCTTGAATACGAGGCCTACGAATCGATGGCAACCAAGAAGATGATGGAAATGACTATGCAGGTCGCCTTGAAGTGGCAAGTCGAGCGAGTCGCCTTTGTCCATCGACTCGGTCGCGTTGCGATCGGTGAAACTTCGATGGTAGTCGCCGTCGGATCCGCGCATCGCGCCAATGCGATCGAAGCTTGTTACTGGATTGTCGAAAGGGTCAAGGCCGAGGTTCCTATTTGGAAAAAGGAACACTATGCCGACGGCGATCCGAAATGGATCCATCCGATCAAAGGCTAAGATCCCGGCGTTAATTGTCTGGTTCTTGACTAGCCCGTTTGCGGGCCAACCGATGGTGCTTTTCGGGGCGTGTGTGCAAACCCCATCGCAGTGCTTCATCTTGTTCGTAACGTTTATTGAGCGTCAGCGCCGTAAGAGCCTTGGACAACTCAAATCCCAGATAGAACGCGTGTGAGGGATCGACGTTTCGGGACTCTGGAAGCTTGAGGAGTTCCTGCATGATCTCGAACGGATCGGTTCCTCTTAGGTGAACGCCTGCGCTCATGAGATGGATTTGCTGGCCGTCGATAGCGATCCGGTAGTTGTTGTCTTTGATCTGCTCGGCCAACGCGTCAAGGGTCGAGGGGCTTGGATGAATGCTGGTCGTGTCGCGGAGCATCACAAGCCTCTCTTCAAGATGCTTGGGCGGAACTTTGTGCCGAACGGCGTATTCGACCAAACGTCTTGCCAGATCGCATTCCTGAACGCTCGATTGGGCCCATGCGATCACTTGAGTGGTAAGGACACTGTGGATTTGTAGTTCCGCACAAAATCCCAGAAGAAGAGTGTTGATCGGTGCGGAGTCCGAGTCGGTAAGCTCTGTGATGTTTCCGATACCCATCATCATCGCAGCATCGGGAAAGAGTTCTCGCGTTTGCAAATAGCGTCCGAGGGATCTTGCGAATCCGCATCCGATGGGTTCGAGGATAGGATCCAAGCGAAACGGAACCTTGTGGTCTAAAAGATACTCAGCCGTCTGGACCATCGATGATTGGAAATCGGTTGGATCGTCCGGGATAGCGACAACCTCAACCCCCCAATCGAGGGCTTGCTGGCGATTGGTTGAATTGACCGAAAGAACCAGCGTCGCGCCGGCCCGTACCGCTTGTTCAACCTCCCAAGGGTCAAACGAGTCGATTGATACAGCGATTCCCAAATCCGTAATAGCTTTTACCGCTTCGGCCACTTGGCTCCATCGGACTGCTGGTTCGCAGCCCAGGTCAATCCGATTGGCACCCTGACTGACCAAGCGTTTGGCTTCGGCTAGGAGAGTTCTGCGCTGAAGTCGTGGTGCATAGTTGATCTCGGCGATGATTTCGGTTTGGTATTGGCCGTAATCATTGGAACGATAGCGACGATTGCCAAACAGGGTAGGTAAATCGCGAACATCTTTGGGTCCGCACTCGACTCGCAACGCTGGTTTGAGCAGGTCGATCGATCCTCGAATCTCATCAAGATGCTCAGTGAGATAACCTGGTAGTAAGACTCGTGTGGTTTGGTGTGGGATGGCGATATGACGCATGAGCCACTTGGGTGTCATCAACGCGGCTACTGTGATCGGAAGCACATCGATGGTGTACGCAAAGCCATGTCGTTTCGATAGTTCATCGACGATCTCTCGCACTGCCGATTCAGCCAATCGTCCTGTGACGAAGTGAATCGATTCGAGTTGGTTGGCTGTCGATGGTTCTTGTGGCATCAAAAATTTTTTCCGACTTCGTGGTTGAGTGTTCGGATAAGCCCTATTGACCCGTGCTGCAATATCTCCGAACATATGCACAACGAGAAGCACTTATGAAACGAACATACGGAGATGTTGGTTTCGTGGCCGGTGTTTCTCGTTTTTTTTTGCAATCCCATCGATGCCATTGTTGCTTGATCCTATCGGCGCTGCAAGCATCGTTACGCCCCTTGAGACCTTATCTACAAGAATGCCCGATCCAAAGCCCATTGAGATTCTCTTGGATGCCCCGTGGTTTCTCGTGGTGAGCAAGCCGGTCGATCTGCTGACACAAGCCATCGAAAGCCTTCCGAGTCTGCAGTCACAACTGATCAAGCAGTTCTCGTTGCCTGATGCTCCAAAGCCATTCATCGGTATGCCGCATCGGCTCGATCGCATGACCAGTGGTACGATCGTCGTCGCTCGTAATCAACGGGCTCTGCGACGACTCTGCGACCAGTTTGCAGTTCGCACGGTCACCAAAGAGTATCTGGCTTGGGTCTCCGGCCAACTCCCTACCGAAGGGACTTGGGAGGATATCATGCGCAAAGTTCCCGATGAGCCCAGGGCTGAACTTGCCACACCGGACCAAGCGCATGCCAAACCGGCGAGTCTCGACTATCAAGTCCTCCAAACACGGCTGGATGCCCAAGGCCAAATTCAGTCGCTCTTGCTGATTCGTCTTGGCACTGGCCGCATGCATCAAATCCGTTTGCAGTCGGCCAGTCGCGGTCATCCGATTTTGGGTGATCGACTCTACGGTAGCCAAAGTGCTTGGAGTATCCTCGATCATTCGGATCCTTCTGGGTTTCGCGAACCTCCTCTTGCGCTACACGCTTACCGACTAGCTTTCCATCACCCGAAAACGGCAGAAAAAATCTCCGTGGTTGCCCCTCCCCCAAGCAATTTTCCTTGGGGAGATTACGCAAATCAGGAATCCTGAGACTCGCGTGATCCTTGGCTTGGAACACGATGTGCGGTAAAGTGTTGCGGTCTAGAGAGGCTGCCAATTGTTCAAGCCCCATATAGATTCAACTAACTTCCTGATTTATTTGCCAAGGAGAGATTGCCAGATGGGACATGCAGCGGAATTCACCGATGCCGGTTTTGACAGCGATGTTTTAAGCTCGAGCCAACCGGTGCTCGTCGACTTTTGGGCCACTTGGTGCGGTCCCTGTCGACAAATCGCTCCACTGATCGATGAACTGGCCGTCAAATACGAGGGCAAAGTCAAGGTTGGTAAGGTTGATATCGATCAGCATCAAGATCTGGCTGAGAAGTATGGCATCAACGCGATCCCAACGTTGCTCTTGTTCAAAGATGGTGAGATCATCGAACGATTCCAAGGTGTTCCACCTCGTGTGAAGTTGGAAGCTGCACTGGACTCTTCGATCTAGAGATTCAGCCCTATCTATGAGGCCCAGGGCGGCGCTAAGCTCTGCCCTGGGCTATCACCTCTGCTCTAACTGATAATCTTGTGGATTACCTCGCCGGCGACATCGGTGAGCCTAAAATTGCGACCGTTGTAAGGATAAGTCAACCGCTGATGGTCTAAGCCGAGCAAGTGAAGGATCGTCGCGTGCAGATCGTTTAAATGAACACGATCGACGGCCGCTTTGTAGCCGACCTCGTCCGATGCTCCGTAGGTGGTTCCACCTTGTACTCCACCCCCGGCCAACCAAGCGGTAAAGCAATGCGGGTTGTGATCTCGTCCAGGCTTTCCGCCGAGCTGTGCTATCGGCAATCTTCCGAATTCTCCACACCATATCACCAGCGTATCGTCGAGCATCCCGCGTTGCTCGAGATCCGCAAGCAGTCCTGCCACAGGGCGATCGGTTTCATCAGCGAATTGTTGGTGGTTGCCTGCGATATCGACATGTCCATCCCAGGATCTCTCATTCTCCATACCACCGGAATAGATTTGGACAAAGCGAACGCCTCGCTCGAGGAACCGACGTGTCATCAGGCATTGGCGGGCGAAGTGGTCGCATTTGGGATCACCGATCCCGTAGAGCTTGTGAATATGTTCAGGTTCATCGGCCAGATCCAATGTCTCCGGAGCCTTGCTCTGCATTCGAAACGCAAGTTCAAAACTTTCGATGCGTGCAGCCAATTCACTTTCGGCTCCATGGCTCTTTAAGTGCATCTGGTTTAGCTCTGCGAGCGCATCGAGTTGTTGACGTTGGATCGCTGTGGTTAAACTCACCGGAGGCTTAAGGTTCTCAATCGCATCACCAGAAGGCTTCAAGTAAGTTCCTTGATACACCCCTGGAAGAAAGCCTGCAGACCAATTCGCGGCATGGCCCTTGGGGAGTCCACGACCTTTCGGATCGCTCATGACCAAGAAGGCTGGAAGGTCTTGTGTTTCACTACCCAATCCGTAGGCCACCCAAGATCCAACGCATGGGAATCCCATCCGTGCCATCCCGGTGTTGATCGCAAATAGGGCAGGGGAGTGGTTATTCGATTCGGTATACCCCGAATGGATAAATGCCATCTTGTCGACGTGCTCCCCCAGGGTCGGGAAGATCGACGAAACCATCTTGCCGCACTTACCCCTCGGTGTAAACGCAAAAGGGGACTTCATCAAATTTCCTACGGCGTGACGAAAGAACCCGGTGGTGTCTGAGAACGAAGAGTCAAACTCTTTGATCGATTTGCCATCGGCCTTCTCGAGCCCGGGCTTGTAGTCCCATGTGTCAACGTGGCTAGGCCCTCCGTTAACAAAGATCCAAACGACTCGTTTGGCTCGAGCTGGAAAATGGGGCTCACGTGGAGCAAGGGGGCTTTGAAGTCGATCTCCAAGCCCATCGGCAAAGATTCGTGGGCTCGTGGCCGACTGGGCTAGGATCGCTTGAAGTCCCAGCCAACCAAAGCCACATCCGGATCGCTGTAGCCAAGAGCGTCGCGAGTGCAAGCTTAGTGGATCGATCCCATCGGTACGCTTAGTCGACATAGATAAACTCGTTGCAACAAAGGAGGATCTGACAGAAATCGGCCCATGCCATTTTCTCGGGCTCGTTGGCGTTTTGTTCTCTGCGTGTCTGTTCGGCTCGAGCGATAAATCGCAAGGCTGCCTGCCGCTCGGTCTCCGTGGCCTGCCGCGAGAGCACCTTCATGAAGACCTTATCCAACTGTCCAATATCCGAAATTTCATTGGCAAGCGATTCGGCGGCCGAGCGAGCCAGTGGATTGTTCATGAATGCGAGCGCTTGGGGTGCGATGGTTGTCGATTGCCGCTGACCGATACTCACCAAGTGTTCCGGCCAGTCAAAGAGCATCATCATCGGTATGAGCTGACTGCGTTTGATAAAAAAGTAAACGCTGCGACGCTTCATGTTTTGATCCAGTGTTCCGGGGCCATACATCCTGCGATCGAGCAATCCAGAGACCACGAGCATGGAGTCACGAATCGATTCGGCCTCGAGTCGTCGTGGTTCTCGATGCCACCAAAGAAGATTATCGGGATCGA
The DNA here is from genome assembly GCA_040381975.1 of Pirellula sp. Taxonomy (GTDB): domain Bacteria; phylum Planctomycetota; class Planctomycetia; order Pirellulales; family Pirellulaceae; genus JBKCUI01. Next base: position 7,811 of record JBEIGI010000055.1, read on the forward strand.
TCTTGGCTCGCGCATCATCGACTGAGCGATTCGATTGCATGTACGTCTCGCTGGTCATGATCTGCTTGTGCATCGGTTTGAGCCGCCATTGGTTGTGCACCAACTCGCTGGCCATCCACTCGAGCATCTCAGGATGGGTCGGCTTTTGTCCTGTCGTGCCAAAATCATTAGGCGTCGAAACGATCCCACGGCCAAAGTGGTGTTGCCATAGTCGGTTAACTAGCACGCGGGCCACCAGAGCACCTGCACCGTCGGCAGGATCGGTCATCCATTGAGCAAGTGCTGCGCGTCGATAGCTCGACTTCGGATTGTCCTTTGCCGAGTCCCTCCAAATCAAATCAGCATTCGATCCTTGATGCCCAACGAGCACTCGAGGAATACCAGGACTGACCGCAGAGAGCTTTTGCTCGACATCACCGCGCCTGAGGATATGCGTTTGCGGATAGAAGTGGGGATAACCGCGATCGTCTGCGTGATGAGGCAGGTGAGGTTCCCCCTCAGTGGTTACCAAAACCTTGGTCATTCGCAGCGGTGGCCCCTCTTTTTCAAGCTTGGCGATTTTGCTATTGAGTTCGTTCCAAGTTGCATGGGTGGGTTTGAACCACGCAAGAGCTACGGGCCAAGCAGTACTCTTGGTTGGTTGGTTATCGAGCTGCTTTGCCAGTACCTGAAACGCTTCGAGCACATCGGCTGGAGGTGCGTTTCCTCCGACTTCGACCGGAGGGGCCGTGACGTTTGAGATCGAAAATCGCATCCGTCCCATGGCATGTTTTGCATTGGGGTGATGGAATCGAAGAGTAATGCGCAATTGATCCCCTTGGTTTGACTTCAGCGGCGTTGCGATTCGAAAGACGGCTGCTTGGCTCTTTCCAATTTGTCCGTCAACGGCCCAGCCCGATACAAGATCGGAGTCGATCGAAGCGGCGATCGACAGGGTGTCGGCATTCTGCTGATGGGTGGCTTGGGGGTGATCGAGCGCAATGGCGGTCGGTTGTTGCTCTTTGACAAGGTGTTCGATTTGGAGGTTGCCGAGTGCAAAATTGCCGTTGCCGGCTCGACCAGGTCCACTTCGTGGCAACGAAGGATCCGCGAGAGCTTCGATCCTTATTGCTGTCCACTCGCCTGTAGAAAGTGCGGCAGTGAACGTGACGGTTTCTTGATTGGGTGCATCGCCGATGGCTAAATAGGAACCATCTGTTTGCGCCTCGTAACGACTCGATGAGCTCGATTGGATCTCGCCCCGGATATTCCTCCAAGGCTCGGCTGAGATTCCTTGGGCATCGGAGTAGTTTTGTCGGATGTAGCGAATCAAATCTTCGGGGAGCTTGTCCGTCTCAAAGCTCTTGAGCTTCTCACGCGACTCGGACAGCTCAATCGAATGTTTCTCGCGAATCGCTTTGTTCTCATCTGGATTCAGATCGAAGACTTTCTCTGAACGAATTGCCGACGTAAAGGAAGATGCGAACCGATAATAGTCTTCGCTGGTAATCGGATCGAACTTATGGTCGTGGCACCGTGCGCAGCCGATCGATAAACCCAGGAAAGCCACCCCCGTTGTGGCCGTCATGTCGTCGAGTTCGTTGTATCGTGTCGACTCGAATTCTCGCTCGGTCAGTTGCGTCGGAAATGCGCCTGCTCCAAGGAAACCGGTGGCCATCCAAGCCAATGGGTCGTTGGGGGCAAGTTCGTCGCCCGCAAGTTGCCACTGTGCAAACTGATCAAAGGGCATGTCCTGATTGAATGCCCTGATCAAAAAATCGCGGTAGTGGTATGCATTGGGTCGGTCGTAATCCTGTTCGTAGCCAAAGGATTCAGCAAACCTCGCGATATCCATCCAGTGCCTTGCCCATCGTTCACCGTATTCGGGGCGCGCAAGGAGTTGATCGATCAGTGCACTCCATCCGTCAGTGGAGATTGCCACGGAGCCGCTCTCGGTTGATTGAATCAACTCGATTGCCGAGGTCAACTCTTGAGGCGTTGGTGGAATGCCCAGCAGATCGAACCAAGCTCGCCTGACGAGCGTGCGTGCATCGGCCTTCGGAGACGAAGATAAATTTTGTTTTTCAAGGGCTGCGTGGATGAAAGCATCGACAGGGTTTTTACCGGCAGGCACAGAGACTTGAGCAAGGGGTTGGATCGACCAGAACTTACGGCCCGACTCAAGGTCCATCGCGGTTTGTTTGATCGGTTGCTCAGCGCGTCTTGGATCTACCGCACCGTTAGCGATCCAGCGCTCGAAATCTTCGATGACACTCGCAGGAAGTTTGCCCGATGGCGGCATCTCGTAATCTTCGTAACGCAGAGCTTTGAGGATCAGACTCTCGTTGGGCTTATCGATGACCAAGGCCGGACCAGTGTCACCTCCGCGTAGCAGTCCGTCTTTGCTATCGAGATAGAGGCCACCTTTGAGTTTCCCCTTGGTAGCGGCCTCCTGCGAATGGCAATTGTAGCACTTCTCGACGAGCACCGGACGGATCTTGCTCTCAAAGAGAGCCAGTTGCTCTTGGGAAGCTTGAGCACGATCCTCGTTGGAGTTTTGGGCAAAACCGATCGTTGAGTAAAAAAGCACAGAGGATACAAAGCCACACTGTGCCAACGCCGAAAGATAGCTAGCCATCGGTGTTATCCAAATGGTGTTTGGGTTGAGAAACGACAAAATGGATCCGCTTGGCAGTTACACCTCGGTGGGCGGTTAGCCGAGTTGCAGGATTCCGGTCGAGTCGCCGAAGTCACCTCGATCCGCACCGACATTATCGAGCATCGTTCGGAAGAGGTTATTCAGTGGGGTATTTTTGGGATACTCAAGAATTCTTCCGGTAGCAAGATTTCTTCCACCGCGACCGGCGAGCAAGATAGGCAGATCGTGGTGGTCGTGTCGGTTGCCATCATTGATTGCCCCACCGTAAACGATTAGGGAGTTATCGAGCAAGTTCCCCTCACCGTCTTGGGTTTCTCGCATCTTCTTGAGGAAGTATGCGAATTGCTCGCAGTAATAGCGATCGATCTTGGCGATCTTTTCGATGTTGTCTTGCTTGTTCTCGTGGTGCGAGAGTTGATGGTGGCCGTCTTTGACCTCGATCATTGGAAAAGCTCGATTGCTCCCTTCGTTGGCGAGCATGAAGCTTGCGATACGAGTCGTATCGGTGCGGAATGCAAGCACCATTAGGTCGTACATAAGGCGAATATGCTCGGTGACATCGCTTGGTTTTTCCGCTGGTGCAATCGTTCCTTCAGGCAAGGCGATGGGGGTCGAGAATCGAGAAATTCTTTGTTCGAGTTCTCGGACACTGGTAAAGTATTCGTCGAGTTTGCGAGAGTCTTCTGCCCCAACTTGACGGGAGAGATGTTTGCGTTGGTCGCTTACAAAATCAAGAATGCTTGACTTGAGTTCTTGCTCCTTGGCGTCGGTTCCACCGGCAACACCAAAGAGACGATCAAAAGCACGTTTGGGCTGAATCTCTTTCCCCGTTGGCAGTGTCTCACTTCGCCAAGAGATGTTATTCGAATAAGCACAAGCGTATCCAGAATCGCAAGAGCCCGCATCGCGGCCCTCTTCGGTTCCCAGTTCGATCGAGGCCAAGCGGGTATTGCGTCCATAGGAGTCGGCAGCAATTTGATCCGCCGAGCGGCCAACTTTGATCTTCGATCCTGCAGTCTTAAACGGATGCGCACCGGTAAGATAAGCCGCGGCGCTTCGAGCGTGATCACCAGGACCATCGCCGAGCGACTGCGCGTTGACTTGAGCCAAACCTTTCATGACATTGAAGTCATTGCGGCAGTCGGCAAGCGGTTCAAGGGTTGGGGAGAGTTCCCATTGAGAACCGGTTCCTTGGGGCGCCCAGCGATCGGCGTTGGTTCCGTTGGGAAAGAAAATCCATGCAAGCCGAACAGGTCGCTCGACGGTTTGTGCGGCACTTGCCGGACGCATCGCATCGAGCATGGGCAGAGCCATCGACGCGGCGATGCCGTTGATGCCGATTTTTCGAAGCACCGTACGACGGTTGAGTCGCATTGAGCTGTTGTAGGAACCTGTTGGTAGGGATGGATCGGCGCTCATCGTTTTAGTTCCGATTGGCTTGTGTTTGGGGCAGGTCAGGGGAGCGTTGGAGGAAGGAATCGCTTTGGACAATCTCCAAAATGATTGATTTGATTGTATATCGATTTTGCTGGGCGTGTGTGAGTATTTTATCGACATCGCAACCGTCGGCCCGCTGTAAACCTCGGCCTAGGGCGTAAGTTAACAGGCGTTGGGTGAAGTTTTTGGCGACATCCGGGGTTCTATCGGAGAGAATTTTGATGAGTTCTGTCGGGCCTGTGAAGGTTTTTCCATCGACCAAGGCTCCTTGGGCCAGGATATCCCGACCGTCCTCTTTGTCGCGCCAACGTCCGGTCGCATCGAAATTTTCCAATCCCAAGCCGATCGGATCGATCAATTTGTGACAACCCGCACAACTAGGATTGGATCGATGGATTTCAAGACGCTCTCGCAAGGACGCCTTATCGTCGGCTTTGGCTTGCTCGAGCGAAGGAACGTTCGGGGGAGCCGATGGGGGCGGATCACCGAGTACGGTCTCCAAAACCCACTTACCCCGCTTGACTGCAGAGCTTCGTGTCGGATTCGAGGTCAGGGCCAAAGCTGCTGCTTGGGTCAATACCCCTTTGCGATTCTCTGGAAGAGTCACTCGGATCCAACGATCCTCTTGCTCGTAGAGGCCTTGGCGACGTGGATCGCCATCGTTTCTTCCGGGTCGGCGTTTGTACATTTCGGATGGTTGTTGGCCGTCGAACTCGACACCGTAGAACTCTGCGAGTCTCGGATTGACAAAGGTGTAGTTTGCAGTGAGGAAATCTTCGATCGAACCTTCCTGCATAAGTTGCTTACAAAACATCTCCGTTTCTTTGATCATCGATGCGCGCAATCGATCCGACCACATCGGAAACTTATCTCGGTCGATGTCGATCTTTTGGATATTCCTAAGTCCGAGCCATTGAGAAAAAAATCCTGTGATGAGCGAATCGCTGCGGGGGTCTTGGAGCATCCGCAACACTTCGCCTTGCAATACCTCGGGTTCGTGGAGTCGGTTTTCTGCGGCTAGTTTAAGTAACGTTTCGTCAGGAGTTGATGCCCATAGGAAGAACGATAATCGGGTCGCGATTCCGAAATCATCAAGTCTGCGAACTCCATCGCTTTGGACCAAATTCTCGGAGCGAAAAAGGAATTGCGGAGCGACCAGTGCACCTTGCAATCCGTACCGCAGCGACTCTTCGTAACTGCACCCGGCATCCGAAGCTTTTTGGCAAATCATCATCACCGCATGAACCTCGTCCTGGCTGACTGTACGGCGATAGAGTTTGGGAAGCAATCGACTGAAGACTCTGCGGGTGGCTTCTGTAAAACCGATCGGCATCGCATCAGGCTGATCCTTGTCCTGAGGCGTTGCAATCACGATTTGCTGATGGATTTTCGGAAAAGCAGGATCACCCTGTTCGGGCCCAACGAGTCGTACTGAATGAACGATCAAGCGTCTGTTGCCTGCCCCTCGATTCTCTGGATTTGAATCGTCGGCATATTCCACGCGTAGCACGTGATCTCCATCTGTGGCTTCAAAATCGTATTTGGCAGTCTCGTCCTTAGGCGCAACTTCCCACTCCGATATCAGGGTTTCATCGAGCCACAACTTGGCCTTGCAGTTGTCCTTTTGGTCATCCCCAAAACGGGTGCGTATGCTCACGGTGTACTTGCCGGAAGCAATGTAAAGCGGAATGCTCAGCGACTGGCCGTAAGGGATATACTCCCCTTCGAAACTCTGCTTGCGAAACGACTCGCGATCCAAAGAGATCACTTTTTTGGAGATCAACGCAGCCGATTGAAGATACTTCTCCAATGCGATCGGTGCGAGAGTGAGAACTTCACCTTGGTTGTCGAATCCATTGCCCACATCATCGGACACAAAACCGATCTCTTTGGAAGGCTTGAAATCCACCCCCAAGATATCCCTGATTGTGTTGTCGTACTCGAATTGATTTAACCGCCGCACCGTCACGGCAGGGGTCGCCGGTCGGTGATTGCAGTCAACTTCATGGAGTGACCGCTCGATCCATCGAGATACCAAAGCACGTTCCTCAGAGGTCATCTTCGAGGACTCTGGAGGAGGCATCGCCTCGGCTCGAATGACCCCTCGGATTTGCTCCCAGGTGCTCTCGTGGGAGCGAATCTTTTCGAGGGTCGAGTAGTCTCCCAAATTTACCCCCGCTTCGTTGGCACCGTCCATGTGGCACTCACCGCAGTGAGTTTTCATCACGGGGAGAATTTTCTCGGCCCAAAGACTCGATAACTCTGCGTCCAAGGGGTCTTGGCTCAAAGCCATCGTGCCAGGGAGCAAAAGCCCTAGCCCTAGAGAGAGACGAACGACAAATCGGGTCATGTCAGGTGGGAAATAGGAGGGGGGGATCGGCTCTGTACACACGAAGTGTAGCATTGCCCAAAGAGTTTTACGACAGGAACTCAGCATCAGTCTGTCTTCTATGACTCCATGTGGGGATTGCTAGCTGAGAGATTGGTTCGAATTGGTCTTTCGATTGTTGATTTGGTTTTGCTATGAACCTGGGGTTGGTTGGATCAGGAAAAGGAATTTCGGATCGAGTATTAGATCAGGGGTCATTGGTAGATGTCGCGATATGCATTCATAGCTGCAGCGACCACGTTTACGGGGTTGCTGGTTGTTTTGACAATGGCCATCGCCCAGCGCGATGCTCGTGTCACGAGCACCCTGCCAGATATAGAAAAAGCGCCTTATTCGGCCATCTTGGCTAAGCCCATTGTTGTTGATTCCGATGCGATCGCTTCGGATGGTGGGGCTTTACCGAGTTTGCCTCCGGTTCCAGAACCTGCGAGTATTGGCGATTGGGCCAACGAACTACCGCCTCAAGATATCCCAGAAATTGCATTAGTCTCTGGACAGGCTGCAGTTCCTGTTGTGGGCGAACCGCCGAAATTTGATGCATCGCGGATTGTTGCCCCACGACCCAAGGTCGAAGCGCCACCGAGTTTATTGCCACCGGGGGGGGCCCCAGTGAGTGCTCCACCTGCGGTGTCCCTGCCGTCGCTCCCGGAAGTTGCCCCATTGGCAGCGCCGCCTAGCCAACCACCTGTCGTGTCGGTACCCGTCAATCCAGTACCTTCGGCAGTATTGCCCCCGTCGATTCCTGTAGCGTCTGATAATCCCAAATCAGATCCTGTGCTTGGCCCAGCATTTCCAACTATATCGCCACCAACGCCAGCGGCTTTGCCATCGCCACCTCCGCCGGCATTTCCTCCGGCAATACCCACGGCATCACCACCACCATCACCGAGTGGGCGAAGTATCGCTAGTGATTCCAACGACCCACCGTCTTTGACCTCGCAGGATGCAACAGGCTGGTCCAAGGCAACCTCGACACCCGGTTCGCGTCAATTTGAAGGTTCGCAGAACCCAAGTTTGGAAATTCACAAGCGAGCACCTCAGGAAGTCCAAGTCGGAGTTGCTGCAACGTTCACGGCGGTTGTTCGAAATGTTGGCAATGCGACAGCCTTTGATGTTCAAGTCACCGATGCGATCCCTAAGGGCTCGCGTTTCGTTCGAGCTTTTCCTGAAGCTCAACGCGTTGGAAACGATGGACTTGCATGGAATCTTGGGGAACTTGCTGCCGGCCAGGAAGCCACCATCAGCATGGAAATTGTGCCCGAGACCGAGGGGGAGATCGGATCGGTCGCGAGTGTTAAATTCGCGGCGCAAGCCTCGGTACGAACCATCAGCACTCAGCCACGGCTCTCGATCAAGCAAACGGCTGTGGCCGAGATGCTCGGTGGGGACTCTGCGACGATCATCATCGATGTGACCAACAGTGGAACCGGTGTGGCTCGGGATGTAAGGCTCGAAGAGGATGTGCCCAAGGTCTTTCGGCACGTCACTGGTGCCAGTGCATTGCAACAGGATGTCGGAGATCTTGCACCTGGAGAGTCAATGCGTTTTGAAATCGAACTCATGGCATTGAGCGCTGGCAAAGTATCAAATGTCGTTCGTGCCACCTCGGCCAATTGCGCTACGGCCGAATCGGCTTATCCGATCGAGGTCAAAGCACCAAAGTTGCAGTTGCAAATCGTTGGTCCCAAATTGCGACACCTTGAACGACCTGCTCCCTACGAAGCGGTCATTGAGAACATCGGAACGGCGACGGCCAAAGACCTTTACATCACCGCTCGATTGCCGCGAGGCATGAACTTTATCAGCGCCTCGAACGAAGGCACTTACTTACCCGATCAGCACTCCGTGGCCTGGAATCTGTTGGAACTCGCTGCGGGCGCGAAGGCAAAAACCGAAATGGTACTCCTGCCGGTGGAAGAAGGGCGATTTTCAATTGCCATGACCAGCGATGGCGAAGGAGTTCGGGCCGAACCTACGGAACGAGAGGTAATCGTCGAAGGGCAAAGCGAACTGACCTTCGAGATCGATGACGACAACGACCCGATCGAAGTCGCTGGCATGACCACCTACTCGATCCGTATCAACAACATCGGGACACGCCCCGATGCCCAAGTACGCCTGGTGGTTGAAGCCCCCGAGGGAGCATCCATCGAACAAGTCAACTCCCCGATGAAGTATGATGTCAACGGAAGGCAGGTGATCTTTGCTCCAATCCCAAGTCTGGCCTCGAAACAACAGGTCGTCGTCAAGGTTGGAGTCAAGCACACTCGTGAAGGAACGCAGGTTCTGCGAGCTTCGTTGCAGAGTCAGCTTCGAGCAGTCCCTGTCATCAAGGACGAAAGCACGCAAGTCTACCGCGACCAGTAGGAAGAGCTTGGGATGTGGTTTCGAACGCCTAGGCGCAAAACCACTGCAAAAACGCTTGAAAATTCATCGTTGGCTCATCAATCGTTAACAAAACGAGTTCTTCTTCATCATTTCTTAACACAAACCTAACCCTTGCTTCACTCTTTTGCTAGCTCTGGCGCATAAAGTGATTGCATCTCATTGAGAGGGGACTTCCAGGTTACCGAATGCAGGCCGCAGTGGACTTGCAAATCTGGAAAAAGTGGGGCTCCGGATGGAGACTCGGACGGTTCGCCTCAAGCATTCATGAGGAAGCGTAAAGAAATGAAGCGAAACAAATTGGTGCGTCGTTCAGGGTTTACATTGGTTGAACTGCTCGTGGTCATCGCGATCATCGGCATTTTGGTTGGATTGCTTTTGCCAGCCGTACAAGCAGCCCGCGAGGCAGCCCGCCGTATGAGTTGCTCGAACAACGCAAGGCAACTCGGGCTGGCTTTGATGAACTACGAGAGTGCTTACAAGCGACTCCCACCAAGCAGAATCAGCTTGACAGCACCTGCTGTGTTTCAAGTATCTTGGCCTGCGATGATCCTTCCAATGATCGAACAAGGCCCGAGCTTCAGCCGATACAACTTCAACATTCCTTGGTATGCTGCGGCCAACGATGTGGTAACCACAACGCAAATTCCAATCATGATTTGCCCATCGGCTCCAACTCCTCGAGATGTCCCACCTCAAAACCTCTACGCAGCGATCTCGAATAATTTGCGTACCGACACTCCGATTTGGGGTTACTCCGACTACGGTTCGATCAATGCCGTTCGAAATGCAGCATTCGTCGCTGCGGGACTGCCGAGCATCGGTACCCGTGAAGTTATGGGCGCGATGGGGCGCGGTCCAGATGGGGTCAAGTTGGCGACCATTATCGACGGGCTCTCCAACACCCTGGTCATCGGAGAAGGTGCCGGTCGTCCTTCGATGTGGGTAAGTGGTCGAAAGGTTCCTAACCCTCGTTCTGGCATTGCTTCAGGAACCAACGTCGTGGTCGACGGATGGGGATGGGCTGATATCAACGGAGGATTTAGCGTTGATGGATCGCGTGCCGATGGTCAGCAAAACAGCACCAACAGCTCGGGCGCCACGACCATTGTCGGTAACTGCTTCATGAATTGCACGAACGATTCGGAGTTCTACGCCTTCCACGGTTCGGGTGCCCACTTCGTCGTCGGTGACGGTTCCGTGCAATTCATCTCAGCAAACATTGCAGGTCCTTCGTTCGTCGCACTTTGCACCAGGGATCGCGGTGACATCGGCAAGTTCGAAGACTAAGCCATGTGGAATCATCGATAGTCGGTCTGTAAAAAAATCGACTTTCTCAATACTTTCAAGAGCTTACACAATCGCTTGTGTAAGCTCTTTTTGATGGTGAATTCAGGAACTGTTGTGGGTGTACCCACTCGCATACGCTAGAAAGTTGTCCTCTTATGAGTTTTGCAAGGATGGATCGATCCCTTTTCGCGATTACGGTTGGATGGTTTTGCCTGTTGGGGATACTGCCGGTTTTTGGCCAAGTTGAGTTTCTAGGTTCGACGAGGCTTTCGGGAGATTTGACCGATAACAGCGGCCTCAGTGGGATGCTTGAGACCAACACGCCGATCAATGCTTTCGGCGGACTTTCAGCCATCGATTACACGGGCAAGGACAACCGTTATGTGGTTCTTTCCGATCGCGGTGCCGGTGATGGCGCGGCATCGTTTCCATGCCGTTTTCATTTCGTCCAGCTCAAACTCGATCCAGAAAAACGCTCGATCGATTTCCAGCTCGAACGCACCGCGATGCTCAAAGATGCATCCGGAGAATCAATGACCGGTAGTTTGTCGGTTTTGAAAGCTTGGGATAAGCCCCAAAGATGTCCAAGTTATGATCCTGAGGGAATCCGAGTCCTAGGCGACACCGGGGTCTTGATCAGCGATGAATACGGTCCGTATATCGACCTGTTTACCAACGATGGCAAACATATCAAGAATTTTGCACTACCAAAAGCGTTTCAACTTAGCGAAAAGCTCAATCCTGCGTTTACCCAAGGTGCCTTTAGCAATCGAGGACTCGAAGGCATCGCTCTGAGCCCCGATGGCAAGACGATCGTCGGTGTGATGCAAGGCCCTCTGGTGCAAGATGGACGGATCGAAAAAAATAAATGTTTGGGTGTTTGGACTCGATGGATCGTGATCGATTCAGATTCTGGAAAAAGCAAACAGTGGGCCTACAAACTCGATGACGAATCGACCGGAATCAGCGAGGTTCTTTGGGTCGACGCAGCCCGCTTCTTAATACTCGAAAGGGATAGCAATGCGGGAGATAAAGCGAAGATAAAACGGATCTACTTGGCCGATGCCTCTGGAGCGACCGACATCACCCAAGCAAGTTCGATGCGTCAAGGGCCACCCGAAGGAACCATAGTGATCCGAAAAACCCTACTGATCGATCTGCTCAATCCCGCCTACGGTTTTGCCGGTAGTAATGCGCCTGAAAAACCCGAAGGGATCACTTGGGGGCCCAAACTCCCCGACGGTAGACGGCTTTTGATGCTTTGCTTCGACAATGACTTCGAACCGGCCAATCCGACGATTTTCGCCGCGTTTGCCGTAGGTCTCTAGGTTCATGGGTCAAAGCCCTGCGTGCCGGGAAGTTGCCAAAAGAACCATGCAAGATAAAATTCCAGCAACGTGTGCGATGATGCAACTTCTCTTCTACTGCCTAAGGTTCCCGAGCCAACCATGCAAGAGTACCTCCTGGAGTCGCCTTGGATCATCGGTTTGTTAGGCTCGTTTCTATCGGGCGTACTGGTCTATGCTTGGCTTGAGTCTGGAAGGGGCGCATTTTGGAAGTGGAGTCTGGGCATCGCCCTGGCTACATTGCTGAGCTTGGTAGTCAACATCGGCATTCAAACCGATCGAGAGATTTTGAGCCAGTTCATGACCAAAATCGCTGCAGACCTCGAAGCAAACCGCTTCAAAGATGTCACTGCTTGCGTTCATCCAGATGCCAGCGAGAGCCTCAGGAGCCTCAAAACCCAACTCGAGACCGTGCAATTTGAATCCGTGAGGATCAAAAAAATCCATGGAATCGACCTCGGCAGAATGAAAAACCCAAGAACCGCAGCCATCCGCATGAATGTTTTTGTCCGTGCATCGCGAGATGGAAACTCCGGTTCGGTCCCCAGATGGGTCAAAATCCATCTCGAACAAGAGAAAGGCAAGTGGATGGTTGTCGACTACGAGCACCGTGACCCACAGTACGAAATGCTCAATCGCGACGCTCAGGATCGCATGGATTCTAATTATCGAAGATAATTTTCTAATTCTCGGTTGACATTGGGGCTCCTGGACCGAATCATGGAACAAATCCGAGAATGACATTCTCTGATTCTCGTCACTTTTCCAATCCCCTCCAAATCCACCTAATTTGCGGTCGGTTGCGATGTCCCATCCTCGGTCATCAAATCGAAAATCAGCGACCCCCTCTACGTGGGGGATGCCTAGCGTTTTGGGTTCTTGGTCTCAATGCTCCCTCGCAAAGCTCACTCATCTTGTGTTGATGATCAGCATTTGCATCGGGATGTCGACCGATGCGTTTGCCAAGTGTGGTTCCTCGACGCGTCAAATGGTATGGCGAAATGCGACCAACGCCGAGCTGATCAAGCTCGAACGCTCCTTCTTTTCTCCTGAAGTTGGATCGAAGACTGGAGCTGAGACCCCTTTGGTTCCCCAGATGACTCACGAGACGGACCGGCCCTGTTCTTCCTGCCATTGCAAGGATGACAAGCAACCAAGTATCCCACTGCAATCGCCCGTCATCAAGACAAACTCAAACCCTATATGCCGCTTTTGCGAAATGCCAGAGGCTGTTCTTTTGCCACTTCTGGACAGTTCGATTGCAAACCTCTGTGATGCGTTTCTAAGCCCAACGCTTGGGCTCTTGGAAAGACCACCTCGGTCGATGTGCCTCTAAAGCACCGCCTTGGATCCAACCTATTTGATCTGTCTTGAACCTCTTCGGTGAAAGGCTTGTAGGTTGGAAGGATCTCGCAAGTGCTTTCATGTTCAATGCGTGAAAGCACTCGACGACACGCCTTGATCGATTGTTTTTCCAAACCTCTTTTTCTACAAGAAACGAAATTATTATCATGCATACACATATTTCTATGTCTTCTAGCGGTCGTCGTTCGTCAGGGTTTACTTTGGTAGAACTTCTGGTTGTCATCGCCATTATCGGTATCCTCGTTGGATTGCTTTTGCCAGCTGTTCAGGCGGCGCGAGAAGCTGCCCGCCGCATGTCATGCAGCAACAACATGCGTCAGATTTCTTTGGCTGCATTGAACTATGAGTCGGCTTACAAGCGTCTCCCGGCATCGAGAATCTCTCGAACGGCCGATCGTTTGGGACCTGCCAGCGGCATTTCTGTCCATGCTCGGCTGCTACCTTTTATGGAAGCAACTTCGACCTATGCACTGATTAACTTTGGGGTCGATTGGAACGATCCGCTCAATGATGTTGCACGACTCACGAGCGTCGCCACGTTCCGTTGCCCATCGGATCCTGCCACGGCTATCCCAGGCACCGCAGGCGGTGCAAATAACTACTATGTCAATTCTGGCACCATACCTCTTTGGAACCGAACGACTGCTGCCCCCCTGCCCCAGGTTCCCGACTGCAACGGGGTCTTCTTTCGCGACTCGCTTCTGAAGCTTGCTTCGATCACTGACGGATTGAGCACCACGGCTGCCATCGGCGAACGTTTGACCGGGGATTTTGCGCAAAACAGATCCACACCTAAGACCGATACGTTCCAACCTGGCACCAACGCGATGACGGCAGACGAAGCTCTCCGCGATTGCCTAGCAGTCAACGTCGATGACTTGAGCAAACAAGGTTTTTCGGACATTGGAGCACCATGGATCCGAGGTTACCATTCGACGACCGAGTACTACCACATCAATAACCCGAACGGCCGCTCGTGCATGTTCCCTCCCGGACGCATCATGACGACTGCCAACTCACAGCATGCGAACTTGGTGAATATGGCTCTGTGCGATGGTTCGACTCAGAATGTCTCTGCCAATATTGATCTGGTGATCTATCGAGCTTTGGGTACCCGAAACGGTGGCGAAGTTGTAAATCTCTCCGAAGTTGCCCCCTAATCGAATACCGAGGACGAATCATGAAGAGATCCTTTGCAACCATCGCTTTGGTTTTTTTGCTTGGGATTGCATCTGTGTGTGCCGAAGACGGCGCAAAAGTGCAGTCTAAAGCGATCCCCAAGACCCGTTCGGAGACAAAAAAAGTGCTCGGTGAGCTCAAAGAGCGAACCCCGAGACTCCCAGTCCCCGAGACGGTTCCAGGTGGCACGAACCCCGCAAGCTCGAATGTCATCAATGGAAGGGCAAGGCGTTACTACTTGCCCGAATCTTGGTTGCAAGCCGAACGATGGGGCAACGAAGCGCAATCAAAAGTATCCTACGAACTTAAGACTCAGTGTTTTTGGGTCGTATCTCGTGGAAACAATTGCCACTACTGTCTCGGCCATCAAGAGCATAAACTCAAGGTGGCAGGACTGACTGATGATCAGATCGGGGCCTTAGACCGCAACTGGGATGTACTCGATGTGCGGACTCGCAGAGGGGTCGAGTTGGCTCGCAAGATGACCGTCTTGCCCTTTGCGATCAGCGATCGAGATATTGCGGCCATGAAGTCCGAGTATTCGGATGCGGAGATTGTCGAGTTGGTTTACAGCATCGCTCGATTCAATTCAATGAATCGTTGGACCGATTCGATGGGACTTCCGCAAGATTCCCAGATGCGAGGAGAGACGGTCGAGTTTGATTCGCCAACGGATTCCAAATGGGATCAAGGAGAATCGATCGTCGTTGCTGGCTCGGATGTCGTTCGCCCCTTGCCATGGACTTGGGAGGAATGTCAAAAGCAATTCCAAGTTGCAGCGACTAGAACTCCCCGCGTCGTGCTGTCTTCCAAGGAGTTTGCAGCCGAGACGCTCAAGCAAGATCTAGCGACGATTAACGATTGGCATCGTGCCATTGCGTCGTTGCCTGCTGCGGGTCCCGAAATGGTTCAGGCTTGGACAGAGATGCTCAGCGATACCGAACTGGATCCAAAGATCAAGGCGGCGATTTGCTGGACGACGGCGCGTTGCAACCGATCTGCGGGTTCTTTGAGCATGGCAGCACAGTTTGCAAAGCAGCTTGGGGTTTCTGAGCAAGAGATGAAACTTTGGGATTCCAGAGGCCAAGCTATCTTGCCAGAAGGTCTAGCCAAGGCGATACGTTTTGCCGATAAGCTGACTTGTCAGCCAACGAAGATTACGGATGCCGATATTGCGGAACTTAGAAAAGAGTTCAATGACCGTCAAACGGCTCACGTGATCTACACGACTGCGACCGCCAACGCTTTGGATCGACTCACTGAAGCCCTCAGTTTGTCTGTGCCAAACCAAGCAGCGAAGTGATTAAACCGGATGGTAACCCCAACGGGGCACAATGTGATAACCCCGTGCTAGATTGAAAAGAAAACGGCACGGATGAAAATCCCTTTTTGAGCCTCGTTCATCGCCAAGACCATTCCGATTGTGATTTACCTCGACAATAACGCGACAACACAGATCGACCCCATGGTCGCTGATCACCTCGCGCAAATACTATCCAAACGCTACGTTAACCCAGCCAGCCAGCATGCACCGGGTAGATCTGCTCGAAGTATCGTCGAGGATGCTCGAGAAAGTCTTTTGACCCTTATCAAAGCCCGGACTCGCGGGATGGAGAGCGACCTGGCAATCTTCACCAGCGGGGGAACCGAATCGAATAACTTGGCAATTTGCGGCCTGACCGCCAAACGCCAAGGTTGCCTTGTGGTATCTGGGATTGAGCATCCAAGCGTTCTGGCGATGGCTCAAAGGCTCGAGCAGAAGGGCAGGGAAGTTCGATACCTGCCATGCAGACAAAATGGTCAAATCGATATCCATCCGCTCGCTCAGTGGATCGAGCAAGGCGATGCGATCGCAACCGTATCGATCATGCTTGCCAACAACGAAACGGGCGTTTTGCAACCTGTCCAAGAGACCGTTGGATTGTGCAAATCCGCCGGAATCCCTGTCCACACCGATGCCGTGCAGGCTGTCGGAAAAATCCCAGTCGACTTTCAAGCTCTGGATGTCGATGCACTAACGCTCACTGCCCACAAGATGCATGGCCCAGTAGGGATTGGTGCCCTGATTGTCAAACACGGGATCGAATTCGAGCCCATGCTCTACGGTGGGTTTCAACAAGGGGCCCTTCGTCCAGGCACCGAAAGCCCATTTCTGGCCAGCGCCTTGTCAATGACCGCTCAGTTTGCGATCCATCAGCAGCAGGTGCGTTTTGAGCGAATGTTTCAATGTAGAGAACTCCTTGAAAGACTTTTGATGGATCAGATTCCTAAGGCTGTTGTTCTGGGTCCTGATGCGCCTCGGTTGCCACATACCATCAGCGTCTCGTTTCCTGGAGTGGATCGCCAGCTCATGCAATTGGCTCTGGATCGCGAAGGTGTTGCATGTGGTACTGGTTCGGCTTGCGCCAGCGGATCGAGTCAACCTTCGCATGTTCTCCAAGCGATGGGATTACCTAAGGAGGTCATCCAAGGTGCGATACGACTGAGTCTTTCATGGGAAACAACCATCGAGCAGGTGCAGCAAGCTGCCGAGCGAATCATTCGTGTTGCTCTTCGTCTGAGTTCGGCGAGCCGGTCTTCGAAAAGCTCGTGAATCGAGCCCAAGTGGGCAAATAGTTATTCCATCGGTTCGACACATTCTTGACCCAACCAAGCGGTTTGCCATCCCACTGCGCAACGCACCATGGAGTTGCTTTTGGACTGTCGGTCTCAGGTTGCTTCGAGAGCGTCTGTCCAAGCATAAATGACTCGGCCATGAGTGTGTCGAGTTGAAGCACATGAGAAGGCTCAAAAAGTTTAGGCGCAAGCATTGCTAGGCCTAGGTAAGGTTCGATGCGGTCGGAATTCAGCTCGGCAATTCGAAGTCCTTGGGCAAACTGGCTTCCGAATTCTTCGACAAATCGCATCGCGCCAGGTTCATATCCGAAACAGATTGAGTTCTCAAAACGCGTTTCGACGCGAAGCTCACCAAGCGAGCCAAGAAGTTGCTCGGGGCTCGTAAGCTTGGACTTCGACCGAGGTGATTTGATTGAACCTTTTTGACTCGATCTGCGTCGATCGGATTTAGGCTGGATCTGGAGGTGCGAGCTAGGTTCGATCGAACGAGTGATTTCGATGGCAGCGGCAAACCCACCGGCGCAGTGGTCGCGATGGGGCCATAGGCGATAGCAGTCTTTGTGGATCGCAGACTCCCACTGTTTGAGTGCGGGGAATTCCACAGTCCGAACCGAATCTGAGTAAGCTTCGAGAATGGCATCGATTTGGTCTTCGTTTTCCTCGATAGCAAAAGTGCAGGTAGAAAGAACAAGACGTCCACCTGGACGTACTAAACGAATAGCACTTGCGAGAATCCTTTTGGCCCTCGCTGCGCAGTGCTGCACATGGTTGGCTGAGAAACTGCTCTCGGATTGGCGTTTTCTGCCCAGTAGCGATTGACCGCTGCATGGAACATCGACGAGGACTTTATCAAATCGGCCGGTCAAGGCATCGGCTAGGGGTTCTGGATCGAGGTTGCTGATCGCATAGTTTGCACGACCGGTTCGCGAAAGCGCAAACCGGAGCACATCGAGTCGACTTGAGATAACTTCGTTGGCAAGTAAGAACCCATCGGATCCGAGATTCTCGGCGATGGCCGAGGCTTTGCCGCCTGGGGCAGCGCACAGATCACAAACCCAATCAGCAGCCTGGATATCGAGCATCGCAAGAGGGAGCATGGACGCGGAGTCTTGGATGTAGTAATCCGCAGCAGCGTAATTCAAGAAGCCTCCAGGGCGAATCGTCGGGTCGAGGAGTTGAAGGCCTAAGGGGTACCAAGGCACTGGCGTGGTTTCGAAGGGAAGAGTCGTTCCGCTCCGGTCGATTCTTGGACGGATCGATTTTGGAGGTCTGGCACCCAGGGCTTGGTGAAAATCCTGGATTTCTGAGTGGCCGATCAAGGAATCGAGTCGCGGGATCATCTGGTTTTGCCTGGGGACTTGATTGTAGGAGGGTTTTGGAGCATGATCTTTCGAGTGTTTCAAAACCGCAATTCCAAGCAGACCTAGTTCCAAGAAAAATCAGCCATGAGTTCGATGATCATCGACCCTGTTTTGACTCCAGCCAAAACGATCAACGGAAAGACTCCCAAACGGGACCAGGTGCCTAGTTCGGAATGTTTATGCGACTATTGTACAGCCAAATGCTGTCGCTACTTTGCCATGCCCATCGAGGAGCCGACGAGCGAACAAGACTTCGACTTCATGCGCTGGTATCTATTGCATGACCGAGCCAGTGTCTTTGTCGAGGATGAGGTTTGGTATCTGCTAGTGCACACAGCCTGCAAGCATTTGCAATCGGATCATCGCTGTGGCATTTACCACACCCGTCCGCAGATCTGCCGCAGTTATTCAACCGAAAACTGCGAGTTCGATGAGGATGCGGTTTATGAGATGTATTTTGAAACCGCAGAGCAAGTCGCCGAGTATGCTGAGGCGAGGTTTTGTAGTGATGGTGATTCGATCCGTTCGCCAGAACCACCATTGCTACCGCTACTGAACTAGAACACTACGAAAGCCAATGGGCGATTGCCCATTGGCTCTAGCGAATTTAGAACAGTGGGTTTACAGGTAACGATCGAGCATTCGATCAAATGCCTTTTCAAGCATCTCGTCGGTGTCGTATTTACCCGAAGCGATTGCTTCCTTCATTTGAGCGACCTTGTCGGCTCGGAAGGTTTCTGTCGATTGGCTACCCGAGACAGCCAGAGCCTCGGGGGACAATTCGATTTGATCGACAGGCTCTTGAATGCCGCCTGCGTTTGCAACACCTTGAGCCTCGCTCGGAGCTGCTGCTTTGGAGGCAGCGCGAACTGCGTCGGCACCGGAAACGGAAAAACTGTTTGAAATCTCCATAGCTCTATCTCTCCCCGTAAACACTTCGTGGAATGGACTGCGGATTTGCTCGCCGTGGTACTAGTCACACACCAGTACCCCTTTGGAATCTTCGCAGTCCATGTCGCAGAGAAAGACCATCCGTAAGGGTCAAGGCGACTTTGCAAAGAGACAACGCTTTTTGCGAGCGTCCCGTTGCATCGGATGTTCTTCTCTACAAATCCATCGAATTTGGTCTCCTACCGATTAATCCAATTGTACGAATTTTGGCGTCCTAAATCCTCACCGGAATCGATGCTTCCAGTTGATTTCCTGAAACTCTTTTTAGGCAGCCTATCCGCAACCACTGTCGTTGCAACATAAGTCGCAACCTACGTGCCAATGATGCTCTGCGTTGCCACAAGTTCCCGAATTTCGTTTCGAAACGATGGCCTTGCTTATACAGTCTCCCTTGCAACCGACGCAAGCTCTCTAGCTTAACATTGCATTGCTTTTGCGTTCTTCTACCGATTCATTTGCTAGCCAAACTCGATGTTTGCAAGCAAAAGAAGTTTTTACAACGACTTGGTATTTTTTTCCGTTGGCGTTGTAAATCGATGTTGACGCAAGGCTACCAGTTTTTCTAAGTTGCTCCTTGTCGTTGGACACGACGCTCAACGCCATCGATCTTTGAAAACTAACTCGCGAATTTGGCAGACTCAAAGTCGTCGCTCGCAAGAGGGCTTACCGGGTTGCATGAGCACGGATCGCTCTAGCACCGTTTAGCTAACGACCAACGAGAGTCCATGGAGCGATCAAGGCGAAAGGATTTGCCTTGGTTGTCTTCGCCAATTTTTCGCAAGAGTCATTGTTGATCCTTTGGCTCCCGGAAGCTCGTAGTCCTCCGTCCCCCCTGGGACTCGTTCACGTCCGGGAGCCTTTTTTTATTGCCCTTGGATGATTGTGCGTATGCGATCCAAGTATTCTTCGAAAACCTCGTCGCCCGATACGACTTTGAGTTCGATCTCCAGGGCCCAAAGCGGGATGGATCCAAGCTGAGCACTGGAGAGTTTTGCCAAATCCTTTCCCGTGCAAAGAACGGCTTGGGGCGGGACACTGCATTGGCTGATGCGTTCTAGGATCCCTTGCACATCCATGGGACTATAAGGGTGATGGTCGGGGAATTGGATTTGATCGACGATCGTTCCCGCAAGACCTTCGATGGTTTTGAGAAATGCTCTTGGGTTTCCGATGCCGCTGAGTGCCAGTGTTGGTTGACCTGCGAAATGATCCAACGGGAGTTCTTGTCCAGAGGAATTTCGCCAGCACACAGGTGCATGGATGGCTTCGACCCAACCGGCTTTGGGATTCACACGTTGCACTTTGGTTCTTAGATTCGCAAGGTCTTGCGTGGTAACCTGATCGGATCGAGTCACAATGACAAGATCGGCCCGCCGAAGTCCCTTAAGGGGTTCACGCAAGAGTCCGCGAGGGAGCAAATGTCCCCAGCCAAAAGGGTTCGTCGCATCGAGCAAAACAATATCGAGGTCTCTTGCCAACCGTCGATGCTGGAAACCATCATCCAACAAAAGCACTTGCATCTCGAGTTCTTCGACGGCGATTCTTGCCGTTTCGATTCGATCGGGAGCTTGAAGGTGCGGAACATCTGGCAGGAGGATGTCGAGTTCCCGAGCCTCGTCATTGAGGCCATCGGCCAGGGCACCATAACCTCGAGAAAGGATAGCTACGCGCAGTCCGCGACGCCTAAGCCACTTGGCTATTGCCGCGCAGGCTGGCGTTTTTCCGGTGCCACCTGCAGTGATATTGCCGACGGAAATCACCGGAACGCCTGCTCGATAGGTTCGCAGCAAACCCAACTGATAAGCCTTGTTTCGGCAATTGACCACCAACTGGTAGGGAATAGACGCGACCCACAGCCCGCCACGGATCGACAGAGCAAGGAGGTTGTTATTGTCGGTTCGAAGGTGTTTTTCGAACGGGTGCATAAAGTCCGTGACTTGAAGTGGATGCAAAGCGATTCGAGAGATGATTGCCGGTCAAGATTGTAGAGCTCAAATCGATTGCTTGACAGATGGCAAGATTGGGCTTGTCCGAGCCGGGGGTTTGTATGTATGGAGTTATCACTGAGGATTCAATGGCTCGATGGGCGGCTTTAGCAGGAACAATCGATGATCAGCTCCAAAACCTTACCAAGCTGCTATCTTTTTGGGATTGCGGTCTTTTTGGCACTTTGTGCCAACCGAACGCCATCGATCAGTCAATCGGACTTGCCTCCCTTGCCGGATCGATCGGGCTTGAACCAACGTGGGGTTCCCGAGCAACAAGGGCCAGCGGCTTATATTCCCACCGAGTTGCAGAATCATGGCATCCACATTGTGGGCGCATCGAGCAGCAGCGCCACGGCCACTCACTTGATGACAACCGCAACCTTGAGCAATGGCCAGCAGCAATTGGTCATCGTCGATCCGGCCAAGTTGACTTTAGCGGTCTATCACATCGAGGCCTCTCGAGGCGACATCCAGTTGCGTAGCGTCAGAAAGATCGATGCGGATTTCTCGCTCGAAGAATTCAATCTCAGCGAACCGACTCCATCGACGATCCGCCGCAACGCGAAGTTTTCCGGCGGACGATAGATCAGACGTATCAGACGGTAATGAACTTGATTGGGATTTGGCTTTTTGGGTTATCCAGCACGATCGCGAGTTTTCCGGCCAAGAGTTCATCGAGTTCGTGCCCTACCAAATCGGCTCGCCAACCCGTGAGCAACGCAGGTGGTGAGTCAGACTCCGAGTCGGGCTCCAATCGATATTGGACAAAGTCCCGCAAGTCATCGGCGGTTGCCACAAGCATCGGTGCGATATGTTTGTGATGACAGATAAATGCCATCGCTGCCGAGAGAAACTGTGTCAGCATTCCGGGTGGTTGGCCTTTGCCATACTTGAATTTCTTAGGCCACACAGGAGGTGGATCCTTCAAGGCGTCTTCGATCACCTTGGCGATCTCTGGGATCAATGGTTTGGTGTTTCGAAACTCCATACCTCGAAGCGACAGCAGATGCTTCGGGTCGGTCGATCCACGCCTGGCTAATTCCACCAAGAGGTCGTCTCGCAAGACGCGACGTGCTGGAACATTTTTTTCTTTGGCTCTGCGATCTCTCCAGTTCCAAAGCCCACGTGCGACGCTTAGGTTTGTACCCGACAGAGCCGACACTCCACTGACTCGATGCCAATTTTCGCTAGACTCGTATTCATAGAGGTCTGCTTGTTTGGCTCGTGTTTCTTCGAGCAACCACTCGAGTCTTCCATGTTTAAGTAGCCTTCTGGAAAAATCGTCGTGGATCGCCAAAAGATCTCGGACGTCTTGTGCTGCGTATTCCAGTTGGCGACGGGTCAATGGCCGAATGCGCCAATCCGAACGCGTTTCCTCTTTGTCCAGATTTTTGCCGACGACGCGATGCACAAGCTTGGCGTAGGAAGCTGGATACTCGATCCCCAGGAAGCCCGCTGCGACTTGGATGTCAAAGAGATTCGGAATGAGCTTTTCTGTTGCCCTGTAGCTAAAGAGAGTCTCTTCGCGACCGGCGTGAACCACAACAGTTCGATCCGGTGATTGCAGCATTTGCCAAAAACAGGAAAGTTCGTCGATGGCCAAAGGGTCGATGATTGCGATTCCCGAATCGGTTACGACTTGGATCAAACACAATTCTGGGCGATACGAATCCTCGGAGACAAACTCAGTATCGAAGCCTAACAATTTGCAGTGCTCGTTGGCTCGGCACCAGTCCTCCAGGGCCGACGAGTCCTCGATCCAATGAAAGTCTGTCCCCAAGCTGCCCCTCAAAGTCTGCGAATCAATCGCTATACTAGTCCATCTCTCTAGAACGCCATTCCTTAGTTTTTACCATAATCGATGTCCAATTCAACGGCCTGCCAGCTTCTCGTCAGTGCAAACACACTCGATGAATGCAAACTGTTGTTAGACTTGAACGTGCCTTGGGTCGATCTGAAGGACCCTCGGCAAGGGCCTCTAGGGCGACCTAGTATCGAGCTTTCGGTCGCTTTGGCATCGATGATGAGCAAGGAATCGAATTCGATGAGGCCTTGGAGTTTCGCTGGAGGCGAACTTAGCGATTGGGACCACCATCGAGATTGGCCACTGATCGAAGCACTTGGCATTGATGGGCACATCAAATTCGGACTTGCAGGCTGCCAGGATCTTGAACGCTGGATGGACAGTCTAACCAGCTTGGTTGGTTCGATGCACAGGCCCCAGCAAGCAATCCTTGTTCACTACGCCGATGCGTCTTTGGTGCGAGCTCCGAATTTTGACAACATTTTGGAGGCAGCACTCGCCTTAGGCACCGATCAGCTTTTGATCGACACGGCAGTCAAAGATGGAACGACTCTGACAGATTTGCTTTCCCCAAGTCAGATCGCAAGGATCATCGATTCGGCACATGACCATGCTCTGAAAATCGCAGTGGCTGGTTCCATCCGGCTCGATGGACTAACGCAACTTCGCAAACTCAATCCTGATTGGATCGGGATTCGAGGATCCGTATGTTCGAACGTTAAAGATAGAAACAGTTCGATCGATCCTGATTTAGTTCTCAAGGCGATGGCATTGATGGATCGAAATTACCACCGTGAAACGAACGTTCTGGATCCGGCAAACTCATCTTGATGGATGAAAGAGGCACTCGGTTTGTCCTCCAATTATCACCCCCCTGCTCTCTCTGGTGTCGTCACCTTGCGGGGGATCCCCGTCGGCTCGCTTGCGATCCCTCGAGAGAATAGTGAGGAGTTTATTTGGGAATTCGATCAGCAATATCGATCCCTAGGGCTCAGCGCTCGGATGATACCCAGCAGCAAACTCACTTCTGATTTACCCAGCTTGCCTAAAGCGGATAAAAATCCAAATCCGCACGACCCGGATTCCTAGTAAGTTAGTGCGGATTGTTAAGGTTGACAGTCGAATCCGATTAGGCCTAACGCGACCCTGGTAATTGACTCTGCAACGATCGGATTCTTAAGGCACAATGTCACAGTCATCTGCCGATCTTGGATTGACCAACGCAGAATCGCTCCAAGACGACGACTTGGATTGCTCGTCGATTCAGCTCGATCAACCAGATCGGCTCTCGGAATTGAACGCCAGGTACGACGAAGTCTTGATCCAAATCGAAGCATTAGATTTTCGAATCGAAAGGCTTTTGGGCGAAATATCTGGCGAAAAAGGGGCGAAGGTCGTCTCGCCGAGCGTTCCCGGTTGACTCGGGCTCTTCGAGCAACGATAAATTAATTGTGAGTTTTTTCACCGGGTTGACTTAGACCCGCCTGCCTGCCATTACCCGCCTAAAGATCGAGTCGGACCATGAGCGGACTTTTTCCGTTACGACCTGCTGCATGGGCTTATGCGTTGTTGCTGGTGTTTTCGTTCTGGAACATCGAGCGATCGCATGCCCAGATCGAAACGCTATGGCAAAGGATCGATGTTGCGGCCAGTCCCGATATGCCTTGGCTTATGGCGGGGCCTGCCCAAGAGACGCAAGCACTGCGGCGTTTGAGTTTGGATTTGAGGAATACGGTTCCAACGATCGAGGAGATCGATGCTTTTTTAGCGGAACCTGCCGAGGGACGTTGGACGCGCTGGGTCGATCGATTTTTGGCAGATCCACTTCATCGTGAACGATTGGTCGATTGGTACGATAAAACTCTTTTGCAACGTCGAGCCTATCAGCATGTCGATCGCGCGACTTGGATCGGCTATTTGCGTAGTGCTGTCGATACCAAGACACCTTTGGATGCGATGCTTCGAGGCATTGTCGAGAGCACATGGTGGAACAAATCGGCACGGGCCCAGCAGCGATTCTTCTTGGAACGCGGTGGCGATGCGCATGCGATTGCTCGCGATCTTGGTCGAGTGTTTTTTGGCAAGGATCTTCAGTGCGCTCAGTGCCATGATCATCCGCAAGTCGAGGATTACCTTCAAATAGACTACCATGGACTGCTAGCCTACGCTTCGGCAAGTTCTTTGGTCGAAGGCAAAACGACCGACGAGAAGGGGGCTGAGCAAAAGTTACAAATGTACGTCGAGAAGGCCGCAGGGGATGCCCCTTTCGAATCGGTTTTTAACAAAGGCGTGCCGTTCCGATCGGCGAGCCGTGCCCCGGGCCAAAGCGAGCATTTTGAACCGTATTTAGCGCCTGATGAGCGTTATGAAGCGGCACCGCGTGAGGGTACATTTGGCGGTGTTCCAAACGCCCCGGTTCAAAGTCGTCGGTCTTTGTTGGGTGCCCAGTTGCAAGCATCCAACCGCGTTTTTGCCGAGAACTGGGCGAATCGACTCTGGGCGATCATGTTCGGTCGAGGGCTGGTACATCCGCTGGATATGCACCATTTTGACAATCCTGCAAGCAATCCAGAGATTCTGAAGATTCTTACCGACTCGCTCGTCGAAGCGAATTTCGATGTGACTGCGATTTTGCGACAAATCGCTATGAGCGAAACCTACAAGCGAGGGCGCGTTGCACCGATCCATAAACTCTCCGATGCTCGGGGCGTTCTCCAGACACAGTCCCCCGAGGCAATCGCATGGCGAGCCCAAATGACCGATGCTCTTTCGAATGCAAAGGGAGCTGCCGCGACAGCCGAAACCGCCTGGAAGGAAAAGCAGACCTCTTACGAGACCGCCGCAAATGCTTGGCGAGATATACAAAAATCACGAATCACCACTCGGGCCGAACTCGATGCTGCGGAAGCCGCTTTTAATGAGGCAAATAAGAAGTTGGCCGAGGCCACTGCGGCACTCGATAAAGCGACCAATGCCCACAAGTCGATCGCTCAAAAGGTCACTTTGCTCGACGAAGCCGCTGTGAAGCTCGAACAAGCCAAGGCTTTGGGAGACGATCCTGACATTCAAAACAGCATCGCCGCTACGCGTGCCAAGATCGAAATGCTCAAGCCTCAAGTGACCGCCGCAGAGCAAGCGGTCGTCGCGGCCACAACGGCTCGAGATGGGGCCGCTAGTGTCAAAGAGACCCACAGAGGCCAGTGGAAAGCGATTGTCGATCGGCTCGTTCCGCTCGAACAGCAACTTCGACAAGCCGATGTGGCTATGACCCAATCTCGCGAGGCATTCCAAGCCGCCAGGCGAGCCGCTTCGATGTT
Source organism: Pirellula sp. (assembly GCA_040381975.1). Lineage (GTDB taxonomy): Bacteria > Planctomycetota > Planctomycetia > Pirellulales > Pirellulaceae > JBKCUI01. The sequence continues at coordinate 33,877 of JBEIGI010000055.1, forward strand.
CTCGCAACGTGCTCAGCGAATTGGGCAGGTCATGAATTGGTTTGACCGAAGCTCAGAGGTGATCGGCTTCCAAGCACAGCTATCGCAACTCGCCACTCAAATGACTCCTATGCAAGAGATGCTCGTCGCGAGCAACAAGGAAAAGGTGATCATCGAGCAGTCCATCGTCGGTCTTCAAGGTTCCATCGATCAAACCAAAAAAGAGCTCGAACCGATCGTTGGTAAATGGAAGGAACTCGTTGCCCAAAAAGAGAAACTCTCAACAACCAAAACACAACTAGCAGAGACCAAGTCGCTGCTTGCCGATCCAACAGCCATCGATTCGGCGATCGCCCAGTTCGACGCGAGCTTGATTGCCAAAGATGCTCAGTTGGGTACTGTCGATACGCAAATGAAACAAATGCAAGCGACGCTTGCTGAAATGCAAAAGAAGTTTGATGACAGCAAAACACAACTCGTCACGATGACGAGCAAAGTTCAAGCGAACCAGGCGGCCATCGATGCTCATCGGGTTTCGATGCAAACGGTTGAAACACAAATGGCGAAGCTTTCCGAAGAGTGTAGCTTGCTCAAGGCCGAGGTCGACGAGAGTTGCCAAGCGGTCTTTTCAGTCGCACCCGAGCGGGCATTGAGTCCTGAACAGTTCGGCTGGTCGATCCTCACGGCCACCAACATCCATACCAATTATGTTGCCAATGAGCGGGCCGAACTCGACAAAATCGCACCTATGGCTGCGGATCTTCCACCTGACCAATTGGCCACCCAGCAGCAGGCTCGTTTGCTACAAGCGGTTCGAGCCGCAAGGGATAAGCTCCAAGGAAACATCGATACCTTTTCGAACCTTTACTCTTCGGGAGTTGGTCAAACGAGCGATGATTTTTTTGCGTCGCCCGATCAAGCTTTGTTTGTCGCCAACGGTGGTTCGATCTATGGTTGGGCGGCACCCAGCGGCACCAACTTGACCAACCTTGCGATCCAGGCTCCCGATCCGCAGACTGCCACGCAAATAATCACGCGAGGTTTACTGGCTCGTCCAGCCCATGCGGCAGAACTACAATGGATACCGGAGATGATCAGCAAGAGTCCTGATACGAAATCGGCGGTGATCCATGAACTGGTTTGGGGTATTCTTGCCGGGGTGGAGTTCCGTCTCTATCCTTAAGTCGTTCAATCAATCAAAAAGCTTATTATTGAAAACCATTCGAGGGACATAACCATGACCAAGCTAGCTCGATACGCCTGTGGTGGAGTGGATCATGCGGTCAACCGCCGAAAGTTTCTCGCCGCTGCGAGCACAGGCATCGGTGCTGCAGGTTTCCTCGGGGGTGTCGCGTCGCTTTCGAAGCAAGCGACAGGAAACCCGATTGCCAAAAACGATTATCGTGTGGTTGTTTTCAACATGCATGGAGGTTTGAGCCAACTTGAAAGCTGGGATCCCAAACCATCGACTCGAACCGGGGGGCCTTTCAGGGCCATCCCTACGAGTGTGCCAGGGATTCACATTTGCGAACTCTTGCCCAAGACGGCTAAGCAGATGCATCATCTGTGTCTTTTGAGAGGTGTAAACACTTCAGAAGACGACCACGGCAAGGGTGCCTATATGATGCTCACAGGGCGTCGGCAAACTCCTTCGGCTGAGTATCCTCAAGTTGGATCTGTGGCAGCCAAGATGCTTCATGATGATCAAACAGGATTGCCTGGTCACATCATCGTCACGCCCGGTGGGGGTGGAGGCCGAGGCAACGAAGCGGCTTATCTGGGTCCCAAGTTCAACAGCATCCACTTGGGTGGTGACAAGCCGCCTCAGAATTCGAGCAAGCCCGATGCGATTGCGGCCGATGCAGAAGCCCGTCGTCACGAACTGCGTCGCAAGATCAACGAGCAGTACTTAAATCAACGTCGCTCGGCGGTCACCGACGCTTACACCCATTCTTACGAACAAGCCCTCAAACTCATGGAGCGCAGAGAGGTCTTTGACGTGAGCAAAGAGTCCCAGGCAGCACAGAACATGTACGGCCAGAGCGAACTGGGGCGTCAATGTTTGGTAGCCCGTCGGTTGCTTGAAAATGGCGTATCCTTTGTTCAGATCACCCATTCGAATTACGATACGCACAACGACAATTTCAATTTTCACATCGAGCAAGTCGGCGAGTTCGATATCGCCTTTGCGACCTTCATCGAGGATCTGGCTCAACGAGGGATGCTCGAAAAAACGTTGGTCGTCGTACTGAGCGAATTCGGTCGCACTCCGAATATCAACCTGTACTATGGGCGCGATCACTGGTCCAAAGCTTGGTCGGTTGTCATGGCCGGGGCAAAGATTGCTCGGGGAGGAGTATTCGGTCAAACCAATGCAGAGGGAACTGAGGTCACCGAGGGACAAGTCGATCACGGGGACATTTTCCACACGATCTTGCGTGGTGTAGGCGTCGATTCGAGTCAATCTCTGATAGTCGATGGGCGAGAGTTGCCCATCGCTGACCCTGCCGCCGAACCGATTTGGAAGGTGTTGGTATGATCGATTTGGACATCACCAAATCGCACGTCTTGCATCAGTGGAAGGCCGATTCGCCGCTGATCGCATGCCGAATCTCTCCCACGGGCGAGCAGTGTGTTAGCACATCGCAAGACAATCATCTTCAGCGTTGGAACATGGCCAACGGAGAAAAGGTTGTTCTCAAGGGGCATGACAGTTGGGTGCATGCCCTGAGCTACAACAAAGCTGGAGATCAATTGATTACCGGGGGGTGCGAGGGAAGAATCATCTGGTGGTCGATGCTCGATGCCGAACCTAAGATCATTCGTTCCGTGGATGCACACCAAGGATGGATCCGGGGAGTGGAAATTTCGCCAGATGGAACATTGGCTGTCTCGGTTGGGAACGATCAAGTGATCCGACTGTGGAAGACCGATACGGGTGAGAAGGTCCATGAGTGGCCAGCTCATGAGCGGCACATCTACAGCGCGGCGTTTCATCCCGATGGCAAGCATTTGCTCACGGGCGATTTGATGGGAAAGATCCATGTTTGGAAACTTGAAGATCGCTCGTTGGTTCGAACGCTCGACGGTGCGACGCTCTACAATCCCAACAAGGGACAGAATGCGGAGTTTGGCGGAGTGAGGTCTTTGGCGATCTCTCCGAGTGGCAACGAAGTTTTCGCGGCGGGCACTCACAAGGGGAGCAATCCGTTTGGTGCAGTCCATGAACCATTGCTATTGAGGTTCAATTGGGCCGATGGAGCGTTAACGAAATCCCATGTCTGCGATGGCATACCTGGAGGACTCCTTTACCGTGTAGGGGCATTGAATGATGCGACTGTGACGGCCGTATCGGGCGGATCTTCGGGTGGGATTTTGCTGTTTTTCAATGCGACACAAGACAAGGAGTCCCATCGTGCGGGATTGCCAAGTTTAGCACGCGACATGGATATTCATCCTGCCAAGGGACTAGTCGCTACGGCTCATTTTGATCAGCATCTGCGTATTAGCGGATTATTTGCGTAGGTCGTCCTCGAACTCACACCGATCCACGCCCGTGGAGGCGGTAGGATTCGAACTATCATCTCGATTTCGACGCACTTCATAACACTCCGCGAGCTTCCTTCCCACACTCGGCCGACATCGCGCCGTTGCCTTCACCTCGTGCTTGTTCCCCTGAAGTGGTCATTTGGTATACTGATGTTCTAGAGATTCCTATCTCGTATAGGGGACTTAAACCCCATGAATCAATGCCCATGAAGGGCGTACCAATCACGTGCACCGAAGTCGCCGACGGTGGTTATTTCCGATGGAACGTCTCCTTGCCGCGACTCGGTGACGTGTAACGTTAGGCATAAAGTCGTTGGCGGCAATCGA
>JBEIGI010000056.1:0-37052 GCA_040381975.1 Pirellula sp.
CCTACCGGGCCATGCATCTTGTGGGCAGTGAGCGTTAGTGCATCGACATCCAGAGCTTGAAAGTCGACTGGGATTTTTCCGACAGCCTGGACGGCATCGGTGTGGACAGGGATTCCGGCGGATTTGCACAATCCAACAGTCTGTTGGACAGGTTGCAAAACGCCCGTTTCGTTGTTGGCAAGCATGATCGATACGGTTGCGATCGCATCGCCTTGCTCGATCCACTGAGCGAGCGGATGGATATCGATTTGACCATTCTGTTTGCATGGCAGATATCGAACTTCCCTGCCCTGCTGCTCGAGCCTTTGAGCCATCGCCAGGACGCTTGGATGCTCGATCCCAGATACGACAAGGCAACCTTGGCGTTTGGCGGTCAGGCCGCAAATTGCCAAGTTATTCGACTCGGTACCTCCGCTGGTGAAAATAGCGCGGTCGCTATGCATTCCGCGAGTCCGAGCTTTGACAAGAGTCAAAAGACTATCTCGGGCATCCTCGACGATACTCCGAGCGGATCTGCCCGGTGCATGCTGGCTGGCAGGGTTGACGTATCGTTTGGATAGTATTTGCGCAAGGTGATCAGCGACCTGGGGGTCGATCTGTGTTGTCGCGTTATTGTCAAGGTAGATCACAATCGAAACGATCTAGGTGGTTTATGAGGTTCGAAAGGGGATTCCCATCCCCGCACTTCTCTAATCAATGTAGCACGGGGATCCGACCCGTGAGGCTATTGATCAATATAAACCAAATCGCTAAGAAACCCTAATTCGCACTCGGATTCTCGATCTGATAAGTTGTCCGAATCGGAAATGGACCCGAGGAAATGTCTCTTGGTAGATCGAACTTGAGCTCCCCAACTCCTGGCAACTTCTCACTGTATTCGAAAAGCGATGCAGGTGAGTAACTCCCGTAGATCGTTGCAAGGACACTTTCCAATTCACTCGGCATACGCAGTTTCGCTAAAACATCCTGCGGCATACGAAGTTGCCCCTGTTTTTCCGCAATCGCCTCAAGCAAAGCGACCCGAATCGCCACGGTGAAATATTGAATCGCTTCGAGGAAATGGTGATCCTCCACCGAGGGATTGGTTCCAAGATTATTTCGGAAGAAATAGGATTCAAAAATCGCTTCACGAAGGCTCGGTAATGTCCAACCCTCCATAAATCGCTTCCCAAAACTAGTGTAATAGAAGGCTCGTCGCGTTTCTAAGTCGCCCAGGAGAGACTGCCTTTGGTCGAGAATCAACGAAAGGTTCTTCGCATAGCGTTCAAGAGAGTTTGCAGCCATCTTCGAATCGATGAGTTTCTCGTCGAGCCCACGATGCAACAAACAGAAGTAGGTAGCTTGGTTAGGGTTGTACCCACTGAAGTATTCCATTGACCAGTGGTAAGCGTTGATCCCTTTGGCAAATAGCTCTTTATCTTTGGATGCGACGCTATTGGCCATATCCCAAAGAACCAATTGGTGAATCCGAAACATCGTACCGGAGTTGAGCCTTGATACTAACAAAGGATCGTCAATCGGTTTGGATGCCAACTCGTAAATCGTGTCCAAAAGCAATCGATTGGACTTCGCGAATTCAGCCAAACCCATCGGATATCTTGACCAAACTACATTCGGATCGAAAACGCTGTCATCGTGCGATAAGGTGTTCAGTATCGCTGGTGTCTCCTCAGCGAGCACTATTTTCTGGGCTTTGATGTAGGGATTACTCACCTGAGCACCGACTGACTCCCATTGACGTAGCGTATCGGAGTCGCTGGCGGTCAGTTCAGTTGATCGGATTGGGTAAGCACCCGAATTCAGCATCGGGCCGATCTTACTTTCTGCCCAACTTTTGCGTTGCAATTGCTCTCGGTAAATCGCAATTTCTTTAGCGAACATTTGAGTGGCAAGGATCCCTAGAGTGACGACCGCAAAACAGCTTGCAATAGTCGCTGCGATCACCCACCGAGGAAATGCTGTTCTTTTGGTTCTGCTCATTGGCCTTTGACCTCCGTCACTAGTTTCTTTGCCATGACTTCCCACTCGTCTCGCCAAGTTTCCGCAGGCGCATAAAGACCGTATTCGGGCATCACGATGAATTGGCCATCTGCAGCAATCCGACCAGCGTAGCTGTTGCTCGAACCGATCTTGTCACGATAAGCGGCAGCCTGGTCGCTACCTACTGGTAACTCCAAGAGTTTCCACAAATCGGCAACAACCAAATCGCGTCCTCTTAGCAACTTGAGACTTCCTGGTATCGATCCCTCGTTAGTTTGGTTATTCACCTCGTACGCAAGGGGATAGCCATCGAGTCCAAAATACAGGTCCCGTTTTTTATTGATTTGTTTAGGCTCCCACCAAGCCGCTGCAAGAGCCACTCGCCTGGCCTGATCTCGGGCTTGATCATCACCGAGGAATCTCGCAACAGATTCGAACTTCGCATCGCCCATCCACTTAAGTGCCTTCGAGTGCTTGCAGTGGCCCAAGGCCGAGAGTTCGATGAGCTCTGCAAGATCACAAAATCGCAGTCGCTTGGTGGCCCGTAAGCCCGAGACAACCTTGGGTATATCGGCCATCGCATCGCGGTATTTTCCAAGAGCCTCCTTTGTTTCGATCTTCGAGTCGTCTTGGTCTTGCATGAGGATATTCTGAAGGCTTGCGAGCTCCGCCAAATAAGCCTTGAGCAACTCGAGCGGATCTTGATTCGCTAACCAGTAGTCAGGGTTAGCGGCTTGCCTAATCACTTGGTTTTGCTGAAAAACTCGGATCTCTTCATTGCGATCCAAGACAGCCTGAACGCTTTCTTTGCCGAGTCCATCGATTGAAGTTAGATAGCTGGTAATGATGTTCGGAGTTAAGTGCCTAGCACCAGAATTGCTCCTAGCTAGCTGCTCCAGTTTTGCCCGAGTCTCCGATGGCATGCTAGGCAAGTTCCAGATCTTCCAAAGCCCAGGAAGTAGAGGAATAACCAAGGCCGCAAATGAGAACAAGCCATGTTGCAAGTAGTACTTCCAATCGATACGACGTTCCATCCAAGGCCGCATCATCCACCAAGTCGAAATCGCAGTGATCGCAAAGGATGCAATGAGAATCCACCAAGGTGCCTCCATCTCCACGACCGCAAAGATGCAATACGCTAAGATCGTTCCAAGCACTGCGGGTAAGACAATCGCCGAGAGAATAGGACTCTTGATGAACTGCGAAACCCATTGGCCAACGATGTAGGTAGCCGAGCAAATGGCAAGCAATGCTGCGGTATCGAGCAAGATCCACTCTGAATTCATCCATGGAACCAATCGGAGTGACAGGTATCTTACGATGGCAAACGCCAAGACCATCGTCACTGGAATCCAATGACGCGTAAACCACAGCACTGACGGCGAGACACCTCGATCCGCATAGAATCGGACGCGTTGGCCGATGCCGTCGGACTGGAATGCAAGAACACCGAGCAAGCCTGAAAGCAACCCCATAGGCAATGCCACCCACATGATCCAATTACCGTCGATGGGTTCGAGATTGCCTTTGATATCGCAATTTGCTCCGATCGCTAAAACGAGTAACGAAGCAAGTCCGATCAACGACCACCAAAGTCTATTTTGACGGATCATCTGCCATAGCATGCCCCCCATCGGTGTGACGATCGGCCAAAGCGACCAAGCCTCGGCAAATCGGGCTTCGGACTGCGCATCCCTAGCAGATGCTGCACCGAAGATGGTAGGGAGCCAGGCCCAAGTGCCCGACTTTGCGGGAGCAGCCAGGGCCGATAACTCTCGCTGGCTTGCCCGCCATCCATAAACAAGTGCCACGATACTGCCAATCGTCAGCCCCAGGAAGTAAACCACGGAATCTGTAGTACTATTCCAATCGGGACTCAAGATACCGTACTCAAGCCAGGCACTGATTCCATACGAGGGTAGCCATATCGCAAGTGCCGCAGGGATGAGCATCACCAACGATAGAATCTGTGACTCAAATCGCCAAGCAAACGCAAACCCCGCCAAGCAGAGGAACAAAGACACCATCAGATAGTCAGTCATCAACCAACTGTTTGTACTCAACGGTGCTCCGAAGGCGGTTGCGAAAATTGCCCAGGACGACAAGGCGATCAACCACACTAGAGCCAAAGTTACCAATGCGACCAGGAGTTTGTTCCAAGCGATATGCTTTGCGCTGACGGGCAAGGATCTCATCCATTGCATGGAGCGAGACTCCTTTTCGGTTCCGACCAACAAGATGCCAACGCCAGTGGCGTACATCATTGGCATCGAGAGAAACAGGAACCAAAACCCCGTCTCGTATTGGAGACCCTTGTCAGAACTGAAAGCTGCTCCAATAAGGATCAATACCAGAATTCCAAACCCCATCCCCAGCACTGTCAGCAACAGAGGCATAACCTGCCGGAATTCCTTCCAGAGCAAAACCCTGGTCCACGTTGGTTGATTGGACATGCTTGCAGTTGTTAGACCACTCATGATTTTCCAGCCTCCAAAGTTGTTGGAACACTTGCATCAGAGACTCGTTTGTAAATGCTGTCACCGCGCGTACAAGCGACAAAAAGTTCCTCGAGGCTTGCGCTTCGAGATTGAGCACCTAAGACGCCAGTTGAATCGCGCCAGTAAGCTGCCGCTGCATCTCCGTCGCCTTGGACAATCAACTGCTTTTGACGCCCCTCGGTAATTTCTGCAAGAATTCGACTAGGTGCAGGCAAATCGCCCAGTGCAATCAGAGGATCGCTTAGCGACACCGTCACCAAGGCGATCGACTCTTTGAGATCTGCAAGCGGTCCTATCAATTGGACTTTGCCTTTATGCAGAATTGCGATCGTATCGGCCACGCGTTCGATCTCGGAAATCTGGTGGCTCGATAGGAATACTGTTCGACCTGTGGCTGCCACACTGATCATGCTCTCGAGGAATTCTCGCCGTACGATCGGATCCAAACCCGAGGTAGGCTCGTCGAGGATCAGCAGTTCCGGATCGTGTGCCAAGGCCAGCGACAAGGCCACCTTGGAACGCTGCCCTTTGCTCAACTGTTTGATTTTGCGTCCTGCAGGCAACTCGTAGCGAGCGATGAAGTCTTGGTAGCGTTCCTTGAAGCCCTCGGGATAGAACGATGAGGCGAACCAGCCGATCTCACCGATCGTCATCCAATCATAGAGTGCTGGAGAGTCCGAGACATAACCGATGCGTTTGCGGAGCTCGAGGGCTTGGTCGGCCACCGTCGGATCGAGCCCGAGGATTGAGCAGGTTCCTTTGGAAGGTTTTTGGAAGCCGGTCATGATCCGAATGAGCGTGGTTTTTCCAGCGCCGTTTTCACCTAGGATTGCCATGACCGTTCCGGGTGCGACCGAAAGATCGATTCCTCGCAAGGCATCGCAACCTCGGTAGTGCATTTCTAATCCATTGATTTTGATCGCATCGTTCATAAGTGAGTCCTCCGATGGATGGTTGTCCTGATTGATGTTTCGATGATGAGGGATTAGGCAGGCTCGGGTACTTCAGTAGCCGAGCCGACAGGAGAAGCGACGGTGGCTACGTTGCCATCGAGGAGACCGAGTTGATCGAGCATCAGCCGTCGAACTTCCTTGGTCGAGAGTCCACCGTGGAGAGCTTCGCTGATGGCCGACCGCAGCCGTTCTTCGAGCAGCTTGCGGCGAGCTTGATCGCACTGCGAGACTGCTTCGGAGCGGATGGCAAGCCCTCGGCCTCGGAGCGACTCGCAGATGCCATCGGACTGAAGGATTTGGAAGGCTTTGGCGACCGTGTTGGGATTGATCGCCAATTGCACGCTGAGGGTTCGGACGCTCGGAAGGAGCTGGCCTGGGATCAGCACCCCGTCGGCCACGGCGAACTTGACCTGCCGAACAATTTGTTCGTAGATCGCGATGCCGTTGTTTGGATCGATCGAGAAAAACATGGAAAAACACCTGCTGCTAAAGTACGCGACTAGTGCACTAGCTAAGTATTACACTAGATCGGTTGCGGATCAATAGGGCAAGTAGTTTTTTTCGGAGAAAGCAGCCTGGCGGCGGGATTGGGGGGGTACGCCGCCAGGCGGCAGGGGCCATTGGACGGTATTGACGGTATTGACAGGATTGACTGTGTTGACAGCCGACAGGATTGACCGATGGACGGGGTGACATTGGAGGCAGCGGACAGAATTGACGATGTTGACATTCGTGTTTGCGAAGCTCAAAAGCGTCAATGACTCAACAGCGTCAATGCGTCAACAACGTCCGCCGTCAATGCAGTCAATCCTGTCAATACATTCAACACTGTCCAAAACCCACCGCCTCCGCCGCCAGGCGGCGAACAAGATCCGCCGACCTGTGGTCGTCAGGCACGGTTGAGGACAACCGTGGAACATTAGACAACCGTGCAAAACGAAAAGAGGGTCGACTTAAATGCGAATTAGCTGTGATACCAGTTTGCCATGCACGTCGGTCAAACGGAAATCGCGACCTTGGTACCGATACGTGAGCTTCTCATGGTCTATTCCCAAACAATGCAAGAGCGTGGCATGGAAGTCGTGGATGTGTATCGGATCTTCCGTAATGTTGTAGCCATAATCGTCCGTCTGACCTATCACTGCACCCGGTCGAAATCCTCCCCCGGCCATCCACATCGAAAAACATCGGCCATGATGGTCGCGCCCATAGTCATCCTGCAATGACCCCTGGCTATAGACAGTTCTTCCAAACTCTCCTCCCCAAATCACCATCGTCTCGTCAAGCAAACCCCGCTGCTTAAGATCCTTCACCAATGCCGCCTGCGGCTGATCGATGTCCCGACACTGCTTGGGAATATTCGAAGGCAAACTGCCATGATTGTCCCATCCCCGATGGTACAACTGCACAAATCGAACTCCTCGCTCGACCATCCTGCGAGCCATCAAACAATTCGCCGCATAACTCCCGGGCTTCTTCACCTCCGGCCCATACATCTCTAAAACTGACTCGGGCTCGTCGGATATATCGGTCAAATCCGGTACCGACATCTGCATCTTGAAGGCCATCTCATACTGATCGATCCTCGAGGTGATCTCGGGGTCTTGCTCCCTTTGATATTCAAGTTCATTGAGTTTCGAGATTTGATCGAGCATCCCTCGTCGCAAACTCCTTCGCATCCCAGGTGGATCGCTCAAGTACAAAACAGGCTCAGCGCCACTTCGAAACTTCACCCCCTGGTGACTCGACGGCAAAAAACCACTCCCCCAAAGCCTATCCAAAAGACCTTGGTTCGCATCGTTACCGCTCCCATGAGATATCATCACCACAAACGACGGTAAATCTTCGGCTTCGCTCCCAAGCCCATAACTGAGCCAAGACCCGAGCGAGGGACGACCCGGTTGCTGTGATCCGGTCTGCATGAATGTAATCGCCGGATCATGATTGATCGCCTCGGTATTCATCGAACGCACCACACACAACTCATCGGTGATCGATGCGGTGTGTGGCAGTAGCTCGCTATACCAAGCTCCATTGCTCCCATATTGTTGGAACTTGAATTTGGGCGCCACGACCGGAAAACTCTTTTGGCCCGAGGTCATCCCCGTCAGCCGTTGGCCATTGCGAATGCTATCGGGCAACTCGGTCCCATGAAGTTCCTTGAGCTTGGGCTTGTAGTCCATGAGTTCAAGCTGCGATGGCCCACCGGATTGAAACAGATAGATCACCCGCTTGGCCTTCGGTGCAAAGTGAGGCTCCTGCCTCGCCCCGTCGGCTCGCAAAGAACCTCCGAGCAATTGAGTTAAGGCAGCCGTCCCAAGTGCCGAATGCTTGATAAAACCGCGACGCTGGGAAATGGATTGATCGATGAATTTCTTGTCCATGATTAATTCTTGGTAATCGTTTCATCGAGATTCAAAATCGCACTGCACGCTACAGTCCAAACGGCCAACTCAAGCTTGGGAATCTCTCCTGAAATTCCGACAGTTCCGACACTCAAGTACGCATCGACTCGATTGGCATCCTCAGCAAAATCGCTGCGAGCAAGCTCCAGCAGTTCCTGCATGGCAGCTAACTCTTCGGGACGAATATCCCTGGCAAGAGCTTTGCGATAGGCATAATTAAGTCTAGCGAGTTGGTCGTTGCCTCCCGATTTGAGCACGTCGCTTGCAAACACCCTTGCGGCTTCGATGTACGTTGGGTCATTGAGCAGCACCAGCGCTTGGAGCGGTGTATTGGTTCGAGATCTTCTTGCGACACAGACCTCCCGATTCGGTGCATCGAAACTGACCATCGCCGGGGGAGGACAAGTCCGTTTCCAGAATGTGTACATCCCGCGCCTAAAGAGTCCTTCATCCGTATCGGCAACATACTTGCCCCGCCGCTCGACAGTAACGTCTTCCCACAACCCCGCAGGTTGATAAGGTTTGACGCTCGGCCCGCCAACTTTACGAACCAGTAGTCCACTGATCGCAAGCGCGTTGTCCCGGATCGTTTCGGCCGAGAGCCGATGCCGAGGCCCACGAGCAAAGTATCGGTTCTCGGGATCCTTGAGTTTGAGCTCCGGTGTCATGCGCGATGCTTGCCGATACGTCTTGCTCAGCACGATCTGCTTGAGCATGGCTCGAACATCCCAGTGGCTTTCGATGAATTCCATGGCGAGCATATCGAGCAGTTCCGGATTCGAAGGATACTCTCCCGATCCACCGAAATCTTCGCTCGTTCGGACGATGCCCACTCCAAAGCATTGCTCCCAAAGTCGATTGACCGCGACACGGGCCGTCAGAGGATTCTTGGGGTGAGTCAGCCATTTGGCTAATTGCAATCGGTTGATCGGTTGGTCGATTCCATCGACCCGAAGCGAATCAGGAATTCCCGGTTCCACTTTGGTCGTCGGCTGATCGTACTGACCTCGTTTGAGAATGAATGTCTCGCGAGGAGGATTCATCTCTCGCATGACCATCACTGCCGGGGCGGCTTGATCGACACTTGCAATTTTCTTTTCAAGTGCGACCACCTGGGATTGCAATTTGCCATGCTCTGGATCGATTTTTTCGCGAGTCCAACTCTTGGCCAGATTGCGTTGATCCTCGTTGAGTTCTCCTAAGGGTTTTCGCACCCAGGTGAGTTTGGGCTCCGGCACTTGCAACTGCGCTAAGCTCTCGATGTCGACGGCCGATAATACACCGTCGAAGATTCGCAGTTCATCGATCGAACCTGTAAATGGGAGCGACTTTTCGCGCAAGCCCAAGTGGAAGGGTTTGTCGGTTTCCAAGCTGCCGGTGAGATTGTTGTTGGGGGCATCGAACTTCACGGACTTGCCATCGATGTAAAGGTTCGCTCCAGCCGCTTTTTTCGATCCATCGTAAGTGAGCGTCAGGTGATGCCACTGGTTGGGAGCAATGGTTTGTTGGGAACTGATCTTGATCGCATTGCTGGGCCAAGTGTCGACTAGGTGGGCTTCGATCTTGCCGTTTACCAACAACATGTCGTAGCCCCGGAAATTCATCGCTTCGTCCATGCGAGACAGGATTGCCATGCTCCCAAGACTCGGGACATTCACCCATAGGCTGATCGAGAAGGGACGATCGGATTGGAGTTTGCCGAGTTGCTTGGAAGTCAGATGTTTTCCATTATCAATGCTTACTGCGGTGCCTTGTTTGCCGGCAACAAAAATTAGCTGGTCGGACTTTTCCCAGATTTGCTGTGTCGCCGACAAGTTATTCTCTTCGAAATCGACGTAATCCTTTTGGGTTGTGCCCAGTGTCGCTTCGATCACTTGGTCCGAGTTGGCTTTCACCCAGGTAGCCCAAGTCTGCTCGATGTGCTGCTCCTTGGTTTGCAGTTGGCTTTTGAACTGATCGAGTTGCGTTATCAGCTGTTTTTTGGATTCGATTTGTTCAGCAGTCGGGACTCGCACAAAGGGTTCTGCACCGACAAAGTTACTGTAGCTTGCTTGCTTCTCTTCTAGGTTGTTGACCAACGAAAAGAACCGATAGTATTCGGCTTGCGTGATCGGATCGATCTTGTGATCGTGGCAGCGGGCACACTGCATCGAGAGTCCGAGAAACACGGTCGCAACCGTGTGGACTCGGTCAGCGACATATTCTACCCTGTACTCCTCTTGGATGATTCCACCTTCGGTGTTGTGCCCTTGATTCCGCAAAAAGCCGGTGGCAACCTGCTGTTGCAAGTTGGCATTTGGTAGAAGGTCACCTGCGAGTTGCTCGGTGAGAAACTGATCGTAGGGCATGTTCGCTCGATAAGCGTTGATCACCCAATCGCGCCAGGGCCACATTTGACGATCCTCGTCATTGTTGTAGCCGTTGGTGTCTGCATACCGAGACAGATCGAGCCACTGGGAAGCCATCCGTTCGGCATAAGCATCGCTCTGAAGCAATCGATCTACAGCCTTCTCGAAAGCGTCGTCCGAAGTGTCTTTCAAAAATGCATCGAGCTCTTCGAGAGTCGGAGGGAGTCCGGTTAGGTCCAGACTCACGCGACGAAGGAGCGTTTCACGATTGGCTAAATCCGAGGGAATTAGTCCATGGGCTCGAAGTTTGAGGGCGACTTGCTGATCGATGCGCTGCCACATAGGTTTAGCGAGTCCATTGTTCGCAAGACTGGTTTTTTCCGGTGGAGCAAACGACCAATGCTTCGAGTACTTAGCCCCTGAGTTGATCCAATCCTTGAGCAACTGACGTTGTTCTAAAGTAAGAGGCTTTTTGGTTTCCGGTGGGGGCATCACCGAATCGGGATCGGTTGATTCGATCCGCTCGGCGAGCAGGCTTTCCGCCGCGTTGCCCGGAACGATCGACTTGGCGGAGATCGCATCATCGCGTCGATCGAGCCGCAAATCGGACTTGCGCGATTGCTCATCGGGTCCATGACAACTCCAGCAATGGTTGGCCAGAATCGGTTTGATCTGCGAGGCAAAATCGGGCCCTGATGCTGTGTCTTGCCCAAGTGCATCTTGGCTGGCAAGCAGACAAATGCCTACGAGCCAGAACAAGACATAGCAACCGAGTTTTTTGTTCACCATGGATTTAGCCGACTTTTGGGATTTCAAAGCCTGCACGTTGAGCCCGTGCTTGCATCGAAGCTGCCACTTCGTCGCCTTCGATCTTCTCAGTGGTTGCATTCCACTTGAGTTTCCGAGCGAGTCGTCCGGCGATGGCCGACAGGTGGCACATGTTCATGGTTTGCAAGTGGGAGTAAACATCCGAGACAGGCAGACCACCTTCGCGGATGCAGCGATAGAAGTTGGCTTTGTGCCCTTCGTGAGGTTTGCCCTTATAGAGCGCCTGGAGTTGCTCATCGCCATAAACATCCTTGTCCCACTGTTCTTCGATCGGCTTGCCGGTGATCCGTTCGCGATTAACGAAGATCCGGCCTTTGGACCCTTCGATGAGCAGACCGTTATCGCCTCGGCTCGTGACATGGATTTCCATACCGTTGGCGAACTTGTGCACGATATTGAAATCATGGGAGGTGTTGAAGCGGTCGTCGGCAAGTGGATTGCCATCTTTCATATCGACGGGATGTTTGCAATCGGTACCGTCGACTTCCACCGGACCAGTACCTTGTTCGGTCATCTTCGAAGCCCACAGAGCGATATCGATATGGTGAGCGCCCCAGTCGGTGAACTTACCACCGGAGTATTCGTACCACCAACGGAAATCGTTGTGGCAACGCTGTTGGATGTAATCGACCTTGGGAGCTTGGCCGAGCCACATATCCCAATTGAGGTTCGCCGGTGGAGCAGCTTTGGCAAAAGGTCCGCCGGTTGGGCTGCCGTTAATGCCGCATGTGATTTTTTTGATGTCACCCAAGAGACCTTGGTGGGCCATGTTCACAGCGCGCATGAAGAGGCGTCGGTCGGAGCGTTGCTGGGTACCGATGAAGAAAACGAGTTTCGGGTTGGCTTTGCAAGCGGCTCGGATCGCTAGGTTTTCAGCAAGAGTGAGCGTAAGGGGTTTTTGGCAGAAAACATGCTTGCCAGCTTGAAGGGCCTCGATAGCGATCTTGGTGTGCCAATGGTCGGGTGTGACAATACTGACGACTTCGACCTCTTTGTTATCGAGGACTTTGCGATAGTCTTCGACCGACTCGGCTTTGCCTTTGCCGATTCGTTCGTCGTTGCGAGCTCGTTCGCGATGGTTCGCATCGACATCGCACACGGCGATGATGTCACCGAAGCGGTTGTGGTCGTGCGCATCACCGGTACCCATGCCGCCCATTCCGATGCAACCGATCTTCATGCGGTCTTGAAACGTTGCCGCATCGGCTTGGGTTGACCAAGACCAATAGGGAACCGAAGCCAGTGCTGCGGTGGTTTGTGCGGAGCGTTTGAGAAAACTGCGGCGGGAAGGTTGGCTCATGGGTTAGGTTCCTTTAGCGGGGAGGGATAACGGGGAATATTCTGCAGATTCTACCACAGTGCGGTTCGATTTGCTTGATTGAAAATAGGACCAAAAGCGATCCATATACAGGTAAATAACGGGGGTGGTAAAGAGGGTTACAAACTGACTGACGATCAGCCCGCCGACGATCGCGATACCCAAGGGCTGGCGAAGTTCAGCCCCGTCTCCACGGCCAATCGCCAGCGGGATTCCTCCAAGAATCGCTGCAAGTGTTGTCATGGTGATCGGGCGGAAACGACGCAGACAGGCTTCGTGAATCGCCTCACGGGGGCCCCAACCGCGATCCTTGCGGAGCATGATCGCAAAGTCGATCATCATGATCGCATTCTTTTTGACGATCCCGATCAGCAGCAAAATGCCGATCATTCCGATGATATTCAAATCCATTCGAAACAGGATCAACCCTAGGATGGCTCCGACCCCGGCCGAAGGCAATGTCGAAAGGATTGTGATCGGGTGGATGAGGCTCTCATAGAGGATACCTAGTACTAGGTAGACTGCGACGAGTGCTGCGAGGATAAGAATCGGCTGATTTGAAAGGGAGTCTTGGAAGGCCTGTGCCGTCCCCTGGAAGTTGCCTTGGATGCTCGATGGCATTCCAATTTCGGAGCTCACGTTTTTGATGATCGGGACAACATCACCCAAGGCACTGCCTGGGCTGAGATTGAACGAGATCGTCGATGAGGGGAAGAGTCCAGAGTGAGCTACCGAAAGGGAGGTGTTTCGGCTTTCAAGCGAGTAGAGATCCTGCAAGGGGACTTGGGTGTTGTTCTTGGTTCGGATGTAAATGTTCTTGAGTGACTCGGGGCCTTTGACATAGTCGCGTTCGAGGGTCATCACAACGCGCCTTTGGTTCATCGGCAAGTAGATCGTCGAGACTGGACGTTGGCCGAATGCATCGTAGAGGGTGTTGTCGATCGTCGCGATGTCCAAGCCTAGGACGGAGGCTAAGTCGCGGTGGATAACCAAACGCGAGAGTTGCCCTTTGTCTTGCTGGTCAGTGTTCACATCGGTAATCTCCGGTAGCTTTTTCATGGCTGCCATGAGTTTGAGCGTCCACTCATTGAGTTCTTTAAGGTCTCCGCCACGGAGCGTGTATTGGAACTGGGCTCCCGAGGGACGGCCACCGATGCGGAGATCCTGAACGGCTTGCATGAAAAGATTTGCACCGCTGATCCCACCAGTTTTTTTCCGTATCGCGGACAGGAGTTCATCGATCGTCTGAGTTCGTTGATCCAGGGGCTTGAGGGTCACAAACATGCGGGCATTGTTGGTACCTCCACCCCCTGGACCACCCCCTCCGGTCGATACGAGCACTCGGTCGATGGCTTGCTCGTCGCTAACAGCTTTAGCGAATTTTTCACAAAGATCCACCATGGCTTGGAATGACGTGCCTTGATCGGCGACGATGTTTCCGACCAAGCGTCCGGTGTCTTGCTGAGGGAAGAAGCCTTTGGCGACCTTGACGTAGAGATAGGCATTAAAGCCGATGATCAGGGCCAGTGCCACCATCGTCCAGCCGGGGAACTTCAAGACCACATCGAGGATGCGCCCGTAGGTGTTTTCCATCCAATAACGATTGGTGTGTTCGTTATTCTTGTGGGGTTTAAGCAGGATCGCGCAGAGCATCGGCGTGGTGGTTAGCGAAATGACCAGCGATATGAGAATCGCGATCGAAAGGGTGACTGCAAACTCTTGGAGAAGCAGCCCAATGACACCTCGCATCAGGAGGATTGGGATAAAGACTGCGATGAGCGAGAGGGTGATTGAGACCACCGTAAAGCCGATTTCTCCAGCCCCTTTGATGGCCGCATCGAGGGGCTTGAGACCTTTTTCAAGATATCGACTGATGTTCTCGGTCACCACGATGGCATCATCAACCACAAAACCGGTTGAAATCGTCAGGGCCATGAGCGACAAATTATCGAGGCTATAGCCCAACAGGTACATCACGCCAAAGGTTCCTACCAACGAGACCGGCACAGCGATCGTCGGAACGATCGTCGCGCGGAGGTCCCTCAAAAACAAATAGACCACAACGATCACTAGCAAGATGCTAATAAGAAGTGTTTTTTGGACTTCGTGAAGCGAAGCCCGGATCGTCGTCGAGCGATCCATCCCGATATCTAAATCGATCGCCGCAGGGAGCTGAGATCTCAATTGCGGTAGCACCGCTTTGACATTCTCGATCGTCTCGATGATGTTGGCACCAGGTTGTCGGAAGACCAAAACGCTGATCGATGGCCGGCCATCGGCAAGAGCGAAATTTCGAATGTCCTCGAGCGAGTCGGTGACATTGGCCACATCCCCCAAGCGAATCGGTGCTCCGTTACGGTAAGCGATCATCAAGGGGCGATAGTCATCGGCAGTCATCAACTGATCTGTTGTATTGAGTGACCATTGGACTTGGCCTTCTTCAAGAACTCCCTTGGGCCGATTGGCATTCGATGTTCCGATCGCGGTGCGAACATCCTCTAGGCCGATTTGGAGCTGATTCAGCACGGTCGGATTGAGTTCAATCCGCACGGCGGGGTTCGAGGCTCCTGTAGCAAAGACTTGGCCGACTCCTTTGATCTGCGATAGTTTTTGCTGCACGATGGTCGAAGCGAGTTCGAACATTTGCGGTTTCGAATAGATCTCCGAGACGAGCGTCAGGAGCATGATCGGCGAATCGGCCGGATTGACTTTGCGGTAAGAAGGATTGTTGGGAAGTGTTGGAGGGAGTTGGCTTCGGGCTGCGTTGATTGCCGCTTGGACTTCCCGAGCCGCCGCGTTTACGTCGCGATCAAGTTCGAATTGCAGTGTGATCGAGGTCGATCCGAGGGTGCTGTTGGAAGTCATCTCGGTGACCCCGGCGATACGACTCAGGCTCCTTTCCAAAGGAGTTGCTACTGCAGAGGCCATGGTCTCGGGACTCGCACCAGGCAGATTGGCACTTACAGATATCGTCGGAAACTCGACCTGCGGCAACGGTGCAACCGGCAACAAGAAGTATCCGATGAGTCCCGATAGGGTGATTGCGATCGTCAGTAGGGTTGTACCTACGGGACGACGAATGAAGGGTTCTGAGACGTTGGTTCCTGAACCGATCATGCTCCTTGAATCCCTCGGTCAAGTGAGTCTCTCTTGCGACGTCCGAGCTTATCGAACCACACGTAGATCACCGGTACGGTATAGAGCGTCAACGCTTGGCTGAAGATCAATCCACCGATGATGCAGATACCCAACGGTCGCCTGATCTCCGAGCCAACGCCACCACTAAATGCCAGGGGGACCGCACCGAGCAAGGCAGCCATGGTGGTCATGAGAATCGGCCTGAGTCGCAGCAAGCAGGCATGAAAGATTGCGTCTTCGGCACTGAGTCCCTGTTTACGCTGGGCTTCGAGTGCAAAGTCGATCATCATGATCGCATTCTTCTTGACGATACCGATGAGCAAGATAATTCCGATCAAGGCGATGATGCTCAGGTCGAGTCGAAACAGGATCAATGCCACCAGGGCTCCAACGCCTGCCGATGGGAGAGTCGATAGGATTGTCAGCGGGTGGACAAAGCTTTCGTAGAGAACCCCAAGGACGATATAGACGGTAACGAGTGCAGCCAAGATCAGCAGGGGCGTCGTTGAAAGAGATCTTTGGTAGGCTTCGGCAGAGCCTTGGAAGGAACGAGCGATTCCAGCGGGCATTTGGATTTCGCGGACGGTCTGCTCGACTGCTTCAACAGCTTGGCCCAGGGATACCCCGGGTGCAACATTGAATGAAACGGTGACGACCGGAAACTGTCCTTGGTGATTGATCGCAAGGGGTGCGTTTTGGTATTCGATTTTTGTAAGGGACTCCAAAGGGGCCGGCTTGCCTGTATTGGTTTTAACGTACAGCGAGCCGACATCGCCCAGGGAGTCACGAAACTCCGGAGCGACTTCCAAAACGACTCTGTATTGATTCAGTTGCGTGAAGATTGTCGAAACTTGTCTTTGCCCAAAAGCATTGTAAAGTGCATCGTCGATGACCAAGGGAGTAACGCCGAGTCTTGAAGCTGTATCGCGATCGATCACCAGTTTGGCCTCACGTCCTTGGACGGCTTGATCGCTTGCGACATCTTGCAACTCGGGTCGTTCCTTGAGCTTCGAAACCAGCTTGGGCACCCACTGGTTGAGTTCCTCAGGGTCTGGGGTTTCGAGCGAGTACTGGTACTGCGTTCGCGAGACGCGGGACTCGACCGAGAGGTCTTGCACTGGCTGCAAAAAGAGTTGGATTCCCGAGACAGCAGCGGCTTTTTCCGAGAGCCTTGCCATAACCTTTTGGATCGACTCGTGGCGCACTTCGTGGGGTTTGAGATTGATCTGAATACGGCCTGAATTGAGCGTTAGATTGATGCTGTCGATCCCGATGAAACTTGCGATGCTCTCGACGGCAGGATCTGAGCAGAGGACTTCGTTGAGTTGGGCCTGTTTGGATTGCATCTTCGCAAAGGAACTATCTTGATCCGTCTCGGTGATCCCCAAGATTACACCGGTGTCTTGCACCGGGAAAAAACCCTTGGGAACCTGGATATACAGAAACACCGTAGCAGCCAGGGTGGCAAGGAACACTAGCATCGTGAATCCTTGATGCTTGAGCGTCCACTTCAAGGTTGTTTCATAGAAACGAAGCAGAGTGATAAAGAGCCACCCCTGGGAACTATTTCCATGGCTTGAGGTTGAACCTTGAGGCAGAGTCTTGAGCAGTAGGGCGCACATCATCGGCGTGAGGGTCAGCGAAACGATCGCCGAGACAAAGATCGTCACGCTCAAGGTCACCGCGAATTCTCGAAACAATCGACCGATGACATCCCCCATAAACAGCAGAGGAATCAGAACGGCGACAAGGGAAATGCTCAGCGAGACGATCGTAAATCCGATTTCGGAAGCACCCTTGAGTGATGCCGATAGCGGATCCATTCCGTCTTCGACATATCGCATGATGTTCTCGATCATCACGATCGCATCGTCGACAACAAATCCCGTCGATATCGTCAAAGCCATCAAAGTCAAATTATTCAGCGTGTAACCCATCAGGTACATCACGCCAAAGGTTCCGACGATCGACAGTGGGACTGCGGCACTGGGGATCACCGTCGCTCGGAAATTATGCAAGAAGGAGTAGATGACTAAGACGACAAGGCCGATGGTCAAAAGCAACTCATGCTGAACGCTCTCGACAGAGGCTCGGATCGTCGTGGTGCGGTCGGTCAAGACATCGACTTGGAGGTCTGCAGGGAGAGCCTCTCGCAGTTGTGGCATCATGGTTTGAATGCGATCGACGACCTCGATGATGTTGGCTCCGGGCTGCCGTTGGATGTTCAGCAATACGCTCGGAGTCGTATCTCGCCAAGCGGCTTGTCGGACATTTTCGACATCGTCGATCACGTTCGCAACTTTGGAAAGTTTCACTGGAGCATTATTCCGATAAGCGACGATCAGTTCGCGGAATTGCTCAGCGGTAAAGAGTTGGTCGTTGGCACCGATGATGATCGATTGCTTGGGTCCATCGAAACTACCTTTGGCCTGATTGACGTTGGCCGCAACGAGTGCAGTTCGTAGATCATCGAGGGTCAGTCCCATGGCCGAGAGGCTTGTCGGATTGGCTTGGACTCGAATGGCGGGCTTTTGACCGCCGGTGACCGTGACTTGGCCGACTCCTTTGACCTGCGAAAGCTTTTGAGCCAAGCGTGTATCGGCAAGATCCTGAATCTTGGGCAGTGGTATGGTATTCGACGACAACGAGAGTGTTAGTACGGGTGCATCGGCCGGATTGACTTTCGAGTAGATCGGAGGGTTGGGTAACTCCCTAGGTAAAAAATTGCCCGCAACGTTGATCGCCGCTTGCACTTGTTGGACGGCAATATCGATATCCAAATCCAAGACAAAACGCAGGGTGATCACCGAGCAACCTTGGGTGCTCGAACTGGTCATTTGCGAAAGTCCAGGTATTTGCCCAAACTGCTTTTCCAAGGGAGCGGTTACCGAAGAGACCATCACCTCGGGGCCTGCCCCTGGATAAAACGTCACGACTTGAATTGTCGGATAGTCGACTTGCGGCAAAGCCGACACTGGGAGTTGTCGAAACGCTACGAGTCCGCTGAGGATGATTGCGATCATCAGCAGCGCCGTAGCGATGGGCCGCATGATGAAGATCTTGGAGATATTCATCGCGGTTTAGGACCTGCCCCATTTGTAGAATTACTGGCTGGGTCTGCGTTAGGTGGGCCTGCGTTGGGCAAGGAGATCTTGCCCTTGGGTTGCAACTTGTCGGTCCCTTCGATGACCACTCGATCGCCACTTGAGAGACCTTGAGCGATCACCGAACGCCCCGCTTCACTGAAAGCAACCTGCACTTTGGCGATATCGACCGTTTCATTGTCGCTTTGAACAACATAGACATATTGGAAATCGGCACCGCGTTGGACGGCCGACGACGGGATTACGATCGCATCAGCCCACTGCTTGACCAGCAGTCTGATATTGACGAATTGGTTGGGAAACAGGAGCCCCTGGGTGTTTTCAAAGTTGGCTTTGAGTCGCAGTGTTCCGGTTGTGGAGTCGACTTGATTGTCGATCGCAATAAGCGTTCCCTCGGCCAACTTGTTTTGAAAGGTTCGGTCAAAGGCGATCACTGGCACCTGAGAGTTCTCAGCGAGTTGCTTTTGAACTCGCAGGATTTCGTCTTGGGGAATCGAGAAGACGACCGAGATCGGTTGCAATTGGGTGATCACGGCCAAGCCGTTAGGATTGTTGGCTTGGATCATGTTCCCTTGATCGACTTGCCGCAATCCGACACGTCCACCGATGGGTGCGATGATGTTGCAGTAGGCGACCTGTAGTTGAGCATTGGCAACGAGAGCTCGGTCGACATCGACCAGCGCTTGGGCTTGCTTGTAAACCGCATCGAGTTCGTCGCGTTCTTGTTGAGACAGTGTTCCGCCAGCGGGAAGATTTTTGGAACGATCGACGTTGAGTTTGGCCAATTCAAGTGCGGCTAGATCTCTTTGCAATTGACCTTTGGCTTGATTGAGGGCCGCTTCGAAACTGCGTGAGTCAATACGAGCCAGAAGCTGTCCTTCTTGGATCATCTGACCTTCCTGAAAGGCAACTTCGACAAGTTCGCCATCGACACGGCTCTTGACGGTGACACTGTTGAAAGCCGTCACAGTGCCAAGGCAATTGATATACTGGGGGATCGATTCGAGTTTGGCTTCGGCGATCGAGACGACCGGGGGCCGTGGCTTAGGGCGATTGGCTGCGGCTGGTCGTATCCAACTTTCGAGGATCGGCTCCCAACGGCTTTGGGTCCAATAGCCCACGCCCAAGAGGCTTGCAACGATCAGAAACGAAAGAGCTTTGTACCACCAGGGACTGGAATTGCTTTTCCGATAAACCCGTTGGTCTAGATTCGTCTCGCCGACGATCGGTTCGCCTTCATCGAGCTTGGGAGTGGTCGGCATATAACGCTTTTGGGAGGGGAGTTTTGGTGGGGAGTAACCGATTGTATTGTAATCGACTAGAATCGATCGTCGGAGACTTGAATTGATTCTGCCCGCGAAACCTATATGGATTTTAACTGATGTACCGATTTCCTCGATTGCAACTGCCCCAAGATCTCGTTGGCAAAGAGTATGCTCAGAGCCCCGACTGGCCATTGGGACTTGAGCTGGGCCCCCAGGAATTTCGATCCAGGATCGACTTTGCGATGGAATTGGCTCAAATCGCAAGCGAAGTGACGCTGGGATTTTTTCGCACGAAAGCTTACCAAGTAGAAAGGAAGAGCGATCGATCACCGGTGACTGCCGCTGACAAAGAGGCCGAGCGAGCCGTTCGGGATGCTATTTCGAAAGGTTATCCTCAAGACTCTTTGCTAGGTGAAGAGTTTGGGTCCATCGCGGGGCAAAACGACTTTGAGTGGATCATTGATCCGATCGATGGGACCAAGTCCTTTATCTCTGGGGTACCGCTGTACTCGACACTCGTAGGTTTGACGTATCGAGGCCTACCGCTTGTGGGTGTGATCGCGATTCCAGCACTTGGAGAATTGGTCGTGGGTGCCGTAGGCTGTGGAGCTTGGTACGGCCAGGAGTCTGGTCCGATGCAACGATGCCAAGTATCGAGCGTGGAGTCGCTATCCGACGGATTGTTCTTAACCTCGCAGGTGGATAATTTCGATCGACGCGGAGCTCAGGGTGCTTATCAAGCACTTCAATCGTCGGCTTATGTGAGTCGATCTTGGGGAGATGGTTATGGCTACTTGTTGGTAGCGACTGGTCGAGGGGAATTGATGGTCGATCCGATCGTGAACCCTTGGGATGTTGCTGCGGTGGCCCCTGTCATTAAAGAGGCTGGGGGTAAATTCACATCCTGGGCAGGTAAAGTCGATTTGCGAGCAGGCCATTGCTTTGCGAGCAACGGATTGATCCATAAGGATG
The DNA here is from genome assembly GCA_040381975.1 of Pirellula sp. GTDB lineage: Bacteria > Planctomycetota > Planctomycetia > Pirellulales > Pirellulaceae > JBKCUI01. Next base: position 20,810 of record JBEIGI010000056.1, read on the forward strand.
TTTTGCAAGTGCTGAAGCCCTACGCTTAGTACGCATCTACATGGAGAGCAAGAAAGGCTCTTGAGTTTTTTTGGCTGAAATTTCAACTGCCTGCTCATAGGAGCATTGTTTTGGTGCAAGAGGTGCATCCCAGAAAAAAGAAAATCCTCCGACCGTTTGCGGCACGACACGGAGCCGCTGCGAGACTGGCGCGAATCAAGCGTGCTACTGCACTCGCCGGAACGATTCGGGCCAACGCATAATTATGGTCCCTCAGCCGGAAAAACGATCGGAGGCATACGTGCGTGTCTTTCCAACTCGCACGATGAAACTATAGAGCAACAAGCGTTCAGAGGAAAGCTTAAAAAACCGACGTTCTCCGGGAATTTATTTCCGCAAAAAATTCCGATTGGCAAAGGATCCAGAATCGGATGGCTAAGCTGCTCCTCGGTCATTCTGTTGACGCCTCAGACGCTTCCGCTCGGCCTTGCTCAGGTTTCGGTAATCGCTGTAGTCTTCGTCGGACTCGTCTTCATCATAGTCATTTTTCGATGATGGGTTCTTGTTCGAGTTTCCTTCGTTGGCATTGCCACTCGTCGGATTGCTCGTCGGGGTTTTTGAGACAGGATTCGCCGTGCTTGATGATGCTTTCGTGGAAGCCTTCGATGAGTCGGAATCTCGTGCTGCTTGATCGCTCGGTGGCTTGAGTTTCAACCCTTCGAACCAACCAAAGAGTTTCTTTTTGAGTTTTCTAGGCTTGGAAGTATCCTCATCGAGGATCTCGAAGGATTCGACGGTTTCAGGCTCTTTTGCCTTGGGCGGCTCAGCGGGACGTGTTTTTTCTGGTTTAGTTTCTGTTTTAGTTTCCGGCTTTGATACTTTATCGGTATCGAGCTCTTTTTTGGTTTGTGATTTACCAAATGCAAACCAACTCTTTTTCGTCGCAGACTCCTTGGCACTTGATTCTGTTGGATTGTTTGCCTTGACGGCAACCTTGGGATTGGCTTCTTTGGTTGCAGTTGTTTCTTGTGCGATGGCTTCTGAATTCTTCTTTTCGGCACGAGAACCAAACCAAGAACGCTTACGCTTCTGAGCGGATGGATTCTCTGACTTGGAGGTGTCAACCTTGCTTGCTTGCGTTGACTCTTTCGAAGTGGACTTTACGTCTTGCGTGTTGCTGCTTCGTGAGAACCAACTGGATTTTTTTGTCAGCCCTTGATCGACGGGAACTTGATCCTCGACTCTCAATGGCTCGACACCACCGAGTTGTTCATTGCGTTCAGAGCGATGTGGGAATAGGCCAAAGAGCCGCATGGGACGTTTGGTTTTCTGCTCTTGTTCCTTTTTCGCTCCCTGCTTGTTGTCTTGCTCTTGCGAATCTTCGCCAAAATCTTGATCATTGGTCTGACGCTTCCAGGGCAACCAAGACTTCTTGGGAAGTTCTTGCTTTTGAATCTCCTCTTTGGATTCTACGTCCGACTCAGATTCCAACTCTTGGTCTTCCCAAGCGACTTTTGGTTTGGAAAGAATGGTCCTCTCCAGGAATCGATGCTGGGCTTGGATATAGCATCGTCGCAGCACCAATCCGACAGATTGGAATACCGCCAAAACGCCACCTAGCCAGCAACCACCAACGATCAGATCGATCGTCCCTGGAGCCCATTGGAGTTTGAACAACCCGGTACCTAGCAGTGCTGCGCAACCCCAAGCAAATAGTCCACCAAACCATAGCCCAAGGGCGGCGCGAGACACTCGCATCTCACTGGACAACCGTAGGCCTACTAGGGCGACAATCGATGCGTAAGCTGCCAATAGCAGTGGCCATCCACCATAGCCGATTTCACGTCGAGTCCACGGATCGATCGACTGACCGAGCAGATAAGTCGCTGAAGTAGCCGTATCAAAACACGAGAATAGCGAAATGCCGATCATCACAAACCAGACGCGATAGGTGGCAGAGAAGTCGTCTAGCCGATGCTGTCGTATACTGTAGACCATCCAGGATGCAAATGCCGTTAAAAGCCAGAGTTGGCAAGTCATCCAATTGGCGATGCTATGGGGACTTCGCAAATCCAGTAGCTGGAACACCGGGACTGGAGAACGACCTAGCGAGTTCGCACTGGTGTGCAGCAGATAATGTGCTGCCAGTAACAGCGACCAAATCACCCACGAAGCCGCAATAAACGTCGAGAGCGAACTTGTGCGAACCGGGATCCACTGCACAATCCGCTGCTGGCATGTTTTTCGAACATCTTGGCTGTAATTAGGCGTCTCCTCCCCAGATAAAAAGGAGTCGTGGTTGCTCGATAGGCTCCTGCGACTCTTCTTCTGCAAGCGTGCGTAATCGGCAGCCATCGCAGCATCGTTTGCTGCCGACTCGCGTACAATCCGCCTACGCCGATCCAACCTTTGGGAACGAGAAAAAACCATCGTGGAGGAATCGCATTTTTGACTTCCTACGTCAAGATCGATCGCTTTGATAGCAAACTGATTTGCGGTGGGTTTTTAGGGAGATTTTATGGCTAAATGGGATTACTGAACTGGCTTTTCGCCCACTACTGGTATTACTCCCAAAAGCGTTGAATTAGTGGAAGCCGAAGCGCGCGAGCACTGTGGTGTGTGCTCGAATGTCCGCGATTTCGAATGGCTTTCACCGGACGGCTCGCGCCGTTCCGCTTTTAATTCAACGCCATTCGGCTTTACTCCAGGTAAGGACGAGCAATCCATAAAGTAGATCAACCTAAATGTGTGCCACACATTTAGGTTGATTTGGATCAGTAAAATGATTAGTCGAAGATTGTCTTAAGCGCGTTTGCTACGCCATTCCTTGCCCGGCAACTTCGAGGGCCATTCGTCGTCGGTAAGCCATACCATGGCTGTCGAGGTGGAAACCAATCCACTTGCATTCTTGGACTGTGTGGCCGTGATTGATGCTTTTGCATCCGCATCGACGCTCACCCTGACATGCTCGAAATTACCATCGGATGTACAGAGGCTCTGATGCCTCGAAGGACGAAAACCAGCCGGCACTTTTCCTAGCACCGCATCAATCCTCTTCTTGCTTCGCAGTCCGTCAAGCGACAACTCAACGGTGTCACCAACACGTCGAAGAACCGCATTATCGAGCCTTGCCCCTTCTGGCAAATCGAGCAACGCGGTGATATCCCGAGCACCCGTTCGGAGATCCGAACCAGCAGGGCCTCGATCCCCCTTGGGTCCTTGAGGACCTGCTGGACCGGCCTTGCCATCAAGACCATTCTTGCCGTCCTTGCCCGCTGGGCCCGTTAGACCTGGCTTGCCATCTTTGCCTGCAGGACCTGCCGGACCGGCCTTGCCATCAAGACCATTCTTGCCGTCCTTGCCCGCTGGGCCCGCTAGACCTGGCTTGCCATCTTTGCCTGCAGGACCTGCTGGACCGGCCTTGCCATCAAGACCATTCTTGCCGTCCTTGCCTGCTGGGCCCGCTAGACCTGGCTTGCCATCTTTGCCTTGAGGACCTGCTGGACCGGCCTTGCCATCGAGACCATTCTTGCCGTCCTTGCCCGCTGGGCCCGCTAGACCTGGCTTGCCATCTTTGCCTGCAGGACCTGCTGGACCGGCCTTGCCATCAAAACCATTCTTGCCGTCCTTGCCCGCTGGACCCGCTAGACCTGGCTTACCATCTTTACCTGGCAGACCTTGTGGACCTGCCTTGCCATCGAGACCATTCTTGCCGTCCTTACCCGCTGGGCCTGGGAGACCTGGCTTGCCATCTTTGCCTGCAGGACCTCCTGGACCGGCCTTGCCATCGATGCCGCTCTTTCCATCCTTACCCGCTGGGCCTGGGAGACCTGGCTTGCCATCGATGCCATTCTTTCCATCCTTACCCGCTGGGCCTGGTAGACCTGGCTTGCCATCGATGCCGTTCTTGCCATCTTTACCTGGCAGCCCTTGTAGTCCGGCTTTACCATCGAGACCGTTCTTGCCATCCTTGCCCGCTGGACCTGGTAGACCTGGCTTGCCATCGATGCCGTTTTTGCCATCCTTACCCGCTGGGCCTGGTAGACCTGGCTTGCCATCGATGCCGTTCTTTCCATCCTTACCCGCTGGGCCTGGTAGACCTGGCTTGCCATCGATGCCATTCTTTCCATCCTTACCCGCTGGGCCTGGTAGACCTGGCTTGCCATCGATGCCGTTTTTGCCATCCTTACCCGCTGGGCCTGGTAGACCTGGCTTGCCATCGATGCCGTTTTTGCCATCCTTACCCGCTGGGCCTGGGAGACCTGGCTTGCCATCGATGCCGTTTTTGCCATCCTTACCCGCTGGGCCTGGGAGACCTGCCTTGCCATCAATCCCGTTCTTGCCATCTTTACCTGGCAGCCCTTGTAGTCCGGCCTTACCATCGAGACCATTCTTACCGTCTTTGCCCGGCAGACCTTGTAGACCTTGAGGGCCTGCTGGTCCTGGCTTGCCATCGACGCCATTCTTGCCATCGATCCCGTTCTTACCATCTTTGCCTGGCAGTCCTTGTAGCCCTTGAGGGCCTGCAGGTCCGGGCTTGCCGTCGACGCCATTCTTGCCATCGATACCGTTCTTACCGTCTTTGCCCGGCAGTCCTTGTAGACCTTGAGGGCCTGCAGGTCCGGTCAAACCACGTTCGCCAATGGCTCCAGTTGCTCCTTTCGCAAAGCTAGCTTCACTCACACCGAGGAGTTTAGCCACGCTTGATGCGAATCCACTACTCCTCCAAAGATTCAATTCTCGCCATTCGAGCAACTCTCCATCCCATACCCAAAGCCTACCCGCGTTTTCCTCGTACCAAGCGTCTCCTAAGGAGCCCTTGACCGGCAGTTTTTTTTGATCGTCGATTAAACCCAATACGGTCTCAATGGGAGGGAATTTGCGTGCAGACATTCAAACAGATCCTTTTTCTGAAATGCAATGGCGACTAAGAAGTCTAACTCGTTGTGAAAATCGGCGCACACAGTGAATTGACGCCGTCGAAGCAAAAAGACTAATCCGATTTTTGCGCGAGTAAACTAGCTTCTAGATACGTTTTTTTAAAAACGAAAAACATTCTTCATTTTTTCAATGAAGCGATTCGGCCAACCAACGACCAGGCCTGAGTACTTTTACGTTCTCTTGCAATCTTTCAGATTCGACTTTTCCATCATCCCACACGCTTCATGACCGTATCGAGCGTTGGCTTAATGGCCGCAGCACTGGCTCGTAGAGCCTGCAATTCCTTAGGCCAAAGTTCGATCTCGATGCGCTGGACAGCACCAGGACGCCCTACAACGGTCGGAACGCTGATCGCCACATCGCGAATTCCATAACAAGCGCCGTCTTGGACGGTGCTCACCGGCAATATACGGTTCTGATCCAAAGCGATCGCATGGATGACATCCCGAATCGCGATGCCTACAGCAAAGCCAGCACCACCTTTTTTCGACAAGCATTCGGCTCCTGAGCCTTTGGTTCGTGTGAAGATCTTTTCGGCCAATGCTCCATTCCAACCGGGATACTTCTCTAGCGATAATCCGCCAACGGTCGCGCTTGACCAAATAGGAACCATGCTGTCTCCATGCTCACCCAAAATCAATGCTCTTGTCTGAGTCGGTGAAGACTTCAACGCGTCAGCGATCAATGAGCAAAAGCGGATCGTATCGAGCTGGGTTCCAAGTCCTAGAACTTGAGAGATCGGCAAGCCCAGCTTGGCGGCGGCAACCGATGTCAAAATATCCACAGGATTGGATACCACCAACACAATCGCAGACTTCTTAACCCCAACTTTTTGGATCTCGGTCAAGATCGACGCGAACAAGTCGGTGTTGCGATTGATCAAATCCAAACGAGACTCTTCGGGCTTGCGCCTCAGTCCCGCCGTGATGCAAATCACATCCGAATCCGGAACATGCTCGTAACCTCCCGAGGTCAGTAGTTGATCGGCGATGCTCGGCGATCCATGCATCAGATCCAGCGCATGGCCTGCAGCAAGGTTTGCATTGACATCCAAGAGGGCGATCTCTCGCACGATTCCGCCGCACTGAAGTGCATAAGCGGCGCACGATCCGACCAATCCCCCACCACCGATAATACTGACCTTCATTTTTTAGTTCCTAGTTTTATTACTCTGCGTTTTGCGATGCTTGATATTGTTTCAATAAGTAATCGAAACGAATTATTGTTTTTGAAGTTCACGAATGACTTGTGCGGTGATCAATTGCACGAGCTGCTCGGTGTCGAGTCCACCGGCTGCGGCTGGAGCAGCAACCGGAGCACTAGCAGTCGCTGTTGCCTTGAGCACCGGTGGTGCACCATTGGATGCAGCGACGCTTTGAGCAACTGCAGCCGAAACTGCCGAGGTGATAGCAGCGCTTTGAGAAGCACTGGGTGCCATCGGAGGTGGTGCTGGAAACGCGCGTCTTTGAACGCCCGATTGCTTCCATGATTCCCTAAAGATATCGTTGGCACAGATATCGCAGTTCTTGTACTCGTCAGTATTGCGAGGGTCGGCCCATCCCCATTTCTTCTTGAGATCCAGTAACTCGCGTTCCTCGTTCTCGCTGAAATAACTGACGTTTCCGAGTTGGCGAGAGAGCATCAGGATTCGGCAATAAGCATCGAGGATCTCTGTCCACCAATAAGCTTGTTCGACATCGACGCCGAAACTCACCGTGCCGTGGTTGGCCAAAATGATGACGTTGGTTTTATCGACGAATGGCAAAACGGTATCAGCAAAGGCTTGCCCACCTGGGGTCTCGTATCGAGTGATTGGAACATCGCCTAGAAAAACTTCGACCTCTGGGAGCACGCACTGAGGAATTGGTTCCCGGGCCACTGCAAATGCCGTTGCATGGGGTGGATGGCAGTGAACGACACTCTTGATGTCGGACCGTTGCTTGTAGATCTCCAAGTGCAAAAGGGCTTCGCTCGATCGCTTCTTGATACCTGCGATCTGTTTACCCGTCATATCGATCGTGCAGATATCCTCGACCTTGAGAAACCCTTTGCTGTGCATCGTCGGCGTGCAAAGAACTTCGTTTTCGCTAATGCGGACGGTAATGTTTCCGTCATTGGCTGCAGCAAAGCCTTTGTTGTAAAGCCTTCGGCCGATTTCGCAGATGTCTTGTTTGATCTTGTGTGCGTTTAATGTCATGGCAAACGTCTCGTTGTCTAGTCTTTGAGTAAGTGGGTATTGATGTTGATTTCGTCTAGGATTGCTGAGTTGTAGGCGTCAACGGGCTTGAGGTTGGGTCGGAACGGCTGGGCCGCTTCGGCGCCATCGGCTACTGCGATGATGCTACCGACATCGGCACCGAGTTCGTCCCAAACGACGATCGCATCGGGCTCGGCGGCAACCTCACCGATGAGGGACTCACCGATGGGCTCTGCGAGCTTGAGTACGGCACCTTGAAAACTCGGATGGGCTCGATTCAAGGTGACTGTTCCTGCGACTTTGTAAATGTGCATCTGAGCTGGCTCCAGGTCCCTCTATCGATTGGCTTGAATGTGCTCTTGGAACTTGCGAGCGATGTTGGCCGAGCCGGCGATATTCCATCGGGTTGCCGGCACGATCAGCATGTTGGTCGGTACCTCTCGAAACACTTCCGCCAAATCGCTCCACTGGGAAATCAACGCTGGTCGAAGTGCTTCGTCTCTGGCGGCTTGCCAAAGTGTCGAATGCGGTGCTTTGACAATCGCGATCGCAGCACTAGCTCCGTTACGCACGGCTTGGGCTACCGCACGAACCGCAGCGGCATCATCGATCTGAACCTGATCGACGAGGTTCGCTTTGGTGCAAAGCTGCTTTTCGAGGTTTCGCAACCATAGCACCGAACCTGTGACAAACAGGCGATTGGTTGGTAAAACTTCGGTTTTCTTCTCGTTGGATGCAGTGACCGAGATCGTCTGGTGGGTTGCCGCAGCGAGGCTGCTGGTTCTGGTCCAAGCGATCCCTTTCTCCCTTAAGAAATCTTTGGCTGCCGGAGTCACCAGTGTGCTTGGAAGTACCGTGATCGCTTTGGTGTCTTTAGCAAGGGAGCGTAACGAATCGAGGCTCAGTACCGAAACGTTCAGATGCACACCGTTTGATGGCGCGCTGGCGGTTGTCGTAGCAATCGGTTGACCTGCAGGCACAGAATCATTTTTCTGCACGGGTGCAGAAGTGCCGTTTCCTACCGAGAGGGTTGCAAGCACTTCTCGCACGATGCGTTCGACTTGTTCAGCAGAAATCGAAGGGGATACCTTGGGTGCTTGGCTCATCGCTTCTTGCCCTCGTTGGGTTTACTGGACAAGGTGGCTTGAAAATCATCGACCAACCCCAGCACGGTCCAACGAAGTGGACTGTTTTGCAGACCGTAGAGTTCTCGAACCGCCGCACCATCACTGGTGATGATGACTTTCTCGCCAGCACCAGCGCCCATGTAATCGGCAACGATCACAGGCGATCCGTCTCGGGACTTTCCGTCAGATGCAAGCGGCAGACACACCAACAGCTTGACATTCTCCAAGCTGCGGTGTTTAACCGTCGAGATCGCGTTGCCTAGTACCAAGGCGACTTGCATGACTTACCTGATGGGATCGAGTTGAAGTGGTTCTTGCGGAGTGAGTTCTTGTGTAGCAAATAATCGCATAAAGCAAGCTAGCGACCGAGGATAAACAAGTCGTCGATCAGCGAGCATCGTCGTTCGCGAGTGAACGTCAGCGGTGTGGTGACCCCTTCGCCCGTTGGGCCTGCGATCGAGAAGGACAGATAGCCTTCTCCACCGAGTCCAAGAGAGGCCATGCAAGGTCCGTTCTTGACAAACAGCGTCGTATCCATAGCCCGAGCCATGATGGTCATGTTGCGGACGTTGCGCGAGTGGATGATGCTGGTGTGTCGGTACCCATGTTCCGCTTGCTGAGCGCACTCGACAGCGGCCTCAAAGCTTGGGCAACGGACAAATGGAACAAAGGGCATCATCTGTTCGGTTTGAACGAACGGATGGTCAAAGGAGGTTTCTCCATAGACGAGTTCACACGCCGGATCGATGCGTTTCCCTGCGGCTTCGGCGAGTTTGACAGCGTCTTGTCCTAGTAGTTCTTTGCGTGCAGCATGGTGTTTATCGGCACCTTCACCGACGACTTGCAAAGCGGCAAGCGTGAGTCGGTCGACTTCCGGGTTGTTTAAGCGGACTGCACCTGCTCGGCTCATGGCTTCCATCATCGCATCGAATACGCTGTTGACGACGAAAACCTCTTTCTCAGCGATGCAAAGCAAATTGTTGTCGTACGCTGCACCTTGGATGATGCAGCGTGCAGCCAGATCCAGATCCGCTGTTTCATCGACCACAACCGGAGGGTTTCCAGGCCCTGCGACCACAGCCCGTTTTCCGCTATTGAGTGCGGCTCTGGCAACGGCAGGTCCACCGGTTACGCAAATCAACGCAATCTTGCGATGCTTGAAAAGCTGCTGAGCGGTTTCGAGCGTTGGCTCACAAATCAAACTGATGCAATTGTCGATGCCGACCTCGGCTCGGATCGCTTCGTTGAAGCGTCGAACACCCTCGGCAGCGACCCTGCGTCCGCTTGGGTGTGGATTAACCACTAGCGTGTTTCCACCGGCGATCATGCTCACAGCATTCCCGGTGATCGTCGGTAGCGAGTGGGTTACCGGTGTAATCGCTCCGATAACTCCAAAGGGCGCATGCTCAATGACCGCCAGTCCGCGATCACCGCTGTAGCATTCGGTTTTGAGGAACTCGACTCCTGGGGTCTTCTCACCGAGGGTTTTGAGTTTCTCGATCTTGTGCTTGAGCCGTCCGATCTTGGTTTCTTCCATCTCCATGGTTCCAAGCTCGACGCATTGACTGATCGAGATACGACGGATGATATCGATGATCTTTTTGCGATCTTCGATCGGACGCTTTTGCAGCTGTTCAAATGCGCTGCGGGCGGCAGCAACCGCATCGTCGACGTTGTCGAAGAGGCCCGAGTGACCTCGGCCTGGATTGCTTGAACCTGGATTGCTCGAAACGGTCCCCTGCGAGCCTGCTTGGATGCGGACTTGGCTGATGACTTGTTCGACGACCGAACGGATAAGTGTTTCGTTGATGTGCATGATCCGACTTTGGATTCTGTATGAGTTTTATTGACGGCTGTAGATGTTGCTCTTTTCGATGCTGACAGTATCGACGATTCCGATGATCACACAGTCGATCGGAAGCTTGCCGGTTTCGGGAGTAAACCGCGCGCTGCTCCCTTGGGTGATCAAGACCATATCGCCGACCCCTGCACCCAGGGCATCGACAGCGATGAATGATCGACCTGTCGAGACCAAGCTTTGTCGATCCTTGGGCTCGAGTCGAAATGGCTCGACCAAGAGCAGTTTTTGGCCGGTCATGGAATCCACTTTTTGGGTCGATACGACCGAGCCGGTCACTTTGGCAACAAACATGATGGGAGTCTCGTTAAGCCTCTTTGGATTACTTGCTGATCGCGGCTACGGTTTGTCGAGCTACGATCAATTCCTCGTTGGTTGGAACGATCCACAGTTGGACTTTCCCTTGATTTGCATCGTCGATGCGTCGCTCGTTGTGGCCCGATTGATTCTTGGTATCGCAAAGCGCGATCCCTAGATCTCCGAGTCCTTGACAAACCGCTTTGCGGATCGTCGTCGAGTTCTCACCGATGCCACCGGTAAAGACCATGGCGTCGGCCCCTCCGAGGGCCACGAGCATCGATCCGAGTTGACGTCGGATCTCAGCGACAAACACATCGATCGCTAGTTGGGCCTTCGCATTCCCACTGGCGGCTGCGTTCTCAAGATCGCGTACATCTCCCGATAGACCGCCCGAGAGTCCCAGCAATCCACCTTGGGTGGCCAGTACCTTCAGCAGTTCTTCGAGACTCAGTCCGGTCTGCTTGATCATCAGCGGCAGAGCATAAGGATCGATATCGCCAACGCGGTTGTTATGAGGAAGCCCAGTTTGAGGGCTCATCCCCATCGTGGTTGCAACGCTTTTGCCACCTCGAATCGCTGCCAAGGACGAGCTGCCACCGAGGTGCAAGGAGATGACGCGAGCGTCTTTATTCCCTAGCAATTCGGCGGTGCGCCATCCGATGTAACGGTGCGAGGCGCCATGGAATCCCCATTTGCGAATCGGCAGAGCTTCTGCTAGTTCGTCAGGAATCGCATAGCGTTTCCAAGCTTCTGGGATGGACTGATGAAAGTCGGTTTCGAAGGCCGCTACCAGCGGGATCTTCGAAGAGGTCTTTGCCAATTGACGCATCGCAGCCATGTAAGGCGGATTGTGCGCTGGGGCCACCGAGTTCATTTCCTCCATGGCATCGAGCACGGAGTTGTCGATGATCTGAACTCCCGAAATCCGACCGCCATGAACGGCTTTAAAACCGATGGCGGAGATTTCCGAAGCATCCTTCAGACAACCCGACGTCGAATCCGTCAACTGGCCGATGCAAGCATCGACAGCAACACCATGGTTGGGAACCGACTGGTCGGATTCGGTTCGAACTCCATTGATTTCGACAAAGCAACGACTCACAGCCGCACCGATGCGTTCAACGCCTCCGCGCGCAAGCTGTCGTTCGTCGGCCATGTCAAAGAGCCGATACTTGAAACTGGTGGAACCCAAATTGGCAACGAGGACTTTCATTGTCGATCCTTGACTTGAAAACTATTTCAGGAAAGCGGATGTCAAACCTTCGGAAGGACGAGGAATGATGTGACTGCTGACGAGTTCGCCGACTTGCGAAGCCGCAGCGGCTCCGGCTTCGACGGCCGCTCGTACCGAGCCGACATCGCCACTGACGATGGTCGTGACGTAAGCACCGCCGATGTCAATTCGCTTGACAATCTCGACACTAGCGGCCTTGGCCATCGCGTCGGTGGCTTCAATGAGAGCCAAAAGGCCCTTGGTTTCGATCAATCCAATTGCATTTTGCATGGTTAGGTCTTTCTTTGTTTTGGAATAAGTGCGTTGAGCACGGATTAGAGTTGGGGTTATTCAGCCGAAGCCGAAGGTGCAGAGACCTTCAAGACCTTGCTGATGTCTTCATGAGGACGAGCGATCACTTGTACGCTCAAGACTTGTCCGATTCGGCCTGCAGCGGCAGCACCTGCATCGGTGGCAGCCTTGACTGCAGCGACATCGCCGCTGACGAAAGCCGAGACCAAGCCGCTACCGACTTTGTCCCAACCGAGAAACTTTACATTCGCTGCCTTCATCATCGCGTCGACTGCTTCGACCAATGCGATGAATCCTTTGGTCTCGATCATGCCGAGAGCCTCGTTCGTTTTTGCCATAAGTTGCTACTCCAAGGGAGAAAAAGGGATACAAACCAAAATTGTTTTTCGCGGCCGTGCGAGTTGTGCAAAGTGATCCACGATCAATGGTTGTCGTGGCACTTGCACGGTTCCTGACGCTTCAGTTCAATGCTTGTGGCATGATCCAAATCGCAAGCGTTTCCTTCATCGGTGTCGATGTGGACTTCCAGCTTGGCATTGGCATCCTCACGCACCAGCAAATCCTCAAAGGTCACTGAGCATTGCGGGCTCTTGACCTTCAAAGCCATAAACTCCCCGTTCTTGACACCGTAGTGGGCGCAGTCGCGGGGGTTGATATGTACGTGTCGTGCGGCTCGGATAACGCCTTCGTGCAGTTCGACCGCACCTGCAGGGCCGACCAAGACGCAGCCGGGGGTTCCTTTGATGTCACCGCTGTGGCGAACCGGTGCATCGATACCAAGAGAGATTGTGTCGGTGAAAGCCAGTTCGACTTGGCTCGCTTTTCGGGTCGGACCAAGCACGCGAACATTTGGGATCATGCGTCTGCGCGGTCCGACGATCATCACGGTTTCCGCCGCAGCGAAAAATCCGTCTTGGTAGAGCCCCTTTTCAGGGGTGAGTTTCTTACCTTTACCGAATAGCTTTTCGACATGTTCATCGGTCAAATGAACGTGCCTTGCCGAGATGCTCACAACGAGTTTGGGTGTGTAGACTCCGGAGTTGGGCGAGGGTGTCCCTAGCGCATTGGCGATCGCTGAGCGGACCAAGGCTTCGATCCGACTTGCATCGATGTTGCTGGTGGGGTTGGGGATAGACGCATTCATGGTGCAGATTCGATTAGGATGTCAAAGGAGATGATTTCAGTTCTGGATGATCAAGCGACGCTAGGATCAATTTGGTTTTCGTTGTTGCGATGCGATCTTGCCAAGAGTTGCTCAGCTGATGGTCGACGACGAGCGTATCGACTTGATCCCACTCACACATGCGAGCAAGGCTCGAGCGTCCAAACTTCGTGCTATCGGCAACGATGATCGTACGGTCGGCCGCATGCATCATGCAGCGTTCGGTTTCCACCAAGAGCATGTTGCTGTTGTAGAAACCTTTTTCGTTGACACCTGCGACGCTCAAGAATGCTTTTTGCACATTGATCGTTTCGAGCATCTGATCGGTGTAGGGTCCGTGGGTAACTCCAGTGCGGTTATGGATTGCACCTCCGAGGACCACCAGGTCGACCGAATCGGTGGCAGAGAAGAGATTGGCAACCGGCAGCGAGTTGGTCACGATTTGAAGTGGTCTGCCGACGAGTTGTTTGGCCAGTTCGTAGGTGGTGCTTCCGCCGTCGAGCAGAACCGTGTCATGATCGTTTACGAGTTTGGCGGCCTCGAGGGCGATGGCTCTTTTCTTGTCCCAAGCACCATCGTTGGGGTTGGGTCTTTGGAACTGACGGATGCTGCTGACGGTTCCTGTGTAGAAGACCCCGCCGTGGGTGCGTCGGGCTTCTCCGGACTCTTCGAGCGATTCGAGATCTCGGCGGATGGTCGACTCGCTGACATCCAGGGAGTCTTTAAGTTCGGGGATCGAAACGAACCCCTGGAGCCGGATAAACTCCAGCATTCGAGCCCGACGGGCCATCGACGTGTTCGCAGAGGTTTGGGAATTCATCAAAATACGGCTAAAATCGATCAAAATAAGCAGTTTTTCTGTCTGGTAAGCGATGCAAACCATCATGAAGCGAAAGAAAAACACTCTTTCTTCCAGAAATATGTCATATTCTGGGCGTTTTTCAACCGAGGACGCCGGCTATTTTGCCTGATTAGAACAATTTAACCCGATTTTGCGTGACAAACAACGCGCATCGATTGAATGGAAAATGTCACTTGTAGCGATTTTGAGGGTGGTTGGCTGTTTGAATGTAGAACGGTTGTCCTCAACCGTTCGTGCACGACCGCAGGTCGACCCCCGCCTATTGCTCCTCCCGGCCAAAGCACCGTGCGGTGAGGGGGAGCGGAGCCGTGGCCGTTAGCCGACTAGCGCGAGCGTCGGGCAGCAACTTAGCCTACAGCGAACTTTCGGATGGGGCTAATTTGAACAAGCCACCTTGTAAATCGGAGTGGGTTTGGTTCTGCTGGATGTGTCTTTAACGTGCTGTGCCGTGATTTGTTTCAACCTGAAGTAACACATTTTGGCTTTCTTCTAGGTGATGCAATGATTTCAAGTAGATTCCAAGAGAGTCGAAAATTGAAGGATCCTGCGTGCACACTCGGTATTCTCATCGTGTATGCTGATGGACTCATCTAATCGTCCGAATTTTTCTTGCGTGTCCGAGGTGAAATCATGCGGTCTTTGATGCTTTGTCTCGTCGTCCTGCCGTTTGTCATTTCCTGGAAGGGGTCATCGGAAACCAACCAGGCAGGTATTTCCTCGGAATCACAAAGCACTTCGCAAGTTATCTCACCAGACAACGGAATGGAGACGATCACCAACAGCGTCGGGATGAAGCTGGTGCTGATACCCAAGGGAACGTTTCAGATGGGCTCACCCATCGAGGAAGAGGGAGGTAGAAACGACGAAGAGCAGCATCAGGTTACTATCAGCAAGGACTATTACCTTGGCGTGACGGAAGTCACGCAAGGGCAATATGAGAAGGTGATAGGAACCAACCCGAGTCACTTCCAGAAGCAGTTCATCCGCAAGAGCGACAGTTCAATGTATCCGGTCGAACAGGTTTCATGGGAAGATGCTGTCGATTTCTGTAAGAAGCTTTCGGAATTGCCCGAGGAGAAGAAAGCTGGTCGCGTGTATTGCTTGCCGACGGAGGCGGAATGGGTATACGCTTGTCGCGCTGGCAGTAAGACCGCCTATAGTTTTGAAGAGAGGTCAAATTCACTGGGCAACTATGCTTGGTTTGGTGGAAACAGCATGAATCAGACGCATCCTGTCGGTAAGAGGAAACCCAACGCCTGGGGACTTTACGACATGCACGGCAATGTTTGGGAGTGGTGCAGCGACCGCTACGGTGAATATCCCAAGGTTGCGGTTAGCGATCCCGTTGGACCACGGGAGGGCTCGGTTCGCGTGCTCCGTGGCGGCAGTTGGTGCGACGTTGCCGCAAGTTGCCGGGCGGCGATCCGTCGCAGGTACGTCCCGTCGATCCGGGGCAACGACCTTGGCTTCCGCGTTGCCCTGAGTTCCTCCGGAATCCCCAAGTAGCGTCAAGTCCAGCAGAGCGGAGCCTGGGGTCGTAGTCACGGAGGGATCGTCGACCGTAGATGCCGTAGACCGCAGGCGTAGCGGTCTTGGATTGCGGGGGTGCAGGGGGCAAGCTCAGCGACTGACTCTATTCGGAGACTCTAAGGCGTTGTGGTACAATCTGTGCATGAAACCACTCAATCGCCTCATTGCATTTGCGTTAATACTCGTCTTCCTGCTGCCGGTTCAGCGATGCCACGCTTGGTCCGAGGGTGGTCACCATTTGATCGCTGCCGTGGCGTTTAGCCTGCTTACCGAGAAAGAGCAGGCGGAGCTAATCGCGGTGCGACAGAAGCATCCCCGCTACGCCGAGGATTTTGTCTCTCCCGAGGAACTCACCAAAGAAGCAGAAAAGATCCCTTCACCCCCACAGCACCTTTGCCACGCTGATTAACTCAAGAACCAAAAAAACAGTGAGTCCTATTCAGGGAGTTTGCGTCCAAACAAATCGAACTGGCAAGATCGCAAGCCCACTGAAGCGAAAATATCTCTGAGTCCCGAGCAAATTACACCGATACCGAAAAACAGCGATACCCATCGGATCCATAACGGGAGTGGTTCTTGTGGACTAAAGCTGGAACTCAAAGGGAACCAAGTGAGCAACTCAGGAAACAGATGAGCCAGAAAGATCCCGTAAACGACGGCCATTACCAAGTGAAGGCCTCGTTCGGTATTCCCGATCCCGCCGATATGAACCCTTTCGACAGCCTCTGTGTTAAAATCCCAAATGGTGATGGAGATCTCAAG
>JBEIGI010000057.1:0-36708 GCA_040381975.1 Pirellula sp.
ACGTTGTGGGCAATCGTTCGACCTGGGGCCACGCTAAACTTGGACCGGAAGACATACGGTTTTTGAAGATGCTTCGTCAACTTGCGAGCGATACGAACGGGCGATGAGAGTCAAGGGCTCGTGCCACCGAACAATCGCATGAACTGGAGCGTGCGAACGAGACGGTTTTAAGTAGAGAGTCTTCTCCGCACGCCCAGTGATGCGAGTCGTTCTGCTCGCGACCCCCTAGCCGCATTTGGCGAGTCCGATGAAATCTGCTACGGTGTTGTGGGAGAATATGAATATGTCACATGAATTGCCACTCAACACGATGTCCGTTGGTGAGAAAATCCAACTGCTTGAACAGGTTTGGGACAATCTGTGCCATCAATCAGGGGATGTTCGATCTCCTGAATGGCATTTCGCGATTTTAAAAGAGCGTCAGAAGCAAATCGAAGAAGGGCGCATGTCGGTTTCGCCTTGGTCCGAGGCCAAAGAGCGGCTGCAAAAACTTGGCAAATGAAAGTTGGGATCTCTTCGGGTGCTGAAGCCGATGTTGCAGACGGCTATTGGTTTTATGAGCGTCAAAGTCTCGGTCTTGGTGACTACTTTGGTGGAATTCATGAGATCATTGATGGTTTCCATCGATCGTTGTCGAGACGGTTCCCATTCGGCATTTACTACACGGTTGAGGGCGAGTTTGTGACCGTGGTTGCTATCCTCGATCTCCGGCGTGACCCACTTTGGATACGCGACTTGCTCCAAGACAGGAAGTAGGCATTAATCGAGTAAGGCTGCCCGTTTCCGGGCACCCTCCCCAGACCACCTAGCATGCGGGTCCGGCCGCGTTGGTTCAACGCGCAGGAGTGCGGCGGTTCCACGAAGATCAGCGAGTTCTGCCCAGATGGTTTTCAGACTCAAGACACCGTTTGGTAAAGCCGTGAATTGGTTTGAATATCCAATTGGCTTTCAGGCCCAGAGGGCCGACATACCCTCTGCCGGGGTCCGTAAGGCCCCGGTGGCCTGACAAAAGAAGAGGATGCTAAGGCCCGAAGGGGCCGATACACCATGGATCGAAATACACTCCCATCCAACCATGCGAGCCGATTGTTGTTTCAGCCCTTCGGGATTGGCGGTCTATTGGGGCTTCATACTGGTGGTTCACACCACCGGCAGAGGGAGTGCCAACCCGCCGGGCTTGAAGATGCCCCAAGGGCAAATTGAATATGAAACATAGGGTGCCTGGCACAGTACGTGGACCTTGGAGTTCCACGCAACTGTGGATTTCAAATCACTAGGCCTATAGCCCGAGGATGTCGTCGAGTTCCTGACTCAGTGCAAGATCCAATCGATCATCGCTCCCATAGCTGTC
Source organism: Pirellula sp. (assembly GCA_040381975.1). Taxonomy (GTDB): domain Bacteria; phylum Planctomycetota; class Planctomycetia; order Pirellulales; family Pirellulaceae; genus JBKCUI01. The sequence continues at coordinate 1,352 of JBEIGI010000057.1, forward strand.
GCTTACCGATCGAGCTGCCCAGTCGAGCAAATCATCCGAACCCGCCAGCGAACCGGCCGCTAGGCTTGAGCCGAAGTAACTTGCCATAACCATGTCGCTCGTGCGACTCGCAGACTTGATCGAACCACTCACAGCCGAACGCGATGCAGTCCTCGATGTGACCAATTCAGATGGCCTAGCTTCCATAGCAACCGCAGGAACCCAAAGATCACTCGAATCGCTAGCCTCTCCCTCTCCTCCACGACCACCGCTGAGGTTCTTGTTGATCTCGTCGATCACTGCAAGAACATCCAACGCGTTGATGAATCCATCTCCGTTGACATCCAAGAATGGTGGAACGGCAGTCGGAGGCAACGACGGTCGACTTGGAAGCCCTGCGTTGATGTAGTTAACGATCTGCAAGACGTCGATCGGAGATACGAACCCGTCACCGGTAACATCGAACCTGTTGGTTGGATTGGTGTACGGATTCGAACCGATCGTAATCATCCAGTCCTCCACCTCACCGTCAATGGCTTCACCTAGCGGCGAACCCACTGCAGCTTGATCGCTACTGAGACGGAACCGAGCAGCTACGGCCCGATCGGTCACCGAACCTGCCGGAACGTTAAACGTCACCGGCGAGTTTAGTCCGTTGACGATCCGACCAGGAATGTTGACCTTCTCGGCAGTATCAAAGCTTCCGTTGCCGTTGAAGTCGATCCATGCTCCGATGAATGCCGGCCTTGCAAGCGTAACGCCTTGGACGGTGAATTGGAACGATCCACTGAACCCAGAGACGATCGCATTGAATATCAACCCGTCGTCTTGATCCTGATCTGGAACCTTGGCATCGGGATCTGCGGTATTGGTCAGACCGAGAGAGAATCCATCGACGACTTTGTGACGAGGTCCGTTGCTATCTCGGAGACTCGCGTAATTCGGATCGGGAGCATCGCCATAGTCGAAGCCTTCGCCAAGGAAGATCGTCACAAGCGTATCACCGTTGAGTTCGGTGGCACGCATTGGATTGCCGGCCTTGTCTCGGATACCTGTGACTACTTGGGTTCCCAATCCACCAACTCCGAGGCTACCTTCGACAAAAATCTGGTCGCCAAGGACGGTGATGTTCACCCCGGCCATGTTCGCCTGAGTCAAGATGTTTCCGATGATGGTAGCGACCTGCGAAGGTGCTTTGACAACACTCAAATCGAATACGATTGGAGTTGTTAGTTCACGTCCCGGAACGCCGACAACTTGCAAGCCACCGCTGGTGACGATTCGCAAATCGCTTTGGGTTCCCACCGCGATCATGCCACCGGCAGAGAAGGTCGCATTGAGACCCAAGCCTGCGGCGTTGATCGCTGCGACGATGAGGGCCGCTTGCTGATCGGCAGAAGCGGTATTAAGCGGGACTGCGATATTATTGATTCCGACCGAACCGTTCCCATCGAGTTCAAACACTACCGATTTGTCACCACGCTGGATCGCAAACGTCTGACCATCAAAGATGCCTTCAGGTACCCCGTTGTTTGTTGGGATCCTCAATCCGTACACAGGTGTAGTACCGGTTCTGCCGGTGGCTGTGATTTGGCTTGTCACAGGCAGGAACTGGATCAAGTTGCTGCCAAGGATCTGCATTTCACCGTTTCCGATCGACTTGATTGTTAGGTTCAAGTTCGCCGAGGTGATTGCATTGACGACATTTTGAGCCAGGATCGCAGGAGGATCGGAGGCTAAAAATTGAATCGGGATATTGCCAGTAACGGAAGTCTGGTTGTTATCGAATTCGAAGGTGACGCGTCGGAAACCGTCGTCTACTTGGAAGGTGGTTCCGTCGATCGCAGTGTTCGAGAAGTTATCTGCACTGGACGGAACCCTGAGTTTGATACCGGTTTCAACTTCGAAAAAGTGAGCCTTTCTATTCGCATCGATGATCGTGTAGGTCGTTCCATCGATGAGAGATCGAGGCTCGATCGCTTGGATTAAATTCTCATTGGTGTTCACGAAGCGGATCGTGTAAGCAGCACCGCTTTCCCATAGACCTGATAGTGGGGTTAAGCGAATGATGTTGCTAGTCGAATCGTATCCAAAGCGATAGTCTTGACCTTCGATCAACACTTTCCCGTTCTTCGAGATAAGCAACGAGTTGCGAGTAACGGTCTTGCTGTCGACGCCAGTGCCTTGGGCGTTGAAATCCAAAGCCGCCGTGTCGAGGACTTGCAGATCAAAGTACGCTAGCGAATTGCTTACCAGTTCAATCACACCAGGTGTTGCATTGGAATCGGCACCTAGGGTGTCGTTGTCGCGTGGGAATAGCGATAGCACGGCAGGACCGGTGAAGTCGGATCGGTCGGCAGCACCTCGATCCTTGAAGACCGATTCACCAAGTCCTGGCGGAGCTACGACATTCGGATCATCGGTTCGCAGGGCACCGGTGATATCGATTGCAGGAGCGATGATTGGCGAGGGTGCAAGTCCGAGTGGTTGTTTGACAGCTAGCAAGGCTGCGCGATCGACCAGAGAATCGATCGACGAGTCGATTGCAGCCGAGCCCGGTACTGGATAGAGGTTGCCATCGACCGCGTCGGTAAAGAGCGGAACGGCTGCGCCAACTTGGATCGGGAACTGACCTACGGTTGCACCGGTCGTGTTGGTGGTGTTTCTTTGGTACAGGGTTCCGCCGATAACCGTCGAGGTGCTCGAAGCGGCCACAGAAATGCCCGTGGTGCTATTGGCGATGATGTTGTTGAGCAATGTTGGGCTTGCGTTGGCACCGACTCGAATTCCGGTTCCAGAGGTTCCGAATCGGAGTCCAGGTCGACTCGATAGTGCGCCCACCGCATCGATGTCTGCACCGACGGAATCTCCCCCGGTGGGGCCATCGCCAGGTTCGTCGGTAAGGCGAACGAACTGAAGTTGGCTCAGGGAGTTGAAACCGAACTGATCCAGGTCAATGTAGCGATTGCTAAACGATGCACTACCAACGGAAGTGTAATTGACTCCGTCTGCGGAGACTTCGACTCGTACGAGTTCGGGCAAACCGACTTCGTAGACGGCCAAGTCGGGTCGAACGTCGCCCGAACCCGTAAGGAAGTTGTCTGCGAATTGGACTACCAAGACACCGCCTCGTCCAAGCGACACAGCACCTTGGCCTGGGATAGGTTCACCAATTCCGGAGTAATCGGGAGCGCCGACGGCATTGCCTGGGACTTGCAAGCCTGCGATAGGAACTGGGCCACCGCCAGCACGTGGGTTGTATAGGTTCGCTGGAGCTAAATCCGCAAAGGAGAGGGCTCCATCGGAATAAAAATCTCCTAGCACTGAGATCGCGGGTTGGGCATCGACTCGAGTAACCGATCCACCGAAGATCGTGTTGTTGACGATTCGGGCGAAAGGCACAGCGGCTGGGACATCCACGGGGCGATTGAGTGGATCACCGGCAAGGTCGATACCACCGCCGATATTGCTGATCAGTTCGTTGTTGACCAGCACAGCACCTGGGATCAGGCGTTGGTTGTTGATCGTAAGTGTGTTTCGAACCGAGCCTGGATTTGGAGCACCTGAGACTGGGTCGCGAAGATCGGCGGTAAGTACAACACCGAATCCTGAGGAGAACGAGATTCGTGAGTTCTCGATAAGGACTTGTCCTTGGTCGCGTGGGGTATTGCGATCACCTTCGAGGTTTGTCACCAAGACTGTTCCAACCGACGCAGGAATCGAAACGCCAGTTGCACCGGAGATCAGAATCGAGTCGGATGGTTGTCCGCCAAGACCTGGTACTGGGAAAGCGGCGATACGAACTCTCGTTTGGACAGCTGGCGAGTTGATCACACTGAGAACCAACGCTGCAACTTGGACGCTCGTAAGCGAGACGCTTGGGTCAAATGGAATCGCGATGCTACCTTGGCTTACACCAAAACCTGGATCCGTTGGGAGCAGAGCCGTATTGTTGAATTCCAATCGAACGGTGTTGGTTCCATCGGTGATCGTAAACGATTGGCCATCAGTGAGCGACGAAGAGTCCTTGAATCGAACCTTCGGGCTGCGTGTAACCACATAGCCTACCGATGAACCCATCGTGACAGTGACTGAACCTAGGAGGAAAAGATCGCGGGTGTTTGAACCGCTTGTGCTACCATCGACTCCCAGAGCGCTTGTTTTGAGAACGCTTTGGACACCCGATGAATTGATTGCGTCTCGGAAACGAGCGGCGATGGTTTGGGCCGATTCACCCGTGACTGGATTGAAAGCAATTGGGAAGTTACCGGGACGAACTCCGCTACCTACTTGGCCACTTGGGATCGAAACATCATCGAATTCGAAGGTGATCGAATTATTGCCATCGCTAACAGTGATCGTATCGCCATCGGTGATATCGGAAGCGGCATTGAAACGCATCTCAACGGCACCGCTGAGTGCTTGGTTTGGATCGAAGGCTTGAGTCAAACGGATCCGATCATTGACGCTGAGATTGTTTGGATTGTTATTATTGTTGCCGCCGTTGTTGGTCGTTCTTGTTGTGAGCGGTTGACCGTACTCTGAACCACCACGGATCTCAACTTGATAAGGCCCTACGAGTATTTCGCTTCCGCTACCTAACACTGTCGTGAAGGTCGTATCTGGAGGTGCGTCCGTAACGGTTTCACCCCGTTCGGCAAGACCGATGATGAAGTCATCGAGGTAGAGCCCTTCGAAGTTGTTGTTTTGCGATCTGGTGGCTGGATGGAGTCGGCCCAGGATATACTCCGAGAACTCATCACCATCACGGAGTCGATTTACCGTAAAAGGCCCGGCGTTACCGACGGTAACTCCCGTCAGATCGATTGCATTGCCGTTGCGTCGGAAGGTTGCGAAGTTATCCAGACCTGGAGCGAGGTTTTCTTCAAAGGCCCTCGCGACTGCTGTAGCGACTTGGTCAGCCGTCATGTCTTGAAGGATATTCACGCTGATGTTCGAGTTGTCGGTCGTGCGATAAGCACCATCGATGCGAATATTGGAGTTCGGTGCAACGACTAAGTCGCTGATTCCATCGAGTTGCAGTCGGTTCCCCAAAACGCTTCGATTGAAACGAGGTGTCAGGTCAAGTGTGACTTGATATTGCCCAGTGGGTCCAGACGAGGATCTGCCACTAGCTAGCAGCGGGCTGTATTCGTTAATGCCCGAATTACTGATTCCGAAATAGTAGGTTCCAGACTTTGCAAAGGTATGAGTCAGGGAAACATCGAATTGTGTGGCAGTCGAAGCCCGAGCCAGTTCGTTTCCGAGAGAATCAAAGAGGCGAACCCTTGGATTCAAAGGCGAACCAACAACGCTTGCAGAGACCGATAGATCGATGGTTGTACCTTCGTCGGCTTGGAACTGAACCATGTCAACATCGGCACGAACGGCATCGGGTTGCTCGCCGGGTTGCAAGATAAAATCGCCGATTGCTCCGGTAGCCGTCCATTGAGCCAATTCACCTGGAACGATCGTCGTCTTGATCGCTGTCCGGAACACTTCCGAACGAACTTGTGGTTCGGATAGATCTGAAGAGAGTGACTTGGGTGTGTAGGTTGCCGAATTCAAAGCCGAGAGGACTTTTTGAGCGATTTGCGAAGGCGAATCGCTTGTGGAGTAACTGATCACATTTCCAGTTGGTCGAGTTCCGGTACCATCCCAGAAGACGAAGGTCGCGCCGCGTAGAGAGATCGTCTCGCCACTGCGGATACCAATCCCTGAGGGGAACACAAGGGTCGGGCCCATTTCGATTTCGAATGTCCTACCGCCGACAGTAAACGTTTGACCGTCCCGTAGTTCGTTTCCTGCGATGGTTCGCAACTCTGGTCCTCGGCTACCAAAGCTGTTGAAACCTAAACCGCCACCTGTGCTGAACTCAAATCGAAGTCGGACTTGTTTGTCGCCAGCGAATTGCGTCAGCGAAACGCGAGCTTGACGCCAGGAGGTTCCTGGAGGTGTGACGTTTGGGCCAGGAAGTGAGTTTGGACCAACAGGACTTGGAACGTTGTCGACCAAGGTTTCGATTGGGGTTTCCGAGGCGTTGTTGGTTGCCAACTGAACCCAAGAGTTGTCGTCACCTGCTCCGTAGACGCGGAAAGAATCTCGCATCGGATTGAACTGGTTGTTGACGGTGCTCGATGCAGCGTCTTCGGTAGCTAGGAAGTAACTGAAGTACAGCGTCGGCAGGTCGGCTGCGGTGAGGTTTTCCAGAGAGAACGACTTGCTCTCCATGACCCCTGTCGCACCACCTGGGAAGTTGTAGGTGTTTTGTAAGGCTTCGCCGAAGGCCCTTGGCTGAGCCAAAGGATCGGTGGCGGTGTTGAATCTTGTGTTCGAGTGACCTAGATCCTCGTAACCAAAGTACCAACTGGTTCCGCCGATGCCTGCGGTGTTGCCTTCGATGTCTGCAGAGATCCCGTGCCCAGGATTGGTTGATCGCCTGGTGGTTTGATGCCAGAGGTTGTAATCAAGGTTCGAAAACGCAATCCCGTCGAAGCCGGAGCTTCCCGTGTCGACACTCGTTGCACCGTTAGCGAAGACTGGTTGCGGAATTCCGTTTGTGTCAAAAGCGTAGATCCGTCCATTGGATGCCGTTGCAAAAAGGATATTCGCATAAGCTCCATTTGCTACGTTCTTGGGGCCTGCAGTTAAGCCTGTGAATTGCAGGCCCGTCAACTGATAGGAGGAGGCGACGTAGGTACCGATCGCACCGGCTCGGTTGCTGAAAAGTTCTCCTCGCGAGACTCGGAACAGACCGCCAGCATCGCTGACGGCATAGAGGTTTCCGCCAACTCCGGCGATGCCTCTTACCAAACCTCCAGGAGCGATACCGATTCGACGTGACGAGCCGGTGGTTCCGGTGACGGTAGCACCAACGACCGTGACTTCGTTAAGATTTATTCCACTCTCGACGGCCGACAGTCCGGGGAATCCCGATGTGTTGATCGCTTGGACGACTCGCGTTGCGATGACCGCCGCAGTGTCGCTTGCCAAGAAGTTCACGCCGATGCGTCCGCTACCGATCGTGCCGTTGGTTTGCTGATCGACGGCCACTCCGCGATTGACCAAGGTTGCAAAATTGCCAACCAAGGCGCCTGCGAAGTTCAATCGGTTTCCTTCAAAACCAACTTCGATTCCCAGTGGGACTGCGTCAGCAACGGCTTGGGCAAACTGAGCATTGTTCATGCTCGTTCTGTAGAAGACCGTGCGTACACCAGGGGTTGGAACAGGGGTTGTTCCGGTGGTGATCTGGTAGGTTACTCCATCGATGGTGAATTGATCACCGTCTCGAAGAACACGATTTGGGAAATTGACCGGATCGAGGTTGAGCCTCAATTCGGGGCCGGCGTTGAACTCGATGATGACGTTCTGGTTGGTCGAGAGTCGCAGTGTGATCGTGTCGCCATCATTGATCAACGAACGGATCGAATTGCCTAGTGACTCGGTTGCTTCGGTCACTGCAAAGGCAGTTGAGGTAGCACCGGTTGCCGGGGCGGTGTTGATGAAGCCCCTTTCGGTGATATTCGTACCGGCTCCTAGGATCACGTCCGGAGCGTTCGCAATGGGGATATTGAATTGGTTATCCAACGCTGGGTCGCTGATACCGGCCCCGGTGTTTGGATTGAATCGATACAGGATGTTGTCAAAGTAGCTGACACCACGGTTTGCAGTAGCGAAATTGGGCCCTCGATTTCGATTGGCCACCAAGAATCCGAACTCTGCTTCGGTTCCAGTTTGGTCGCGAAGATCCATGACCGTGTAGGCCTCGGAATCGAACTGACCTGCGGTATCGGCAAGTTCACCTCCGTTGTCTAAACCGCGAACGGTAAAGTCAAAGGCACCTTGGACTCGGGTTGTGGCCGTTCCTGGATCGACCAAAACATAGTTAAACAAGTCACCGCTTGGAGTTTGGAAACCACGCAGATCCCCGTTGGGTCGAATGAAGGAGTCCTTCATCAACGGGGTTGCGATACCAACATCGTTGGGTAGTTCTCCGGTAAACGAATTGGCGATATTGAATCGAGTGCCAAGGGCAGTCGATGCGCTCAAATACAAGGGTACATCACCCAGGGCGTATTCGATTCGCGATTGCATATCCAAGAATGTCGGAGTGATCGGAGGTACAGCCGAGCTGAGTTGATCGTTTCCAACTCGGTCTTCGACGATGAACCGGCCGCTCGAGACGGGCAAAATGCGAAGGTTGGAAGCTCCCAAAGAATTATTCAATCGATTCGCAAGAACCGTTGGAACTTGGGTTCGATTGGTCACTGCCAAGTAGTAGCGACCGGCTGGCAATTCGACTGGACCGATGTACGGATCGAGCGTACCGGTCGAGCCACGGCCGAGGTCTGCATTGGTGGCTTGCGAAACGGCCGCTTGGCGATCATCGAGGATGTTGCTATTGAGACCAACACGAACCAGCGAAGCACTCTGACCGTTTGCAGTGGGTGCAAACAAATACATCGATAGATCTGCACGACCGATGCCGTCGGCGTAATCCAGATCGAAGATCGTCGAGAGGTATTCGGCAAGTGGAGTTACCAATTGCGTGTAGTCAATTGTAAAGGTGAACCAATCGACATCGGTAGCCGAATCGATGTTGCCGGCAAGCGAAATGGTTCGGCGATCGGTTGTCAGAATGTTCCCTAGCTCTTGGGCTGTGAGGAACGTGTCGTTACTACCGCTGTTGATTTCGGCGGTCTCACCAACAAGTGGCGAGTGGCGAGGTACCCCGCGAAGGGTAAGTCCCGTCGATGCAAAGCGAATGTCGGCGTAGGCCACCGATGTTCCGGGGAATTCTTGGTTTTCACCCAAGCGAACTTGCAACTGATAAGCACCTCTTGAGAGTCCTTTACCTACCGAATCAGGATTGCTTAGGGCAGGAGTGCCTGCGGCTTGACCGGTAACCTGGTTGCTAGAGCGGACTCGGATGTGATAAAGCGAAGCTTGGCTGCTTTGCCCTGGGAGCACGACTCGCATCCCAGCATCTTTGGAGTTGGTGCTGTAATCATCACGAGGCTCACCTCGGGACGATTGCGGATAGATCGTAGGCGAACTCTTTCGAAGGGATCGAACCGCGTTGCCTTGAAGTGCACTGTAAATCGGATTGTTGACGCTGTCGACCTCTTCTGCATACGAGTTGTCCGATAGAGCCAGGATCTCACCATCTGCCGAGATGAGTTCTACGACCGTATCGAGAGCCGCATCGGTCTTGTCGATATCAAGCCAAACTTCGGTGCCACCAAAGGCGGTAAAGCTGTAGACATCCACATCCGAAGCTTTGTTGATCACACCTTGGATTTCAAATCCCAGGCGAGTGTTTTCGTCACCGCTATTAATCGAGTTGGCCAATTGACCCAAGTACTGGGCCTTGCTCGGTTCGTCGTTGGCTCCAGGAGCATTCGCTAAAGAAGATTCACGCTCGGGAAGTACTCCGACATTGCGATCGTTGGAGTAGGTTTGGGTCGAAACACCCGCCCAAGATCCAGGTGATGCGATCGATTGGATCGTCGTAGGAACCAGTTCTAGGAAGCTGGTCATCCGAGAAGTGTTGGCAGACGCAGTGACTTGCCATGCAAGAGCCGTCGTTACGTCTGCAAGGCCATAGATTTGTCCAAGAACCGGATCGGTGATCGGTGGCAAATCGACAAGATCGATGTTCCCGGCTGGAGTATAGTTTGTCCCAGGGCCTTCGATCGCATTGGCCAAATCGCGAAACTCATCGGCCGCAAACCCAAGGTAAGTCGCGTTAACTAGATCGATTCCGGGGGAGTAGATACCACCGTGAGAGAATCCGACGCGTTCCCTATTATCGATCGTATATGCCCTGAAGTCCGGGTTGCCTGGCGTACCGGTCAAGTACAAGAAGTCATCGCTCGGAGAGAGGATGTCTTCATCTAGGTAGTTGATGAATCGGATGTTACCCAGGGGGGCATCGCTATCGAGGGTCAGCGTGTTAAACAACTTCGCCACGCCGTTTTTAAACCTTGATTCGACGGTCCAACGCACCTCTGCACTGTTGTTGCCGGTAAAGGTACCGCGACTGATGACCACATCGGGAGCAACAAGTGTCGGCGGTTGTGTGATCGTGGTGTTTACCAATCGGATTGCGTTTCCATCGCCACCAACATCAATGTAATTGTTGAATGCGAAGATCACCGATTCATCGATGAGAAGTTGAGTGTTGCCTTGAGCCGTGATACCACCTCGGGTGGCAAAGCTACCATCGCCCCCTGCGCTGGGTTCGAACGAAAAGAAGCCGGGACGATTCACATCGACATCGTTATCGATCAGTGTGCCACGATCGACTTCCGGTCCAAACGGCAAAACAATTTCACCCGAGGTGGAATTGCTACCGTTGTTATCGGTGTCAAAGGCTGGTCGTCCGTCGACTCCAAAACCGGCACCAACCGAATCATCGCCGATGCTTGTCAGGATGACTGGGAAACCAGGTTGCCCTAGGATTTGGATACTACCACCGATGCGGTTGGAGTGATCCAGCGGTGTGCCTGTGGCGTTCAAACCGGCTAGGCTCGATCCGCCTCCGAACTTCACCACGAGACTTTGATTCGCATCGCTCTTGAGTTGCAATCCACCGTAGGTATGGAAGTTGTCCGAAGTGATTGTCGTGGTGACCACATGGACGATGTCTGTGTCGTCGAAGACGCTTTGGGAGGTAAGTTCCTGGCCGCGGACGACCATACCATTGATCCCGTTCCTGCTCAGTCGATTACCTCGAACAAGGGCGCCTTGATTTGCTAGGTATTCTCCAGTGGTACCGAGGTCTCCAGTCTGCCGACCTGAGTCATCGACCTTTTGGACCGAAAGCGAATTGACATCGATGCTGATCGCAGCACCAGCATTGTCGCTGATTCGGCTATTGAGAATTTGGGGCTGTGAACCGCGGACAAAAATAGCTGACGCATCGTTTGTGCCTCGTCCGAGCCGATCTGGATCGCCCGCATTGGCTTCGTTTCCAGCGGCGTTAAACTCGACAAGAGAATTCGCAAGACGGAATTCAGATTGGTGAACTTCGATGGCATTGAACGAAGCAAAGTTACCTTCGATACGGGTCGTTCCACCACCATAGGAAACGCGGTTGTAATCGAGTGAGGCTTCGCTACCGTGGCCAACAAACAATCCACCCCAGTCGCCAGGAGTTGCTGGTGTTAAGCCCTTGTTGCTTGCGGTGTCAAACGTGCCGCCAAAGCCATAACGGATATCATTGATACTAGTCATGATGACCGGCAAGCCATCGGTACCTTCGGCGATCAGATTCGCACCATCTTTGACCTCGATCCGTGATCCTCGATTCTTGACGATGATTCCAGGATCCATCACCAAACTGCCATCGAGTCGAGGCCGGATTTTGGCAGCCAATTCGACCAGTGCATTTCCTGTGACTGTTCCGTTATCAACAAATGTCGTTGTAATTGCGTTAATCTGGGCGACAAAGCGATAGGTGCCGCCTCCGCTCGCGTCGCTTCGATAGATCCTTCGCCCGACGTAGGGAAGTGTGCTTGCTACCGGTGGAAGATTGTTGAGCGTTATTGAGCTGCTTGCCGTCACAGTGGTCGAAGCCGTTGGAATCGAAGCTAGGCTTTCGTTGCCGCTAGCATCGACATACACAAGTTTGTAATTGTAGGTCCCTGCGGGCAAGGATCCCGAACCGCTGCGCTGAGCCGTCACGACCGTCGTCGGTGGAGAAGCCACATCGAGCACGCCACCTCCGGCAGTGCCGGCGATAACGAGGTTTTCTCCTAAGATGTGCGGAATATCGATATCGTCGAAACGTGCCGCAGTGGTCACGGTTTCGAGAGTTTGCGAAGCCCCAGTGCGGGTCTTGATAAACATCCCATTGATCGTGTTGTTGATAACTCGGTTACCGTGGATGTCAGGACCTACGCGATCATAATCCGGTATGAATCTACCGGCAGCTTGACTCTTGGGATCCCGGAAATCGTCTTCACGGAAGCTGTTGGGAGTTGCGCTGATGGCAGCATCGGCGCTGCGAGTGATGAGGCTATTGGCGATCGTCGGACGCGAGTCGATGATGTTGATCGGAGTGATGACTTGCGAAACACCATCGATGATGACTTGGCCACCGCCAAACCGAACATCAGCATGATACAGAGCATTAAGGAATAAACCGGCTCGTTCCTTGTCGGTACGAGTTTCGTCGCTTCCATCGATCCGGTTTCGGAAATCGAGTCCACCCCAATCGCCGGCGGCTGGGGCGGGGGGGGTGCGATCGGGGTTCACCCCGATGCCTGTGGTGTCATGGATCGATGTTACGATCACTTTGGTATCGGGGATACCCAGCAATTGCAAAGATCCACCGCTTCGGTTGACCGATACAGTGGTGCTGCCAACGCTCACTCGCGAGCGACCCATCTTGATGATCGCACCGGCATCGATCATGACGTTGACGTTTTTGGGAATATCAAACGTGGTACCATCGGCTAGAGCTTGGCCGAGCCGATTGAAACCGATTTCGTAGGCTCGATTGGCCGAGTTGCCCAGGATCCTGATCGTGATTGCGCGGGTGCCGGAGGTATCTGCGTTGGTCACTGAAGTGGCTTCAGTGATCGCTCGCGAAATGGTGTTGTATGGCGAAGCCAGGGTTCCGTTGCCCGTCGAGCTTGCCGTCTTGTCAACCCAAATCGTGTAGGAACTGCGATCGGAATTGGCCGTTGGTGATCGGTCTGGTCGGGTTGGAACGAACCAATAATTGAACACACCACCGGGTCTTCCGTCCCCATCGCCATCGATTTGGGTTGGAGATCCGTCTGCGTCGGTAAGCGTCGATGAAGCCGGAGGAGCAAAATCGATCCTCAGATCGTACTTGCCTTCGGAGCGTCCACCTAAACCGGAATCATCGATCGTTGGGTCGTAATTGGTGTTCCCCTTGGCGCTCACACCGACGACATACTCACCTGGTTTGACAAAATCCAGGGAGATGCGAGGGTCTTGGCTAAAGTAATCTTCGTTGGCAGCGATCTCGACCCACTTGGGTTGGCTGGAACTGCCGTCGTTTCGGTAGAGGCGAAGGCTCGCATCGAGCAAACTCGAATCCGATTGACGTTCAGCGATCGCCTGAAGCGAGAGTGTTCCGCCCGAATCGGGCACGACGAATCGATACAGATCGATGTCCTTGCCTTCGGGCCGGAAGATGTATTGTCCGTGAATGACGTCCGCATTCCCAGGGAATACATTTTCGACATTTGGATCGGTGATCGGATTGCTGTTTTGAACCGTCGACTGAGGGAGTTCGTCGGCGTTTCCAAGTCCTAGCAAAACGCCGATACCGCGCATGAAGGAGCGGAAGAGTTCCGAACCAAAGAGGTTATCATCGGCGGTGTTGAACTCTTGGCTGTCAATAACAACAGCAGATTGGCTAGCGTTGGCCAGCAGTGGGCCTGCTGCATAGGTGATATTGTCTCCAGGTTGGTTGGCAGCAACTGGAGTCAAAGCCGTTAGCGGATTGATCACCTGCATGTCGCCTACGGCGATCGTGAAACCTTGATTATCGCTCTCGACAAACCGCACGCCTACATATTTTTCGTAGAGCGAAACAACCTGCCGTGCCATGGTCTTTTGAATCTCGGTGATCGCATTGAGCTGAACGCTCGCATTTGCAGTCCCCAGTTGGGTTGCAAAGTTATAGTAGATCACTTCGATGCCATCTGCGTCCGAGCGGGTCACGTGGTGCTGGTAGCGGTTGTCGCGATTGCCCGCTTCGCTATTGGCACCGGGGAAATCCAACGTGTAGGGAGCAGGGTTCTTGATCTCCGAACTTACGATCGCCGCCTTCGCTCCCGGACCTGCCAGCCACCCGCCACCGAGATCCATGGCCGAACCAAAACGGCTACCAGGGTCGCTAGCAGGGGTGATGGCCGTCACGGAGGTGTTGTTGACCGAGTTATCGTTGCCGATACGAAGTCGCAATGCCGTTAATGGCAATGGACCTGCTTGAGTGTTTGAAGGATCGACTAGAGCATCGAGATTGCGTTCGAAGGTCAAAGCGACGCGATTGAGCGTTGCATCGTAGTTCACACCGATAGGGCGGAACGTGATATCATCGCCACCATTGAGTGTGTTGTTGGTATAGACCAATTGATAGTAGATCGGCTTGACGGCTTCGACATCGTTGAGTTTGTCACCGTTGAAGTAAACATAGACAACGTTACGAAGCTGCTGCTTGGTGGTGCCTGTCGTTACTACCGGTTGTGGCACCACCGCTTGGATAGTCGGCCCGAGATCCAAATCGAATCGTACGCTTCGCGAGACGCCCCCGTTGAAAGCAAAACCATCGACATTTCGAAGTGCAAAAGGCCCGGTGCCAAAGATATCGATCAAATAGGCATCATCGGGCAGAGTTTCGGCAAACCGAATGATGACTTCGCGCTTGGTGTCACCCAAAGCGATGTAGGCAGGGGTGATAAGCTGGTCGTCACCACCGGTTAGAATCAGAGGGGAGTAGGAGGTCGAGTTGCCACCGATACGGGTCAAGCGATCGCCGCTGACGAGTCTCGCGACGACCAGTTTTTGAGCTTCAGCAGACGCATTGACTGCGTCGATCACCTCGCCGACAGTTGTCTGGGCGCGAGGGTTGCTGTTGAGTTCAATACGAACGGTGCTGCCGCTTACGATTACATTCGGAGGGGCAGGGGAGTCAAAACTTCGTGATGTAAATTCGATTCGAACCCCGTTGGCCGCTGCGGCTGAACCGCTCGAAACAAACTCTGCCTGAAGATTCGCAAGACCAGAATTAAAGTTCGTCGAGGCGCGAGCCGCTCCCGCTCCCAAAAGCGGAAGGACCTGGCCTGCAGGAACCGTATCGGCGATGACTGTGGTTCCAAAACCACGGAGCAATGTTGTAACGATCAATGACGACACTGCAGGGTCTTCGCTCATTGCCTTGACCAAGTCATTTGCCGTGGTCTTGAACGAAGGATTGATGTTCACATCAATGTTGATCCTTTGGCCTTGAACACTCAGGATCGGAAAGCTGATGGGTTTTCCAGATGGCCCAACCGTGCGTGACGATTGGGTAAAGAAGATCTCGGTTCCGTTGCCTTGTTGGCCGGGAAGCGACGCGCTGAAGTCGACAACAACTTGGCCGTTGGTACCCAGATCGGTCGTCAGGTAAGCGGCGCTTAGAACCCCGTCGGCTCCGGCTCGCTTGATCTGAATCCCACTGAGCGTGTTTGCATCGAGCTCTGCTCCGTCGTTGAATCGCAGAACCAGCTCTCGAGGGCTGGTTTGAAGAACCGTTGGAGTCGACGATGCCCCTAGGGCAATGAGCGAGCCCTCGTTGGGTTGGACCCCAACGAGTTGTGGACCGGTGGTCATCAAATTTCTGGTCTCGAGAGATTCGAGAACCGAGCGTCGCAGCAGTTGCTTCTTGCGCTGCTTATCCCGATCGTTGCGATTGCCAGAGGAAGACCCACTTCCGAAACCAAAGGTTTTCATCGAGAAACCTCGCACAGAGCCTAAACTTGGGAAAAAACGAAAATATCGGTCCAATAAACCGCGTCTGAGTCTAATTCGCTAGCCGGCCATTGCAAACCGTCTATCACGCAGCTTTGGCTGTCCTAAATCGAAGTCGGTGCTAGACTTAGTCGATTTCGGGAGGCGTAAGCTGGAGTTAGTGCTACAATGACAAGCGATTCCTTGGAGAATCTACAAGCTTCAAAAGTTCCACGGATCGCCACTGGCCACCCTGGGAACTCTAGGTAGTTTGAGATTTCCAGGTAGAGTTTAGCGGATGGGAGCATTCTGCGGACTTTCCCCGCAGGTCGCCAGACGCCTCTCTACGTATCATTCCTAATTCGGGTAATTACCCCGCCCACGCGATTCTTTTTCTTCCATTAAACTACGGAATTTCGATGTTCCAGTCCCTACAAGACGGCCTACTTGGCGCCTTTAAGACCCTGCAAGGTAAAGGTAAGCTGACCGAAGCGAATATGCGGGAAGGGATCGCCATGGTCGAGCGGTCCTTGGTCGAAGCCGACGTCAATATCGACGTTGTCCGCTCATTCGTTAAAGATGTCGCGGTCGCGGCCGAAGGCCGCCGAGTTTTGCTGAGCCTTCGGCCCCACGAAGAATTCGTTAAAATCGTCTACGAGGAACTCGTCAAGCTCCTCGGACCGGTCGACAACAGCCTACCGCTCAAACGAGGGGAACTGACGACCATTATGATGTGCGGCCTGCAGGGCTCGGGAAAAACAACCACCTGCGGCAAACTCTCGATGCTCATCAAGGAGCAAAAGCTCAAGCCGTTCCTCGTCGCAGCCGACTTGCAACGCCCGGCTGCCATCGAGCAATTGCACGTTATCGGCAAGCAAATCGGCGTCGGTGTCTTCAGCAAACCAGGCGAAAACGACCCGGTAAAAGTCTGTCGCGAAGGGCTCGAAGCAGCCAAAGCCGCTGGGGCTAACGTGGTCATCCTCGATACCGCAGGACGACTTGCGATCGATACGGAATTGATGGAGCAAATCAAACAAATCGACCGAGCCATTGAGCCAACCCAGGTTTTGCTGGTCGTCGATGGGATGACCGGCCAAGACGCCGTCAACAGCGCCAAGGCATTCAACGAAGCGTTGAGTCTCGACGGCGTGATCATGACCAAGCTCGACGGGGATGCTCGAGGCGGAGCGCTCATCAGCGTCAAAGCCGTGACCTCTGTTCCGATCAAATTCATAGGAACCGGCGAACATTTAGATGCCTTGGAACCGTTCCGACCCGAGGGGATGGCAAGCCGGATTCTCTCGATGGGTGACATTGTCGAAGTGGCTCGCGAAGCCCATCGGCTCATTGACGAAAAAGAACGCAAGAGCCTCGAAGAGCGGATGTCCAAGGGCATTTTCACCTTGGCCGATTTCCGCGACATGATGCAGAAGCTTCGCAAGCCAGGGTTGATGACCAAAATGCTCAGCCTCATGCCAGGCATGGGGGAGATTTCCAAGATGATGGCAAGCACCGACAACGAAAAGGAAATGGCTAGGCTCACCGGGATCGTCGATTCGATGACCGTCGCAGAACGGGAAAATCCAAAAATCATCGATGGTTCGCGTCGAAACCGAATCGCCAAAGGCTGCGGAGTTGCCCCGAATCAGATTTCTGACCTCATCAAGCAGTTTGAGATGATCAAGCCGATGATGCAGATGGCCACCCAAGGCTCGGTCGGCGACAAGATGAAAATGCTCCAGCAAATGCGGGGAATGATGGCCGATAACCCCTTTAACCCCTTGGACGGGATGAAGCTCAAAGGCAACACCGGCAAGCGTCTGACCCCCAAGGAGCGAGAAAAGATGCAAAAAGAGCGAGAAAAGCTCTTGCGCAAGAAAAAACGAGGCAGCTAGTTGAAAATTCTGCGTTTGGGCTGAATTTTTCGGTAGAGTTCCGGTTTTTCACTCCCCAGGAACAAGTCCACTCGTTATCATTTGCTCCCCTTGAATCCTTTTATTTCCATTGGAGAGTAATCTGTGTCGGTACGAATTCGAATGAAGCGGATGGGCCGCAAGGGTCGACCTTTTTATCGCTTGTGCGCCATCGATCAAAGGAACCCACGCGACGGGCGAGTCCTCGAGGAACTCGGCCACTACGATCCTATGTGCCGTGAGAAGGATGCACGCGCGATTCTCAAGGGGGAACGGATCGATTATTGGGTCAGTGTCGGTGCCCAGCCAAGCGAGAACGCCGAAATTCTCATCAAGAAGTATGGCACCAACGGTACACATTTGGCTGCACAACAAGAAGCTTTGACCCGGATGGGTCGAATCAAGCCAGCCAAAGCTCAGGCCTAGATCGTTCTCGGAGCAACCATAGGTTGCATCGATTCATACGGCGACCCACTAACTGGTGGGTCGCTTTTTTGTTACTGAGTCATGACTTTGGCTATTGGCCAGTCTTCAAGAGATCCAAAAAACATCCAGGGGCAGGGCAGGGGGCAGAATTTTTTTCGGCAGCCAAGGTTGTAGGCACACTCCGCTGTGCCGTTCTGAAAATTTAATCAGTTGCACATCGATCCCTGGCTGACGGCACAGCGGAGTGTGCCTGCTAGTTTGACGCCGGCGTCTCGGGTTGGCCATGCCTCCATAGGAGCCCAACGGACGTCGTAAAGCTTGTTGGGCCTTTGCGATGGAGTCCCGGTGCACCCACCAGTCGACAGAACCATAAGGCACAAAAGCGGCTTCCATCTTCTCAATGAAGATTTACTGCTCATGATCCTCTGGAAGGACGGGCGTTACAGAACTCCCAAGCAATCGGCCAGAAATACGAAAAACCCATAGCAGCCAGGAGAGTTGAAAGTAGAGAGTAGAGCGGTCCTGCGGAGAGGACAGGAACCGAACTTTTGGGTGTTTGCCCTGTGTTTTTGAAGAGTTCGAGAGATGGGGATAAATCGCTGCGATCCCAAAAAACAATGCACCGAACGGGCAATCTTTTCTCTATTACGGAACAGTCGGAGCAGAGACATCACTAGACACTAGCTTGGGCTGCCGGGTTATGGTTGCCACGGACTGGGGATCGTATATTCGAGCTGGAAGTGTAATCGTGTTTCGTTCCCTCGACTTGATGTCGGCGACGATCTTCTCAAGATCATTGCCGAACTGTGCAGCCAATTCGCGTTTGATTCTTAGGATTTCATCATTGATAGGATCGGTCGTCATTTTTTTAAGCTCCAAGCAGCTCATCCGGCGAACAAATCGAAGGTGGGTTGTATCCGCAATCTCGACATATTTGCTCAATCGTTGCACGCGTTTCGGCGTTTGCGATATGTCGAAAATTCCATGTCACCAGGAATTGTATCCCGTGGACTGCAGCAAGGGAAATGTGAAGTGCATCTCGAGGCTCGGACCTTGGAATTCCATGGCGGAGTATCAGTTCGGTCGCCAAGCTTTTCGCTTCTGAGGTTAGTGCCAGAACCTCCATATCGGCAAGCAACTCAAGCCTTTCGGTTGCAGCCGTTGAGTCTCCTGCAGAGCATTCATCGATTACAACCTGAGAGATGACGATTCGGTATTTGTCTCGACACGCCCACCAGCGACAGGAAGAAAGTTGGCGAGCGGCCACGATGATATCGGACTGCTGTCGGGCAGCGATATGTCCAACCACAGTAGTTTCGAAATACACCGATGGCTTGTTCATGTCGATGGTTTTTCCAAAAGGCTACAAAATCAAAGCGGATACTAGCGAAACGAGACTCCTCGGCGAGCTGAAGGTTTTTCGCATTCTACCAAAACATCGTCGACGAGTTCGTACCCCGCGACATAGTCGAAAAGCTGATGTAGAAGGCCAACCCTGCTTGGCAAGTGATCCTGGGGCTGAGTCGCTATCGCGTTTTTCTTAACCACAGAACACACCGAACACACGGAAACAAATCCTCCTACCGTTATGTCGTACTTCCGTGGTTTCGGTGTGTTCCGTGGTTCTCTGCTTTTCGGCGACAAAAGCGAATATGTGGTCGCCGCTCCACAGTACCGTGCAGCAGCCAAAACAGCGATGGGCTAGAAGAACTCGAACCTACGCACCGAAATGACTCGACTGCTGCGCCGCGCAGGAGTCTCAGGTTGGCCGCGATTGTTCCATACTGTATCGCTTAGAGAGGGGCGGTCTAGCCGGCAAACAGAACTCCAACGCGAGTTTCCGCTGCACGTGGTTTGCTCCTGGCTTGGCAATTCACAACTCATTGCACAGCAGAGTTATCTTCTGGTTACCGAAGATGATTTTACCAAGGCGGCCGGCGTAGAGAAGGTGATGGTGGATGGGTGATGAGCTGAAAGACTCTTACTCGTAACAGAAAATCCAGATCATGGTGGTTTTACCGCTAATCTCACGTCACTGACGTAAAAACTCCACAATAGTAAATGGACAACGGGCAGCAATCTGCTACCCGTTGTGTTTGGAGTTTAACTTTGCGAAGCGAGCGATTAACTACGCCTTGCACTTGCTCTTGCGTCGCCCGCGGCAAGCGATCCCCAGTGAACCAAGTCCGAAAATTACAATGGATGCTGGTTCTGGAACGGCAGTTGTTGCAAGAGAGCCCGACACAGTAATTGGACGGTTCACATAGAGAAAATCACCACTACTGTTGTTGGTGCTGATCAAATCGAGCTTAAGAGTCTGACCAACAAAGGGCTGGAGCATGGAGGAGGTGAGTTCCACCTGAGTCCAAGCGGTCGTCTGATCGTACGTTAAAACGAAATTGCCGTTTAGATCACGCAAGGCAATACCAGCCCAACCATTAAAGCTCTTCGTGGGGCTGATGTCAGAAACGACGGTCGGGGCTGATCCTTGAGCGGCCTCTAAATAAAGTTGGGCAATAGTGATGGGACCCGCCTCAAGTACGAACGAAGGTGAGGTGAGCCATACCGTTGTTGTCGCATTATTGAAACCACGCAAATCGCCGTTCACGTCTATAGAAACCAAATTTTGCACGTCCGGCGCCAAATCACCCCAGGAACTGGTGAACACCCTTTCGTTCCATCCTTCGAGTGTTTGACTTCGAGCAAATGTGATCGTCCCAGCGTTCGCGACGGAGGAAACAACAACCATTACCGTTACGATTAAAGAAATTCGGAGAAGACTTAGCATACGCATTCACTGGTTAGTTAAAGAAAGTAAAAAATCAAACATGCGAGACAAACATTTAATCGCATAATCCATCCCAAACCCAAAAACCATAAAAAACGGTAAAAAAGGAACAATCGTTAAAATAGACAGTCAAAAATTCTCGAGAGCACCTAAAAACCAGTTCGAATCCTACCGCCTCTTCTGGCGTGGATCGGTACCAGACTGTGACATTCAAAAACCCCGTTTTTTAGCGACTCGCGCGACTCGAAAAACGACTCGATTTTCGGTGCGCGACGCGAAATACAACGCCGCGGGCGGCATGCACCGAGCCAGCATGGCCGCTACAGAACACCAAAGCAATTGGCCAGAAATGCGAAAAACCCGAACAGCCAAGAGAGTCGAAGGTAGAAAGTAGAGCGGTCCTGCGGACAGGAACGAAACCGAACTTTTCGATGTTTTCCCAATGTTTCTGGGATGTTCGAAGGTTACTTATTAACGTTGGCTTACGCGGACAACAAACCTGGTGCCGTTGCGCGTTTGGGTGAATACCTTGACTTTAAGGGGTTAGAACGCGACTATAAATCGATCAGAAGTGCGGAGATTGCCCGAATCAACTGAGTTCTGACGCCACATGCTACCTAAGGACGCTTCGCGATGAATGTAGAACAAACCATTTTGGAGATTGCTACGCTTCCGATCGATGTTCGCTTACGTTTGGTATCTGCCATTTGGGACACATTACCACAGGATGCTGATCTGTCGCCAAACGCACTTCAACAAGCCGAACTAGAACGCAGACTCTCCGAGCATCGAAAGGACCCTGGTTCGGCGATTTCCCATGAGGAGATCATGCGACGTGTGAAGAGTCGTCGGTAATGTGGAGACTTGTTGTACGCCCGCAGGTCGAAGACGACCTAGTGGAAGCATCTCTTTGGTACGACAAGAAGCAAATCGGATTGGGCGATCAATTCCTGGCAGAATACGTCGCCGCGATTTATCGTATCCTGGAGAACCCATGGCTGTTCTCGATAGCCGCCAATGGTCTCCGCCCCTGCTTGATCAAACGATTCTCTTACATCATTCATTTTGCGGTAGAAGACGATCAGATCATCGTGATCGCTGTAATGAATGCTGCAAGGGACGATGCAAGTTTCATGGATCGTCTTCCCTAAACGGGTTCGGACATTCTCGGAAACGCTCTCGCTACGCTGGGACGACATCGATTGGGAAATGAATCGGATGAGCATTCCAGAGCCAAAGGTCGAGCATCACGAAGCCCGCGTCATTCGTAGCTGCCCGATCTTTCCCGAGCTGCGATCGAACCTCGACGAAGCGTTTGAGATCTTCGGCGACAAGAGCGAGTATGTAGTCGCTGCTCCACAATACCGTGCGGCAGCCAATACAGCGATGGGTTGGCTCAGTCGTTCTCGTGCTCAATGAAATGGTGCTCGTGCTCGTAATCGACGCGGTTGGTCCGAGCACGAGTACGAGCAGGAGCACGAAAATCCCAGTCAATATGCGAAACAGAACTGCAACGCGAGTTCCCACTTCACGTGGTTTGCTCCTGGCTCGGCAACTCACCACGCATTGCACAGCAAAGTTACCTGCTAGTCACCGAGGGTGATTTTGCCAATGCGGCTGGCGTGGCGAAGGTGATGGTGGAGGGGTGAGAAACACATGGGGGAGGATGCCCGGAAACGGGAAGCCGTAACCGGTTTATTCTGCGTTCCGAGTTTCAGTCGGCTTGCCGTCGGGTTCTTGTGGTGGCCAGTAGCGTGTACGAAGGCGCTGATGAACTTCGCAAATGCTCCACGGTGCGATCGTATCCGATTTGCTGGACTTGTCACCGCGGCGCAAGTAAACCGTGAAAGCCCCTACATGAAACGAATCATTGACGAACACTAAAGGCGGCATGACGCTGGCGAGACGCTCGGCGTCATTGTCCTTGTTGTGCTGAGTGGACCACGCAAAGTGAGCCGCGACCTTGTCTCGGAAACCCAGTACTTCGGGGATGACAGATTCGACGTATTTAGGCGGAAGCGGTCGTGAATTGTCATTACGGTGGGCAATTGCGCCAATCGTGCGAACGTATTGGCAAGCGGTAACGGCATACCAATGGAACGCGCACGTCAGCAGCTTTTGTGGGATTCGATCAAAGGCTGGGTGGTTACCGAACACATTTGTCCGAATGGTGCCCTCTGGATTCAATTGTTCTTTGACAGCTTGATCGGATAGAGAGGCTTGAGCGTAGAGGAATTCGAGGCCTTGCCAAAGGCAGATGAGAGCCCAGTATTCATTGGCGGCCCCATCAAACGGACGCCCAGGCACGCGGATGTCCTCGATATGGTCAATAATTGTGAATTCGCTGTCGGTCATCAATGTCGTCCGTATGTGAAGGCGTTAGTAGTGCTGCACGGCTCTTGGGGTTGAGACATAACCTGGGTTGCGGAGGTTCGGACGCTCGAGCCAGATAACCATTTCGATCGCCCAGCACGCACGGAAGATGTTCAATGTCGAAAAAACTTCGGATCACGTGCTCGCCTTGGGGAACGTCCGACATGGGGGTTGGCTTATGGAGCTCAAGCTCCTGCGCGAGATAGGAATGTCAGCGACGCTAGCATACTATGCGAATACTATCAAGGAACAATTGCGAGATGATGGCAGCGGACATGCGATGGTGTGGGCAATGGGCCCGGTAACCGGCAGGCGTACACGATTTTGCGCCATTTCCTCTCTATTGGTCAGCCAATAGGTCGAAATCGTTTCGTTTTGCAATCGCATTTCGCAATAAAATCGCACGCCTTCGACCATCTTTGTTGGTTGTGTCACAAATAACTCTGCAGCTTCTCGTGTAGCTGCTCCAGTGCTTGCCGTTAAGCGGTAGTGGATCGCCAGAGGCAGTTCGAAATGTTCGAAAAAGCAAGGATGCTCGATTTAGTTGTGTAACCAACGGCACGGCGAAGTCGAATAGCATCGAGTGATTTTTATCGCCAATAAACACGACGTGCCCAGGCTCCAAATGAGAGTTGTCGCCATTGAAATGTGCGTTGTGTGCAGCACGATGACGGTTCTTTGACTTTGCATCTGCTGGTCGTTGCCCCGGCCACAAGACCTCTTCGATTCGAAGTGCGCCGATTAGGTGCCATGATTGACGGTTGGTGAAATCGAACCAACTATCGCCGGAGTTTTCCCATAGAAGTGACCAAAATAGAAGGATGTCATTGGGTTTCGCAGATTTCAATGCTGCAGCCCTGGGGTTCGCAAAGCGGTCACCGTAAGTAAGTTGAGGCCAATCAGGATCAACATGCGTTTGGTGCCACCTAAGGTTATTTGTAAAGGGCCAAGCGTCTGTGGGATATGGCCTTCGTTCTTCAAAGCCATCGGGATAGGGAAATGGAACAAAAACAAATCTACCATCAGAAAAGAGTGGGCACCTTGCGGTTGATCGGTGAGACAAGTTTGCGCCGACATTTATCAGGAAGATGCGAGACATGTTGCGTTTCAGCCACAGAACTTGTTTTTATCCGGATACGGCTAAAGTCAGTAGGGTAAACCGTTCGGCCTAGCGCTGGAGTTCGGCGGCCTTTGGGCTATACGATATCGGACACTTATCGTCCGGGCAACTTTTGGATCAAAAAGAGGCTGATTTGCCCATGTCTTCCTATCCTCGCGTTTCAAAACATCACTCACGAAATTCGAATCCTACCGCTTCAGCAGCGATAATCCGTGACCAGACCGGACATGCAAAACCCCAGCGTTTCGACGACTCGCGCGACTCGAAAAACGACTCGATTTTCGGTGCGCGACGCGAAATACAACGCCGCAGGCGCCATGCACCGAGTTGCATGGGCGCTACAGAACACCAAAGCAATTGGCCAGATATGCGAAAAACCCTGGGAAAACCAGGGTTTTGCAGCGGAGAGGACAGGAACCGAACAACCTACAAATTCCCTGGGAAAATCGCACTTCGACACTACGCGCGACGCGAAATACGACCCGCGCCGATTTCATTGTTTGAGACGACTCGAAACACCATCCATCGCGACCAACCTGCACCTTCTTTGCAGCCCGATTTACAGGGTCACGCGAACAATGACACTGATCGTTTTCAATTTGGAAGCTCTACTTGTCCGCCTCCGGCGACTGGGGGATTCCGGATGGACTCAGGGCAACGCGGAAGCCGTTGTCGCGGTTGTCGCGGAACGACGGGTCGTACCAGTTACGGGACGCCGACCGACAAAACGCGGCCACGAGGCCCCAACCGCCGCCACGGGACACGCGGCCCGAGCCCTCACGTGGGCCACTCGGATCGCTGACTGCACCCTTTGGATATTCTTCGTGCCAGTCGCTGCACCATTCCCAAACATTCCCATGCATGTCGTAAAGACCCCAGGCGTTTGGTTCTAATAATCCAACCGTATGGGTTCGTTGTGAACTATTGCGAATAAACCAACCATACACAGGCAGCAAACCCTCTTCATCATCAAATGAATAAGCCGTCTTGCTACCAGCGCGACACGCGTATTCCCACTGGGCCTCGGTCGGCAGTCGATACACACGACCTGCTTTTTTCTCCTCGGGCAATTCCGATAGTTTTTTGCAAAATTCGACGGCATCATGCCATGAAACATTCTCTACAGGGAGATCTGCATTCTCGTTACCAACTATTGCCCCTTGAAAGTGACTTGGATTTTTACCCATAACCTTCTCATACTGAGCCTGCGTTACTTCGTAGACACCGAGGTAGTAGTCCTTGCTGATCGTCACTTCGTGTTGGGTTTCATCCTGCTTACGGCCTTGCTCGCTCTCGGGTGAGCCCATCATGAATGTCCCCTTGGGGATCAGCACCAGTTTCATCCCGATGCTGTTGGTGATCTCTTTGGGAGGCTGAGCGCTAGAGATACTGGCCCCAACACCAAGCCAAAGTGATACAGCAATAACACCTTTACATATCGACTGGAACATGATGTATTTGCTTTGAATTGCCTAAATGACTTCTGCAATTAGCCACCGGTTCGTTCGAACGATGATGGAATTGTAGCAAGTCCAACATCGCATTCACGTTCCCACCAGCTGGTAAGTCCCAGTTTTGCTCGGGCCGATGAACTCGATGCGGCCAGCCAAGCGGAGCGTTTCAAGCTTGCGTTTGACCGATCCTCGATGAAGCCTTCGAGATCTTCGGCGATAAGAGCGAGAATTGAGAATTGAGAATTGAGAATTGAGAATTCATGCGGTTCGGTTTGTTCTTAGTCATTCC
This sequence comes from Pirellula sp., assembly GCA_040381975.1. Classification (GTDB taxonomy): domain Bacteria; phylum Planctomycetota; class Planctomycetia; order Pirellulales; family Pirellulaceae; genus JBKCUI01. The sequence goes on from JBEIGI010000057.1 coordinate 27,165, forward strand.
CCATTCCCAATTTTCCATTCTCAATTTGTTGGTCACCGGCGATGATTTTGCCAAGGCGGCTGGCGTGGCGAAGGTGGTGTGAGTGAGTGAGTGAGTCGGTGGTGTGGGGAGGGTGCCCGGCGACGGGCATCCTAACCCGATTTCGCTGTCATTCCTGGTCGAGCTTGCGTTCGTCCCAGTAGTGTCGGTTACCTAGTGTTTGTTCCAGCGACTGTCGATCCGACAATGCTGCAGCCTGCGGGACTACATCAAGTTCATGCCGTGCATGCATGCCCTCGAATTGCAACTGCGTCTCGCTAGTTGGAAAGATCCAGCCGTCGATGTAGGCATAGTCGTTTCCGAGTTGAATATCTTTGGTGAGCATTTTCATAAAACCAATCCACTCGTCAATTTCCTCTTGGGATGGTTGCGTGCCGTACTTGCCATCGAGGTCACAGTGGGCCAATTGCTCCCACGTCAAGTCACACTTTTCCGCGCGAGCAAACGTAAATGCTTTTCGACACTTGGGGCAAATGAATAGCCAGCCGCATCCACACCACGGGCAATCCATTTGAGCTGGAGCGCCGATAAACGTCTGTTTGCACTTGCAGTGTGAAATTAAATTATCGTTGGCTTTGGCCAAGAAGAAGCCGACGGTGGGTTTCATAGGTTTGATGGGGGCCACTTGTTCTGTGCGACCAGTGAATGCAGTGAATCCGAGAAGGATGACAACGAACGATTTCATGCGTCTCCATTGCAACGGCGAACTTGTTTTTATACAGATCAGCGTAAACTCTGTATACCGCACCAATGCAGCCTATCACGCAGGCTAGCCGTACTGTTCCGCTGATGGAAGTTATCGGTTGACCTTCGTTTACCGAACCAATCGAGCTCGCAGTGGTAGGTTGATAGCTCAATTGCTGATCCGTCTGCCAGGACGCCATCGAGCGAACCTGTGATTTCTAACTGCAAATCGTCAATCAAGGATTGAGGTAGCACCAAATCACCCGTAGAACCAGTATCGATCCAAGCGTCGACTTGAACTCCCGTCGGATATTTAGGACAAAGAATCTCGATCGGCAGGATTGCTCTGCCTGAATGATCGACGACTCCTCTCATCGTGTTTGCATTCCAAAGTGTACCGCAGCGGCATGCCCTATCCGAAATGTGTGTACAAGCCGGTTGGGATAATGTCTTCTCGCCTCACAAATCGCTTCGCTTATCGTATCACCGATAAAATGTTCGCCCGAACAGGGTTCAATAGCCACGAACCGATTCAAGTGATCCGCTTCAACTTGGCTTTTCAATGACTCAAAAATGGGTCTAGCAGCATCGGCGACTGATTTTTGCTTCTCCATGTCAGCTTCCTATTATCCAGTTTTGATCTGCCACTTGACGATGCCTTCGCAGCGTACTTTAGGCAAATTGTATCGAGCATTCCTCGGCCGGGCAATTCATTGGCTCATTACCCGCAAATGCAGAAAAGAATCAAACCGCCTAAAACGAGTGTTCGTTGACATGCAGGCGTAGAAGGCCAACCTGGTTTGGAACGTGATTCCGGGCTTGAGTCGCTATGGTGGGCTTCGCACACCCTCGGAAACGCTCTCGCTACGCTGGGAAGACATCGATTGGGAAATGAATCGGATGAGCATCCCGGAGCCAAAGGACGAGCATCACGAAGGACGTGGCATTCGTAGCTGCCCGATCTTCCCCGAGCTTCGACCGATCCTCGACGAAGCCTTGGAGATCCTCGGCGACAAGAGCGAATATGTAGTTGCGGCTCCGCAGTATCGAACTGCCGCCAACACGGCGATGGGCTGGAAGAACTCGAACCTGCGCACCGAGATGACGCGACTGCTTCGCCGCGCCGGCGTCTCGGGTTGGCCACGATTGTTCCACTCGATGCGAGCCAGCAGACAAACAGAACTGCAACGGGAGTTCCCACTTCACGTGGTTTGCTCTTGGCTTGGTAACTCACCACGCATCGCACAGCAAAGCTACCTGCTGGTGACCGAAGATGATTTTGCCAGGGCGGCCGGCGTGGCGAAGGTGGTGGTGTGAGTGAATCGGTGGTGTGGGGAGGGTGAACGGAAACGGGCATCCTTACCCGATTTATCGGGCTTCCCTGTTGTCGCGAGTGTCTGCTTCTCGCGATGACGTCAGCCATGCCCATCCCAAAATTGTAACAAACCATAATATCAAAGCGACAATGGCGACGAAGCAATACAGAAGAAACGGCATTTGAAAGTAACGGCAAACGATTGCAGCTCCAACGATTGGAGGGCTAGTCCAGATCGCGAGCAAAACCAGTTCAAGCCATTTTGGTTTATTCATTCGGCATCGCTGGCATGTTGTTTTCTGGCGAGTTCACGAAGTATGGAATCATAGAGCAGCTGCCATCTTGGGTCGTCTTTGAACCAAAATTTGCGATGTCTAGCGTATGCGCCGTTTCCGTATAGTCAGAAGCCGCCAGATTGTTTTCAAGGCACAGAGCTTGCTTCCGATACGCGAGGAGGCGTTCTACCGTAAGGTGCTGGAGTTCAGTTGGTGTTAGTGCGCGGATTCGTCGAGGTTGTACCATCGTGGTGTAGACCTATTGGCGATTCGCTTTGCCCGATAACGTCAGCCGTCACCGGGCCGCCGAAGAAACGCTCTCCATTAGCAAACCGACCGTTCGGCGGCTCCGTGTGCACGGCATTGTTATTTGGCTTTGTCGAAAGTTTCGGTCGACTCTTCGTTCAGGACAAGAGCGAACAAGGATTCGATCCATTGCCTGTCATCATCAGACAATTCAGCAGTCCGATTCTCAGTGTATGACCCAGCCTCCCACAGCGATCCAGTGTAACTGAAGTGTCTCAGACGGGCGCCGCCATCTTGTAGAGAAATTGTTCGGTCACCAAGGTTTCCGGGCAACGTGTGCCGATACGGTTTCCATTTTGCGTTTTCGTAGATGCTCCGTAGTCGACTGATTGTCTCCGCGTCAGAAATCAGATGTTGTCTGTCGTGGCCGCGAATTAGGATCGAGTCTGTTTTCTGAAAATCGGCGACCCATTGCGGATTCGGGGCACGAGAGGAAAGCAGACATCCGGGGGCAGCTACAAGGAACGGGGTGATGAGAAGTCTCGCCAATCGCATGCTCGCCTCCATTGCTGCCAAATAACGACCACCGATGACCGAGCGGTGGCAAGTAAATTCTCCATCAGAAAGCGGCCGGTCCACCGCCTCGGTCCATCGGATTGTTCGTTGCGATATTTTGCGCTACTGAGGGCGCAAGTCTTCTCCGATTCCGTCGACGAAGAACTCTACTCGCCCACATTTCGGACAACAGTATACATCAAATTTCTCTTTATTTACAAACAACTCTCCCAGATCGCCCAGGACGCCCCATCGAGTACCTTCATGGAACTTCTTGGTGCCGATGTAGGTTAGGTCCTTCTTACAACGATGACAGGTCAATGCATTTCTAGATGGCGAGGACGAGTCTCCTGATTGCCAACTAGTTGGAACGCCGTCAAATTCCTCAACGGGGCGAAACGATGGATCTTCAGTTCCATCTTGGGAAGTCCCACAACGCCAGCATGTATCGAAGGAAGGTCCGATCGATTCACTACATTTCGGACATTGCCACATGTACTCTTGTCTTTCGCAACGAACTTGTTTTTATACGGATCAGCCTAAACTCTGTAGACCGCACCAATGCAGCCTATTACGCAAGCTAGCCTCGATCCGAAGTGAAGGTTATCAGGCACTTGCGAGCGGATCAATCATTGGATGGAGTGATAGGCTGAATCGGCCTACTCTCAACACATCCACTTTTCAGAACATCACACAATTACTTCGAATCCAACACCCTCTTCTGGCGTGGATCGGTGCCAGATGGTGACATGCAAAACCCCAGTGATTTGGCAACTCGCGCGACTCGAAAAACGACTCGAATTTGGGGTGCGCGACGCGAAATGCAAGCGCCGCACGACGCCATGCACCGAGCCAGCATAGGCGCTACAGAACTCCAAAAGCAATTGGCCAGAAATGCGAAGAAACCTGAACAGCCAAGAGAGTGGAAAGTAGAGAGTAGAGCGGTCCTGCGGACAGGACAGGAACCGAACTTTTCGATGATTTCCCAATGGTTTTTTTAAGTTCGAAAGGGACCGAACGGATGCTTTCGCAAACACCCACACCACAACTGATCGGGGGGAACATGAAAAGCATCTCGCGGTTCCGTTTCTCGAATCGCTTTCGCAGCAATCAACGCGGTTGCTAGCTGATCCGTCTCCAAAGTTGCATCCAACAAAGGCAGGGCCTCGATTAGTTCAAGCCTTTCTCTAGCAGCCGACGTCGCTTGCACTCCACTTTCATCGATAACCCTGGTCTTAGGTGATTGACGAAATGTCGTTTGGTGCCAAAATTTGAAGGAATTTTATTGGCACGAAAGAAACAAAATGCTGAACCTGTGCCAAATGTGTTAGTCCTTTTTCGGACACTAAAGCGCTATGAAAACATTAATTGGCCGCGAGCAGGAGCAAGCGGAGTTTCGTGAACTCCTCGCGAAGAAGAACAGTTCGCTGGTGACTTGCCACGGTCGACGTCGGATCGGATAGAGTCGATTCGTTCAGCATTGCGCTAAACAGGCAAACGCCTTCTTCGAGTTCTCAGGCCTCCCACCGCGCCCGGGTCATACCAAAAAAGAGCAACTGACGGCGTTTTCCGAGCAACTCGCTCAACAGTCCAAGGCTCCGCGATTGCCTCTGGATAACTGGGCAACTGCCTTTCAGCTCTTGGCAAGTCATCGTATGCCCAGTGTTGCTTAGGGTAACTTTTGCTCCTGTTCGATAAAGGGCATCGACCGTAACGGAGGGCTTATTTTCGAGATCTTCGCAGTCGTAGAAAACTTCGGTGCGCCAGCGTGGGTCTATCTGGTTGTGACGTAGCCACCAATAGCGTATCGAAATATTTGCAATAAGCGTGACTGCCAGGAGCAAAAGAACGGAAAATCGGAGGGAGCGGTTTAGCATTGGATAGAGTTATTCACCGACCACCTTTCTGGGAGGCAGACTTGCGAACCGCTAAAAAACGAGCCACCGCACTTTGGGTCGCGTTTGCCTCACGAAGGTCCATATGCTCGAGTTTCGGCATTGTCGCGATTACCTGCAAAACCTTTTCCGTCGTGAGATTCCGGCCGTTGGCAAAGATCGATTTCAGTTTCGGGTGATTCGCAAACATCGCAAACTGCTCATCAGATAACGGAGTATTCCTCAAGCAGAGGATCTGCAACTCAGGTAGTTTTGCCACTTTTTCTACGACTTCGTTGGTGATCGTTGGGGCAGTGATCACGATGTGGCGAAGATCTTTGAGTTCCGTTAGAACGTTCACTGATTCATCCGTTAGCAATGGGCATTCCAGCCAGATTTCTTGTAGCTGTTTTGCGGATGCTAAAGATGCTACGCCTTGGTCCGTGAACTGTTTGGAATACAAATCAATGGATTTTAGGTTGCCGCATTGCTTGGCGAGCAACTGCAAGGATCGATCGGTAAGCTTGTCGGAACTCAGGTAGATATGCTCAAGCTCCTTTAAGTGTTGACTGATCCCCTCAATGAACCGATCGGAGAGGATGTGTCCGTTATATATTCCAAGCCAGCGAAGGTTTTTGACTTGACCTATGGACTCTGCACATGCGTCAGTAACGCTGGATCCATTCTCAGTTAAGAGAGTAGGACCTGCTAGAAATTCCAACGTACGCAGATTGGGTAACTCCCGAAGAAAGGCAAGGTCGCTGTCACGCATATCGCGTTTGTATAGAAACAGGCTTTCGAGCCGGTTCAGTTTACACAAAGGAGACAGGTCACCTTCGATAACGACGTCTTCGATACTCAAATTTCCACCAAAAGAAAGTGCCTCGACATTCTGCAGCGAAGCCAAGAACTCAATATCGTCACGCGTGAGTGTTGTTCCATAGGATATCTCAACGTTCGTCAGGTTGGAAATGTCCTTCGGTGCGGATAGTCTCAGTCCACCTTGACCCCAATAGGTCAGTCCGACTATCCGCCCTTGTTCATCGCTCCGGGGCCGAGCGCCTCGAGAAGAGGGTTCCTGCGAAAAGGAATCTGTAGAACACAAGCCCCCAAGAAATGCAGCGATTAGAAAGGATACCATTGATGTTGGTTGCAGCGTATGTTTTGGAAACATTTGTGTCTATGCTTTCACTGGAGGAAAGTCGCAGTGACTGCGAGTCGTTTTTGGGGGCAGGATCGGATTCTAACACTCGATTCCGGGTGCCTCGATGCCGAACAACTGCAAATACGCCTGGATAAGAAGACCTGTAGAACGATCGAAAGGCCGCTACGGACTGGTTTCTTCCTTCTCATGGTTCCGAACAAGACGACTTAGTTCGAATCCTACTGCCTCCACGGGTGTGGATCGTGGCCAGACCGGGACATGCAAGATCCCAGTGTTTTGGGGACCCAGCGAGACTCGAAAAACGACTCGATTTTGGTTGCGCGACGCGAAATACAACGCCGTATGACGCCATGCACCGAGTTGCACGGGCGCTACAGAACTCCAAAGGAACTGGCCAGAAATGCGAAAAAGCCTAAGCAGCCAAGAGAGTTGAAAGTAGAGAGTAGAGCGGTCCTGCGGACGGGACAGGAACCGAACCGTTGAGCGTTTTCCGGATGTTTTTGAAGAGTTCGAAAGCGGTCGTCGATTGCGCAAAACATAGGCAGTTTGTCCATTCGGAACATTCTTGTATACCGAGAATCGTCCAAATGGAAGGAGATCGGGGTGGAACAGTCTGAAATCGAACTTCAATACGAACGTCGCTGGAAAGCGATATCCCCGGCAGAGAAGGTCGCTCGAAGCGCTTTGAAGCATTCGAAAACACGATCGGCAAGTTTGTGGCAATCGCCGAGGCGTCGGTCTTCCTTTTCACATTACCGGTGGCTCAATCAGTTCAGCCTATGGCGAGCCTCGTTTGACGCAAGACATCGATATCGTGATTTCTCCAGAGGTGGCTAGAGATCGGGTCGACGACCTGATTGACCAACTGGCCTGCTCCGACTTTTTATTCACTGAGCCGGTACTAAGGCAGGCGGTTCAGTCCGGCAATCTGTTCCAGCTATTGGACAAGACGGAAAGCTTGAAACTGGACATCTACCCGAGGGAATTGATAGCTGCCCGATCTTCCCGGAGCTTCGACCGACGGTAACGCGGGCCTCTGAGCCCATCGCCGTATCGTGCGGCTGCCGATACGGCGATGGGCTAGAAAAACTCGAACCTACGAACTGAATTGAGAATTGAGAATTGAAAACCAACACGGGTCGACGGGTTCTTGATGATTCTCCATTCTCAATTCTCCATTCTCAATTTCTTCGCCAAGGCAGCCGGCGTGGCGAAGGCGATGTTTCCAGGTCGAGTTTGCGTTCGTCCCAGTAGTGTCGGTTACCTAGTGTTTGTTCCAGCGACTGTCGATCCGACAATGCTGCAGCCTGCGGGACTACATGAAGTTCATGGCGTGCATACATGCCCTCGAATTGCAACTGCGTCTCGCTAGTTGGAAAGATCCAGCCGTCGATGTAGGCATAGTCGTTTCCGAGTTGAATATCTTTGGTGAGCATTTTCATAAAACCAATCCGCTCGTCAATTTCCTCTCGGGATGGTTGCGTGCCGTACTTGCCATCGAGGTCACGGTGGGCCAATTGCTCCCACGTCAAATCATCACTCTCCTAGTTCGAATCCTACCCCCTCTACTGAAAAACCATCTTTTTTCCCTTTAAAAACGAGGGTTTCGCGACGACTCTGGCGACTCACTGGACGACTCACCAGGTACGAAGGCAGCGCACTAGGGTTGTTGATTTATCGGGGGCTGTGTTTAGAAAGTTTGAGAGCTGTGGAATCAGTCGAATAGATCACGGCATAGCTCGGCGATTACTGTTTCACCCGTAATCTTCGCATTGAGTCAGCAAGTCGGCCCTCAATCGCGAGGGCGACACGATGGCCCCATCTCCTCCGGGAACGGGAAAGACTGCTACCTGTCGGCCGTCCTTTAGCATTCCGGGAAGCCATTTGTCCAACAAATCTTCTAACGATATCGACGCCGCCTTTTCCTCGCCGTCGTCGGCGGCACAAGCAATAGCGAATCGCTCATGCGGCCACAACGGTACCACTTCGACACCAGAATCATCTGCCATCAGGCACCAGCCATTTGAAGATCGAAGGCTCCATACTTCTTCCCAGTCGGCAACCCGATCCAGAAAAACGGAATAGCGGTCGGGAGCATTCATCCGGGTCAATGCAGCGAACTCTTTGTCGTGGATCTGCTTCATGATGTGTACAACGCGGAACGATAGATTCGCCCCTAACTTGCATAGTTGTAGAGCGGATTTGCTAGGCAGAATGTTACCAGAACATGATATTCGGCTCAACTTCATTGCATTTACTGCGCCGCGCTGGTGTTTCCGGTTGGCCACGATTGTTCCATTCTGTAACGCTACTAGAGGGGCGAGCCAACCGGCAAACAGAACTCCAGCGCGAATTCCCGCTGCACATGCTCTGCTCTTACTCCAGAAGGTCAGGCATAGTGTTTCCAGTCCAGATACCCATTGCCATCCACTACCTATCCGATCGTTTCGCATCAGCGGATCGCGGCCGTGGACTTTCCATCAGGACTGACTTTATCGCGAGTCCGCTGCATTGCGTAATTCGGCGCTCTCCGCAGACCGCATCCGCCGGACGAACTCGCGTCCGCAGGCGAGCTTGCCTGCCAACTCGCTGTCCGGGTCGATTGCCCGCCAGAACGGCGTGACTGAGTCCGCACCCTCCTGCATGCGCAGATACGCTCGCTCAGCCACCACCCGCAGCGCGATCCCGGTCGTGACCGGGCACGTGTGGTCGGCCTCGTGAGACGCTGCCAACGCCCGGCGAAGCACCCCCGCCTCGACGACCGCCCCGAATGGGATTTCAGCCACCGCTGCGTCGACAAGCGGAGGGGTGACGACCAGCATTCGAGCGCCTGCGGGAATACCTGCGAAAGCCTTCTCGAGCACCTTTACCTCGGGCTCACGATTGCAATGGAATCGCGCCTCCCAGTCGGTTGTAGACTTGCTGCCGCGTGGCTGCTTCTTCATGACGAGCACTCCTTTGGCGAACTATTTTAAACCAGCGGTATGGCACGATGCCATGTCCGCTGCGTTGGAAAGTTCATCGGCTTACGCGATAACGGCAATCGCGTTCGATGAAAAACGGAGGGCGAACCCAAACCTCATTACGCTCATGACGCATGCCGACGCCAACGTACGTTGCGTTGCAGCGACTTGAGCGTAATTAGCATGTCAAATTCGTCGGTCTCCGTCAAATCACCGGACGCAGATTGTCATCCAGTCAGCCTAAGTCCGATGAACTTGTTTTTACACGGATCAGCCTAAACCCTGTCGACCGCACCAATGCAGCCTATCACGCAAGCTAGCCTCGATCCGAAGTTGAATGATATCAGGCACTTGCGAGCCGAGCAATCATTGGATGGAGTGATAGACTGTTTCGGTCTAGTCTCACCACACCCGCATTTCAGAACATC
>JBEIGI010000058.1:0-36292 GCA_040381975.1 Pirellula sp.
ACAAATGGCGTTAAGCACTACACACAAAACGATTTAATTTGATCCATCCGGCTTTAGCGTAGCTCAGGCACCAACCAGAACCGCAAAGGAGAAGACCGCAGAGCCAGACCGCAGAGCCGGACCGCAGAACCAGACCGCTGATGGACCGCTGATGGAACGCTGATGGAAGAACCAAGCTGCCGGTAGTGGATCTTGCTTGTAGTAGACGTTGCTAAAGATCCCGGCACTTTCCCTTTGCGCCTTTGCGTGAGACTCAAGGATCCCGGCCAGCAACCAGAACCGCTAAGAGAAGGTTTGGAGTTGGTGCTGGCGCAAGCACAGGCTGTTTGTTGTCGTGGCGAGCACGTTAGAAATATCGGGCGAGGAAGTTGTTTCGGCTGCTGAGATTGCAGAGCTAGCAGAGCTATACGGATTCCACGTTTGCTAATTCGGCTTTGCTCATGTGCCCGTATCGGCTCGCTGCCGCCAAATCCGTTGGACGCACGTTCGGAGAATGGATGCACGCCACAGCAATGTGCGTCGAGATGTTGAAGGACTCAAGCGAGACGAGTCGCGTGATCGGCGCAGAATGCCTCCTGAGCATTCGCCGCTACGTCCGGGACCATTTGGACCTCCTGGAGATGGCGATTGCTGATGATGCGCCGTGGGACGTGAGGCTCGACATCGAAGAAATCCTTGCAGAATTGAGGAAGCAATGAACACGAAAGAACGCACATTGATTGAAGTCACCGAAGCCAACTTCGATGCCGAAGTCATCAAGGCAAAGGTTCCGGTCATCGTTCATGTCTACGCCAACTGGTGCATTCCTTGCCGCATCTTCAAACCGTTCTTGGCACGGTTTGCGGATGAGCTTGGGGACGGGGCCAAAGTCTTCACGGTGGATGCCATCGCCAATCCTGGCCTGTCGCAGTTGTACCGAATCTCTGCGGTTCCAACTTTGATCGTTTTCAGGTTCATCTACGTTTGCCGCGCGTGTCATCGGTCGTTTCGCGATGAGTCGGTGAACGACGTTGGAGCCTGGATCGCAGCGAACCTCGATGCAGAGGTTCAGCCCAACTTCATGATGGAATGGGACCGGCGCGTTCGACGCTACGGCCTCGGTATGCGACAATGAGCAGCACGCACGGCTTCTGCACGGTACGTCGTTCAAGGACCGCAGAAATGGCACAAACGACAAGCAGTCGAGGGGCTGAAAACGTCAAAAACCCTGAAAACCAAGCCATTTATGCAATTCGTGTCAGGGTCGGACCTGTTTTGCATAGGCAAATGAATGATCATTATCGATAATCAGCTGGATTACTTACAAGTCGCAGTATTCGAAGTCGACCGACTGGGCCATGAACCTAGCACGCCCGAGTTGGACGCTTGGGTTGACCAGCAATGCCAACTGGCGATCGCTCAAAAATCGACGCCTCAGTGGGAGTCTCGCCGAGAAGCGGTTCGCGCGCTGTTGCGAAAAGGTGGCTTCAAACCTTCGGGGCGAAGCAAACCGGCCCAAGAGTACCTCGCAAGGTGTCTTGATGAGGGCAAATTCCCTAGGGTTCATCCAGCGGTCGATTGCCTGAATGTTGTCTCGGCCACCGCTGGCGTCCCGATTTCGATGCTCGACCGAGAGGCTTTCAAGGATCGACTTGTTATCCGACTCGGAAAGCCCGGCGAACGCTATGTTTTTAACTCTGTCGGCCAGGAACTCGAACTTGAAAACCTGATTGTCGTCTGCGGGGGAGAAAATGAGGAAAAACCCCTAGGGAGTCCGGTCAAGGACTCGATGGCGGGCAAGATTGATAAGACGGTTTCGAAAATCGTGTGTATCTTATATGCGCCCAAGGATAGTATGGTCAACGAACTCCTCGAACAGTGGGCCCGGACACTGCAAGATAGCATCCAACGCTTTGCTACCTTGGAACAATAATCTTCAACCTTTCGAACACTTTCACTTAGCATTTTTTTGGTTTAAAGATGAATTCCATCCTGAGAATCGCTCCGCTTTGGTTGGCTTTGGTTTACAGCGTTGGCGCCCTGGTGCCAAGCGATGCCTCTGCCCAGGATACTGCTAGCTCATCAAGTTACGCGCAGCTTGGATTCACTCAAATCGAGCGAGTCCAAGATGTCCTCAGTGCCTGGACACCTGATCGGCATCTTTATGTCAAAGGGGATATCGGAGCGAGCCGCCAGCAACTTGCAGATCTCGAGCAGTGGCTCTCGCAAAATGGCCCTCATTGGACGGTTGTCCTGTTGGAGGACACCGATGGTGAATACTACGTTGCAGCCGACGGACGATCCCTGTTTGGAATCGATGCGGTCGAAGTTGCCTTGGGGATGGGACTGAGCAACCAGACCAAGTTTGGCGATCTGGTTCATCCAGTTACTCATGAGAACGACGGTGCGATCTTTGCACTGATGCTTAAAAATCGCAAATTCAGTTACTTCGGATCCGAAGCGCAGGATCGACGTGGGCTTGGAGAAGCCCATTGGTTTGGTGAGTTGGATCAGCCCGCCTTGCGAGCCATGCGATCCGGAGGCCGAGTGCTCGATGCGACGCGAGATACGGTCAAGTCGATCAATCAGCGTCTTGAACGAATGATTCAATCGGAAACCGAGACGGCTCGGAATCAGGAGCTTGAACAGCAGCGGGACTTCCAAAGTGCTACCGAGGCGATCTCGCACTTGCGTGAAGTTTACGATCAGGTTCAAGAGGACGCCAAGGCCTTTCGCCAGGCCAACAGCGCTGCGACTGGGGAACTAGCCAATCCACCCTTGGCAGACTGGAAAACCCGATTGGAAGCTTTAGCAGCAGAAACCAAACTCGAATCTGCAAACGGAACGCTACCGAATCTGCGGCAGCTTGGGGTCGAAATGGATCAATACCTAAACGGATATGCAGCGGTGCGGGGGTTCCAAGACCACCGCAAGGAAATCGAGGGGCAAATCGCCGAATTGGTCAAGGCTCCGAACAATGTCACACGCGATGTCGTCAACAAAGCAAAAAGCGAACTGGAATTCGCGGATGCCAAATTCCGAAACGGGGACTTGGACCTTATTGAAAGGGTCAGAGGTTTCGAGCCGATCATCCGGGAAGGCAACCAGCTTGTCATCGACGAGAACAAAAGAATCGCTGAGCAGCAAGCTCGATATCGGCTGATTCGCAATACGTTCCTTTATGCGACGGGGATTTTCGGCGCGATCATCGCTGGAATCCTAGGATACTTCCGTCGCAAACGCAAACCGGCGATGGATCGAGCCGTTGAGAATCTTAAAGAGCGAGAGGCGTCGGTCGCCAAAGAGACCGAGGGGCTCGATCAACTCTTCACCCAAAGCGCAGATCTTCTCGGTTCGCGAGAACGGATCAAAGAGCGCGGCTATACGGGTAAAACCAAAACGATGGGAGAGGGGACACTGGGGGATATCGATGACCTTTTTATCATGTCCAAAGAGGCTCGGCGGGTGATCAGTCAGGCCAAGGATTTGGTCTATCCACCGGGATTTTGGGAGAAACTCCAAAACAACTTTAGCGCAGCGGCTTACGAAGAGAGCATCCGGCAGCTATCGGGTAAGCCACTGAAGTTCACCAAGTCCACTGGAATGCCGAGCATTGTCATGGAGATCCTCAAGGAGCGCGCGATCGAGACAGGCGAAGAGGTTCCCAAGGAAGTTCCTGAAGAGGTCGTTATGACCTTTGACGAGATCTTTGAAGCGATTCAAAACAAGCGTCTTCGCGCGACCGATTCGCTTAAGGTCATCGACGACTCACTGACGCGAGTCAACGATGAGCTCGATCGATGCCAAAGCGACTTGCAAAAGATGGTCAACCAGGAGCATAGGCTCTCGGAGCTCGCGCAAGACACTTTCTTCCCGGTTCCTAAATACTTCGACACACTTATTCCTTCGATTCAAAAGGACTTGGCCGAAGCCGAGTCGTTATCGAGCCACGATGCGGTCAGTGCGATGCAAGGCCCAGTGAGCTTAGCGTCTCGCAAGTTGGCGCAAGGGATGAAGCTCGGTTCGATGATCGCCGAATACCGAGGCAAGTACTTCACCGAGTTGCGTAGCCTATCGGATTCGCTCAAAGCCATGGGGTACACAACGCATTGGATCGACGCAGACCTCAATGAACGCTCGGCACATGCAGATGGCCTTTATGAACTGGCTGCCAAGCAATCGATTGCCACCGAGATCGAGAGTTTTGGTCAATCGATGGATGCTCTGCTGGAGAAAGCCAAGCAAGCTTTGCAACTGGCGAAACATCTCCAAGAGCAAACACAACCGAAACTGCAGGAACTCCCAGGGATCATCAAGTCCAACCGAGAGGAGTTGTCCAAGTCGCTCAGGTTGCCCGAGAGCCAAGTGCTCGTCGAAGGTCGATTCAATCCCGACGATGCGGCTTCGATGGCTCGCAAGAACCTCGAAGCGGCTTCGACCCTCTTGTTGCAGGGTAAAGTCGACGCTTGCCGCGCGGCCCTTTCGGGTTGCGAAGCGGAAGTCGACAAAGCCAAGGCTTGGATGGAGGCATCGAAAGCCACGGTCAAGGAGTTTGATCAGACGCTCAGGCTCGAACGCTCCCGCTTAGAAGGGATGGTCGAACGTTGCCGCAAGTTGCTCGGAACGCTGCGTCAGGTCGAGGATCAGTACACGCCTGCAGCGCTGAGGTTGGCTTATTCGATCATCGAAGAGCCCATCAAGAGTTGGTCCAAGCCAGGTGCAGAGCCTATCCATAAACTCGGTGCAGAGAATCAATCTTCGGAGGGGCAGCCTGTTGTCGATGAGCAAGATTCCCAAGTCGCAACAACACAGCAGCAGCAAGAGCAAGACCTTCAACTCGGCGGCACGCTTGCCAACCAGCTCCTACAAAGGGCCGAATCGATGGCCAAGCAGGTTTCGAAGATGCACGAGGAAGCCCAGGCTCTCTACAGCCGGGGAGAAGTGCTTGGAGCAATTAGCACTGTGCGTGAGGCAAGTACCATTATTGCCGAAATTGATCGCAGGCTTGTTCGAGTCGAAGCGCACTTGCAGCATCTCGAACGATGTGTTGTGGAGAACCAGCAAACACTCGATCAGTGCGTAGCGGCTGCTCAGAAGTTGCTCGGTTATCAAGACGATCGATTGGTGATGATCCCTACGCTTCGACAAATCCAGGAGTTTGTACAGCATCTAGGTGAAGTTCGCTCGCAGGTTGGCCAGAATTCCCAGCGAACCAATCCATTCGAGCTAGCTCAAGTTTTAGTCTATTTTCAGAAGAGAATCGCAGAGCTCGAAGCGATGGTGGTGGCTGATCATCAGGGACATGCAGAGGCTTCGCGCGCTGTCGATGGTGCGGTTCGTCAATGGTCCGTCGCACGGCAGTACGTGCAGCAGTCCAGAACCGACAACATTCCCGATTCACCAGCGACCAAAGAAGGAGTGCGACGTGTCGATTCTCTCGAACAAGGTGTCTTGGCCGTCCAGCAACAGATCGAGGAAATCCATGGGGATTGGCATAACGTTGGCCGCAAGGCGGCTGAGGTGCAGTCCGATCTAGCGATTGTTACGAAGAAGCTAAGTGAAGAGCTCAAGGCAGGCAATGAGGCTTTGCAAGAGTTCCAACTTGCATCCGAGTCGGTTTACAACGCCGAGCATTGGACCGGTCCTTGGGGCCTGCGCATTGATGGTTCTCCAGGTGTACGTCAGCTCGAGTCGGCTCGTTCGCAGTTGCAGGCTGGAAATTACAACGCCGTGCTCGAACTATCACGTCAAGCGCACCAAGCGGCACAGATTGCGATCCAGCGAGTCGAGCGTGAGGTACAAAAGCGCCGCATCGAAGAACAGCAACGGGCCGAGCGGCAGCGGCGCGAGCGGATGGCAGCAGAAGCAGCCCGAACCGGTACGATCGTTTTCGGAGGTGGCTCGTCTTCCAGAGGCGGATCGATCTTCGGATCCGGTGGCGGTTTTGGCGGCGGGGGAGGCTTTGGCGGCGGCGGTGGCGGAGGCTTTGGGGGTGGATCTTCCGGCGGAGGAGTTTCTGGCAACAACTCTGGTTTTGGCCGCTCAGGTTGGTAGGTTCAATGCTCAACAAGCTCACCATACGTAATTTCAAAACCTTCGATGAAGTCGAAATCGAGCTCGCAGAACGAGTCGTTTTTGTTGGTCCAAACAACTCCGGAAAGACTTCGGCCTTACAGGCATTAGCACTCTGGAACCTTGGGGTTCGTCGTTGGCTCGAGAAACTTAGCGAAGGAGATGTACCAAAAGACCGGTCGGCTGTGACAATCAACCGCCGAGATCTAGTAGCTTTGCCTGTTCCATCTTCCAAGCTACTGTGGCGTAATTTACATGTGCGACTCGAGATCGCGGTCCAAGGGGTTGCCCAAGGGCAGGTTTGGCAAGCTGCTATAGAGTTTGATTACGCAAACGAAGAGTCGATCTACTGTCGCTCCCTGTTGAGTGATCATGGAGATCGCAGCGTTATTCCTGCAGTTGCTGGGGCCACCAAAATGGCCTTTCTACCCCCGATGTCTGGTATTGCTGCCAACGAAACCAGGCTCGATGAAGGAGCGATCGATGTTCGCATCGGAGAAGGGCGAACTGCCGAGGTACTTCGTAATCTTTGTTGGAAAGCTTACCAGTCAAGCCCCCATCGATGGAAAGACATCGTCAAGCGGATGAAGGCCCTTTTTGGGGTAACGATTCAAGATCCGCGTTACATCAAAGAACGAGGGGAAATTGCGATGGGTTATACAACCATTGACAATTTTGATTTGGATCTGTCGGCAAGTGGACGAGGCCAACAACAAACATTGCTGCTGCTTGCTCATATGGCGTCCAATCCAGGTACTGTTCTGTTGCTTGACGAACCAGATGCCCACTTAGAGATTCTTCGCCAACGCCAAATCTACAACACGATTACCGAAGTAGCCCGGGAAGCCAGGAGTCAAATCATCGCTGCAAGCCACTCGGAAGTGATCCTTAATGAAGCTTGCGACCGAGACACGGTCGTGGCTTTCCTTGGGCGGCCTCATCGAATCGATGACCGCAGCAATTCCGGGCAGGTCGCAAAGGCACTCAAATCCATCGGGTTTGAGCAATACTTACAAGCCGAGACAGCAGGCTGGGTACTTTACTTGGAAGGCTCGACGGATTTAGCAATTCTCAGGGCATTTGCTCAAAAGTTAAACCATCCGGCTATCGAGGCACTTGAATGTCCTTTTGCTCACTTTATCTCCAATCAGCCTAGCAAAGCTCGCGAGCATTTCTACGCGCTTCGAGAAGCCAAGCCAGATCTGGTCGGTTTTGCTCTTTTCGACCGATTGACTGTTAATCTCAACGACGAACCGTCCTTCGTGCAGCGAATGCTCAAACGTCGAGAGATCGAGAACTATCTGCTCGATATCGATACCCTAAGGCATTGGGCCAAAGACGAAGGGGTACGACTCGAGGGTGAGCTGTTCAAAAACTCCTGGGAAACATTGATGAGCGAATTGATCGACCAAGTCGATGAGGCTCGCAAGACGCTCGGAATGACCGACAGTTCAAGCCCAGATATCAAGGCGACCGACGATTTTCTCGATCCGGTTTTCAAAAAGTTCTATGAGTCCAAAGGCTTGCCAGTGTTGATGCGAAAAACCGATTATCACATCCTCGTTCCTTATTTCCCAAAAGAAAGAATCGACGCGGAAATCGTCGATGTCTTGGACCAAATCGTCTCGGTTGCCTCGCAAGCAAATCCGATTCGATAAATCCTGTGAAAAATCTCTGGAAACAAATTCAGACGGATCTGCCATCCATCGGGCTTATCGAAACTTTTACCAAAAGCAGGCCCAGTAGGATTCGAACCTACGACCTACGGATTAGAAATCCGTTGCTCTATCCAACTGAGCTATGAGCCCGACTGCTAAAACCACTGGTTTTTCGTGGTTTTTCGTCGCTATTTCCATCGATTCGATCGATTGCTAAAATGCCGACTACACCCCGGACTACACCCGGAGGTGTAAATCGTACACCCGGTTGGGGCCGGGTGACGAGGTTTCACCAGTGCATTTTCGAGGACGCAACCAATGAAGTCAAAGCATTCTACACCCGGTTCGAGTACGAGCAAAGCCAAAAGGGAAAAACCAAAACACCCGCTATTCCAACACGCCACCGGACAGTGGGCCAAAAAGGTAAACGGCAAATTACACTACTTTGGCAAAGACAAAAACAAGGCTCTTGATGAGTGGGTCAGGGTCAAAGATGCTCTTTTGGCCGGTCGACCAAGACCACAAGAGAACACCGCCAGCAAGTCGATCACAGTTCGAGAGCTTTGCAATTTATTCCTCGATGCCAAAGACAAAAAGGTTGAGGCGAAAAAGATCAAGCGGCGTTCATGGGCTGACTACCAAGTCGAGTGCAAACGATTGATCACTATTCTTGGTGCTGACACCCAGGTCGATTTCCTCGATGAAAAAGACTTCGACAGCTTGCTAGTCAAGGTCAGCAAAGGGGTCAAGCAGAAAACAGCGGAGGGGCGAATAGTTCGCATTCGGGCTGTTTTTCGCTTCGCGGAAAAGCGACGATTGACAGGGCCGATTCTCTACCGGATGGAGGATTTTACGAAACCATCCAAGGCAGAGATCGAGAGAGAAAAAGGCGATGCTCTAAAAGTCTTTGATGCGTCAGAGATCCGTTTACTGCTTGCCAATGCAGGCGTGAATCTTAAAGCGATGATATTGCTCGGCGTGAATTGTGGACTCGGCAACACGGATATCGCCGTTCTGACTCCTGAAAACTTCGACTTTGAAAACGGATGGTTGACTAAGCGACGAGAGAAAACTGGCAAGCCTCGACGGATACCGCTTTGGCCTGAAACCATCGAGGCAGTTCAAGCAGCGATCACAAGTCGCAAGTCTCGATTCGGTGATTGTCCATTTATCTTTTTGACCAAGCAAGGCAATCCGTTCGTCCAACCGCCAAGAGAGCGACAAAAGGACGAGGACGAAAAAACGTCTTGGACAATCGGAGCGAATCCTATTTCATCCGAGTTTCGCAAGTTGAGAACCTCTTGCGGAATCGATGGAGCAAAGCAATCGTTCTATGCTTTGCGACATACGTTTAAGTCAGTCGGAGAAAACGCCACCGGGAATAATATCGCGGTCGATTACATGATGGGACATATCGATCCATCGGTCAGTGCGATCTATCGTCAGTACGTTCTCGATGAGCGACTCTTGGAAGTAACTAATGCAGTCCACAAGTGGCTATTTGAGACAAAGCCAAAGGGCTCGAAAGCAAGCGATAGAAATACTCATAATTAGTCAAATGATATTGACTTGAGTCGAGAATCTTTGCTAGATTCAAGGGCGATAAACGAAATCAGCCGGGTTGCGCCCCGGCTGACTCGTGTTTTTCAACTGTTTGTTCCAACCAACTACGAAAGGAACAGGATGAGTATACGAAATCGTATTGACGAATACAAGGCTAGTTTAGCCTTGCGTCGAGTTTTTTTCAGGGTAGCAAATGCGCAACCCGAATCTCTACGGTCGAGCGTTCTAGCTCGATTGTCGGCTCTTAATCAGGAGCCAACACAATGACTCGTTATCTGACTCCACCCGCTATCGCAAAAGTGCTCGGAGTTTCCAAAGAGCACGTTATCAGGTTTATTGCCAGCGGAGAGCTTCGGGCCGTGAATACAAGCCTTGGAGATCGTCCACGTTGGAAAGTAAATCCAGATGACTTTCAGGCTTTTGTAAATCGCCGTAGCAATCACACGAGCGATTCTCCATCGGCTCGACGTTCTAGCAATCGCGGACGCAGCAGCGAAACCGTTAAGCAGTACGTTTAACCAAGACCGACTTAAAACGGCTCGATGAGTCGCACCTAAGTCGATTGCGCTACCGTTCTGGACTGGCAAGAAAAAACCCTGCCAGGGCAACGGGCCAAAGCAGGGTTCAAACCAAACTAACAAAGGGATTCTATCCACATGGACGCTAATAAACAAGCCTTGCCACGAGCTAAGGTGTTGATCTTAATTCACAGCGACAAGTTCATCGAGGCTTACTCCAGCGATCAGAACATCGACGTGCATTTTCATCATGCGCCAGAGACTCCGATCAGCAGCAAAGCGGAGATCCTAGCAGAGGAATTGATCGAGAGATCATTGCCGACATTCTGGTCGAGGATCTTCAGCCAAGGGTATCGCGTTGGGCTCTTTTCGATTCGACCGAAAACGGTTTTCGATGAGCTTACAAGATCCATCGGGCTTGCATTCTGTCGAGGGCTCGACCGGGCATCCAGCAGCGGAAAGGATGCAGCATGATCACCGAATACAAAGACGTTGAGGAACCAGGGCCACCGCCGGATATCGAGGCTTGGTTGGTCGAGCGTGATAAGACTTGGCAAAGCGCCGGCGTGTTGCTCGACGAGTTCATCGAGCGATTTCAAAAGGGCTCTTTTTGCAAACCGTATCGACTCAAGGACTTCGCCGGGTTGGAGATTGGGCCGGGCTCGATCACTACCATCGGAGCGCCACCGTCGACCGGAAAAACCGCCAGTGCCATGCAGCTTGTTTTCGAGATCCTCGATTCAAATGCAGGCGTGTTGGCATACATCGCAAATGCAGAGTCTAGTTTCGATGCGATTGCCATGCGGGAATTGTCTCGACGGTCAGGCGTTGGGACTCGTCGGATGCGTCGAGAGTCGCTTTCCGTCGAGGAAAAAGACCGGGTGAACAATGCCTATCTTCGATTGAGAACGGATATCGATAAGGTCAGATGGTTGGGCAAGCAGTTCTCGACTGAAGTGCTCTTGGATCTTCGCAAGCAATCACCCGGTTTACTTGTGGTCGATTACTTGCAAAAGGTCGCGCCACCCGGCGAAGCAAAGGCATCCATCCAGTTGCTCTTAAACGATCTTAGAGAGCTTGCACAGTCAGGTTGGGCCGTGTTGGTGCTGTCGGCAACGAATCGCGCCAGCGGAGCGAATGGAAACAAACAAGCGGCTTTCCGAGACAGCAGCGAGATCGAGTATCAATCGGACTCGGCTTATGTCTTGATGGTCGACGAGGGCCACGAGGATGCGATTGATCAGAACGTCACATTTCAATGCGTGAAAAACCGTTGGGACAGCAAAGAGGATCTTTCGTTGATCTATCGCAAGTTCGAGCAACGGTTCGAGCGTAGAAACGATTTTAGTTCCGACTTCAGCGGCGTTGGGTCAGTGCCAAGCAACCCTTTTGGGGAGGCGTAGGCAATGACAACAAAGTCGAAGTCTCGGCAACGGTTCGAGCAGCTTAATCACATCACCGATCACATGATCAGCAAGCTACCCACAGCGACACACGGGCTAGTTCTCGTCGTCTGTTGGAGACATGCCGACCAGAACCAAGTCTTTGAGTTATCGCATAGCAGGATTGCCGATGCTCTTGGAGTTTCGCGCAGGCATATCGTCGACGTAATGGTCGATCTTCAACGGCTCGGCACGATCAAGTTGATAAGGAAAGGCGGAGGGACGATTGCTTCGCGTTACAAGATCACCGGTCGAGTAGTGACAGCAGCGTCACCACCGGAAAGGCACAAACCCCCCTAAGGGGTAGTGAACCACAGTTCCGCTAGTGGTGAACCACAGTTCCGCTAGTGGTGAACCACAGTTCACACATACAGAACAGAAACATTGCGTTGGCCGTTCGCTAGGGCTTCCGGCATACGCAACAAGGCAGCAAGGCAACCCGAAACGATGAGGACGCAAACCAAGTCATGAGCAACCATCGAAAAGAAAAACAGCGTATCCTTTTGACGATCGAGCTACCCGAATCGGTAGGCGATGAGCCCGACGGATTCCAGCGGTTGCGCAAGTTCCTGAAGGCGTTGCTTCGCGTTTATCGGATTCGATGCGTTGCAGTCAGTCCAGATCCTACCGACGATCAAGGCCACCCCCCCTAGGTCTAAGGTACTTACAACAAAAGCCAAGTTCGTTGCGGGTGAAATCGTCGCAGTCTTTACAGAGAAAGTTAGTCCGATGAAAGAAAAAAATTTTGAGCGTTGGCCGATTACCGACTCGGATAAGGTCGCGATTGTCGCAAGGCTAATTGAAATCCTGCAAGGCCAGGACGTTTCCAAAGCGGTTGCATCAGCGCGGGTACTGCTTGCAATGGACAAGCAGAATTTCAGAGTTGAGCAAATGCAGGAAAAGCTATCGCGGGAGATTCACGAACAAATCAGAAGCGAAGCCATGCGGATACTTCAAAGCAGGTCATAGCGGGGGACAGGATGCCGGGGGGGTGTTCCGGAAGTTTCGACCCTTGGAACACGAGCGCTCGGGGACGCCCCTGATAGAAACTCCAAAATTGGGGATTTTCGATTTTCGAGATTCCCGGCGGGTTCCGCAGAATCCGATATTGCGCGATGGATCCTAGCAGGTTCCCCCAGCGATCATTCGCATCCGCAGAGGGATTCGCAGCGAAGGGCAATTGCCCGAAGAACGACCTGGCGGACATCGTTTGCAAGTCCTGTGACTTTAACGTTTTCGGCAAACCAATCCGGGCCGTGGGCTTCCACCAAAACGGCAAAAAATTCGTCTGCAAATGAGTCGCTCAGTGAGTAGACATCTTTGAAATTGAGCTCACCACCATTGCTTTCTTCGATTGTTTTACGGAGTTGCCTAGCTGTCACCCTACTCGAAAGGCATGAACCAAATCCGTCTGCTATTGCGATGTATGGCTTGTTCATAATTCCAGCCTCCTGGCTAGTTTTTCAAATTCCAAGGTATTTTCTGCGACCGTAGACGTCTGGAAAGCATCAACCGGAATTTCGATGGCGACAACCGTACCCTTCCAGTCAAGTCCCGGATCTATCCAAATTGTAGATCCTTTATCGTTTAGCATACTACTGCGACCAGACCAAATCCAGGTTTTTCCCTGAGTCTCCTTTATAAGTTCCACTAATCGAAAGAGTCCCTCCCCCATGTGGTTGTTGGTATCAGATGATACCGGCGTTTCGCTGGGATAGGGATTGTGATGGCTGTAGTAGTCAATCCGTTGAGGACCGAGTAGGTCCTCCTTTGGCTGTCGAAGTTTCGCGGTCGTGTTCCCTCTTACGAGGCACCATTTTAAGGCTTCGTCGTCAGTCCATTCTTGATACTCCGTTCCTGCGGACCTGACCGATCCACCGATCCCTTGTCCAATATCGGCTACAGCGATTTGAATGTACTTCTTTCTGCCCGTGTATACCTGAGCTGCGCTAAAGCCACGATCTCTTGCATGAGAAGCGACGTTGTCGTGAATCTCGCCGATGACGTGGCATGTGGCAGAAACCAGCCGTTGGTTTCTGCAACTTGCTAACTGATTCCTTAAAAGATTACTCAAAATATGATTGCAGTGATCCACGTTGTCGGGACTGTTGATCCTTTGTATTGGGCAGTACGTTCTACCTTGACGAGGTCGATTCCCTGCCGTTGCTAATGGTAATTGCTCTAATGAGCTGAGCAACCCATAGTTTTGGGCATAGCTTCTAGCCGGTTCACTAAAGCTGAGTTGCATTCCGTTGACGCGTCGGTCTTCGACGGCACCGCATAACGATACGGCCCGAAGCGGAGTTATAAATTCGATTTTTTGACGGACATCTGGATTAACTCTCAAAGCCTTGAGGCAGTTTAGGGTGCTGTATGCGTCATGAAATGCGTTACATAGAGGAAAATTTGACATTCGGGCGGTCCTGAGGATATACAAATATTGAGCATGTGACCACCAACAAAAAACTCTCACGCCTGCGCTGGTTTACATCTCGGGCGTCGGTGCTGGTTTTGCATGTTCGGATAAAGGGTATCGAGCTATTCCGCATCGTCGGTTTTCTTCTTGCGTGTTCGCTTGGGCTTGTCCGCTTGTGCCGTTAGCGGGGCGGTCAATTGCTCGTAGAGTTGGAACAGATATTCGACGCGCTCCCGGTCCGATTCGAAGGGCTTTGAGCGGTAGCATTGTCCAACCGCTTTATCGAGTTGCTCATGGGCTTTGACTAGGTCCGGGGGCATCGTCAGCGGGTCGTAAAGGTCGGCTAATGAGGAATCAGGATACTTGGCTCGGGCGTCGAGTACTGCTTGGGCTTTGGCTTCAACGTTGGCCTTTTGTTTGTCCGTTGGGTTCTCAGGCCAGGGGTAGTTGTTGTAGACGATTGTGCTGGAGTAGTTGTAGTCGCTTTTCAGTCGGCCGCACACAGTTTTTGTCCAAGCCATGTGCATGCGGCTTGTAATCACTCCGAAGTGATAAATACGCACGCCCGTAATTATTGATAATTTATTGCCCGCTATATCAGACGAGTGCATCATACCCAAAGGTATAAAATCTCGCCTTTTCGAAGAGACCTGAGGGATTGCTAGGTAATCGCAACTTGGCTGCCGATCTTCTTGGAACAACGCTGGCTTTTGTGCCCACGCTCTAGTTGCAGGCTTTTTACTTGCTAGGCGACTCAGTCGCACCCCTTCAATGCGTTGCAATATTTCTGGCATTTTCTTTAGTTCAGATGGAGGGCAATTTTTCAACCAAAGGCAATAACGGTAAACGCCATTGATGAAATCGTCCCCCATAAAGAACCGATGGATGTACTTTGCCGTTGCGGGGTCGCTTTGGATTAGTGACAATCGCTCTTCATTGCTCAAAATCAAATTACCCCCATCCGTTGGTTGGCTACCTCGGGTCATCCTAGGAGCGTCGAAAGAAACGGGTTTGGTCCTTGCCAGCAATAGAACGGTCGGTGCATCAATCAGATAGGGATTGATCGATTTCGCTGAAAACCTCAATGCTAAACTTGCTGACTCCTCATAATCGTAAATGTATTTGGTTTGGATTTCGTTATTCGAAAATCCGATTATTACGCAATGCACCGCAGCTTTCCCGCGAGCTTCGCTATTCCATGAAAATGTTCTGTGGGCAAAGAAAATCGTACAGTTTCTCTTGATCATGAATGCCCAAAGAACACCAACTTGTTCGCCCTGAGTGATTGAACTGGTGGAGACAAAGGCGCATCGTATTGGATATCCGTCCATGTAAACCGCTGTTTTTATGTACCATCCGCAAACATAATCGAGTATCCGAATTTGTTGTATCTCGGAGCCAACTTTAAGCATATCCGCTTTCTGACCCTCATCTTGGTAAGCGCTTCCCACAAACGGCGGATTGCCCAGGATGTAGGAACACTCTTCAGGCTTGATGACGTCGGCCCAGTCGATGCGCAAGGCGTTTGCGTTGACGATCTTTGCCGACTTCGTGAGGGGTAAGCGAATGAAGTATTGGCCGAATTCCTCAGATAGCATGAGGTTCATTTGATGATCCATCAGCCACAAGGCAACCTCGGCAATCAGCGAGGGGAATTCGTTAATCTCGATTCCATGCATCGCATCGACGTCCACCAGCGAGAATAGCCCGACGTCGGTTACTTGCTGGTTTTTCAAAACTAGCTTGAGGACTTCAATCTCAAGCAGTCTCAATTCCCGATAGGTGACAACCAAGAAGTTTCCGCAACCGCAAGCAGGATCCAAGAATCGAAGCTTGCCAAGTTTCTCGTGGAATGCTTTGAGCTTGCGGGCGTCGTGTTTGATTTTCTCAAATTCCTCTTTGAGTTCGTTGAGGAATAGCGAGTTGATGAGCTTGAGGATATCCCGCTCGCTCGTGTAGTGGGCTCCAACCTGCCGACGTTCCTTGGGCTCCATGACGGATTGGAAAAGGGATCCAAAGACAGCGGGGGAAATTCGGCTCCAGTCGAGATTGCAACAGCGAAGCAATTGGGAACGCATCGAGCGGCTCAAGTCGGCAAAGCCTAGATTCTCCTCGAACAGTCTGCCGTTGACGTAGCGGAACGCAGCAAGGTCCTCTAGGAGGTTCTTTTGGCGTTTGTCCTCGGGCGTGTTGAGGACTTGGAACAGGCGTGCTAGCAGCGGCCCCAAGTCGCTCCCGTCCTCTTTGCTGTGGTTCTCAATCAGTTGGGTAAAGCTGTTCCGGTCGAAAATCGAAGTATCTTCAGCGAACAGGCAAAAGAGGATCCGAACCAAGAAGCGCTCGAGGTCGTGTCCGGCGTAGCCCCCCATCTCTAGGGCGTCGTGTAGTTCCCCCATCATCTCAACGGCTCGAACGTTGATTGGATCCTCAACGGCTCCAAGTTTGGTTTGCTTGTACCCAGGGATAAATCCGAATGCGTTGATATGCTTGTGGAGGTCCGCAAGCGGAAAAGTTATCGAGGTCCCTTCCTCGTAGTCATGGAGGGCGATTCGTTGGAAGTCCGAAATGATGACGTAGCGGGGCGTTTCTTCTTGCCTACCCGTCGAAACCAATCCCTGAATGTAGTCGTTGGCTTGGCTTGTGGCTTTGTCTAGTGGCTTCCCTGCGCTCTTGTGTTCGACTAGCAAAACTCCCTTCCAAAAAAGGTCGATGAACCCCCATTGGCCGGATAGCTTGCGGACAGGTTCCTCGAAGCATGCAACCGTCTTGCGCTTGATTCCAAAGGCGTCGAAAAACTCGTTCCAGAACGTTTGGCGTTCTGCTTGTTCGCTAGTGGCTTTGGCCCAGTCTTTTGAGAATCGGACGGCGCGGTCTCGGATTTCGTTCCAGGATAGGGGCATAACTCGATTAACCCTTTTGATCTTGATGGCGTTGGGGCGGTCTCGGAGAGTTTATAGCAATGGGGCTCGGAGGAAACCAGTTGCACTAGGGCGTATTGATCCTATCGATGCGTCCGGGTAGGGTCTAACCTCGCAGCGGTCAGCAGATGCAGCGGCGTCTCAACGAAAGCCAAGAGCAAGTTCCGTTTTGGCGAATAATGGAGAATCGCAGCGGGTGTAGACTACACCTTTTGAGGGTGTTTTCGGGTTGAAACGAGTATTTGCGTCGAGGACGAGAAAAACGGTTTTCTTGTGTTTTCGTTGGTAGATATGCGATTTGCAAGAGAAGCAAAAAGAGGGGATATCAATTAGAAATCCGTTGCTCTATCCAACTGAGCTATGAGCCCGACTGCTAAGTGGTTAGTGTATCGAACCGCTACGGATTGGAGAAGCCAAACGCAGCAGATCGGTTCGCTCTGGATGATGAATCCCCTGTTTTTCAATTTTACCAATCCTAAGTGTCCCGGCGGGACTTGCCCGAAACAGTTTTGGTTGTTAAGCTAGCCCCCCCTTGACGTGATATCGTAATCATCCGGCAGGAAATTTTTTCAAGGACTTTTTCCACAGGGGTTTTTTCGTGGGTGTAAAGAAAACTGGACGCGGGCGACGAAAAATCGGGCGCAAGAAACGACGTATGCGAGCCCGAATCCGCCATCGCAAGAAGTAATCCTTGGGTTTAGTGCTTCGCTGACGATATCGTTGACATCCGCGACTCGTGTTTTTATCGCGAGTTGATTCGGATTCCCTGGGAGTACACTCGGCACATCTTGCCGATCCTCCCTCAGCGCTCTGACTGTCAAATTCGCCGATTTTGGACAAGTTTTCTTGCGGATTTGATCCATTGTGAAACTATACTGGTCGTCCGTGCCGATGACCAAGCACGACGTCTGGGATTCTCTCATGGGGCTTACCGTGCATTCGATTACCGTTTCTAAATTCAAATTGATCAGGCTTTCTTTAACAGCCCTCGCGGCGATCTTCATGCTTGAAGTCGCTACGATGGCTCAAAACCAAGCAAACTCCCTCGACAATGGACTTGGAATTGGTGGGCGTAAGCTTGCTGACGGCGTCCTGACGATCATCCCTTCGGATCAAAATGCCGAAGACACCGCTTTAGGGCCCTTCGATTTGGATTTTGTGGCCAAGCATCCAGAGCTCAACTGGACGGCTCCAGATTTCCCTAACAACCAGCCTAATTTCGCCTCCCCAGCCGAAACACTCCTAGCACAATCTAAAAATGTCACTTTCCGCCATCCGGTCTGGGGGCTTGAGTTCGCCTTCAAACCGATGCGGCTCATCGATGTCGACATCCCCAATGCGACAGGAGTGATGGAGAAAAAGACCGTTTGGTATCTGGTCTACCGGATCCGATACACCGGCAATGATCTTCAACCTGCCATCAAGGATCTCTCGGACTCTGAAGCCGTACCGGGCGAGCCAAAGAAAGTTCGCTACGACTCGGTTCGCTTTATTCCCCGGTTCACCCTTCTTTCCAAGGAAAGGCAACTGGCGATGGACTCCCAAATCCTGATGCCAGCGGTTCAAGCGATCGCGGCCAGGGAAAGAGTACCCGGTGGGCGATTGGCCGATCACATTGAAATCGCAAGGCAGGAGGTTCCAGTTAGCAAGGGACCCGAGGACGGGATCTGGGGAGTGGCGGCATGGACGGATGTCGATCCGAGGCTCGATTTCTTTGCGATCGATGTACGTGGCTTGACCAACGCTTATCAAATCCAAGTCGATTCTGGGAATGACAAGAAGTACCTGAGGCGAACTCTCCGGATCTACTTCTGGAGGCCTGGTGACGCTTTGGATGTAGCCCGGGATCGAATCTACCTCGGTCCCCCAGCTTACGAGGATCCAGCTCGGGTGAACTATTATCTTCAGCAATTCGGCCTCAAAGAACGCCTTGATTACCAGTGGATTTACCGCTAAAATCCCGCTCCCGATTGCGGGAACCTAGTTCGTTCGTAACAACCACGAATTTCAATCAATAACCTACTGACGGCGCATCATGGCACACAAAAAAGGACAAGGATCGACTCGGAACGGACGCGACTCGAACGCTCAACGTTTGGGAGTCAAGAAATTCGGTGGTGAGCTAGTCTCCCCAGGCAATATTCTCATTCGTCAGGTTGGAACCAAGTGGCGACCTGGACGAAACGTTGGTATGGGCACCGACTACACCATCTTTGCATTGATCGATGGCAACGTTTACTTCGACCAAGAAGGTCGTCGAATCAACGTTAAGCCTTTGGCAAACTAAAGCGAACTCTCAGCGCTGCTGCTGGAGGCATCCGCTATGTTTGTCGATCGAGTTGAAATCGAGATCATTGCGGGCAGAGGCGGAGACGGTTGCATGGCCTTCCGCCGCGAGAAGCACGTTCCCCGTGGTGGTCCCTGCGGTGGCGATGGAGGCGATGGTGGTAGCATCATCATCCGTGCCAGGTCCGGTGTGAACTCTCTTGTATCCTTTGCCCACCAACGCCATTGGCGTGCCGATCACGGGTCGCCCGGGCTCGGTTCTGACTGCCACGGCAGGAATGGCAAGGAGATGATTCTAGATGTCCCCCCCGGAACCGTCTTGATCGATAAAGAATCAGGCCTTGAACTTCGCGATCTGGTTAACGACGGTGATCAGATCGTCGCCGCACGAGGTGGTAAAGGTGGATGGGGTAACACTCACTTCAAAGCTTCGACCAATCAAGCCCCCCGAGAAACAACCTCCGGCGCGCTGGGCGAAACCAGACGCCTGATCCTCGAACTCAAAACGATCGCCGATGTGGGACTCATCGGTATGCCCAATGCCGGCAAAAGCACGATGCTATCGAGGTTGTCTCGCGCCAGGCCCGAGATTGCAGACTACCCCTTTACGACCAAGTTTCCCAATCTTGGGCTCGTTCAAGCCGACATGGATCGCAGTTTTGTCCTAGCCGACATTCCGGGCCTTATTGAAGGGGCTGCCGAGGGACATGGCCTAGGGCATGACTTTTTGCGTCATATTATGAGGGCAGGTATCTTGGTTCACTTGGTTGAACCTTGTCCCATGGATCAATCCGATCCTATCCTCAATTACAAAACGATCCGCAGCGAACTAGCTCAGTACAGCCAAGAACTTGCACAGCGACCCGAGATCGTCGTCGTTACGAAAGCTGAATTACCGGGCGCTTCGGATATCCACACGAGTTTGGCCAAGGAACTCGACCGTCAAGACATCCACTTGGTAAGTGCCGTGACGGGTTCTGGTTTGCGCCAACTGGTTCAGCGCATCGCCGATTTGTTAGCGGAGTACCGATCAAAAGCGAATTAAAAGCCCCGCGAAATGATCCTCGTCGACATCGGAAACAGTGGCCTGAGGGCTTGCAAAAGCAATTGCGACCATCGCGTTGATTACAACACCGCGAAGATCTTTGGACCTGTAGTGAAACTATCTTGGAGTTCCATCGGCCAGAAGATCTCCAAGCATCGTCCCGCGCCAACCGAATCGGAGAACCGACGATGGACACACATCGATGATGCAAGCGGTTACGACTGGCTCGTACAGCAAGTGACCTCTCAGGTGCACCCCGTCGACGGCGTGATATGGCGGATCGGTAGCGTCAATCGCAAAGCCCTCGAGCACCTGGTTACGGCGATCGAAAAAAACGCCAAGTTCGCTCCTCGTGAAACTCCAATCATCTATCAAATCGTCAATCATCGACTTGTCGGTATCGAATCCGACGTCGACTATCCCGAGAAGGTTGGAATCGATCGACTCTTGGCTGCCCGCGCTGCGAACGCTTGGAATGATAGCCGTTGCAAAATAGAGATGCGATCTGAGAGGTCACCCGTGATCGTGGTTCAGGCAGGCACGGCACTGACTGTCGATTGGGTCGATGCACATGGAAGATTCCAAGGTGGATCGATTCTACCCGGAGCTGGGCTGGCTTTGCAGTATTTGGCTGCAGGTACCGATCAGTTGCCTTGGCTGCCGACCGACTCGATCGATCGACTACCACGCTTGCCCGGCAAGAACACCGAGGAAGCCATCGCAGCAGGTGTTCACGCTTCGCTCGTCGGCGGAGTGCGGTACTTGGTCGAGCGCTATCGCAGGGAGATTGGAGGTAGTTTCCAGATCCCGGTCGTGATTTCCGGAGGGGATGGACGATTGGTTCTCGAACATATTGCGACTCCTGCAACCTACGTCGAGAACCTTGTCCTGCTAGGCCTTGCTCTGTGTGATCCGCTGTGAAACGCCGCAAGAGTGTTGCTCTGCTGATTGAGACCTCGAATGCTTATGCTCGAGGATTGCTCGAAGGGATCGTCAAGTACCATCGCGAGCACGACGCCTGGTCAATTTATATTCCCGAGCAGGAGCGAGGTGCGGCACCTCCTGCATGGCTTAAAAACACTCGTATCGACGGAGCCATCGCAAGGATCGAAACCGATCGAATTGCCAAAGCCGTATCGAGTCTGAAAGTACCGGTAGTCGATGTTTCGTCCGCAAGGCGTGTTGCGAATATTCCCTGGATCGAAACAGATGATCAAGCGATTGCGAAACTGGCTTTTGATCACCTATTCGAAAGGGGCTTCCGCCATTTTGCATTCTGCGGCCCGAAAGGATTGAATTGGTCTCAATGGAGATGTGAGGGTTTTGTCGCATGTTGCAAACAAGCCCAATATTCATGCGAGATCTTTCGGACACCCAGTCCGTTTCGAAGCACGTCATCGAATCGATCGCAAGGAGATCTAACGCAGTGGTTGGCTCAACTCCCCAAACCTCTTGGGCTTTTTTGCGCCTACGACATTACAGCCCAGGTTATTTTGGATCATTGCCGCAATCAAGCTATCGCAGTACCCGAGCAAATCGCGGTCATCGGCGTGGACAACGATCCGATCCTGTGCGAACTGGCTCGACCATCGCTTACAAGTATCGCACCGGATGCTGTCGGTGCAGGGTACTTTGCTGCCCAGTGGTTGGATCAAGCGATGCTGAGTCGAACCTCTTCGAAACGTTCCGACTACACAGCACCTTTTCGACTCATGCCTCCACTGGGTTTGATGTTAAGACAATCGACCGACATTACCGCAGTGGCAGATCCCATGGTAGCCAAGGCGATCGAGTTCATCCGCAATCACGCTTGCGATGGCATTCAAGTCGAGGACGTACTTAGGCATGTCGCGTTATCCCGCAGAATGCTCGAAACCCGTTTTGTCAGTGCAACCGGCAAGACACCCCATGCGATGATCTCCATGATTCGTCTCACACGCGCAAAGGAGCTTTTGCAACAGACCGATCTATCGGTCGATGCCATTGCACACAAGGCTGGCTTTCAACACGTCGAATACATGAGCGTTGCGTTTCGCAAGGTTTTCGGGCAACCTCCGGGTCGCTACCGACGACAACACGATCGTTCTTAGTTTCTAACTTGCATTTCCGATTTTGCGATTACAATACATCCAATCGGCACAGTCGAATTGCCGGTGATTTATTTTCGCCAATCCGCAGAGTTTGACTTTCGAAGTCCACTCTCGAACTATATCATCGCGCAAGCTTTCGTTGTCTGAGCGATCCTCATTCTGTTTGAAGCATTCCAAGCCCAACGACGCATGATCACAACCATCAAGCCCCACTATCTTTTGTTTTGCGAGGGAAACGCCGGCCCAGGGTTTGGCTTTCCCGAGGATGATGCAAGCCGCTGGAGGTTTGTCCTTGAAAACGTCGAATCAGGTCACAAGATCGAAGCTTGGGATTATGAAGAAATCCTCCACCCAGACCGCATATCCCTCATGGCCGTCATTCGAGGTCTTGAAGCCCTCGATCAACCGAGCAAAGTCACCTTGATAACCACCAACCGTTACGTGGCCAGAGGTCTGCAGTACGGGCTTGCCGAGTGGAGAGATAACGACTTTTGTTGGGAACACTTTGGCTCGATCCAACCGATCCGAAACCAAGACCTTTGGCGCAGGGTCGACGTGGCGCTAAAGTACCACGAGGTAACTTGTCGTTGGATGGCTTATGATGCCCAGCAAGATCGCGTCGATGGGGACCGAAGGGATGTTCCTGTCGATACCTTCGCCTCCAAAGAATCGGTTGAGCAAACAAAAGAAGAAAAGGTTCCTGAATCTTCGAGGGTGCGTTCTCGATCCTTTTCTGCCATCACTCAACTCGCAAAAAAATATGTTGATTCCCCAGTCTCATCGCATCCAAATGGGAGATCCGGGCAAACATCCGGCCACTGTGCTGTGGCTAACGCACCGTTAACCTCCGTCGATGCGATCCATTCAACTCCAGAAACCGAGGCAAAATCCCAAGCCAGACCTGATTCTCTTCTCAGATTGCCAGGCACTTGGATATGGAGGTGCGTGCTTCGAGCCGATACAATGATCGTCTATGCCGTCCGTTCGATGCTGATGCTCGATCCTAAACCGGAAAGTTACCGGGCTAGGCGCTAAGATCACAAGAGCAAGATCTTCACAGCGGCACATTGCTCAAAGGACCCGCGTGTGAAGACCCATCTGAATCTCGAATCACTCGGTAGTATCCTCGATGGCACAAGCCCATTCCCCAAAGATCTTTTAGGTGCCCATGCTCTTGAAGACCAGCAAGCCTGGGCGGTACGAGGCTACTTTCCAGGAATACAGCAGGCTTGGTTGGTCGATCAGCGAAGCGGCGCGACGCTACCGATGCGACGCTTGCACCCCGGGGGGGTCTACGAAGGTGTTCTTCCACGCCTTGATCCACAGCCCCCGGCATACCGATTCAAACTCTCTGGAGCATCTGGCAACGTGACGCATCAAATCGATCCCTACAATATCGAGTTTTCGCTCAGCGATTTCGATCGTTACCTCTTTGGCGCAGGGACCCATTGGAAAATCTACGAGAAACTCGGTGCGCATCTTCGCAGTGTCGAAGGCCATCGAGGTGTCAATTTCGCGGTTTGGGCACCCAATGCACAGAGTGTCCAAGTCGTCGGTGATTTTAATCACTGGGATGGCCGCGCCCACATGATGCACAAACAGTCCCCCTCGGGGGTTTGGGAGCTATTCATCCCGGGCATTGGCCAGGGGATGAAATACAAATACCGCGTTCGTTCGATCGATGGAGGGATCATCGACAAAGCCGATCCGCTTGCCTTCTATTCGGAACTTCCACCACGCACGGCATCGATCGTCCATCCCCTAGAGTATCAGTGGCAAGACTCCGAATGGATCGCTCAAAGGGCCGAGAATCAGATCCTTGAAAAACCGATTTCGATTTACGAAGTCCATTTAGGATCCTGGAAAAAATGCGACAACGCCAATCACGGTTGGTTAGGCTACAAAGAACTGGCCCATCAATTGGTCGACTACTGCAAGCAGATGGGCTTTACCCATCTGGAACTCATGCCCGTCTCCGAACACCCCTTCAGCGGCTCTTGGGGATATCAAACCACCGGCTATTTTTCCGTTACCAGTCGCTACGGTAGCCCCGAAGACTTCATGTACTTTGTCGACTACTGCCATCAACACTCGATCGGAGTGATCATCGATTGGGTACCGGCCCACTTCCCTCGAGATGCCCATGGATTGTTTCGTTTCGATGGCACAGCCCTCTACGAACACGAAGACCCTCGCCAAGGGGAGCATCCCGATTGGGGAACGATGGTCTTCAACTACGGTCGGCACGAGGTTCGTAATTTCCTGATTTCCAACGCGCTGTTTTGGTTCGATAAATTCCACGTCGATGGACTCCGCGTCGATGCCGTTGCCTCGATGCTCTATCTAGACTACTCGCGCAAGCAAGGGGAGTGGATCCCCAACGACATGGGGGGACGTGAGAACCTCGCTGCCGTTCATTTTGTACGCGAGTTCAATCGCCAATGCCACAGTGAGTTTCCCGGCATTCTAACCATCGCCGAAGAGTCGACCTCGTGGGCTGGCGTTAGCCATCCGGTGGACGTTGGCGGATTGGGCTTTTCGATGAAGTGGAACATGGGCTGGATGAATGACACCCTTCGTTACATGCGGCGCGATCCGATCTATCGAAAACACCACCAAAACGACCTGACCTTTAGCCTCATCTATGCCTACTCCGAAAATTTCCAACTTCCTCTTTCCCATGACGAGGTGGTCCATGGCAAAGGGTCTCTGATCGGTCAGATGCCCGGCGACTTGTGGCAAAAGTTCGCTAACCTTCGACTCCTGTTTTCCTACATGTGGACCCATCCTGGCAAGAAGATGCTCTTTATGGGTGGAGAACTAGCTCAGTGGCACGAATGGAACTATGACGACCAACTCCAATGGGAGCTTTTGGAATGGGAAACCCATGCGGGTATCCAGCGGCTCGTTGCCGATTTAAACCGATTGCATACAAGCGAAAAACCGCTTCACCAAAAGGACTTTAGCGGCGAAGGCTTCGAGTGGATCGATTGCCAAAACGCCCACGACAGCGTGTTAGTCTATCTGCGTAAAAGCCACGATGCTCAATCCCAAGAGCATTTGCTCGTGTGCTGCAACTTTACACCAGTGGTTCGACCCTATCGCATGGGTGTGCCGTTTGCCGGGGGCTATCGCGAGATATTCAACAGTGATGCAGCCATCTATGGAGGATCAGGTGTTGGTAACCCCGGTGTGATCCACGCCGATGCACACTTGCCCTACCATGCCCAAAGTGCCTCTCTCGAAATAACCACTCCCCCTTTGGGGGTTGTGATTCTCAAGCCCCTGCGATCGCACTAGCTCCCTTGGCGATCAATTCCTCAATTTCTTGACGCATCGTCGAGCGGGCATACTCGTCGGCGGCTTGCAGTTGCACGTCGCCACCTGCTCCCAGATTCCGTTTTCCAATGACCAATCGACCACTGACGGCCACAACATCACCACGCATCCCCTGGGCTTTGACCTTGACCGTTTTGTCGTCGGACTTATCCCACTCGACCGTCACGGTCAACACCTGACCGGGCTGCATAAAGTCAGCGAACTTGACATTGCGTACCTCGTCGAGCGTGAGCATCGAATGCTCGAAGTTGTCGGTCGCATGCACTAGCCACATCGATGCTTGAAACAAGGCCTCAAGCATCATCACGCCGGGCATAACAGGAAAGAGTGGAAAATGGTCCCGAAGGTAGTCCTCGTCTTTTCGGAGTTCTCGTGTGGCGACTATTCGCTCTCCAGGAACAAGCTCGATGATCTTATCCAATTGACGGTATCGCACAAATCCACCTTGTCCTTTCAGGTATCCATTGCGGCAAGCAAACTTGAAACCAATTGGCTTGCACTCTGCAAAGCTTGCTCTTCGGAATGGACCGCACCCTCCAAACATCGAACGATCGCCGATCCAACGATCAGACCGTCGCTCACCGGAGCAAGCAACCGGACATGCTCGGGCTTGGAGATACCAAATCCGATGCAAATCGGCAAGCTCGTTCGAGCTTTGAGCCACCCTACCCTATCGACAAGGCCATCGGGCAATTCGGTTCGCTCACCGGTGATCCCGGTGACGCTCACGAAATACAAAAAACCGCTCGATGCTTCAGCGATCTTCAACGCTCTCTCCGGAGGGGTTGTGGGCGTGACCAGTTGGATCAAATTGAAGTCGTGCTTGCGACAAAGCGAAGCCATCTTCGGGCTCTCTTCGACGAGCAAATCCGGGACGATCACCCCGCTGAAACCGGCTTGCTTGGCCGAGAGGATGAAGGATTCTGGCCCCTGGCGATGGATGATCGCATAGGAAACCATCGCAACGAGTGGCATCGACCACTTCGGCCGATCGTTTTGGATCTGATCGAAGATTTGCTGAAGCTTGAGCTTGTTACCAAGGGCCCGAGTGTAGGAAGCCTGGATCACCGGTCCATCGGCGATTGGATCGCTGTAGGGAAATCCGATTTCGGCCATCGAACAACCCAGCTCCGAAAGTCGAGTAATGACCTTGGACGTAAAAGCCATATTCGGATCGCCAGCGGTAACAAAAGGCATGAAAGCCTTTTTTCCAGAAGCTTTCAATCTAGCGAACAACTCATCGATAGCGGTCATACTCAGCGCGTTTCGTTGGGGAGAATTCAAGGGTATAGAGAGCCTGCTAGGTTACCATTCCTGGCCACGTAGGCGAGCCAGTTCCGCAGCATCTTTATCGCCACGGCCCGATAGACAAATCACTAGGTGCTCATCGCGCGACATGGTCTTGGCAATCTCAGCCGCCTTGGCAAGTGCATGGCAAGTCTCCAAGGCAGTTAGGATCCCCTCGTTTCTGGCCAACAGATCAAATGCACCTAAGGCTTCGTCATCACGGCACGATGTATATTCCACACGATGCGTATCCTTCCAATACGAATGCTCGGGGCCTACTCCCGGATAATCGAGGCCTGCTGAGATCGAATGCACATCGCTGGTCTGGCCGTCATCATCCTGCATCACATAGCTGTAGGAACCATGCAGCACTCCGGGGGAACCAAAGCTCAATGGAGAAGCGTGCTGGCCTGCCTGGGCGCCTCGTCCACCGGCTTCGACTCCGATGAGACGCACGCTGGTGTCATTGACGAACGGATAGAACATTCCCGCTGCGTTGCTCCCACCACCGACGCAAGCGACGATCGCATCCGGGAGTCGTCCGATACTGCTGAGGCATTGTTCGCGGCACTCCTTGCCGATAACACTTTGAAAGTCTCGAACCATTTGTGGGAACGGATGGGGACCGATCACCGAGCCGATGATGTAGTGCGTGTGCTCAACACTAGACATCCAATCGCGCATCGCTTCATTGACCGCATCGCGAAGAGTCTTTGATCCACTCTCGACCGCACGTACCTCTGCCCCCATGAGCTTCATGCTAAAGACGTTTGGCTTTTGCCGACGAACGTCTTCGGCACCCATGTAGACCACGCAAGGAAGTCCAAAGTGGGCACAAGCCGTCGCGCTTGCCACACCGTGCTGTCCGGCTCCGGTCTCGGCGATCACTCGGGTCTTCTTCATTCGTAGAGTCAGCAAGGCTTGTCCAAGCGTATTGTTGATCTTGTGAGCACCGGTGTGATTGAGATCCTCTCGCTTGAGCCAAATCTGTGCTCCACCGAGCAAACCGCTCAGTCGCTTGGCATGGTACAACGGAGATGGCCGTCCAACGAACCGGTGCAAGAGTTCGTCGAGCTCGGCTTGAAAGTCTGGATCCTTCCTCGCTTTTTGATACTCAAGTATCAATTCATCCAATGCCCGAGTTAGCGTCTCGGGAACGTAGCGTCCCCCAAAGTCCCCGAAGCGGCCTGACGCATCGGGAACCTGCATCGAGGCAGTAGGGATAGGCTCGAGCGTTTTCGGCGAACTTGAATCGATGGCACTCATCGAGATTTCCTTTGGTGACTTTGTACGAATAACAAAATGCTTCGCTGTGGGTCTATTGTCGATGCCGCTTTAAAGCGGTCAAGCGACGAAAATGCTCAGTCGACGAAATGGATCAGTTCCTCGTGGGCTGCGATGATCAGATCGGCAGCAATATCGATCTGAGCCGCAGTATTAAATCTACCTATACCGAAACGCAAGCTGCAGCGAGCTTGATCCTCGCCCAAACCGATTCCCAACAGGACGTGGCTCGGATGAGGCTCTGCAGAACTGCAAGCCGAGCCGCTGCTGAGGGCTAGGCTCGGGACTTTGAGCATCAGCGATTGGCCGTCGACTTTAGGAAATTGGACGTTGAGGTTGCCTGGTAGTCGCTCTAGCCAGACGCTTGGTTGTATCAAGTCGTGCGGCCAACTTGGCCCATTCAAATGCACACCTTCGATTCCAAATCGAAGCTTATCCCACAAGCGTTGGCGAAGTTGATGAACACTCGGAAGTTCCGATGTCAAATCGGCAACGGCGACTTCGAGGGCTTTAGCCATACCGACGATGCCTGCGGTGTTGAGGGTACCGGACCGCAGATTGTTTTGCTGGCCACCTCCGACGATCAGTGGAGTAAGTTTGAGTTGGTCGTTGCAGATCAACAGTCCACCGACCCCTTTAGGGCCATAGAATTTGTGGGCCGAAAAACTGATCAAATCAGCTCCCGTCGATCGTGCATCGAATGGGACTTTGCCGACGGTCTGTGTTGCATCCAAATGAAGCATTGCGCCTTGGGCATGACAAAGATCGGCAATGGGACGCATGTCTTGTAAGGTCCCGATTTCATTGTTCCCGAGGATCAAAGAGACCAATGCGACATTTTCGCTGAGTTGCTCTTGGAGAACTTCCGCTAGATAAGCTCCTGTAGAAGTGGATTGCAGATATTCAACGATGAAGTTGGACTTGCCGATTCGCATTGCGCAGTCCAACGCGGCGCGATGATCGATGCTACCGATGAGCAAGCGATTTCGCTTTTGTCTCGGATGCAGACAGACACCTGCAAGAGCCAAGTTGATGCTTTCGGTCGCACCGCTTGTGAAAATCAGTGCGCCTTGGGATGCTCCGAGCAGATCGAGCATCTGCTCTTTCGCGTGTTCGATGATGCTAGCAACCCGCCTACCAGGTTCATGCGTGATACTCCCTGCGTTTGCGTACTGATCGATCATCATTGGAATCATTGCATCGACAACACGCGGATCGACTGCGGTAGTCGCTTGATTGTCAAGATAGATTACTTTGGATTCGACCGAGTCAGTCTGGGAGGATCTAGACACGTTTGCCTTGTTTGTGTGAAAAACGCCCTGGGGCGATGCCCCAGGGCTACGGTGAATATCGCCGTTGGCGAAGAAAACCGAATA
Source organism: Pirellula sp. (assembly GCA_040381975.1). GTDB lineage: Bacteria > Planctomycetota > Planctomycetia > Pirellulales > Pirellulaceae > JBKCUI01. The sequence goes on from JBEIGI010000058.1 coordinate 29,274, forward strand.
ACATATTTGGCCAACGGCCAAACTCAACATAGCCAGGGGCAACGCCCCTGGAAGGCATCGCCCACGCAATGCGTTTTAATGCGAACCCAATTGTCCACCAACCGGATGGAAATTGTACCCCAAACCTGGGGCGATGCCCCAGGCTATGATGAATATCGCCGTTGGCGAAGAAAACCGAATAACATATTTGGCCAACGGCCAAACTCAACATAGCCAGGGGCATCGCCCCTGGAAGGCCGGGATTGATCGCCATTGAATATGGCCCTTGGCCAAATGGCAACCGACCGGTTCCCCAAACCTGGGGCGATGCCCCAGGCTACGGTGAATATCGCCTTTGGCGAATGAAAACCGAACAGCCCAATGGTCGATCGATTCAGCCAATGGACACGTTTGGCCAACGGAATGATCCCCCCATGTCCCGGGGCGTTGCCTAAGACTATGATATTGAATTCCTTTGGCGAAAAAAAATGACAAACCGCTTGGCCGAAAGCCATACTCAAGATAACCAGGGGTCCTCCCCCTCGAAAACCGAGACCTTGTATCGATGGGTTCCTGCCATCGGCTCTCTGCGAGGCTACAACGCTTCGATGCTCCAGCGGGATTTTTTCGCTGGGGTAACCGTCGCTGCCGTCGCTGTCCCCCAAGCGATCGCCTACGCCAAGATCTTCGGCATGCCCGCCGAAATGGGTCTCTATACGGCCATCGTTATGACCAGCGTCGGTGCGATGCTCGATTCGTCCAAGCAACTGATCAACGGTCCTACCAATGCCATTTCGATCGCCATGCTCAGCGCCCTTGCAAGCATCGATGGGGACGAGCGCCGACGAAGCGCCGCAATCCTGATGGCCCTTCTAGTCGGCCTCATCCAAACCGCCATTTCGCTCGGAAGATTCGGTGACCTATCACGATTCATCTCCAAAGCCGTCATCGTCGGCTTTACTCTCGGGGCTTCTGTCTTGCTGCTAATGGATCAACTCAAGAACGTCCTTGGATTGCAAGTCACTACCGATCCTCACGATCATTTTCTTGTTCGGTTCTGGAAGACCATCAGCGCCAGTGACGGAGTCCAGTGGCCGACATTCTGCGTCGCGCTCTGCACGGCTGCAATCGCACTTGCAATGCGTTGGATCAATCGCCGTTTCTCGGTCTGGTTCCCTGAGTTCCTTATCGCCATCGTCGCCGTCTCAGTCGGACTCCACTGGATCGATCCATCGAGGGAACTGCAAGTCAAACTCACCGAGAGTGTACCCAGACAACTCCCCTGGTTCGCACTTCCAACTTGGGACTGGATGATGGTTCGTGAACTCTCTGGCAGCGCTCTTGCGATCGCCTTTCTTGGACTCCTCGAGGCGATGGCCATGGCCAAATCCATCGCGTCCAAGACGGGCGAAAAACTCGATATGAATCAGCAATGCTTAAGCGAAGGTCTAGCCAATACCGTCGGTAGCTTCTTCAATTGCTTCCCCGGTTCAGGCTCCCTGACTCGAACCTACATCAATCACTCCTCAGGTGCTGCCACGCAGTGGTCAGGGGTCATCAGCGCCGCAGGTGTGGCTGCAACGATCTTGCTGTTTGCACCTTTTGCCGCCTACATTCCCCGCCCAGCCCTTGCCGCAATCTTGGTGCTGACAGCCTTTCGCATGACCGAAGTCGCCACACTCAAATACATCGCCAAAGCCACTCGCTTTGATGCACTGATCCTTGCGATCACCGCCCTATCGGCCATCTTGATCTCCGTCGAGTTTTGTATCCTCATCGGCGTAGCTCTCTCCTTTGCGCTGTATATACCCAAAGCGGCCAAGATCTCGATGACCGAATTGGCCGTGACGACCGATCGAGTCATCCGCGAAGTTCAGCCCGATGATCCCCAATGCTCGCTGATTCGAATCTACAATCTGGAAGGCGAACTCTTCTTCGGAAGCGCACCGGACTTCGAGAACTTGATGGATTCGATCCAAGAACAAGCCGAACCGGATTGGAAAGTGATCATCCTACGACTGAAGCGTGCACGAAACCCCGATTCGGTCTGTATGCAGATCCTCGAAAAGTTCATCACCAAAATGCATGATCGCGGCGTGACGGTTATGCTCAGCGGTGTCGATGATGAAATGCTCGGCGTTCTAGCCAACGTAGGAATGCTCAAACTCATCGGTGCATCGAACGTTTTTCGAGAGGAATCAGAAATCTGGGCCAGTACCATCCAAGCTCTCAAAGCAGCCTACAAATTGATCGGCCCGACACGCTGCGCCAACTGTCCAAACCATCCTGAGCATCTCGATGCAAGCGACTGGTCCTACATGATCTAGTCGATCGGTTGATTTCGAACATCAATTGCAGTTATAATAAAGCGTCGATCATCCCACCTTGCGGAGTACCTGTGCCGCCCCCTCCCTCCTATTGCGTTCGTAGCGATCGCCCCACAGGTCTACCCTTTCTGAAACTTGCTCGCATGAATAACCCGCGTTTTGAAATTATTTTTTTGGCTCTGACTCTCGATTGGGTATTGGCCATTCCAGCCATCGGCCAAATCGATTTCAACCGTCAAGTTCGCCCAATCTTGGCCAACCACTGCTTGCAATGCCACGGCCCCGACTCGAACAATCGGCAAGCCGATTTGCGACTCGATACTCAGGCCGATGCAACGCAATCGGCGATTGTTGCTGGAAAGCCACACGAGAGTCCCCTGATCCATCGCATCGAGTCGAAAGATCCAGACCAAGTGATGCCTCCTGGGCACCTTGGTAAACCCCTGAGCGCCGAGCAGATTACCATCCTCAAGGACTGGATCGCCCAAGGTGCTAAATACTCCGAACACTGGGCCTTTGAACCCATCGGCGATTCGACCAAGCTCCTACAGCAAGTCACCGACGATTCGAATCAAATGGAGCTTCCCATCGACCGATTCATCAAGCAATCGCTCGATAAGGCTGGATTGAAACTTTCGCCAGAGTTGTCCAAGGAACAATTCATTCGCCGAGTCTCTTTCGATCTTACCGGACTCCCTCCGACAAGCGAAGAACTAAGTCGCCTCGTCGCAGACACCGATCCAGAATCGATGAGCAAATGGATCGACCGCTTGCTCGAATCCCCTCGATATGCCGAGCGATGGGGCAAACATTGGTTAGACATCGCTAGGTATGCAGACACGCACGGCGGGGCAGCCATCGGCTTTACGAGTTTTCCCTTCTCCTACACCTACCGAGACTATGTCATCGCTGCTATCGAGCGAGACTTGCCCCTGGATCAATTCCTTCTCGAGCAGATCGCAGCCGATCAAATCGACTTGCCTGAGAACGATCCCAAACTTGCGGCTTTAGGTTTCCTGACCGTCGGTATGCAGTTTCGAAACTACCACGACACCATCGATGACCGGATCGATGTGATCACGCGTGGACTGATGGGCCTGACGGTCACTTGCGCTCGCTGCCACGATCATAAATTCGATCCCATTCCAACGGCGGACTACTATGCCCTGGTGGCCGCGATCGCGCCGAGCAATCCACCTGAAACCTTGCCCGTGATTGGACAATCCCCCGATGCCAATGCGCAGCGAGATTATGAAAAGCAACTGAAAACTCTGTCCGATCGGCATCAGCAATTTGCTCGCGAACAAAACGAAGTCATGCGCAGTCGATTGCGCATGCAAGTCGGACTCTATTTGGCAGAGATCGCCAAGGGAGCTGTTGAAGCGGATCTTGCGACCGCCTTTTTGTCCTACCGAACCGATGAAGTCCGTCCAGCGATCGTCAATCGTTGGCTAAAGTACCTCAGTGAGCTCAGCCAAGACGACCCGGTCTTTCACGTTTGGTTCCAAGCCCGATCCTGGGGCCAAATCAGCGAAGAAGAATTTGCAAAAAAGACCGAAGAGCTTGTTGCAAAACTTCGTTCTGAATTAGAAGCGGCAGGATTCAAACCTGAGACGATCCATAAGCTTTCCGGTGACCCTCCGAAATGGAACCCCATCCTCTTGGATGCGATCTCTGAAAAGAAACCCAAATCGTTATTGGAATTGGCAAGTCTCTACGGGGATGTCTTTGGCGAGGAGCACAAGCAGTGGCTGACCGCCTTGGTGCAAACTTCGCTTGAAGCGGTTCCAGGAGCTGCCGTTAAACCGGATGATCATCCCGAACACAAAACCATCAATAGCCCCTCACATCGACAACTGCGGCATCATCTTTACGGTCCTGGTACCCCTTTCGATGTCCCTGAAAACGAAGCTTCGAAACTGACCAATCGAACCATCGCCGACATGATCAGTGGCAAGCGTGGTGCGATCCACCAATTGAACCTCTCTTCGCCCGGCGCTCCGCCTCGGGCAATGGTCTTGCACGAGACTCCAAAGCCTCAAGAGCAAAACATTTATTTGCGAGGAAACCCTCTTTCACGAGGACCTGTGGTCGAGCCAGGATTTCTCACCGCGATTCGCCGTAGCAAACCGTTGGAGAGCTTCGAAGACGGCAAGCGACGTTTAGGGTTGGCTCGCGCGGTGATCTCCGACGATAACCCGCTGACGAGTCGAGTCCTAGTCAATTGGGTTTGGCAGCAGCATTTCGGAGTCGGGCTTGTTCGCACTCCCGACGATTTTGGAACCCGAGGAACACCTCCAACGCATCCGGAACTCCTGGATTACCTCGCCAATGAATTTCGCAAGAATGGATGGTCGTTGCGGTGGTTGCACAAACAGATTTTATTGACAAAGGTTTACAGACAGGCTTGCGTCGAAGACCCACACAGTCGCCAATTGGATCCAGAGAATCGATTGCTTTGGCGAATGCCTAGAAGGCGACTGGACTTTGAAGCCATGCGAGATGCGATGCTCAGCGTTTCAGGGGAGTTGGATTTGGCCCAAGGTGGTCGTCCTGTGGACTTTGAAGCCAATCCGAAATCCACTCGCCGTAGCATCTATGGATTTGTCAATCGAGATATCGTATCGCCATTGATGAGCACGTTCGATGTCGCCAACCCGAACGCTTGCACGGCCAAGCGGCCAGAGACAACCGTACCTCAGCAAACCCTCTTTGCGCTCAACAGCGAGTTCATCCAAGATCGTGCGGCCAAGATCGCCTCGTCAACCAAGAAAGATCCCGATCAAGCCAAACCCGAAAGAATTGCCGAAATCTTTCGAAAGATCCTTGGACGAATGCCGAAATCCGACGAGGAGCAATTGGCTTTAAAGTTTATCGATGATGCCAATCAGACGATCATCGAAGGCCAGGCTCCAGATCCAGAAAAGGGGTGGGCACAACTCGCCCATGCCCTGCTGGCATCCAACGAATTTACCTTTATTGATTAGCCCCCCGTCGATCCCCTGGAAAATTGCCATGAATCCACTTGAATTCAATACGTCCATGCCACGTAGGCACTGGATGCGAAGTTGTGGGATGGGCTTTGGCGGCTTGGCCCTATCGAGCATGCTCGCGTCAGGTTCGCGAGGGTTTGCCCAAGACGACTTGCAAGCCTTGGAGACCCAAGGTGCCTTGCCACTGCATTTTGCGGGGAAAGCCAAACATATCATCCATGTGTTTTTAAACGGTGGGGTATCGCAAGTCGATACGTTTGATCCCAAGCCAGAGTTGACCAAGCGGGCTGGGCAGATATTGCCTTTTGAGAATCTTAAGACCGAGCGAAAGACGGGAGTGGCCTTGCCATCGCCTTTTGTTTTCGAGCAGCATGGTCAAAGCGGGATTCCGGTAAGCGATTTGTTTCCCAAGCTTGCCAAATGCGTCGACGAAATGACCGTGATTCGTTCGATGTATGCCGAACTGCCAAGCCATGAGTTGTCGCTGATGCTCATGAACACTGGGGACCAGCGTTTGGTGCGACCGAGTCTTGGCTCATGGTTGACATGGGGGATGGGAACAATCAATGAGAATCTTCCAGCGTTCGTCGCTTTATGCCCTGGGGGATTGCCCGTGGGTGGGGCAGGGAACTGGCGAAGTGCCTTTTTGCCAGGGGCTTATCAAGGCACACGCGTCGATACATCCAAGAGCGATACATCGAAATTGATCGATCATTTGCAGAATAAGCGATTATCGTCAGGCGAGCAGTCCAAGCAATTTGAGTTACTCCAGCAACTCAATCAAAAACACTTGCAGGAGCGTCCAGGGGAGGCGGCGATCGAGGCGAGGCGCAAGTCGTTCGAACTGGCTTATCGCATGCAGACCGAGGCCAGTGAAGCTTTTGATATTTCCAAGGAGCCTGAGCACATATTGCAATTGTATGGAGAGGGGTCACAGAATCGGCAGTTGCTCATCGCAAGGAGGCTTGTCGAGCGAGGGGTTCGGTTCGTGCAGACCTGGCATGGGGAGATGCAGCCTTGGGATAGCCATTCGAATATCCAGCAGGAGCATCGCAAGGTGGCCAACGAGTGCGATTCAGGGTTGGCAGCCTTGCTGATCGATCTTAAGCAGCGAGGGTTGCTCGATTCGACCTTGGTATTGTGCACGGGTGAGTTTGGGAGAACGCCGACGGTGGAGATGGGGCAAGACGGAGGTGGGGCAAGTCAGGGCCGGGACCACAACCATTGGGGGTTTTCGTTGTGGATGGCAGGAGGAGGGGTCAAGCGTGGGATGGTTTATGGAGCGACCGATGAGTTTGGGTTCAAGGCGGTTGAGAATCCTGTATCGATTCATGATTTGCACGCGACGATTTTGCATTTGATGGGATACGACCATCAGCGCATGACGTTTCGCTATGCCGGACGCGATTTTCGGCTCACCGATGTGCATGGCAACGTCCTGCAGGCCATCTTGGCCTGAATCATCGGTGCCGTAGGGTACGTGCAGCGATTCAGCGCATCATGGATCGCCATTGACTCATCGCCCGTGCATCAACCATAGACCTCTCCAACATAAGCCTTCGAATCGCGAAACGTACCACGGAGCCTGAGAGAGGGCCCCCTGGTGGGTTACGCGGTCGGTGGGTTGGGCCGTCTAGTGATGGAATGTTGGTTGATATGCAAAAGGTTTCGCATTGAGTCGAGATTGGACCGCTTCACCGCACCCTACGGTCTATCGTAG
>JBEIGI010000059.1:0-33993 GCA_040381975.1 Pirellula sp.
CTTCACGCCGGTGGAGCCATGACTTGCAACTACAAAAGGAGAGAACCTAACTACCTGCTAGCCCCGGCTCGTCTTCCCGCCAGTTGGCGGGAAGACGAGCCGGGGCAAGCAGGTAGTTAGGTTCTCTCCTTTTGTAGTTGCAAGTCATGGCCCCACCGGCGTGAAGCCGGGTGGTGGCCCACGACGTTACACCCACAATGATTCACTAAGAATCCTGATTCTCTACCCACAAAATTAACTGAAGTCCCCCAACGCGCTGGTCGAGAGAGATCCTAGGGATTTTTGGCGATGCAATAGATTCGAGAGGCCGTACGGATCAAGACCCGATCCGCCAAAATGGCCGGACTGGCCATCCCCATATCGTCTTCCTCAAACTCGTTGGTTCCCAAAACCTTAAACTCATCGCCGGCTTGGATCACAAAAGTTTTGCCTTCTTCGTTGAGACAAAAAATCTTGTCCCCATAAGCCCACGGACTGCTAGTGAAGGCTCGCCCGTTGGGGATCCTCTGACGTGTATAAATTTCCTTGCCACTGGCCGCATCATAACATGCGAACAAGCCAGCGTCGTACAGGACGTACATGCGTCCATGGTAAACGAGAGTCGATGGATTGTAGGGTGCTCCCTTGGGTACACTCCATGCGATCGAATCCGAGCTTGTCGTTCCCTCGGCTAAGGTGATATCACCACTTGCGCCGGGCTTGATCGCATAGATAGGACGCGACTGATCCGCAACATAACCTGATGTGACATAAAGCAAACCATCGGCTTCATAAGGAGTCGCGATCGTGATGGTAGACATCCCTTTCAATGACCATAGGAGCTTACCGTCCAAGTCGTAGGAACGAATTTGTCCTGTTCCAGCAGTAACGATTTCGGTTCGGATTTTGTTCTTCCAGACAAAGGGTGTCGACCAATTGCTCTTTTCCTCTCGCGTGACTTTCCAGACCTCTTTCCCGGTGGCTGCATCCAGGCAAGCCAAGTAGGACGATTTCTCGTTGTCGTTGCATAGATACAGACGCCCCTCGTGGAGCACTGGCGATGCCGCAGCGCCCCAGCCGAGCCTCGTCGGGAGTGCTTCGAGATCATAGCGCCAAATCTCGTTGCCATCGAAGTCGAAACAGAAAATACCTAAGCTACCAAAGCAGCAGTAGACCCGCTTGCCATCGGTGACTGGAGTTTCGGAAGCAAAGCTACTCTTGATGTGGATTGACGACTTGGGCACACCCTCGTGTACTTGCTTTTCCCAAAGCGTTTCACCCGACTTTAAATCCAAACAAAGGACTTTCCACTGATGAACCGACGTGGGAGCCTTGCGCTCTCCTCCGAAATAAAGCCCCTTCTTGGCAGGCTCGTATGCTTCAGAGTTCACCACAGTAGTCAGAAAGACTTTGTTGTCCCACACGACAGGCGACGACCAGCCCCGTCCAGGAATATCTTTTTTCCAAGCGATATTTTGGGTGGTCGACCATTGATCAGGCAGCTTGCTGTCGGAAGCCGAGCCATCGGCGCTGATCGATTCGGGCGAGATACCGCGCGACTGAGCACCACGAAACTGTGGCCATCGATCCTGAGCATCGACCTGGCAAGTTGTCACGATGGCCAACGCACCAACCAGAAAAAACTTCTTGAGTCGATTGATCATATGGATACCGATGGATAAGGTTGTGCGAAAAATCGCTATTGTAGCATAGCCTACCTATCGAAACGACAAGCGATAGCTATTTGCGTGATCGCTTGTGTGCCAAGGGCAACCAAGCCCCATTTTGAGCCGAACTTGCTACGCACTGCTGGATGAAGTACATCCCTTCGACACCATCGTGAACGTTCGGATAGACGGTGTTGACTCGTTCGATCGATTCGCCTTGGGACACAGCGACCATGGCATCATAAGCCGAGCAGTAGATGTTCGCGAACGCTTCAAAGAAGGCCTCGGGGTGACCGCTTGGAAGGCGGCAAGCTCCCCTGCCACTGGCATTCATAAACGGAGCATTCGGATCGCGAGTGTACAAGCGATGGGGCTGGCCGTTTTGACGGACAACCATCACGTTGGGCTCCTCTTGTCTCCAGGACAACGCTCCCTTGGTTCCGTCGATTTCGATAAACAGGTCATTCTCTCGGCCGTGACTAATCTGGCTTGCCGTCACGGTACCGAGGGCTCCGTTTTGGTACCTGATGACGGCTGTGCCGTAATCGTCAAGCTTGCGTCCGGGCTCGAAGGCTTTCAAATGGCAACTGATCTCTGCCGGCAAAAGACCAGTCATGTAGCGACCTAGGTTGTATGCGTGGGTAGCGATATCACCGAAGCAGCCTGCGGCTCCGCTCTTGGTCGGATCGGTTCGCCAAGCAGCTTGCTTTTGATCGGAATCTTCGAGTTTGGTTCGCAACCATCCTTGAATGTAATTGGATCGCACGGCTTGGATCTCTCCGAGCTCACCACTTTGGATCATCTCACGCGCTTGACGCACCAAAGGGTACCCGGTGTAGTTGTGGGTCAGCGCAAATACCGACTTGGACTTATCAACGATCGCAGCAAGCTCCTCGGCTTGAGCCAAATCGAATGTCATCGGCTTATCGCATACGACATGGAAGCCTGCTTCCAAGGCGGCTTTGGCGACTTCGAAGTGGGTCGAATTGGGAGTCGTTACCGAGACAAAGTCAACGCGCTCTCCGATCGGCTTTTTGGCTTCTTCAGCGAACATTGCCGCGTAGGAGGGATAAGCCCTGGTGGTGCATACATCGTAATCCGGGGCCGCCTGCTTGGAGCGTTCCGCATTGCTTGAAAAAGCTCCAGCGACAACTGTGGCTCGATTGTCTAAACACGCTGCGATCGAATGAACCTTGCCGATGAAAGATCCTGGACCTCCTCCGACGAGTCCCATGTTGAGTTTGCGGTTCAAAGGTCCATTGGTCATCGCTGAGGTGCTCCGATTGAGAGGGATTGGAAGGAAATATACGCCTACGTTCTACCAAAACGTCAAAGTTTTTCCACAGGTTCTAGTTCTCCTAGAATCATTGGAAGTCGTAGGCAGGATGCCTGGCGATGGATAAACTTTTCCGCAGAATCGTCTGACGAGTCCCTGGTAACTCGTTTTGGCAAGCTTTTTCAGGCCTTAAGTCCTCGACAAGAGGCCGATGGACCACGAGTCGACTTGCGATCAGAGCCTAAGTTTTGCTAATTGATACCGGGGCTCCCGTCGGTTTCATTTGTCGCTTTACGGACGATTTGCATGCTTGGTCGCAATGCGTTGCTGATTTCCATCATTGCATTGGCCGTATTTCCGGGTTGCCGAATGTTCGTCAGCAATGCTCGCAATCAGTCCCTTTTAACGGCTCGACAACTCTCTTTGCGAGGGACTGATGCAATGCAGAGAGGACGCGGCCAGGATGCCGAATTGCTCTTCTCCCAAGCTCTGGCAAACTCCTCTGAGGATGAGCGTGCGCACTGGGGATACGCCAAGGTTCTCTGGGAGTCGGGGGACAAACGAAAAGCCCTCGAACACATGAATGAGGCTTTCCGACTCTCAGGTCAAAATCCAGATTACGCAATAACGCTTGGGGAAATGCATTTGGATCAGAGTCAATACGATGCGGCGAAAGCACTTTCGCTCGATGTCCTTTCGGTCAATCGCAATCACGCGAACGCTTGGGCCCTGCTGGGCGATGTTCATCGAAACCAAAAGGATTGGCCAAGTGCACTGGAGTGCTACCATCATGCCCTGTTGGTACGCAGCGATTTCCCCAAAGCCCAGTATGCGATCGCCGAAATCTATCGCAAGACAGGTAGGCCCGAACGAGCCTTGGCCACCCTAGATCACATGGTCGATCTTCACGCAGCGGTGTCCGAAGACCCCGAACATCTTTTGCTTCGGGGCCTAACGTTCGCGGACCTAGAGCGCCCTGAAGAAGCAAAAGAAATTCTTTCCCGATGCTCCGAACGCCTGCAGCCGGAACAGTGGAGCAAGCAAGTCCAAATCATCGAGGCCCAAGTCCGTCTAGCGGATCTTGTTCAGGCCCGGATGGCCATGGGGCGAATCCCATCGGAGCATTCCTCAGATCCTGAAATCCAGCGATTGAAAAACCGCATGGATAGTGACTTTGTTCGGCTAGCCAAGACCGAATCGCCCAAGGTTTTGCCGGGCGATGGAACCGTGGAAGCACCGGAACTAATGCCCGGGGTTTACTTGGCTGAACCCGGTAAACTACCGACCCTTGCGCGGTAGCCCAACACTCTGTTTTGGCGATAGGATCTTGCATTCTCAAATAACCGGTTATTGTTATCATTTGGGCTTCGTAAGATTACTTCGTCTGAGAACTATCGTTGGATTACTAACTTGGTATTGTCGCAATGGCTTTGATCGTCCAAAAGTTTGGTGGAACGAGCGTCGCTACACCTGAGAAAATACAAGCTGCGGCCCGTAAGGCGATTCGTACCCAGCAGGAGGGGAACCAAGTGGTGGTCGTCGTCAGTGCCATGGGGCACGAAACCGACCACTTGATCGATCTTGCAAAAAAGGTCAATGAAGAGCCGCCGGCTCGAGAGATGGATATGCTCCTCAGCACTGGGGAGCAAGTCAGCGTTGCCCTGATGGCGATGGCCATCCACAGCTTTGGACACCAAGCTGTATCGCTGACCGGAGCCCAAATGGGTATCCGAACCGACAGTTCCTACACGAAGGCCCGCATCAAAACCATCTCGACCGAGCGGATCCGCAAGCACTTAGATGCCGGTAAGATTGTCATCGCCGCGGGATTCCAAGGAGTCGATGACGACTTTAACATCACCACCCTAGGTCGCGGTGGTAGCGACACAACGGCCGTTGCCCTGGCCGCTGTTCTAGGTGCCGATGCTTGTGAGATTTACACCGATGTCGATGGAGTCTACACGACGGATCCGAGGCTTTTGCCCGAAGCTCGCCAAATGGGGCTGATTAGTTACGACGAGATGCTGGAACTTGCGAGTCTCGGTGCAAGTGTCATGCACAATCGTTCGATCGAGTTTGCCAAGAAGTTCGATGTACCGATCCGAGTGCGCAGCAGTTTTTCGGATGCCCCAGGTTCGATGATCGTCTCGATGCCCGAGTCTCCATCGGTTGCGGTTTGCGGAGCCGCATTAACACGAGACGAAGCGCGCTTGACGATCAAGAATGTGCAAGACACCCCGGGCATGAGCTACGAGATTTTCAAACGTCTTGCCGACCGAAAAATTACAGTCGACATGATCGTGCAAAACATTGGTAAGGAGTCTAGGGCCGATGTCTCTTTCACTGTTCCGAGCGATGAGCTCCGGGATGCCCAGCGAGCCATCCAAGAAGCACTACCCTTGGTTGGGGCGACTGAGGTGACCTGCGATGATGCAGTGGCGAAGGTCTCGGTCGTTGGTTTAGGGATGGCCGATCAGACCGGGGTGGCCGAGAAAATGTTCGGTGCACTTGCCAATGCTGGCATCAATATCCAAATGATCACTACCAGCGAGATCAAGATAAGTTGTTTGGTTCAGCGCTCCGAGGGAACCCAGGCACTTCGGGCCGTCCATCAAGCGTTTTCTTTGCACAACAAGCCCTCTGATGCGAATACTTGGCTCATCGGCCAGATGCAGCATGCAAAGATGAGTCCCAGCGAGGTTGTCGAAAGGCTACGGTCGACCAACCTCGAGCAATTGACGCTATTGGATATTAGTCTCTTGGAAGATCAGGCTCGGGTGACACTCAGTGGAGTTGCCGACAATCCAGGCCTCGCTGAGCAAATCTTCAAGGCGGTTGCCGATGCGGGGGCTGTTGTTGACATGATCGTGCAAAGTTGTGACGGTCACCAAGGGGAAACTTCGATCAGTTTCACGGTACCTAGCGAACAATTGCAAGCTTGCCTGAAGGTACTTGAAAGTGGCAAGTTTGGGGTTCGCAAGGTCACCAGTGCAAGCAACATCGCCAAGCTTTCGGTCAGTGGAATTGGCCTAAGGAGTCATACCAGTGTGGCCATCGCGCTGTTTAAGGCGCTAGCTGATCAAGGGATCAACGTCATCATGACCAACACCAGTGAGCTAAGGGTCAACGTTGTGGTCGAGGGGAAAGACGCAAAGCGGGCTCTTGAAGCACTACATAAGACCTTTGAAGGGGCTTTGGTTTAGGCCTGAGCCTGAATTGGAGCATCGAATACAGGCTCGTCAGGAATTATGATGGGTAAACCTTCGGCGGCCACCACCCGGCTTCATGCCGAATGGCGTTGAATTAAAAGCGGAACGGCGCGAGCCGTCCGGTGAAAACCATGCGATTTTTCCGACATTTCATCACTCACCGGAGTCCTTTCGCACTTCCGCTTTTACACTAATTCAACGCCATTGGGCATAAAGCCAGTAGTAGGCTTATTGGCTAAATGGCAATCCAAATGACCCACAGGAATACCTGAAGAGCCAGACTATGCAACGACCAGAGTTCGTCTACTTTGACCTAGGGAATGTGCTGTTGTATTTCGATCATGGCATTGCTGCTCGATCGATGGCAAAACTTATCGGCGTGACTCCCGAAGAGATCAAGAGATTGGTCTTCGATTCGGATTTTCAACTTCAATACGAGCGAGGTGAGCTGACCAGTCAGGAATTTACGGCCATCCTTTCGGAAAAGTTTAAAAAGGAGATTCCGCTTGATGAGCTCATGGTAGCGGCTTCGGACATCTTTGTTCCGAACATGCATATCCTGCCTGTGTTAGAGAAAATTCGCAGCCTTAAGATACCGATGGGTCTTTTGTCCAACACTTGCGATGCGCATTGGAGTTGGATACTCAAGATGGGTTATCCGCAGCTCAAGGATTGGTTTGATCCGCTTGTGTTGTCTTTTGAGGTGCAGATGATGAAGCCTGAGCTGGAGATTTATCATCTGTGTGCAGAGTTGGCGGAGATTCATCCTGAAGCGATCTTCTTTACGGACGATCGGCATGAGAATATTCAGGGTGCCATCGACGCGGGCTGGAACGCAGCAGTCTTCACCAGCGCCGACCGATTGATGGATACCGTAAGCTCCTGGTAAGACGATCGGTAAAATTGTTCGTCTCTTGTCGAGCCTACCACTGGCTTTGCGCTTAATGGCGTTGAATTAGAAGCGGAACGGGGCCAGCCGTCCCGTGAAAGCCATGCGAATTCCAGAACTGTCCATTACTGCAGGCGTGCACACATTAGCCGCCGGGAAATGGCTGTTTCAAAAATATTTCGACCAAAACCGCGCATAAAACTCACCGATTTCTAAAATCAGGAGCTATGGACGATTCCAAGCTCCCTACACCCCACAACAACTTTTTTCACTACGCACTTTCCCATGCGCAGGCAGCCAGAGATTTGATCCAAACGCACTTGCCCCCAAGTTTGGTTCAGCTCCTGGATCTCGAGTCGCTTGAGCTTCAGAAAGATTCCTTCATCGATGAGGATCTGCGTCAGAGTTTCTCGGATTTGCTTTATTCAGTGCGGTTTGCCGAGCCAGATGGCGAGCCTACCGAAGGACAGGTCTATCTTCTCTTTGAGCACAAAAGCCAGTCGGATCCGATGACGTGTTTTCAACTTTTGCGCTACATCGTTCGAATTTGGGAGCAGCGACTTAGAAACGGTATGTCTTTGTGTCCTGTGTTCCCGCTCGTGATTTATCACGGCCAGGAGGACTGGTCGGCACCCAGGAGCCTCGAGGAGCTCCTTGGCGGCCCAAAGGCGGCTTTCGAATACGGGGTTCGGATGAATTATCCTGTGCTAGATATTGCCAGAGTTCCAGATGAATCGTTAGCACGGGATCCTTTTTTGCAAAGTGTCCTTGGTCTGTTAAAATACAGTCGCAGGAGGGACTTTGAGGAAAAACTTGAGTTCCTCTTGCAGTGTTTGCTCAAGAGCGGGACTATCAAGATTGGCCCTGAGCACGTGGAAGCGGTTGTTGTTTACCTTTCGAGCGCGAGTCCTTTGATACCAATGGAAAAGCTGACGATGACAATCCAAAAGATATTCCGTACCCAAGTCGAGCCCGGTTCGATCGCTGACCAGTTTATCAAGCAAGGGCGCCAGGAAGGTCGTCAAGAAGGGATTCGAGAAGGGATTCAAAAGGGTCTGAAAACAGGACAGATCGAGCTTATTCAAATGTTGCGAGAGATCTTGGGACTACCCATAATTGATGGATCTCAATTCGAAGATCGAACACTTGAAGAATTGCAAACGATCACCAGCGAGCTTCGACAACAACTCCGCGATCGAAAGTAGCGTTGCTTGCATCGTAGTGGGCTTTTACACAAACATCTGGCTGATTGATTGTTGTTCTACCACACTCTATTGCAGGTGGCCTATTTAACCTAGCCCCATACAAATGTTCGCTGGGGGCTAATCTGCTGCCCGACGATTGCGCTTGATCGGCTAACGGTCACGGGGCAGAGTCCCTTGCTACTTTCACTTCTCACTTCACACTTCCCATTTCCTAACTCTGCTTACGCCTGCACCGGACAAGTCCGGTGGTAGGCTCTAGCGTTGGACGCCGCCGAGGCTCGATTGACTTAAGATCCTTTCGACATCCTGCTTGTGAATGATCGGCATATCGCCAGGGATCGTGTACTTGAGACCCGCCATGGCGTTGCCCCAAGCAAGCGAATGCTCCAGTGTCCATCCATTAAGCTGGCCATAGAGAAACCCTGCAGAGAAAGCGTCTCCACCTCCGAGCCGCCCTGCCCCATCGACCTTCTGCGTTGAAACGTAACCTACTATCTCCCTTTGGCCAGCCATCGCGCCTCGCTCACCAAGTGTGATCACCGAACATTTGCCATTACGAATTCTCGTTAGCTCTTGAATGACGATTTCATCGGAAGCATCCGATGCCAACTCCAAATAGGCGATCGCATCCCGCTTGGCAAAGAATACCAAGTCCGAGGATTCGACCCACTCTCGGCATCCCTCACGAGCTTGATCCATACTCCAAAGTTTGCCTCGGTAATTGAAGTCAAAACTCACCATCGCTCCGCTAGATCGAGCTACGTCTCTTGCGAAAGTCATCATCGAGTGAATTTTCGAATTCAATGCAAGGGAAATGCCCGTCGCGTGGAACCATCGACATGATTTCAAAGGTGGCAGTGGAATCTGATCGCTCGTGAGCTTCGTGAATGCCGAGTCCTTGCGATCGTAGATAACTTCACCGCTGCGTGGGAAACAAGCTGGTTCGTAGAAGAATACTCCCAAGCGGTCTTGGTTTGTCCATACAATATGCGAAGTGTCGACTCCGTGCATCCCGATGAGTCGTGCTAGTTGCTGACCTATCGCATGATCAGGCAAGCGTGAGATCCAGCAGGTCTTTAATCCCAGCCGAGATAAACCGACCAATGTGTTCGATTCGCTTCCACCGATGTGGACTTCGAAGGCCCCAGCTTGTTCGAGCCTCAGTGGGATCGGCGGTGAAAGCCGCAGCATTGTCTCTCCAATTGAAACAATGTCGTAAGTTTTCTGAGTTCCTAAGCCTGATGCTTTTGCTGGAGAATCCATAAGCGATGTCGATAAGCGAAGTCGATCGACTTAGCGATCTTGAGTGATAACAAATTCGATCCGACGATTGGCTGCCCGACCCGCTGGTGTTTGGTTGTCCATGATCGGCATATCCGAGCCATTCGGACGCTTGGTAAGTGCATTGGAGTTCCAACCGCCCCGAGACACCAAGTAGTTGCCAATCGCATCGGCTTGTTGGGATGTCAGTTGGTCAGCACTCACTAGGCCGCTTGTGGCTTGAAGTGCATTGTCGGTGTAGCTGTCGATCGATAGCTGTCCGCTAGGAGATGCAGTGCGCAACGCCCCACTAACACGCTCTAGGAGCGATTGAGCGCTGGCGGTCCACTGCGAGGTGCCGGGTTGAAAGAGCTGATCCGAAGGAATCCTCACTCGCAACGCCGTTCCATTGGTCTCGACAGGGTATCCCAATGATCTTAAAGGCTCGATGGATGCGGAGCCTGGGGTGTCTAGTCCGCGACTGGTGTTGGCCGTCAAACGAGCGCCACTGCGTCGGGTCGGCTCTGGAAGTCCCGGGATGGTCGGTGGTCCTGCGATACTGGTACTCGATGGATTCGGGTCGACCATCACAGGTTTCGGTTGAGTAAGCTGCGGATTGGCGATGTTACCCGTCTGAGGAAGACTCGGTGGGAGACTTCGACTTGCGGCTAGTCGAGCCTGTTGCAGTTGGGCTGACATATCCCCTAGTTGCTGTTGCATCAGATCGGATCGTTCGCGGTAGGTTTGAACCTGCTGCTGAGCTTGCGCTAATTGGCTATGCAATTGGCGATTATTCTCATCGAGCAAACGAGCCCTACGTTCGAGCTCAGAGATTTGGGCGGCGTAGGCAAAGTTGTTAGCGTTATTGTTTGATGTTGCAGGCGGGCTCGGCAGGCTCAGCGCACTAGAAGGTGCACTAGCCAGCGGCACTGCTGGAGCCGTTGCGGGCGTTTGAGCCAGGGAGGCGGGCGCGGCTGTGGGATTTGCAGCATCCGGAATGACCACCGGTGAGCCAGGGCTGTAGGGCCTCAAATAGTTTGGCATCGATCCGAGCACATAGGGCTGGCTCTTTTGACAACCCATCGTGGAAATCAATGCGATGGCGATCACGAGCCCCAAGAGCGATATCCGGATCGAATCGGACTTGGCCCTCGTATCTGCTGGTTGCTCAGGTTTTCTCATCTGCGTGCAATCTATTCCCATGCGTAGGCGATAGCATGAACGAGGGAAGCTTTGCAAGACCAATCGTCTAATCATGCTAGCAAACCGACTTTCGATCTAGCATTTCAACCATCGAATCCTTTACAAGACCTCAAGTCTGTTTTCCTTTCCAATTGTCGTTCCTTTGTTCTCGCGCATGCGTGAAATCAGTCCACCAATGGAAGCTTTGCCCATGGGAGCTTTGACCGAGCATCGAATTCGCCAACTTGCGATCGCAATCCAACAGATGGATTCCGATGTTGCGAGTCGATTGCTTGATCATTTGCCTGAGTCGCTTGCAAACCGTATTCGAGTCCAGTTCGGATCGCTCGAGAGCATTACCCCGGACGAACAACGTTTGGCCATAGAAACCGTCGAAGAGCTTTTGCTGTCGAACGACTCGATGGTCCCTGAAAAAGCCATTTCTCAGGAAACTGAATTTTCCATCGAGGAATACCCCATCGTGGCGATCGTCGAGGTGTTGAGCCGGGAACGGCCCATCGTCATCGCAACGATCTTAAGAAGCCTACCCAGTCGCTTGGGACAGTCGATCGTGCCCCATCTGGATTTGGTCACAGCCAAAGAGTCCTTGGATTGGATGAGTCGGCTCGATGCTGCGCCAGCCAGAGTGCTCGATGGAGTCTTATCGGAGTTCTACAATCAAGTCCAATCCGTTGGGTCAAAGATCGAGACTCAGCATCAAGGTCAAGAGAAGGTGCGGGAGTTGCTCTCGGTGCTCCACGCAGCAAATTCAACCCAGCAGCAAGGCTTGTCCGATCAATCCACAGCCATGCAGCCCAAGGCTCTCAGAGGTCATGGGATCAGTTTAACAGAAAGCTCGAAAGATCCGGTTCTAAGCTCTGAGCCTTCGAGTCCCTTTGTTATCCCGCTAAATCGAAAAACGAGTCGCGAGGAGGCTATCGAGGTTCTTTTGAATCTCGACGACTTGGATTTGCTACGCGTACTCTACAGCCACAATGCCCAAGACGTGAAGCGATTCTTGGCCGGGGCCAATAAAGCCATGCGCATGCGAATCGAAAAGCTTACGCCTCGTCAGGCTTTGAAGAAACTTCGGCGGGAATTGGCAAGCGCGACTATCACCGACGAGAAGACTTGGCAAGAACTTGCTATTCAGTTCGTACAGACAGCCCTTGAACTTACCAAAACAGAGCCAACGAACGAAGAGTTTCGTGTATCGGCGTAAGCGGAAGACAACCTAGACGAAAGCACTCGGCATGGCATCGATACTCAAACCCAAATCGCTTTTCGGTTCCAAGCCAACACTGGCCACCGCTGAGGCAGCGAATGCAACGGTTCTGCCTAGCGAGCGAGGCTCGCTCGATTCGGTGATGGCCCAAGCTCGCGCAATCCTAGAGCAATGCCAAAAGGATTGCCAGCAGTTGCGAGACACGGCTCGCAAGGAGGCTGTCGAAGAAGGCCGTGCGGTGATCGATCAACTTGCTCAGCAACGTGCCGATACGCTCGTCAGTGAGCAAATGACCGATGTGGTTGCCCGGGTCGATGCGATTTGTTTAGCTCTCGAAAACGCAACCCAGCAGTGGCTGCGTCAGTGGCAGCACGAAACGGTATCCCTTGCGATCAAGATCGCAGAGAAATTGCTTGTTCGCCAGATTGAAAGCGATCCGACGATCCTGCTTCAATGGATCGAAGAGATGGTAGGACTGGTTCAGAGCCAGAAGCAATTGACGATTCGTTTGAGTTCCGCCGATGCGTTGAAGCTTTCGGATGCTCTGCCTGCTCTGATCCAGCGGCTTTCCCCCGGTGTCGACTTTCAAATCGTCGACGATCCTTCGATGGAGGAGTGCAGCGTGGTACTTGAAACCCCTGAAACCACTTTGGATCGATCACTCAAAACACAGTTGGAGCGACTCCATCAGGAGCTTGGCTAAGTGAATTCACTCGAAGTCGAATCCATTACTACCCGCTTGCCGGTGCTACCGAGTAGTTCAGATTGGAATACAGCCATCCGACGGATGATTCCTTTCCAAGTCCGAGGGCGAGTCTGCTCGCTCCAAGGGGGTGTCATCGCTGTTGAAGGATTGCCGCTTGCGATCGGTTCTGTCGCAAGGATCCAACGTCATGGGCACGGCTACTTGGAAGCCGAAGTGATCGGTTTTGATCATGGAAAAACCTTATTGGCTGCTTTTGACGTGCTCGAAGGTGTCCGTGCAGGGGATTTGGTTGAACTCGTGCATTCGTGCCGATCGGTCCGAGTCTCCGATGAACTCTGCGGACGTGTGCTCGATGCAACGGGCAACCCGATTGATGAGGGGAGAGCGATTGAAGTTGGAAAAAGGGTGTTTTGCGATGCTCCTCCCGTTTCTCCCTTGTCACGTCAACCGATTCGAAATGCATTGCCTACCGGGGTTCGCTCGATCGATACCTTGATGAGTCTTGGGCAAGGCCAACGCGTTGGGATTTTTTCTGCCGCAGGGGTTGGCAAGAGCACTCTTTTGGGGATGCTCGCACGCGGCACCCAAGCTGACTACGTTGTCATTGGACTCATTGGAGAGCGGGGCAGGGAAGTGCGAGATTTTTTGGAGAACGACTTGGGGCCTGACGGAAAGGCCAAGTCGATCACCGTTGTTGCCACGAGCGATCAGCCAGCCCCGAGGCGCATCCTTGCAGCCAAAACAGCAACGGCTATTGCCGAATCGCTTAGGGATCAAGGCAAGTCGGTATTGCTGCTGATGGATTCCTTGACCCGCTTCGCAACGGCTCAGCGAGAGATCGGATTGGCCGCGGGCGAAGCACCCACGACGCGTGGATATCCAACGAGCGTTTTTTCCTCGCTATCTCATTTAGTCGAACGCGCAGGCAATAGTTCACGAGGTTCGATCACAGCCATTTACACCATCTTGGTCGAAGCTGATGACAATAACGAACCGATCAGCGATGCAGTACGAGGTTTCCTCGATGGACATATCGTGCTATCAAAAGCATTGGCAGACAGCGGTCGCTATCCGGCGATCGATGTGCTCAGGAGCCTTAGTCGACTTCAGCAACAACTTATCGAGCCACAGCAAGCGTCTATCGTCGCCGAGGTTCGAAAGTGGATGGCTATCTACGACGAACATAAGGAGCTGATTCAAATCGGAGCTTATCGCACAGGTTCGAATCCTCAAATCGATCGTGCCATTTCGCTCAAGCCAATCATCGATGACTTTTTGCAACAGCAACGCAGCCAGATCGTCGAGTGGAATGACGCTTGGCTACAACTCAGTAACCTGATTCGCAAAGGTGTTAACCAGAGTATTTAGAAATTAGCCTTAGAGGCCCGCAGTAGCAATCAGTTACGCCTCCACTGGCATAAAGCAATAACTACAAAAATTCCAGAAGAACCAAAAAACCACCCCGATCATTCACCATGAGTCGCGAAAATCCCCATGCTGGTTTGCTGAAGATTCGCACTTGGCAGCGCGATCAATCCTCGGCGGTGGTCGAAAGCACTCTGCGAGAGATGCAAATTCTGGCTTCGCGGATCGATGAGCTAACCCGATCGATCGCAAAATGGAGCCAGCAGCGTAGGAAACTCCAAACGGGGATCGTCAAGCTGCAGGATTGGCGAGAAAACGAAGCCTATCGCATCGAACTGATCGAGCAAAAAAATGGATTGCTCAAAGAACAAGAATTCCTCGGTCAGCGACTTGCTCACGAAGAATCGATTCTCTTAGAGCACGAAAAGGAACTCAAGCAGGTCGAGAAAATCATCGAGCATGCACAAACGGTTCAACGAGCCAAGGATCTGGCTCTCGAACAGGCTCAATTGGATGAGTGGGCTGGGGTTCAAGTAAGAATCTCTCGAACCACCCGACCGTGAACATCGGTCAATCGAAAGTCTCGACCAGCGTAACGGTACGTAAGTTTCTCATGATCGAAACCCATCAGGTGGAGAATGGTTGCGTGCAAGTCGTGAACGCTCGTCGGGGACTCCTCGGCCCGAAATCCAAATTCATCGGTGCTACCATGCGCACAGCCACCACGTATGCCGCCACCGGCTAGCCAGACGCTAAAGCCCCAGTGGTTGTGATCTCGCCCCGATCCGCCTTCGGAAACCGGCGTGCGACCGAATTCGCCGCCCCATAGGACCAGCGTATCGTCGAGCATTCCCAAGCGTTTCAAGTCGGTCAAAAACGCGGCGATCGGTTGATCGATCTCGGAGCAATTGGTGCGCATGTTCTTTTCGATATCGCCGTGATGATCCCAGGGTTGGCCCGCACCATGCCATAGCTGAACATATCGAACGCCACGTTCCAAAAGGCGGCGTGCAATAAGCGTTTGACGACCATGAACCGTATCGCCATACAGATCGCGAACCTCTTGAGTCTCTTTCGAGATATCGAACGCATCGGAAGCTTCGGTCTGCATACGGAATGCTAGTTCAAAGGATTCGATCCTCGATTCCAGCCGCGAGTCGCTTTGCGTAGCAGGATTCTGCATGGCCAGTTCTCGTAATAACTTCAGTTGCCTTGCTTGGGCATCGAGATTCGCATGAGGACTACGGATGTTTTCGATAAGCTTTTCGATCTGCGCATGCTTCGGATCGACAAACGTTCCTTGGAACGCACCCGGTAAAAAACCGCTTTGCCAGTTGGCTGTGTCTTTGATTGGATAGCCACCGGGGCACATGGCGATGAAACCCGGCAAGTTTTGGTTTTCGGTTCCGAGTCCATACATCAGCCAAGAGCCCAAACTCGGTCGGGTTTGAACTGAATCACCGCAGTTCATGAGCATCAGCGATGGCTCGTGATTGGGAACCTGGGCGACCATCGAACGTATCACCGCGATGTTATCTGCATGTTCGGCGGTCTTTTGAAACAGTTCGCTGATCTCTAAACCGCTTTGGCCGTACTTCTTGAACTCGAAAGGACTTGGTAGTGCCCCACCGGTTCTCCTTTCGGTCAAGTAGCTCATCGGCAGAGGCTTGCCCGCATACTCCTTGAGTTTGGGTTTTGGGTCAAAGGTATCGACGTGCGACGGTCCCCCATTGAGGAAGAAATGCACCATCCGTTTGGCCTTGGGGGCAAAGTTTGGATTCCTCGCTCGTAGCGAATTCCCAGTGGCTTTGCGGACGATAGGATCTTGTGCATAAGCCGGATCGGCTAGGAGTTGGCTGAGTCCGAGCATACCGAGTCCCATGCCTGAGGAGCTGAGCATTTGCCGTCGGTTTGGAAACATGCGATTGGGTTCCATGAGTTAGTCGATGTAGGTCGCCTCGTTTCCGATCAGAAGGACTTGTGCGAGCTGGGCTCGGGGAGAAAGTCCAGTACCTGAATTCTCGGTCGTCTTGGACGCGAGTTCACTTTGCTCAAGGAACTCGATTGCTTTGGAGGACTCCAATGCGTTTGGATTCCTTTGCAAAACGCGGCGATAAAGTGCGGTGACAAAATTCTCATCCGATAGTGGTGCGGTTTCCTGAGCGGCGATCGTTTCGACGATTTTGGTGCAAGCCGTCGCCGGCATTGGATGATTGAGCAAAAAGAGAGCTTGCTGAGGCACAACGGTTTCGGATCTCTTGGGGTTGTGCATGTCGGGGTTTGCGAAATCGAAATTTTGCAAGGTCATCGGGAGGTATTGCCGATCGATCGTCGTGTACAAACTTCGACGGGCAAGAGACGCAGGATCACTTGCAAGCGGATCGACCGATTTGCCTCCAACTCGCATAAGCATCAAACCGCTTAGCATCGCTAACGAATCCCGAGACTCCTCCCAAGTCAGCCTGTGCCGATGGCTTCGCCAAAGCAAACGATTCGCAGGATCGATTTCTTGGGGTTGTACAGGCCCTGCAAGCGATTGTCTGCGGAAAGCCTCGGTTGTTACCAGTTCCCGAACCAGCCAGCGTGTACTCCAGTCGTGCTCGATGAATGCGATGGCAAGTGCATCGAGCAATTCAGGATGGGAAGGCATATCGGAGCGTATGCCAAAATCACTCGCACTTTGCACGAGTCCTTCGCCGAAGACATGTTGCCAGATACGATTGACCCAGACGCGAGCTGTCAGCGGATTTTCGGAGGCAGAGATCCGTTTGGCCAATTCAAGCCTACCGCTACCGTGTTGAAAGCTTGCGGATGAATTTGGCTGATTTTCTGAGGTCAAGAACTGGATGTATCCACGGGGTACAGATTGTCCTTTGAGATTCGCGTTTCCACGCTTAAGGATCCTTGCATCGCTGACCAAGTCTCGATCCCGCAAAACACCTAGTTCCGGAGGACTGTCGTTGGCGTTCATGAGCCATTGGTCGATGTCGGCTTGTGCTTTCCATATTTCAACGCAGGTACCATTGTCCCATAGCCATTCGGTGCTATCGATCGGTTCGTCTGGGATATAAAACGCGGAACGTCGATCTAAAAGCAACGCGCGAAGTGATTCAAGCAGAGGATCCTCAGAGACTGACGGTGGGGCCGAATCGGGAACTGTTCGACGCTGGAGTTCCGATTGCCAACGTGCCGAAGCCTCATGGACGACCTTACCGTATCTGTCTGCAACTTCCCTAAGACTTTTCGGTGGAGAAGAAAATTCCTTGAGAACCTCCGGATGGCAAGCACCTAGTTGTTGCTGCAGTTCGAGTAGGACTGTCGTTGCTTGGGTCTCAAAGGAGTTCTCAGGGGTATTCTCCTTGATTTTCGCAAGTTCCGTCCAAATGCGCATCACTGGGTGCTGAGCGATTGATTGGAGTCCCAAGTACCATTCCCAGCGATGGACCAGTGCGGGGATTAGGTCGTCTTTGGTCGAGAGTTGGTTGAAGTTTCCTTCGGGATATTTTTCGAGTTGGACTTGGGTTTCCAGATAGTCTGCAAAGCGTTTTTCGATCCTATCGTTGGCTTCCGTGCGATGCTTGGCGATAACCTCTTTGAGTTTAACTTGCCTCTCTTGCAATCCTTTACGAAAGTCGTCGGTTTGGGTTTCCAGATGGCTGGGGATGGGTTCTCGCACATCAATACAACTTTGGAAAACACCCGCCAGAGCATAGTAGTCATTGGCGCTGATCGGATCGTATTTATGATCGTGGCAACGGGCGCACTGGACGGTCAGACCCATGAAACCACGAAACGTAGTATCGATCCGATCGTCGATGATGTCGTATTGAATGGCCAGGAAGCGGCGACCGAGGGTTA
This sequence comes from Pirellula sp., assembly GCA_040381975.1. Classification (GTDB taxonomy): domain Bacteria; phylum Planctomycetota; class Planctomycetia; order Pirellulales; family Pirellulaceae; genus JBKCUI01. The sequence goes on from JBEIGI010000059.1 coordinate 17,822, forward strand.
AGAAACCCAAGGCTGCAAGGTCGGGCGAACCTGGTGGAACCATCTTGTCGGCCGCTAATTGCAACTCGATGAATCGGTTGTAGGGCATATCGGTTTGGAAGGCTTGGACAAGCCAATCGCGATAGGCTCGCGAGTAGACAAACGTTCGGTCTTCACGGCCGTAGACATAGCCTTTGGTGTCTGAGTAGCGAGCGATGTCCATCCATACGCGGGCCCATTTTTCTGCATACTGCGGTTGGCATAGAAGATCGTCAACGATGCTTTCCCAAGCATCAGGCGCAGTGTCAATTTCAAAGTCTTGCGCTTGCTCCCAGGTTGGGAGCAAGCCGGTGGTGATCATGTGCAGGCGCCGAAGTTGGGTTCGGCGATCGGCGATGGAAAGAGGCGTGATGTTTTGCTCGGAAAGTTTTGCATCGAGATAGGCGTCGATCCAATGCGTTGTTTTGGCGACAGTCTCTGGAGTTGGTGGAGTGTACCGGAGGGGTTGGAATGCCCAATGGTTCTGAGCGCGCGTTAGGAAATCGTGGGTGTTGCTTGCGGGTGGATTGCTATTGGTTGGAAATAAAGCACCTTGGAGAACCCAAAGTTGCAGCAGTTCTTTTTCGCGATTGGTCAGAATAAGTTTTGAATCCGCAGGAGGCATCTTCAGGTCAGGATCGTCCGAGGTGATGCGATGCAATAGTGGGCTCGATGCGAGGTCTTCTTTGAGGACAACTGCACCGTTTTCACTGCCTTTACCCAGAGCCTCTTGAGAGTCCAATCGCAGGCCCGACCATTGCTTCGCTGGACCGTGGCAATCGAAGCATTTCTCGGCCAAGATCGGTCGGATGTTGGTCTCGAACCAATCCGGAGATTGGGAGTCTTGGGCGCAGGCAGCAAGGCTACTTAGGATGCCACAGGCGATGAATAACAATCCAAATAGCCGAAAGTAGTTTTGCAATGGCTTAAGCATGTCAGGGTGCAAAGCGGTTAGGGGAGAGATGGCATTATACGTGATTTGGTACTTCTGGGGGGGATTGGGGAAACACTCAAACCACCATTGGGTAAGCGAAACATGAATGGGCCACCATCCGGCTTCAATCCGGTGGTAGGCTTAGAACTCGCGTTTTTGCGACTTGGTGTCTTTGGCGTGTAACGAGTACAATGGAGGCAGGAAAGCTCGTTCTACCAGCACGACGGATTTTGTATGCCGGATTTGATTGCCCAAGGCCCGACCCCTCATGACCGCTGGCGACGCCCCTTGCCAGTCGATGGTGAGCCGACGGTGTTTATTTTGGGAAGAACATCCCATCCATGGTCAGTCCCTTGGGATGACCGTATCTCCCGACAGCATGCCGAGCTCAAGTGGTCATCGGGAAGGTTGGCCGTAACGCGGATTCTTGAGGCTAGAAACCCGATCTTTCACCGTGGTTTGCGCAAGGATGAGTTCGAGGTCGGGATGGGCGATCATTTCGTGATTGGCCAGACGACGTTTAGTCTCGTCGATCAGCGGGTGCGTGTGATGGCCAAATCGGAGGCACCACCGGCACTGACCGAGCAGACTTATGCGCCCTCGCAACTCCGGAGCGTCCAGTACCGTGACGCCGATCGGCGGATCGAGGTCTTGAGTCGCTTGCCCGAAATCATTTCCAGCAGTTCCGGCGATGAAGAGTTGTACGTGCGCGTGGTGAACTTGCTCATGCAGGGGATCCCGCAAGCGACGTTTGTGGCGATTGTCTCGAAGCATGCCGATGTGCGCGAGCCTGAGAAACTGCCTTCGATCGAAATGACACCTTGGACGAGCCAATGGCCGATCGGTAGTGAAACGGGCATTCGTGTATTGCATTGGGACTCCCGAGGTTTGGTGTTGCGACCTTTTTCTCCCAGTGCGCAACTGATCCATCAAGCGGTCGCATCGAGTGAGAGTGTTCTGCACGTTTGGAGCCGGAGTCTGGATCGAAACACACCTTTGCAGTACACCCAATCGGAGAATATCGACTGGGCGTTTTGTACGCCGATTACCAGTGAGGCAACCCCTGGTTGGGCGATCTATGTTGCGGGCGATTTCTCAAGCATGAATGCATCGGCCGCTCGCAATGCCACCTTGATGATTTCGGATGATCTTCAAGACGACATCAAGTTTGCTGAGCTCACGGCCACTACCGTAGGGACCTTACGTCAAACAAGGTTACTACAGCGACGCCAAGATTCGCTGCGACCGTTCTTTGCACCGATTGTGCGAAAAGCATTGCTGGCAAGAGACCCCGAGGAAATCTTGGCACCCAGGGAGGCCAAGGTTTCGGTTCTATTTTGTGATTTGAGAGGCTTTACTCGCCAGAGCGAAGAGTCGGCCGATAAGCTTTTGGAATTGTTACGACGCGTGAGCGATGCGCTCGGAGTGATGACCCATCACATACTCGAACGCAACGGGGTTGTCGGTGATTTTCATGGTGATGCGGCGATGGGCTTTTGGGGGTGGCCACTCGAACAGTCCGATTCGGTTCAGCACGCAGCGGCGGCCGCCTTAGCCATTCGCGCCGAGTTCGAGCAATCGGCGGCCAAGCCAAATCATCCGCTGGCAGGGTTTCGCGCAGGCTTGGGGATTGCAACTGGCAAGGCCGTCGCGGGTCGTATCGGGACGGTTGATCAAGTCAAAGTCACTGTTTTTGGCCCAGTTGTGAATCTTGCAGCAAGACTCGAGAGTATGACCAAGCAGTTGCAAGCAAGGATCCTGGTCGACGAGGTGACGGCCGATCGGATTCGCAGGGAGGTTCCAGCAAGCGTCGCGAGGATTCGACGGGTGGCCAAGGTCTTGCCGATCGGGATGAATACTCCGCTGATGGTCAGTGAACTCTTGCCCCCCGAGTCGGCCACGGGCAATGAACTTTCCAATCAAGATGTAGCGCTCTATGAAAAGGCGCTCGATAGCTTTCAGGATGGGAATTGGAACGAAGCGTTTCGGCTATTGCATCAGGTCCCAGCGGAGGATCGGGTCAAGGATTTCTTGACGGTGTATATCGCGCAAAATGGCCGCGTCGCTCCGCCGGATTGGAACGGCACAATCCGCTTGCCAGAGAAGTAGCGTGACGACGAGCTCATCCGGTTGAATCGTTCAGAAGGGGTCATTCGACGAAAGCCTAGGCCTCATTGTACAATGGGCGGTAAAGATTATTTGTCGAATTATCCTCCTAGTGGAATGTGGTAGTATCGCGTGCCTACAATATCCAATACACCTTCGATTCGGATCCGAGCAGCAACCGCGCATGATGCAAGGCCTGATGGAGGATTCGTCGTTTACTGGATGACGGCCTACCGACGGCTCGAATCGAATTTCGCCTTACAAAGAGCTGTAGAGCTAGCGGTGGCTTGGAACAAACCGCTGATCGTCCTTGAGGGACTCCGGATCGGTTATCGATGGGCTTCGGATCGATTCCATCGGTTTATCCTCGATGGAATGCTCGACAACCAGCAATCTGCTGAGTCACTGCCGATCACTTATCTGGCTTATGTGGAAACCGAAAAGGGAGATGGTAGCGGCTTGGTCGAGACGCTGGCCAAGGAGGCTTGTCTGATAGTCACTGACGATTTCCCATGCTTCTTTCACCCGAAGCTCTACAAACGGATTGTTGGGCAATGGCAATGCGCCGTCGAGTTGGTCGATAGCAATGGGATTTTGCCGATCCATGCAGCGGATCGAACATTTACGGTGGCTCATTCTTATAGACGCTACATGCAAAAGGAGATCGCCCGCGAGGTTCCGATCTTTCCGCACAAGGATCCTTTTCGAAACGTCGACTTGCCCAAACTAAAAAAACTTCCTGAGGCGATTACGCGGCGGTGGAAGTTCCAGTCTCGCAAGGAGCTTCAAAGCTACGATTTGAGCAAGCTCGATATCGACCACAGCGTCGGTATTGCTGAGACGAAGGGGGGGCGAGCCGAGGGCCTTCGATTGCTGGGCGAGTTTTCCAAGAAGAAACTCGGTGATTACGACCAAGCTCGAAACGAACCGGATCAGTATGGATCGAGTTCGCTCAGTGCCCATTTGCATTTTGGACATGTCAGTGCGCATGAGGTTTTTCAGGCCATCGTGTCGAGTGTTTCGGGATGGTCTTTTTCGGATATCAGCAAGCCCAACGGCAAGATGAATGGTTTTTGGAATTTAGGAGTCAATGCCGAGGCGTTCATGGATCAGCTCATGACATGGCGTGAGATTGGATTCAACATGTGCGTACGGGAAGAAAACTACGATCGCTATGAATCGCTTCCTACATGGGCGCAAAAGACGCTCAAGGATCATGCCAAAGACAAGCGGCCTTATGTGTATAGCGTGGAGGATTTCGAATCGGCTCGAACCCACGATCCACTTTGGAATGCGGCACAGAGGCAGTTGGTCATTGAAGGGCGTATTCATAATTACCTGAGAATGCTTTGGGGCAAAAAGATATTGCATTGGACGCAGACACCTCAAGAGGCCCTTGAGGTGATGATCCATTTGAACAACAAGTATGCTTTGGATGGACGCGATCCAAATTCCTACAGTGGGATCTTTTGGGTGCTGGGCCGTTACGATCGAGCTTGGGGACCCGAGCGCGAAGTCTTCGGCAAGATCCGATACATGACCAGCGAGTCGACTCGATCGAAATTCTCGGTCAAAGGATACCTGCAGCGCTATGCGGAAATCGGTCCGCAGAAGATGGGAAAGGCTAAAGCAAAGTGAAAGCCAAAGGAATCGTGAAATCGTCGCCAGCGGCGTTGGTCTATCCCCATCAATTGTTTCCGGATACTGGCTGGATGTCTGAGATCAAGCATGTGTACATGGTTGAGGATCCGCTCCTGTTTCGGCAGTATCGATTCTGTCGCCAAAAGTTGATGCTGCATCGGGCTTCGATGAAGCGGTACTGTGATGGGCTTAAGGAGCAGGGCAAGTCGGTGCATTACATCGACGCGATGACGATCGAGCATTCGGCGGACATTGGTCAGCGACTCGAGGCTGACGGGATCCGTTCGCTGCGTGCGATCGATCCGGAGGACCATAACTTGCTTTTGCGACTTGGTGCCGGTTGCAGACGGCATGGCATTGAGCTCGAGGTTCATCCTGATCCGCATTTTTTGACATCGATCCAGGACATCGAGTATTTTGTCGATGGCAAGAAAAAGCTTTTTTTTACCAACTTCTATATCGAGCAGCGTAAGCGATTGGGATTGTTGCTCGAGGGAGACCAAAAGCCGGTCGGGGGTAAATGGAGTTTTGACACAGAGAATCGCAAAAGGTTACCTTCGGGTCATGAGCCACCAGAGTGCCAGCTAGCCGCTCAGGATGTCTATAGCAAGGAAGCTTCGAAGTACATTGACAAGCATTTCTCGGATGCTTACGGCGATCCGGAAGCTTTGTGGTATCCGACCAGTGAGCAGGGGTGCAGAAAGCACCTAAGGAGCTTCTTTGCTGAGCGATTTGACTTGTTTGGCGATTACGAGGATTCGATCAGTCGCGAGCATGTTTTCCTGTACCATTCGGTGATCACTCCGATGCTCAATGTGGGATTGATATCGCCACAGGATGTAGTCGACGCGGCGCTCAAGGCAGGGCAGGGGGGGAGTGTGCCGATGAATTCGCTTGAAGGGTTCCTAAGGCAAGTGATCGGTTGGCGAGAGTACATGCGATTGGTTTATCGCAAGTTAGGGACAAAGCAGCGGACGAGGAATTATTGGGAGCATGGTCGTGAGTTACCTCGTTCATTTTACGATGGAACCACTGGGATCGTGCCGGTGGATCTGACGATACGTCGGGTGCTCAAGTATGGATATTGCCATCACATCGAGCGGCTGATGATTTTGGGGAATTTCATGCTCTTGTGCGAGTTTCATCCCGATGCGATTTATCGCTGGTTTATGGAGTTGTTTGTCGATGCTTACGATTGGGTGATGGTTCCGAATGTCTATGGGATGAGTCAGCATGCCGATGGGGGGTTGATTACGACTAAGCCGTACATCAGCGGATCGAGTTATGTGTTGAAGATGAGCGATTATAAGAAGGGGGATTGGACGGGGGTGTGGGATGGATTGTATTGGCGTTTCGTGTCCAAGCATCGTGAGTTTTTCAGTCGCAATCCGAGAATGAAGGTGATGGTCAGTCAGGTCGATCGCATGGGTGAAAAGATTAAGGTGCATCACCGCACTGCAGAAAATTTCTTGAGCAGTCTCTGACGGCTTGATGGAAGGCCGGTGGGGCTACTTGGATGCCATCTCAGAAAGTGGCATGTGGCGGTAATAAGCCTCTAGGCACAGGATCGATAGCACGGTGGCATACAAACGGCCACCGGCACCGCCGTGGGGGTCGCCCTCGGCCGGCCAACTGCCGCGTTCCTTACCGGTTTTGATCTGCATCGCAGGTAGGGCTTCTTTCATCACATCGTTCCATCTGCGCCAGTTCGATCCTCCAGCATGGTGCAATGCGTTGGTCGCATAATACCAGTAGTAGTAATCCCTGCCTTGCACACCCGTGACGATTGGTTGCTGCAGGACCTTTGCAGCACCTTGCAAGATGCGAGAGTCATCGGTCTTCCAGCCCAAATACATTCTGCAAAGCATTCCTTCGGCGGTCATCGAAATTTTAGGTTGCGATGGAGATTGGTAAGCATACTGTTCTCCGTCGGGGCTTGGACCACGGACACCTTCCTTGCGTTGGACGGTGTCGAGGAATTGGTGGATTAGATCAAGCCGATCGCTTGGGATATCCAGGCCAGCCATGCGGGCAGAGATAAGTGCCATGACGTACCATCCAGTGACGCTCGTGTCCCCGACTTCTCCCGGGCCATAGCGCCAGCCGCCTCCTTCGTGCTGGGCTTTCAATGCCCAGCCTACGGCCCGCTGGGCCGGCTCTCTGAGCTTTTGATCACCGCTCATCCCGAGCAACTCGCAAAGGGCGATCGTAGACTGAGCCTGCGCGTAGGTTCTTTGAATCCCCGCAGCCTTGGCCGCGAAATACCCATCGTCGTCTTGGAGTCGAAGTAGGTAATTCAATCCGCGAACAACATTCGGTTGGTAAGCACCGGTTTGATGGGTGTTGCCCGCACCCATAAATGCCATCAGCGCCATGGCCGTGGCCGCTGGACGATTCTCCGAGGTGCCCCCATCGCTAAAGGGTGTCACCAAACTCCACGAACCATCGGACAGTTGATTGCGAGAGAGCCATTCGAGTCCCATAGCAACTGCTTGCTCGGTCTCTTCGGTTCCGCCATAGGCTTTGAGCAATGCTCCTTTCATGGTCCCAGAGCGACCAGTAAGCCCTTTGCGGATCGAGAAGTCGGGAGTCGCCATTTCGAGGCCGATCTCGGTGACCTCAGGAGTAATTTTGGAAAGATCCGAAGCGGTTAGAGCAAGATCTTCGGTAGCGTCGCCTTCGTTCTCACCCTGCATCATGTCCGACTCAGCGATATTGAATGAACTCAGTGCATCGCCTTCAGAGCCAGCTTCGGTGTTTCCTAAGAACAGAACCAAGGACTTTGCCACCTCGTTGCGCAAGGGGATCAGGGCCAAGAGCAAGATAATCGCGATGTGAACCATGGTGCTCACCAGCCAACTGGGAGCCTCTCTAACGGATCGTGCAATCCAACGATCCCAACCCTCGGGCGACTGATCTTCTTCGGCGAGTTGCTCAGAGCTCTGATCTGTTGGTGCATCCGACGCAGTCGGTTGCCCGTTTCGAGCGGAGGTTTTGTTTGGAGGACTAGCGTTTTTGCCGATCTGAAGTTGGTTGATCGACGCTTGGTTGGTTCTTGTTGGCGGTGGAGGAGGCGGAACCGATGGTGGCTGAGCCGAGCTTAGAATCGGCGGTGGGGGTGGCGCAGCGGATTCCCAACGAGAAGGGTTTGGCGGTTTCGAAGGATTTTGATCGTTAGTTCCAGACAATTTCGTCGGATTCCGTCCAAGCCAAGGTGGAGTCGATTCGGATAACGGGATTATACACCTTTTGTGCCCAGAAAATCTCTCCCGAATCAAACAAAAACACCCTTCGGGTCAGCCGAGAAAAGACTCGGAACTGACCCGAAGGGTGCTGAGTATCTAAGTCGGCCATCCGGGCCGACAGGGAACGACACTTACGAACCTTTTTCTTTCAGGCTGCGAAGATCCGAAGGCTGAACTTGGTTCGCCTTACGGTTTTCGCGCTGAATCGCTTCGTAAACTTCTTGTCGATGGACAGGAACGTCGTTGGGGGCTTCGATACCAAGCCGCACTTTATCCCCACGAATGTCCACGATCGTGACTACAACGTCGTCTCCGATCATGATGCTTTCGTCTCGATGTCGCGAGAGCACAAGCATTGGAGGCTCCTTTTCATTCTGGGTTGCATCCACTGCAACAGGCTTGGGGCAAAAGAACTAAATTTCCCAATCAAGAACGGACTCGAGTTGGGACAAGCCAAGGGATCGGCCTTCGACTTGCCCTGAATTATGCTTTACGAATTACTTCCGTGCAAATGATGTCTATCTACTTTGGCGTTGCTAGCTTCTTTATCGCCAAATGCTTCTTTACGGATTGTTAGGTCTAGTTCTATTTGGATCGGATGTAGGATCCAAGACCGACTACGTATAAGGCCTTCGCTATTCCTCAAGCTTTATCAAATCCCTGCCGATTCCCCACGAGCTATCTCTCTTCCTTATGTAAATGTGCATCCTAAGAAGTTTTTGCTCGTGAAACGCCGAATCCCCTCTTTCCGTCCGCTGTCTGTTTCCCAGGTCCCACTGATTGCAAAGAGCGATGGGGCTAACCAAGGATCGCCTAGCGATAGTTCTGAGCAAGACATCGCTGAGTGTATTCGTGCCTTTTCGAGTGCGACGAATTGGGGTGTAGAGTTGGATGCCCCAAACCCAGGACGACTCGTCGACAATCTGATCACATTCAGCGCTGACACGATCGATGGGGATGTGCTTTGCAACGATCTACCCTCGGTCTCGATGGATCGAGCGACTGTATTGCTCAGAACGATCGAGAAGCTGATTCATCGGATCGAACGAACCGAAACGGCGCTTCGGGATCGCGAAGCGGAGCTTACGAGCATCGTTGCCGTCTCGAATCATGCTGCACCTTCACGCGAGTTAGCGGCTCGGCTCGAATCGGTGCTTGAGAGCACCTCTCGCACTTTAGGATCGGTGGCTTGCGCGCTGTATCTGCTTGACGAAGACACGACCGAATTGAAACTCCGGGCTTGTTATGGGCTCCCGAAGTCTCGGTTTTTGCGACCAGCGAGGGATTTGCGAAGTAGCCTTGCGGATCTTGAGGCCCTCACAGGCAATGCGGTATTGCTGAGCGACATTCACGCGGCACCGGAGTGGCAATCCCCCGAGCCTTATCGTTCGGCTTTGGTCGTACCGATCGGAACAACGACGATGCCTCACGGTACAGTCTGGTTTTGGTCGACACAACCGCGATCCTATTCCGCCGCAGAGATCGAAGTTGCGAACCTTGCGGCAGGCCGCTTGATGGGTGAAATCGAGCAGTCGATATTGGGATGCGAGGTGACCACCGCAAGGCATCTGGCCAAACAACTCGATGTTGCCGCCGATTTTCAGTCGAGCCTCCTTGCAGACAAGCAGATTCTGCATGAAGAGTATGATTTGGGGGGGTGGTCGCACCAGCAAGCATTGATCGGCGGAGCGTTTCACCATTGGAGTCTTACGCAACAAGGGAAATTGTCGATCGTTGTTGGTGCGGCCAACGCCAACCACGCAACCGGCAGCATGGTCGCTACCTCTGCGTTGTCTTTGCTCCAGCTTTTCGAAACGGATTCGAATTTGCATCTAAGAAATGCGCTTCAAGCAATCAATGATCAGCATTGGAATCGAGGGCATGAAGCTTGGCAGTTGCATTTGAGCGCGTTGCAACTCCAACCTGAAACGGGAACAGGGGTGGCTTGTTCAACTGGCCACATGCATTGCTTGGTGATGGGCAAACGTGGAATTCGGCACATCGGCAGTGCCCTTCCAAGTTTGGGATCGGATCCAGATCAGCAAATCGCGATGGGTCGATTCGTGCTCGAGCCAGGAGAAATGTTCGTGGCCTTTACTTCGCGAATGCTGGGAGACGATTTTGACATTTCCCGGATGCTCAAGTTCTTGCGGGATTGGCGTGATGAGCCAGCACAGGATCTGGCTTGCAGTATCGCCGAGCAATTGCCGGTGCTGGACGAATTGACCATGGATCCTTCCGATCGTGCTCTCGTTGTACTTAAGAGCCTTCGCTGAGTATGTCGTGAGCGTTTCTGTTTATCTTGGCGAAGCAACTTTAAACTTCGCTATGGAGACTCCGTAGACGATTTGGAGCAGTCGTCTTTCACTTTGTAGTTGAAAAGCGAATCGAGAATCTGAAGACCTTCACCGACATTGTCGTCTGTTTTGGTGGTTCTACAAGCATCCTCAACTATCTCAGCCCAAGCCGCTTGGTAGGCGCTGCGTTGTTTAGGTAGGAGTTTCCAATTCAGTGGCGGAATTTCGATATTGCCATTGCTTTGGAACCGAAGTGTAACCTCCCAAAATTTGGGATTATTATTACGGGTTTCGTTAAGGCGTTCTCTTAGAAGCATTAATTCGATTTCACCACGCTCTTTCTGCGAAGAATCCCGTACGTTCATAGCCGCAAGCAATGGGCCAAAGGCAGCGTATTCCAATCCACCTCTCCGCGATTCCTCTGATCGCTCCATCGGCAGTAAGGACTCCTTTTTTGGTTGGTGCGCGATGCGAATTAGAACGATCGTTGGTTTTGAATTGTCTTCCGAAGCGTCTTTTTTTTGGTCTTTGGTTATTTCGGTTAGACGGTTGATTTCTTCGATGGCTGTAATCAATCCTTCGTTGTCCGCGTACCCCCCATCAACGACATGACCGAGTTCGATATTCGATTCCGGTGTAGGTCTTGATGCGGGGCTGATGTAGGGAAACGTTGCTGAAAGCCTTACCGCAGTGCTAATGCGAACATCAATCCTTCCCTCGGATAGTAAAAGGAAATTTTTAGGCTTCCAATCGTTTCGACCAAGATCGAACTTTATGGCAGCATTTTCTCGGCTTGGTAGAGGAAGGGTTGAGAATAAAACCCTTTGGCCCGTGTTGGCCTCGGTTGCGTTGAATACGACATAAGGCATCTGCCCTTTTTCTGCCCTTTGGTGCCAACCAAGTAGGGTTGGCCCTATGTCTTGTTTTTCCAGATCAAGCCGTTCCCTAAATAGAGATTCCTGTGCATCACCACGATCCATCATGGCCCACCACGGATTAAAAATCCTGAAAGTGTCTGGGAACGTTAGCCCCCAGAAAAGAGACTCAAGAGAGGATGTCGATGAGCGTCGGCGGACCACATCGAGCCCACTTTCGTATTTCATTTTCCGGTATTCAAGACCACGGTCGGCCACTTTTGAGGTATCCTGCGCTTTGGGGTCTTTGAAGCCAGTGGACACAGGGGTATCACGACTTGGATTGTTCGCAACCAGTGACTCGAAGTGGTCGAGGTAGTACATGGTACCGACAGAACCACCAGAAACAGCGCTGATTAAATGGAGCGAATCTTCAAAGTCAGTGCTATACCGCTGATGCAAACCTGCAAGAACAGTGCCAGTCCATGCTGAGGCATGAATACCACCACCGGGTGCAACCACGATGATCTTGATTTTTCTCGAACCCGTTCCAGTATCTGTTGACAGGCTTTTTGACTCGATCGTTTTCGAATCGTCGCTCTTTGTTACCGGTATCGTTGCAAATCGATGATCGTAAGGTACCCAGATTTGGTAGATACCAAAGAAAATGAGGACTAATAAGAGCGCGGGCATACGATATCTGTCAAAGAAGAAGGCTATTGCAGCGAAGATTGACTCAATGAGAAGCAACCACAAAATTAGGTAGAAAACGGCTGTGTATCCGTGTTCGGAATCAATCACTTGAGAATTTGTCTGAAAGTAGATCAATCCATAAATCGAAATCACGGTCAAGCCCCAAAAAATGAGCTCGTGGTGAATTACTACGAAAGGAGTCAGTAGATTTCTTATACTATGAGGTAATGGCTTGAGATTAATCGCAAGGACCGGACGCAGATTTAACATTGGTGAGACCGGATGATGTTCGAATGGTTTGTAATGTGCCTGTTCACACAGCTGCGATTTGGATTGCAATGATGTTACAAGCAGCGTCTGAAGCACACCCATGAACTGAACCATCACCAAGTAAAATCCAAATCCTAAAAGCAGACCGAAAATCGAATTGCTCCAAGATGCTATGGGTTCATCCGTGAAATGTATTTGCTCGTTCTGGTTTGCATGTTGGAGCAAGCTATTAAGTGAACACCAAAATGGTAGCGAGAACCCAACTACAAAAAGGATCAAGGTAGGTTTTAAGGGCCATTTCCAACCTAGAAGGAGCCAGCTCAATGCTGGAAGGTTTGTCTTCGAGTCAAGCCGTGATTGGATTTGCTGAAAGAATTTGTAGACTCGAGTGTGATTGACGTGTTCGTCGTCGAGCCAGTATTGGCCTCGGTGAAGAATAAAGGAGATTTGGATCATCGCTAAGGTTGATGCCATCAAGCAGATAAATGCCAGTGATGCGATCTGAATCACCGAATTGGCGACGATCGCCGTTCCGAGAAACCGAGCAAAAAAGAACAACCCAATCGGCCCCAGGAGTACCATGAGGCACATGAATCCCATTGGAAATCTTATGTACCAAAGCATCCTCATGTTCGTCAGTAACGACTCAGTCGCACTTTGAATGGAATTAGATTTCCCTGCCACGGCAAACTCGTTCGCTAAGAAGATTGATATCGACCCACAAAGTTCAACGGCTATGCTTCAATGATCCAATTAACTATCAATCCCTTCATGTTAATCCCGCGTTTAGGATTTATCCCATACAAAAATCGAAAAAACCTGCATTCGTCGCCAAGGGAATAGAATGAGTAAGAAACGTCAGCCTACGGCGTTCGTGAGATTTTGACGCCATTTCACCTTTACGATTCGACCTTGAATCTCTTATGCTTTCCGGAAACAGTTTCATTGATTCCCATGAGATTAGCACTTTACAACTCCTGAACGCTATGTTCCACATCCACCCAGCTACCACCACCCGAAGAAATTTCCTGTCGATTGCAACCGCTTCGGCTGCAATCCCCCTTTTGCCAAGAAACAGCCTGATGGCTGCAAACGCGACTCCCATCGCTATTGCTCTGAAACTCGGGCTCGTTACCTATCAATGGGGTAAAGATTTCTCCTTAGCCGAATTGCTCAAAGTCTGCGAGCAGGCCAAATACTCTGGTGTGGAACTCCGTAGTACTCATAAGCATGGAGTCGAACCAAGTTTGAATGCCACCCAAAGAGCCGAGGCGAAAAAACGATTCGCGGACTCACCCGTCGCTCTCGTAGGACTCGGTAGCGCTTGCGAATACCACGCCAGCAATCCCGCGGTCGTTCAAAAAAACATCGATGAAACCAAGGCCTTTATCGATCTATCTGCAGAACTTGGCGGCACAGGTGTGAAAGTTCGCCCAAACGGTCTTCCTCAAGATGTCCCCGTCGAAAAAACGCTCGAACAAATCGGCAAGTCACTGCGAATCGTCGGTGAGTATGCCGCCAAAGCAAACCAACAAATACGTTTGGAAGTCCACGGCAAAGGGACTCAGGAGATCCCAAACATGAGGAGGATCATGGAGGTCGCCGATCACCCGAACGTTGTGGTCTGTTGGAATTGCAACCCAACGGACTTAAGCGGTGCTGGTTTCGAAGCCAACTTCGATGAACTAGCCAAATGGATGGGAACGGTTCACATCCACGATCTGCGTCCTGGAAAAGTCGATTACCCTTGGCCTGCTTTGTTTAAAAAGCTCAAAGCTTGTGATGCCAAGGGGTTCACCGGCTGGTGCCTGATGGAAGATGGTGCGACACCAGCCGATATCCCAGCAGCTATGATCGAAAATCATAGCCTTTTTCAATCGATGATCTCTTAACGCTGCACGCGAGCCGAACCACCCTTGGCCAACGCCTCGACCTCAGGCAACTTGGCCATCGTCGTATCGCCAGGGAACGTGGTGAGCAATGCTCCATGCGCCCAACCTAGTCGAAGTGCTTGTTCGGCTTCTTTCCCTGCAAGCATGCCGTAGATGAGTCCTGCGGCAAACCCATCGCCACCACCGATTCGGTCGATGACATCGAGCTGCATCGTGGGGCTCACGTACCGCTTGCCGTCGTACCAGAGAACAGCGGCCCAGTCATGGCGATTGGTCGAACGTACTTCACGCAATGTCGTCGCAACCATCTTTACGTTGGGGAACTTTTCAATCGTTTTATCGATCATCGAAAAGAACGCTTCGGGGTCCAACTCGGATTTGTGCTCGACATCTTGGCCTTGGATGCCCAAGCTCTTTTGCAGGTCTTCTTCGTTGCCAACCAGAACATCGACATGCTTGACGATCTTGCCAACCATCTCTTGTCCCTTGGCCAACCCACCGATGGCTGCCCAAATCTTGGCCCGGTAATTGAGGTCAAAGGAGGTGACGCATCCGGCAGCTTTGGCCGCTTGCATTCCTTCGATGATCGATTCGGAGGTGGTATTCGAGAGTGCTGCAAAAATGCCTCCTGAATGGAACCAGCGAACTCCGTTGGCGAAAATCGATTTCCAGTCGAAGTCGCCTGGTTTGAGCATCGCACCCGCTTCGTTGGCTCGGTTGTAATAAACCACGGGAGGCCGGACACCTTGGCCCCGATCGCTATAAACCGTTGCAATGTTTGGCCCGCGGACGCCGTCGTGTTCGAAGAACTTGTAAATGGGTTTCACGCCCATTTCCTTGACGCGGGTTTGTACCAGTTCGCCGATCCCGTAGTTGACCATGGCTGTGGCAACGGCAGTATTTAGTCCGAAGCAATCGGCGAGGTTGGCTGCGACGTTGTACTCACCACCCGAGACATGCACATCGAACGAGCGAGCCTTTCGGAATGGAATGATCCCTGGATCAAGCCGATGAACCAAGGCTCCGAGGGAAAGGAAATCCAATGCGCATGCATCGTTGCGAACCGCAAGTTTCGCCATAGTTGGGGATTATCTCCAATGGTAAGTAGTATAGGGGCGTGCTAAATGGTGGTCGAAGAGAACCCACCGTCGACGACCAGGTTGTGTCCGGTGACAAACGACGATGCGGCAGACGAAGCAAGGAAGACCACTGGCCCTGCGAGTTCATGCGCATATCCGAATCTGGCTATCGGTGTGTGCGAAATGATTTGCTGGCCACGGGGAGCAAGACTTCCGTCTGCGTTGTACAAAAGATTTTTGTTTTGGTCTGCGGGGAAAAAACCGGGGCTAATGCAATTGACCCGAACCCCACGCGGTGCCCACTCTCGAGCTAAGAACTGGGTGAAATTGATCACAGCGGCTTTGGCTGCCGAGTAGGCGACAACGCGCGATAGGGGGATGATCCCTGACATCGAAGCAATATTGATGATGCTGCCACTGTTTCTAAGCAGCATCGATTCGCCGAATACTTGGCTCGGCAAAACCGTACCGCCGATTAGATTTAGGTCAAAAACATCTTTCCAAGCATCTAGCGATAATTCGCAAAAGTCGTCCCCTGGCTGAAGGGTCGCTGCAGCTTGGTTCCCTCCGGCGGCATTGACCAGGATGTCCACTGGCCCCATCGACTTCTCGATGTGTGAACACGCCTTGGTGAGCGAATCGCGATCCTGGGCATCGGCCGAGACGAAGATCGCCTCGCCTCCCTCGCGACGGATGTCCTCAGCCCGCTCCATGCCTCGCTCCGCATTCCGGCCTAGTACCGCGACGCTCGCGCCAGCCGATGCCAACGCGTTGGCCATGGCCCCACCGAGCGCTCCGGTGCCACCTACAACGACCGCAACGCGGTTTTCTAACGAAAAAAGTGATTCTAAACCCATAGCAAGACCCGACTTCGGTGATGGAAACTCTCTGTGTTGACCTAGCCCCAATTGGACGCAAATTGCTTGCTCGTGGCAAGGCCGTATCGGGGAAGTTTTTCGACCGAAATCGGTACTACGGGTTTTCTATCGATATCGGGCAGATTTAGTGTTAACAGAGATCAGGCAAAAAGATGGGAGGGCAAAAAGATGGGAGGGCAAAAAGATGGGAGGGCAAAAAGATGGGAGGGCAAAAAGATGGGAGGGCAAAAAGATGGGAGGGCAAAAAGATGGGAGGGCAAAAAGA
>JBEIGI010000060.1:0-32982 GCA_040381975.1 Pirellula sp.
AGGTAACAAGCCAGGGGCTGCTACAGTGGCCCCTGACTTCCTCCGATCCCAATGGCTTGTTATCTGGGGAAAGCGAAAAATCCAAACGCTTCCATCCTAGGAATGTTAGAACCTTTTACCCACAAATTCTGCGGAAGAGCCGAAATGTTTCCAGATAATGTGTGTTAGAGTTGCTCGGTAATTCGAGTCCGGTTCAATTCGGCCACGCATTCATGTTCTGTGTTGTTCATAAGCGGACAAGGGGTAATTATTATTTTTTTCTAACACCCCAGAATGTTTATCTTTGCAATTTCTCGAAAGTAAATCAGAAGGGATTAGCCAAAGTTTGACAATGACCTTGATATCCTCTATTCACTCTTCCGTCTAAAGGTGAATGCCTTGTGGCTCCAGGCCTGAAATCGGGCCGAAGGCCTCGATCGAGGCGCGGCGCGGGATGGCGTTTGGTCGATCTTGTACCAACCAACCCAGCCAGCGCCAAGCTTCGGGTGATGCGCACTGGATCGAACCACGGACGTTATCGTCTCCATTTGCTCCCGGTTCAATCATCGTTGCCCATTGGTTTTCCGGTAGCAAATGAAACGTGCGCATACAACGGCCAGTGTTCGCATCCCAAAGCTTGATCGTATTGTCCATTGAGCCAGATAGGATATGTTGTCCATCGGGACTCCAGGCGCAGGAAAACGCCATACCGGAATGCCCTATCAGATCTAGCATGCAAAGCCCAGTTTTTGGATTCCAGATCTTAAGAGTGCTGTCACTGGAAGCCGACACGATTCGTCGTCCATTGGGACTCCAGGCACAGGATCTAACCCAGTCCTTGTGTCCCGAGAGTGTACGTATACACAGGCCTGTCTTAGGATTCCAAACTTTGAGTTTACCGAAGAAGGAACCAGAAAGGATTTGACTGCCGTCTGGATTCCAGACGCAATAAGCAGGTACCTCAGCTTGGGCGAGGGTCTGAATGCAATTACCTTTGCGTGCGTCCCAAATCTTTAGTGTTCCGTCAAGTGAGGCTGAAAGAACTTGGCGACCGTCTGGACTCCATGCGCAAGAGAAGACAGCATTCGAGTGACCGGTGAGAGTTCTAATTCGATGGCCAGTATATACGTCCCAAAGAGTTAGTGTCTCATTATCAGTACCGGAGATGATTTGGCGACCGTCAGGACTCCAACCGCAGGACATAAACCAATTCGAATGTCCCTCAAGCGTTCTAGTACAATGCCCCGTATTAGGATCCCAAATCTTCATAGTATCATCCGTTGACGCGGAAAGTATGTGGCGTCCATCGGGACTCCAAACACAGGACGTGATCCAGTTTGAATGCCCAAAGAGCGTGCGAATGCATTTTCCCGTCGTCACGTCCCAAAGTTTCAGAGTCCGGTCATTAGATGCCGAGATCATTCGGCTCCCATCTGGACTCCAGGTGGTGTAACTGACGGCGTTAGTTTTTTGAAAAAGTATTCGAACACTTGTGCGAGTGCTAGGGCACCACATCCTAATGGTTGAGTCACTTGAACCGGAGACGATTTGGTTTGCGTCGGGACTCCAGGCACAGGAATTCACGAAACCCGAGTTCCCAGAGAGAGTCCCTTCGCAGTGGGCGTTTCGGGAATTCCAAACTTTAAGCGTCTTGTCTTCCGAGGAAGAGAGAATCTGCGTTCCGTCTGCACTCCAGGCGCAGGAGGTAACTGACCTCGAGTGTCCCGATAGCGTATCCGTGCACTGACCTGTTTTTGGATCCCAGAGCTTGAGTGTTTCGTCGAATGACGCAGATAGTATTTGTCGTCCATCAGGACTCCAGGCACAGAAATTCACAGGACTTAAATGGCCTGAAAACGTTCGAGTGCAATGACACTCATTCGGGTCCCAAAGCTTGAGTGTTTTGTCCTCTGATGCGGACAAAATTTGTAGTCCATCTGGACTCCAAGCGCAGGATTTAACCCGACCTGAATGTCCCGTAAGCGTTGCTGTGCACTGTCCTTTCTTTGGATCCCAAAGCTTGAGTGTTTTGTCCTCTGATGCAGACAGAATCTGTAGTCCGTCTGGACTCCAGGCGCAGGACAATACCCAATCCGAATGCCCCGAAAACGTCCGAATGCAATGCCCTGTCCTTGGGTCCCACAGCTTGAGCGTATCGTCCTTTGATGCAGACAGAATCTGTAGTCCGTCGGGACTCCAGGCACAGGAACTTACTGAACTCGAGTGGCCCGCAAATGTTCGTATACAACGACCGGTATTCGGTTCCCAAAGCTTGAGCGTATAGTCATCGGACGACGAGAGGATAAACCTACCGTCAGGACTCCAAGTGCAACATGTGACAGAGCCCGAGTGGCCCCTGAATGCAAAGGGCCCTTCCGCTTGATTGGATTTGTCTGCACGCAAATTGATCGATGGGCTAGGAATGTCCGACTCCGTATGCACGTGAATCAGCTCGCAATCCATACTTGCCTGGGACAGGTCTACCCCTCGAAGCGAACCGATCCGCCACTGAGCCCCCGATAGGTCGGCACCTTTCCATTGCGACGCATCGGCCTTCACGTCGATCAGCACCGCTTGGCATAACCCAGCCTGAGACATGTCAGCCCCTGACAGGTCGACCCATTCCAAACGCGCTCGATGGAGTTGTGCCCCGTGGAGATTCGCCGATCGCAAATCCAGTCGATCGTTAGGTCCTCGACCTCGAATGGTCCAGTCCTCCAAGCTCGCGTGGGCCAAATGGACTTTACTCGGCCTGGGCGCAGGCATCTGACGCTCGATTGCTCGCAACCAATAACGAAACGCCAAGGTAGCAGCGCCCACATGGTTCCCCTCTAGAACCTTAGCCATTTGTGAAAGCGATTTGGTGCGATGCCGCTCGGAGTCCAACTGCAGCAACTGACCCAGAAAATCGAGCGTCTCGATCGAGACCATCGGCAAATCAAAGACCTCGAGCTTGCCCTCGGACAGGCCAGTCCACAGCCAAGCGGCCAAAAAGAATTCTTGAAGCGAACTGTGAGCAAACCGAAACGAAGAACGGATTTCCTGGGGGGACGCGGTATCTGGGCTGTCAACCCGCTGATCGTCGCGGAGCACGAAGCAAGCGGTTCGAAGATCCTCCTTGAGAATCGATCGATCCGTTTTTGCATACGCGTGCCCAACATAGGGATGCTCACTAAGGAAACGATCTAACCACAAATCCAATTGGTCGGGGGACATTTCGCGTTCTCCCTCGCGCCATAAATCGGCTGCCAATTGCTGCATAAGTATCCGTTTGTGGAGAGGATCCAACGAATGTTTGCCGTCGTCACGGTTAAGCCAACGCTGAGTGAACATCTGATAAAGTCGTGCGGCATTAACAGTTTCGCCGCGTTGACGGGCAACTTCAAATTCCTCAAGCCGTTCGGCGATCATCGAAAGCAAATAGGGGCGGGTGGCCAGTTCGGACATATTGTGGATAGAACCGATCAACTGAAACGCACCTACCGCGCGATCCTCGTCGCCGTCCATGATGCCAGTCAGGTAGTTTCGAATTTGCAATTCATTGAAAGGGAGGAGTGTCAACACAGGCGTGTTGGCTCGGTCGATATCCTCGCGATGTTCACCGGTCAGCATCGATGTTTCGGCTGGAACGTCGCGGAAGTAATGTGAGCGACAAGAGATGATAAGCCGTCCGGTAGGTTTGGCATCCGAGGTTTGTGTTCGGTTTTTGGTCCGAGCAAGGTGCCCGGTCTCGGGAAGCGCTTGCCATAGGACTCGGATAAATGCCCGGGCTTCACTCGACGTCATGTGAACGGTCTTTTCGTCCAATCCATCAAAGATAAGCAATGCGCGTTCATCGCGCACCAACTCTAGAATGTCATCAGCACTGATTGAGGGGGGGCCTGGCAATCGCCAATTCCGAGCGATGACCGCCGTTAGCAATTCCTGGATCGAAGTCGGAACATGCTGTTTGCGCTCAAACAAGTAGTGACGCAGGTCGATAAACAGGGGCAGAGGAACTGAGCTATCGGTTTTACGGCTTTCGAGCAGATCACAGGTCAATTGCTTGAGCGTGGTTGTTTTGCCGATGCCGTAATCCCCTAACACATAGAGAATCGGTGGCGCGTTTTCTGCGCTGAGCCAATCATTCAGATATTGAAGCGCATCGATCGGTTGCGATCCTGGGGTAGTCGCCGCAAGCGGTTTCTCAAAGTGTTTTAATCGTTCGGGATCTTGTCCGAGTCGAGCTTGATGGATGAAGTCCCTGGCAACACTGCCCGAGATATCCGTGGGATCGAGAATGTCTTCGAGCCCCCCTTCAACTTGGCTTGTTATTGCAGGAAGTGGGTCATTGACGTTTGCGTTTGGGATTCTCTTGCGTCTGGAAAGAACTGTTCCTGCCACGGCAATTGATGAGGAAACATCGGTGCTTTGAAACCGCAGATCGAGGGCGTTTTGACACTTAATGAAAAGCTCGTGCACAAACAAACGCTTATCCTTTGGGGTACTCAAGTCAGAATAGAACTTTTCCGGGGAGCCTGTAGACTTCTCCCATCGAAAGATTTGCTGCTCGTCCAATCCTCGCAAGTCATGATGTTGAAAATCAAGTTTAGCCAGCCCGACAGCAATTACCGGTTTTATGCCCGGCAAACCGTCGGGGGTGATGAAAGCAGGCAGTTCGTCTTCGCGAATGTACTTGCTACCCAGGAATGCGGGACTCAGCAGCAGAAAGCCAATATCGCAATCGGTAAGGGCTTTCTGAATTTCCGCATGCCATTGTTTGTCGATACCGATGTGTTTGTCTTGCCATAGTTCGACTTCGTAGCGAGCTGAGGCACTGAACTCGATCCTAAGTTGGCTGAGCAGTTTTTCCGCCAATCGAGCCTCTTGTTTAGCTCGACTGTACGATACGAAGAATCGGATCGTACGCTTCCCCTTTTTCAGGGCGTCGGTAGAAGTGACACTTGCTTTGGAACGTTGGAATGGCTGCGAACTAATATCCTGAACACTGAGACGAGACATTTCTGCGGCGGCATCCGACCTCAGGTTCGGACCGACAAACCAGCAAACCCGATCCTTGGGCTCATCGCGTTTGCGAGAGTCAATTGCCAGACGTAGCCCTAGGTCGGGGAGGTCAAAGGCCGATCCCATCGACGCATCGTTGAGTCTTTTACGAAGGGACGTAAAGGCGACGAGTGCTTTCGGAGTTTCTTTATCGGGAAAGAGTCGGCCGAGGATTAGATCCAGCGGAGTATGTTCTTTGACGGCAAGATCGATGAGGGATTTAAGCTGGGCAGCATCTGGTTTACCGAGTCGTTCGCTCCACCTTGCCGATGCGTGCGTCAGAGCCCCACCGAAGAGCACCGATTCTTTTTTTGTCACAACTCGGCCCCTTTTTTCCTCAACCCGCAAACCGCCAATTGACGATTTTGATGATATCTGCATTATTTCTACCGTCAAGGGTTGACAGTGGCCCTTCGTCCGCAGAACATAGCCAGGGGTGACTGTGAGAGGTGCTTGCGGTGCTCGAGCAAATACTGGTGGAACCGATGGTGACCAAGCCCAAAAGACGCCTGAAGAAGTACCGCCACGATTTGGCGATTTCGTTTGCTAGCCAACAGCGTCCGCTTGCCAGAGAGCTTGCAAATCGTCTAACGGCCGGCGGGTACGCAATCTTTTTTGACGAGTACGCAACGACTCAGATCGGCGGAAGAGAGCTTGGTTGTTATTTCGGTGAGATGTTTGAGTCGGATGCGAGGTTTGGGTTGATCCTCGCTTCCCAGGATTACCGGAAGCGGATGTGGACCAATTACGAACGGGAGTTCATGATTTCCAGACGGGTACGAGACAACGATTACCTGTTGGTTCTTCGATGTGATAAAGCAAGGATTCAGGGGCTATCGGAGTCTTTGGGTTACTGGTCTGCGAAAGACCATACACCTTCGGGCCTGACTGAAATGATTGCCGCTCGAATTGGGAGGGTGTCAGGCACGCTTGCCAAAGACAGAAAACATATTTCCTGGAAGGTTGCAAAAGAAAGCCGGCAGGTCTTTCAGCAGTCGGCAAAAAACTCGCTAGCTAAGGCGATTAAAGCGCATCCAACGATCGCCGGGGCAAGGGTATCGGAATTATCCCAAGTCGAAATGATCCTATACCATCTTGAGAAGGAGATAGCTTGGAAATCGAGGGATCTGAGCCGAACTACGACCGACGCAAACCTAGCATCTTCGGTCGGTTATTCGCTTGCGAACAAGGCGCGTCTCCTTCGTCAGCGTCTGGTTGATTCGGCCAATGCTCCAAAACCACCGAGAATTCTTGCAAAAACCCAATACAACCGAATAGTTTGTGAAATATAGATTCCAATCAATATCTACCGCTGAGTGGGCGTTGGTGAGACCGCTGTTGGCATGTGAAGGATCGCTTATGGAGCGTTAAGGCATGAGTCCCCGAGGGCATCGAATTAATTCCATGTTATTCCAAAAGGAAAAACCGCCCGTACGCGGGTGACCGCTGTACCTTTCGATTGCTAACTATGACTTACTGGTTCGCACCGTTCGCTTCCCTGGCGGGCGTCGCAACTTTTCCCGCAATCACTCGGTTCAGAAATCCATTGGCAAGAGCAAAAAAAAGTACGGCTTGAAAAAGAACGAGGGAGCCTTTGACATTGTTTGCTGCCGCGCCTGCCATTATTATTAATCGCTGGTTATTGCAAACACAATTTTCCCAATTCCCAGGTCACCCGAGATGCCTGTTTTCATTTCCCACAGAACCGTAGACAACTCAATTGCGCTACAGGTTGCGAATCGTCTAAAGAACCAACATGGAATAACAATTTATCTGGATGACATTGATCAGCGTTTGAAATCTAGCTCTCCACAAGAACTTACACGACTATTGGTTAAAGCAATCAACGAATGTACGAATTTGATAGCTGTGATCACAACCCATACCGAGGGCTCCTGGTGGGTTCCCTTTGAGATTGGCGTCGCCAAGCAAGCGCCTCGGGTAATATGCAGCATGACCAACCAAGCTGATGATGCTTTGCCTGAATATTTATTGGAATGGCCAAGACTGCGTGGTGAAAAAGCGATCGATGAATTTGCGAAAATCTATAAGCTTCAACACAGCAACCTTACCGAAGGCGTCTTAGAGAAGCGCGCCGCTGCAACCGTTCAATTAAGTATTACAGACGGTTTTCACAGAGCCTTGAAAGCGAAACTCGGTCAATAGCTTGTCAATCGCTGCAATTAAGGGATATCCGTATGCCAAAGAGAAGAGTATTCATCAGTTACCATCACGAAGGTGAACAAACGATCGTAAATGATTTTATCAGAAATTTCAGTGACCGATACGACGTCTTTACAGATAGGTCATTGGATCGTGCTGCGGATAGCCAAGATGTTGAATATCTAAACGAGGTGTGTCGGGATGCAATTGACGGAACCAGTGTCACTATTGTGATGATTGGCCAACAAACAGGAAATAGAAAATTCGTAGACTGGGAGATAAGGTATACTCTGTATCGCAACCACGGATTGGTGGCTATATCACGGCCAAATCTGGATAGCTCAATGGCAAGTCTACCAGCAAGGCTTGTGGACAACATCGATTCTGGTTACGCCAAATGGTATGAATATCCGTCCGATGCAAGTGAACTGGAGTATATGATTGACCAAGCTTATGCATCGGAAAAAGCTAGAATTGTAAATTCGCGTGAAAAAATGTCCCGCAACTCGACCACCTAAGATCCAATGTTCCGCAAGAGAATGATGTCCGATATCAAGCCCATAGAAGCTCCAAATAAAGAACCATTACGGTTGTTTTTTCTGGCGCACCCAAAGTCAACTGCTTGCCAACGACTTGCCCAATCGCTTATGCAGAGATTTGTCGATGCCCCAGCCGCCGGCGGTCTAAGAGTTCCGGTGCGTTTTACTCCCGATCGAGGGGATGATCTCCCACCCACTTGGGATGGTCTGCACGGAATTAACCTAGATCATGCCGATCACACAATTGTCGTCATTCTATCGGACTCCAGGATGGTTCGTTCCGTTGCTGGCGGAACAGGGCATCATTGGCGGCAATTTTTTAAGGAGGGTATTGCGAAAGGTTCGCCTAGCAATAGCCCCCACTATGTCCTTGGACTGGCTGCTGATCTCGAAGGATTTGGAATTGCTGGCAACGAGCACATGATCCGCCTAGTGCATGATTGCCCCCAATTATCGGGTGTTCAAGAGACCGACGCGTCACAGATCGATGAATGGTTGCGAAAGGTTGTTGACGACGCTGCACTTCACATCACTGTACGAGCAATTCAAAAGCTTGAGCCTAAAGCACAGCCCACGCAGGGAAAAGCTCCTCTGCAACTTTTCCTTAGTCATGCCAAGGCGGATTTGGCAGAAGATTCCCAGGATCCCGTTCGTTACGTTCAAGCTGACGTCGATGACTTGCCTATCGACTACTGGTTTGACGCTGCAGAGATCCCTCCGTCTGCAGATTTTGAAGCAGAGATCTCCTCGGGAATACGTGACTGCTCAATCGTGATTTCTTTTCTTACCGATCACTATTCGTCTCGAAGTTGGTGCCAGCGGGAAGTTCTTGATGCTAAGAGGCTTGGTATCCCAGTACTTGTTGTCGACGCCTTGAGAGATGGCGAGCCACGACACTTTCCTTATATGGGAAATGTTCCTGTTGTGCATTGGAGGGCAGACGAGCCGAAATTAGAAGCAAGGCGTGTTATTAGCCATGCGGCAAAAGAAACCCTTCGTTATTTGCACAACCGCGCAAAGCTGGAACGCTACACCGATGGCGGTAGCATAGTTGCGTTAGCAACTGCACCCGAGGCGTTGACAATTGCGCATTGCTGCACTGAGTTTGAAAGCCGCTGCTTCGTATATCCTGATCCCCCGCTGGGGAGCCCGGAACTTACCGTGCTTCAAAAGCTAGTGTCTAATGCTGAATTTACGACTCCTCTTACCCTACTTGCACAAAAATCTCAGCTTGACGGACAACTTGTAGCTGTATCGATTTCGAATAGCAATGATCTCGCGGCAAATGGTTTATGTAGCTACCATGAACAAACTCTTGCCGATGAAATCTGTCTGTACCTACTGCTATCTGGGTGCAGAATCGCCTATGGCGGGGGACTCAGCCCTGAGAGACACAACGCCTCAAACTTCACACTGCGGCTTTTCGAAATTGTTCGTGCCTATTCATCGCTATCGCATGCGGTAACCGGTAAAGGTTTGTTGCCCATAGCGAACTATGCTCCCTGGCCGCTTAGGCTGACATATGATGATCGAGTACTTAGCCTTTTCGGTAGCGTGGCAACACTCTCAGAGGGTAGTCGTCCACAAGACATATCGGAAAGCGACGACGCTCTATTTCCGCCAACCGATTCCGGCAAAAGAATCCTCGCTGCTGACACCCTTGAAAGACGCCTTGCTTGGACCAGAGGTCTCACTGCGATGCGAAGACAGATGACACAAGATACATCAGCAAGGATTGCAATTGGCGGACGAGTGGACAAGTTTTCCGGAATCTATCCCGGTATAGTCGAGGAGGCCTGGATGTCTCTAGCCGCTGGTAAGCCGCTATTTCTTTGCGGCGCTTTTGGCGGAGCATCTCGCTTACTGATTGATGCGGTTCTATCAGGTAGGTCAAATCTAATTCTTGATTGCGTCCAAACGCCTGCAATTTCGCAATGCATTGAACTTGCAAAAAAGAGGGGGATTACGTTGGTAGACGCTGGGGCAAAACTGAGCGGTTTACCTGATCCGAAAGCACTGGTTCTGAGTGAAAAAATGGCATTGGATTTCTCGCTTGTAAGCAAACGAGGGATCTCAGAATCATTGAAAAATGGTTTGTCAGATCAAGAGAATATGCAACTGTTTTTCGCTACCGAACCTGAGGAAATTTCGCAACTGGTGATTACAGGACTCTCTAAACTACCTAAGTCTTGATTCAAAGTACTGAAGTAAAAACAATAGCGAGGTTCTATACCCTACCGAGGACAGATGATTGGCTCACTTGGACGTATCCCAACAGTCATCCGGTGATCGTTTGATGAAAACGGCTCTTCAGGTCAGATTGCGGGTAAGCCTTCGGGGGCTTGGGGGCTATGTAAAAGCGTATCTAGGACGCTCGCTGTAGTAGTACGTTACGCCTCCGCAGGCATAAAGCCACTGGTAGGTTCATTGAATAAAATGCAATCCGATTCACACACAACCATTCCTGAAGAGCCAGAAAGTCTAAGATCCTCATGATCGACGCGTGTGGGTTTTTCGCTTTTCCCAGAGAACACGCCCTAGGGATACCCCAGGCAACGCCCAGGGCCAGCAATCGTCGAATTTGATGCAGCTTGACAAACACTATTCCACTAGCTAGTGTAATAGTGGAGCTAGAGCGTTAGGAACAATTGGCGATGAAAACGACGATGAAAACGATGATGAAAACGATCAAGTGCAGCCCGCAAAAACCAGGGGCTTCGAAAAAGTCACAATCCAAATCCTGTTGCCAATACGTGGCGCTTGAGGATCGCCCCCTTCTGTCCCCGATCCAAGCCGGTGGCCTTGCGGCCGTCTTTAAAGTGCTGGCCAACGATACCCGATTGCGTCTGCTCCATGCCCTCGTGCGAAACAAAGAGCTGTGCGTAAGCGAGCTTGCGAAGACCCTCGGAATGAAACCCCAAGCAGTCTCGAACCAACTCCAACGCCTATCGGACTTAGGGATCCTCCTAGGGCGACGCGATGGAAACAACATCCACTATCAACTCGTCGATCTGTGTGTGCGATCCCTCCTAGATCAAGGCCTTTGTTTGATGGAGGAAGTGTCGTCTCGGGATAAGGCAACCCTTCAACGATGAGCGTACTCGCTAACGACTTAACTCGACGATCGGTCGCTGAGGCCGTCGGCACTTTTATTCTGGTCTTTTGCGGAACCGGCGCAATCGTTATCAACGACCTTAGTCAGGGTGCGATCACTCACGTCGGAATAGCACTGACATTCGGATTGACTGTCATGGCCCTAATCCATGCTTTCGAGCCAATCTCCGGTTGCCACTTGAATCCGTCGGTTAGTATCGGCCTATGGCTAGCAGGAAAATTTCCTCTCACAGAGTTGTTCCATTACCTCGCAAGTCAATGCACTGGGGCGATCCTTGCGAGTCTAATGCTCAAAGCCCTGTTTCCCCAGCATCCGACTCTTGGCGCTACGCTTCCAACCGACGGAACTTTGCAATCGTTTGTCTTGGAAATCATCCTGACTTGGATCTTGATGCTGGTCATATTATGCGTTTCAAATGGCACAAGACAAAGCGCGGCATTGGCCGGAATTTCAATCGGAGCAGTGGTAGGATTGGAAGCAATGTTCGCCGGCCCTATCTCGGGGGCTTCGATGAATCCAGCACGTTCGCTAGCTCCCGCATTGATTTCGATGCATACGGAACACTTATGGGTGTATCTGCTCGCACCGATCATCGGATCAGTGCTCGCAGTTGCCGTTTTCTCATTGATGAAAAATCCATCGGTTCAGACCCAACAAAACGACCCTCTAGGAGCCAGCTCATTATGGAATTGATTCAACTGCTCGATGTTTTAAAGAACCATCCGGATCGCTCGATGCAAATCGTATTGCCGACCGGTACATCCATCCCAGCTCACTTTCACGTGACTGAGGTTGGACATGTGCAAAAACGTTTCGTCGATTGCGGTGGCACACTCCGCAGCAGTGCTAGTTGCCTTCTCCAAGTCTGGGTGGCAAACGATCTGGATCATCGACTCGACTCCACCAAACTCAGCAAGATCATCGAAAAGGGACTTGGTCTTTTTGATAACCAACAAATACCAGTCGAAATCGAATACGAACAAGGTGTCCTCTCGCAGTATCCGCTGCAATCGATCGAAATCATTGATACTGGATTGGTTTTCCATGTAGCTAATAAGCACACTGCTTGTTTGGCTCCTGATAAATGCCGAATCGACCTGAAAGTCGTTTCGGGTTGCAACGCCCCAGGCTGTTGCTGAAGGATCGTGAAGTGTTCTTAGAAACCCGCATCTAACCTTAAAAGATTCCTATGTCCAATCTCAAACGAATTTTGTTCGTGTGCGTTGAAAATTCTAATCGATCCCAAATGGCCGAAGCGTTCGCTCGGATGCACGGCAAAGATCAAGTCGAAGCACACAGCGCCGGATCTAGACCCAGTGGCAAGGTTAACCCAAAGGCGATCCAAGCCATGCACGAGTTAGGATATGATCTGACGCAGCACACATCCAAAGGTCTCGAAGCTTTCAACGGCACCCAGGTCGATGTTGCTGTCACAATGGGCTGCGGAGACGAGTGCCCTCTGGTGCTTGCCAAAGAGCGGGTCGATTGGCAGATACCTGACCCAAGAGAGATGACACCCCAGGAGTTCAACGCCGTCCGCGATTTGATCGAAACGAAAGTCAAGCAACTACTAGGAACGCTTGAGGAATAAGAAGCTGCAGGAATTCTCCTATGGCGTGGAATTAAAAGCGGTACGGCGCAAGCCGTCCGGTGATGTGAGATGCGCATGCACTACCCCTAACACTAATTCATCGCCACTGGCGTAAAGCCAGTGGTAAGTTACTCTTCCCAGAGCATTAGCTCGGTCACTCCACTCTTGGCAGGCAATTTGTGACGAAATACAACTCGCACCCTCGAACTTGTTATGCTCTTGAAGGTTGCTTGGTTCCACTGACTCCCAGCGGGCTTCTCAGGCCGATGGACTTCGTCCTCGACACCAACCCACTTACCCTCCTGCCAAACCTCAATGCGATAAGCTTCCGGTGCTTGCACGCCACCGCGATCGTCATAAATCGCTAACTCTAAGCGACCAAACGTGCGAGTTTGCCCAAGATCCAGCTCTAGCCAATCCTCAGTTTGGGGAGACTCGTAACTGGTCCATCGATTTAGCGGATTAGGATCGAACACCGTCTTTCCGTCGTTGGACTTCTCTGGTGTTCCACCAAAACGATCGCTGTGAGATGCACTGGCCTTTGGATACTCTTTGCCGGGACCACGATAAGCTAGATTTCCTGAGGGCATCGGGGCTAACCGATAAGGACTCTCGCCAACACCCCAAGCTTCTATCTCGGTCAATCCCAGACGTTTCCCCTCTTGAGGCTGCAACTCGATACGAACCTTCTCAAAACTGCGCGAAGCAACGCTGAACTTATTCGGGTGCTTGCCTCTCAAATCTTCCTTGGGTCGCTCCTCGATCAGCTCCCATTTTCCTTCCCGGTAACCCTCAAGTTTCACGCGCTTTGGAGCAACGACTTGGGCTTTGGAGATGTCCGCTATTTGGCCATGCCCTAAAGACTCGATGGAATCGTCCAAGAATAATAGATCGATCGATTGAATCCGCCTTGGCAAACCGAACTCAGCTTCGATCGTCACTGCATCGCTTGAAGCACTCTCCCAACGATTCGGCGGATTTTGCATGTACCAATAGTTTCCATCTTGCAACTTGGCAATCGAAGTACCAGATCGAGTACTACTTGTTTGAATTCTTGGATAGTAGTTCCCATCGTTGTTGACCAAATGATTGACGAGTCGATCCGGTGGCTCGGACTTAGTTTTAATTTTCTCTGGCAATTTGACTCTGAGCGGCTTAAGTTCACTTTGCTGCGCGATTTGTTGTCCATCAACAAATACCATAAGCCCCTTGCCTTGCTTGTAGCGATCACCGGTGCGATCCCAAAGAATCGACACTTGCCGACCCCTTAGATTCAACCCATCGAGAGCAATATAGTCCCAGCTCTGGGGTGCCAGGGGATGGAGCACGATTTCGTCGGCATCTGTAGGCTGCAACCCGACGAGTCCAGTGATCACCAGATCGCAGAAACCAGAGTGGAAATAATGTTCGCTGTGGTTGTATCCATCATGACCCTCGAACGATCCGGTATCAGGATGAAGTGCTTCGGCCAAATAAGGTTTCCCTTCCTTGCGATGCGACTTGGCATAGATATCCAAGAGTCGCACATAATCTTCAGGCCGAACAAACTCGGAGTTGCTAGTTTGCAAGACGTTCGCGAGTGCTTTGAGCGTCTGCGTGGTCGCGTACGGCCAGGACTGACCACTCCACCAACAACAGCTTTTTTGGAGAAGGAACATCGGATCATTGCGTTCGACCGTTGTTGGGCCATAGTCGGCAAAGAATCCATCCTTATCCATGAGCTTGGCCCAAGCCAATTCGTAGGAACTATTGGGCTCTAACATCGGGAATTGCCAAGGGACATAGCCGATCAGTTCCCGACCATGGCTGTCCCCGGCAAATCGTCCTTCCTGGTAAACAAGCGTCCCAGCCGAGATCTCGTATCCATCTCGATTCTCGTTGTTCTTGAACATGGGGAAAAAGAACTTGCGGCTTGGATCCCAAAGTTTCGCGAGCATCGTTGCTTTGAGCTTGTCGGCGAATTCGTTGTACTGTTTTTCGATTTCGGGTTTGCCTTGTTTAGAGGCGATCTTTGCGATCGCCTTGGCATCGGCCCACATGTAGGCATTGAACGAGGGACGATAACTCGGAGCGCCCCGCAAGATATCTTGGGTTTGCCGACTGGCAATATTGAACTCCATCCCATCGTCATGTCCGGTCTGCCAAAACAAACCCACCGAAGCATCGAAATGCCTCTTCTTCCAACCTTCGTAGTTGGCGATCAGTCCATCGAGCAATTGACGAAGATGCTCTGGGTCGGGGTGAACAGCATCGACGGCAAGAACCGAGTCGGCCAGCCATGTCGAGTAGTTCCTAGGCTGAGCGCCCGGCGTATTGACCCAATACCGCGAGTAGTCTTTGGCGATCGCCCCACTGCGTAGCCAACGGGCCTCATAGAGTTGATGACCTGCTGGACAACTGATTGCACCATAAGCCCCTGACCAAAATGGTCGATCGATGAACTCAGTGAACAGATAGCCGGTATCAGGATTCCCATACGTTAGATGCTTGGTGATCAATTCCCAACGGTAATAATAAGTCGTCTGGATATCCTGGCTGGGACAATCCAAAAATGGAATGTTCTCGACAAACCAATCCCAGTCCTGGTTGTCCATAAATCGCTCTGAGCGAATAATCGCCGATCGATCAAGGAGAGTCAAACTCTTGGCGGAGTCTTGTGCAAAAAGATCCAAAGGCTGTAAGCACAACGACAGTGTCCACACCGAGCAGAGAACTAGTGCAATTCGCATCGATTTAGTTGTTTTTTGGTTTGGTTTTGACGACCCCAGCCACAAAGTAATAGAAGACCGGGGTTAGGAAGATACCGAAGAATGTCACGCCGAGCATTCCCGCAAAAACAGCAATACCTAAGGTCTTTCTCATTTCGGCTCCAGCACCTTGGGCAAGCACCAGCGGAACAACACCTAGGATGAAGGCGAACGATGTCATCAAGATCGGACGCAGACGCATTCGACACGCTTCGATCGTGGCCTCACGGGCTGATTTGCCAGACTCCTGAAGCTGCTTTGCGAATTCAACGATCAAGATCGCGTTCTTGCTGGCCAAACCAACTAAGACAACAAAGCCGATCTGCACAAAGATGTTGATATCGAGCCCCACCATACCTACGCCTAGGACAGAGCAGAGCAAGCACATAGGAACGACCAAGATCACTGACAATGGCAGAATGACACTTTCATACTGGGCTGCCAAGACTAAATAGACCAAAACAACCGCCATCGCAAAAACCAGCAACGCAGTATTTCCAGCCTTCAACTGCAGGTAAGTCAGTTCGGTCCACTCGGGTTTGATCCCGTCAGGTAGAGTCTGATCCAAGACACCTTCGATCCCTTTGACCATATCCCCGGAACTGAGTCCCGGTGCGGTGATACCGTTGATCGCTGCAGCCACGTCGCCGTTGTAACGCGTGATCATCGAAGGTCCGAGGGATTCACGGACCGTTGCAAAGGTGGCTAGAGGTACCATTTCACGAAGTGGTGTGCGGACTCGAAACTGTCCGACTTGCTCTGGTGTGCGGCGGTACTGCGGGTCAGCTTGTACGTTGACTTGCCACGTCCTTCCGAATTGATTGAAGTCGTTGGCATAGGCACCACCGAGTTGGACCTGGAGTGTGCTGAAAACCTCCTGCAAAGGGATACCGAGCGTTTTTACTTTTTGGCGGTCGATATCGACGAACATCTGAGGTGTGTTGCTACGGAATCCATTGAACATCCCCAGAATTCCGGGCGTTTGACTCGATTGGCTGCTGACTTCATCGGCCAGCGACTGAAGAGTTTCGTATCCAAGATTACCTGAATCTCGAAGCATCAGTTTAAAGCCGCCGGCACTTCCTATACCATCGACCGGAGGAGGTCCAAAGACGCTGAAGATCCCTTCGTCGACTTCCTTGGAGCTCAATTGACGAATTTTGGCTCCAATACCTCGAGCTTGAGTTTCGATCGTTTTGCGATCGTGAAAGGGTTCGAGGATGATGAACATGCTACCGAAGTTCGAGCCGACAGCGTTTTGAACGAACGACTGACCTGTCACACCGATGGTATGTTCGACACCATGAATCTCTTTGACGATCTTCTCAAATTGGTTGAGAGTTCGAGCGGTTCTCTCGAAGGATGCGGAATCCGGGAGTCGCAAATCGACCAATAGATAGCCTTTGTCTTGGGCAGGAATAAAACCTGTGGGAGTGTGGGTCATGCCGTAGTAGGTCCAATACAGCAGACCAGCGTACAGAGCCATCACCACAAATCGACCCGTGATCAGTCGTCCGACCGTTCCGGCGTAAAGATTGGAACTCCAAGCGAAGAAGCGGTTAAAGAGGTGGAAGAACCAGCCTAGGGTAGCTTTGAGGATTCTCGAAAGAGGATCGGTCTGCTTGTCCTTGGGTTGCAAAAGCACCGCGCAAAGTGCAGGGCTTAGTGTCAGTGAATTGATGGCGGAGAAAAAAGTCGAGACGGCGATGGTCACGGCAAACTGGCGAAAGAACTGTCCAGTGATTCCCGAGATAAAAATGCAGGGGATAAAGACGCACATGAGCACCAACGAAATCGCAATGATCGGGCCGGAGACTTCTTCCATCGCCTTGATCGCCGCATCGCGAGGGGATAGACCATGCTCAAGATGGTGTTCGACAGCTTCGACGACCACGATTGCGTCATCAACAACGATACCTATGGCAAGAACCAACCCGAACAAGGAAAGATTGTTCAGGCTGTATCCGATACCGTGCATGACAGCAAAGGTTCCGATGATGGCAACCGGTACAGCGATCAGGGGTATGACGCTAGCGCGCCATGACTGGAGAAATGCAAGCACGACGATTGCTACGAGGATGATCGCATCGCGGAGGGCTTTGAAAACCTCCATAATCGACTCGGAGATAAAAGGTGTGGTGTCATAGACGATCTTGTAATCAACTCCTGGAGGGAAACTGGCTTTCAGACCCTCCATCTTTTCTTGGATCATCCGCGCCGTATCGATCGCGTTACTTCCGGGTTGTTGATAGATCGCCATCCCGATCGAAGGTTTCCCATCGAGCGTGCACGAGGTGTCTTGATTCTTGGCCCCGAGCTCGATTCCACCGTACGATCGACCATCGGAACCTTGGCGCGGATCGCTCACGACATCTCGGAGATAGACCGGGGTTCCCGAGAGGCTCGTACCTACGACGATGCCCCTAAACTCCTCGGGTTCGATCAAGCGACCTTTTGTCGATAGCGTATATTGGAAGGACTGGCCGGGAAGCATCGGCTCGCGGCCTAAAGAGCCGGCTGCGACTTGGATGTTCTGTTCGCGAAGCGATTGCATGACATCGCTAGCGGTGATCCCAAGTGTGGCCATCCGAGTCGGATCGAGCCAAACGCGCATCGAGTAATCGAGTTGACCGAGGAATCCGATATCGCCCACACCCGGGACTTTGACGAGCTCGTTTCGCAATTGGATCGAAGCGTAATTGCTCAGGTACAATTGGCTTCGAGAATCATCGGGAGAAACAAGATTCACCACCAGCAAGATGCTCGGTGAACGTTTCTTGACCGATACACCGGTTTGTTTCACCTCGCTTGGAAGGCTTGGCGTGGCCAAATTGACTCGGTTTTGAACCAAGACCTGGGCCATATCCAGATCGGTTCCTACCTCGAATGTCACGCTGATCGAGCACCCACCATCGTTGGTGCATTGGGTCGACATGTAAAGCATGTTTTCGACCCCCAAGATCTGTTGTTCGATCGGTGCAGCAACGGTCTCAGATACAACCGAGGCACTTGCGCCAGGGTACACGCAGGAAACTTGAACCGTCGGAGGCGTGATCTCTGGATACTGGGCAATCGGGAGTTGCCACACAAACACCAGGCCTGCAAGTGTGATGAGAATCGAAATAACGGCTGCGAAGATAGGTCGATCGATGAAGAAGCGAGAGAGCATTACAGGGCTCCTTCGTCAGATTGGCCAAGATCCAAGGGTACACTGGTTTGCTCAATTGTAAGCTCGGTATTTGGTCGAACCCGTTGGAGTCCTCGATAAACAATTTCGGTCCCTGCATCGAGGCCTTTGGTGATAACTCGCCAAGTTCCCATCGAGCGACCGAGCTCGACACTACGGCGAACAGGTTTCTTGTCTGCACCGATGGCGATGATGTATCGGGTGTCTTGGTCGACACCGATCGAGGCTTCGGGCACAAGCACGGCATCGTAGGGTTGCGAGACGGGCACCCTCACCCTCACAAACATTCCTGATTTCAAGAGGTTGTTCTGGTTGTCCAGTACAGCACGAAGTTTGATCGAACCGGTACGTTCATCGATTCGGTTTTGAAGAAAGTCCAGTTTTCCTCGATGAGGGAAATCCTTCTCGTCACCCAACTGAACCAAGCATGGGATTTCAAGAGCCTTCAATACATTCGAGGATTCTTTTTTGGATTGATCGTATGGCTCTCGTTGACTTTCCATCCGTTGGTACCGCAGAACCGATTGCTCATCGACATCAAAGTAAACGTACATGGGATCGTTTTTGACAATGGTCGTCAGCAGAGTTCCGGTACCGAGTCCACCTGTGACGATATTGCCCGGTGTGACCAGAGCTCGATCGATGCGTCCACTGATAGGGCTGCGAACCTCAGTGTATTTAAGATCCAATCCGGAGATTTGCGAGTCGGCTTGGGCAGAGACCTCTTGTGCTTGTGCTTCGGTCAGCGCGGCGACGTTCTCTTCGTATTCCTCTTGCGAGATAGCTTTGACATCGATCAAACTCTTGGCGCGAGCAAGTTTGCTCTTGGCTAGTCCGACGCGAGCTTTCATCAAATCGATTTTGGCAAGCGCTTGCTGATGTGCAGCTTGGTATACATCGGGTTCGATCGAAAAAAGCAGATCGTTTTCCTGGACGATTTGGCCGTCGCTGAAATGGATTTGTTTGACGTAACCCGTTACCCGGGCCCGGACTTCGACTGTTTCAATGGCCCCGGTTCGACCGACATACTCGTCGTAGTCGGTGATCTGCTTGGAGACCGCTTGTAAGGTCGCGATCTTCAGGGGGATCGCGGCGGGCTTTTGATTTGGTTTTTGGCATCCGAGTAATACGAATCCAAGCAGATAGCCTAAAGCAACATACAACCGGAAGGTTTTGCAAAGCATGAGCGGTTTCCCGAGGAGATAGGGCGTTCCTTAAAGCCGACTAAGAGTATACTCAAGGTTCAAGGGAATCCCAAGGGTGCGCCTCCTGGGCCGCTGGTTTCGTACAGGCAAAAGATACAAAAATTAAAGGATGAATCTAAACCGCGTTCCATGGCGATTGCTGGTCTTGCCGTTGATCGGTAGCCTCGTAGGCTTGCTGGTTGCTGCTCGATTGCATCAGATCGAGAACCGTCGTTGGTATTCACAGCAGGATTCGGAGATGACCCAGGAGGCGAATCTTCTTTCTCGCACACTCACAAGTAGCTCCGATCGACATCAATGGTTGCAGTTTGTTCGAGGACTGCGCCAGATGAATTGGGGTGAGGTTGAGATCCTCGATGACTCGACACTCAGCGATCGAGCCAGACAGTCGTTGGTTGTTAATCCTACGCAGTGGATCCCTGAGCCTAACGGATTCTATCGTATCTGTGTACGGCAACCGATCAAAGAACCAACCGCTAGCGCGCCGGCCGAGTGGATGCTCTATTCTCGCCGCGTGCGTAAACCCGATTTACCGTGGGTGCTCAGGGCCCTCATTTTTGGAACACTCGGTCTTGCTGGTGGTGCAGCTTTGGCTTCTATCTTGTGGCAAACCACCAAGGCAACGAACAAGCTTCGAGATACCTTGCAGTGGATTCGAGCCCGAGTCAAGCGACCGATTCCTCGAGCTGAACTCCTAGGAATGTTCCCTCAGTCACTGAACTCAGACCCGGTAGGTCGGGAACTGATCGCCCTTTGCGATCAATTGCATCAGAATGCTTTTACAAACCTGAGCGGATCAGAAACCTCAGACGCAATTCTCTCGGCCATGCCTGAAGGGATTCTTGCCTTCTCGTCTGACTTGCGATTGCTCTTTGCAAACCGTGCGGCGGTCAAACTGCTAAGCCTTGGGACACGCATCCAAGAGAATATTCCTTTGATTGAGTTGATTAGGCAACCCAAATTGTTGCAGCTTGTGCAAGACGTTCAGACGCGGCAGCAGCCTTTGGATTGCGAGTTTGATACAACAGATTCGGCAGATCAAACCGTATCGCTTCGCATTCGTGCCTACAGCATCAGTTCGGACACGAAACCTGTTGCGGTTCGCAAAAGTCCCATGAAAGCAAGAGCTTACACGCAGGAGTCCACCAATAGCCCCACAGCCAACATCCTTCTGGTCATCAGTGACGAGACGCGCGTGAAACAACTTGAGACTTACCGAAAGGATTTCACGGCTAATGTTTCACACGAACTGAAGACACCACTTGCTGCAATCAAAGCCTACTCCGAAACCTTGCTCATGGGTGCACTCGACGATCCCGATGCCCGTTACCGGTTCGTGACGAGTATCAGCGAACAATCCAACAAGCTTGAGCAGTTGATCCGGGGGCTTATGCAACTCAATAGGATCCAGGCCATGCCGGAGAAACTTGCGCTGAGCCCTCTGCGACTTGCCGATGTGGTCAACTCGGTCATCAAAGAACACCGCACCGTGGCCGAATCGAATCAAATCATCATCGATAATCAAGTCGAGCATTCTCAGGAACTGCCAGATCCTATGGTCTTGGCGGAATTCGATGCCCTCAGGACGATCCTTGGGAATCTCTTGAGCAACGCGATCCGGTATTCCAAGCAGGGAGGGATAGTAACGCTGAAATACGAGTTGATCAAAGATCGATTGGATCTATTGGTCATCGACCGAGGGATTGGGATCCCTGCATCGGATGTCGATCGAATCTTTGAACGGTTCTACACCGTGGATAAAGCTAGATCCCGGGATTCGGGTGGAACAGGATTGGGACTTGCGATCGTCAAACACTTGACAATCGCTATAGGGGGAAACATCAGTGTACAAAGCCAACTGGGCGTCGGGAGTACCTTTCGGCTCTCTCTCCAACGCCCGATTAAAGAGAATTCAATCTAGCTAGTTGGCTAAGCACGCTTACTAGCGTCGTTGACCGCGTCGTCGACCAAAGCCTTCAAGCAGATCCATCCAATCGTTTGCAGACAGGCTATCAGGCGAACCACCCGCAAGGAAGCGATTTGGACCACCAGCACCACCTGCCCCTCCGGCACCGTCGTCGTTGAGGATTGTTCCGATGCCCTGGGAATCTGCAATCGTCGCACCCGATGCGCTCGAAAGATTCACAAAGAATGTTTCGTTCGGTTCGACGGTCGTGTCGTTGCGCACGGTTACCGACACCGTTTGGCTAACAACTCCTGGTGCAAAGGATAAGGTTCTACTAATGGCCGTGTAGTCACCGGTTTTGCCAGACTTTGCAGTGCCATTGGCAGTCGCAACACGTACGGAGACGGTCGAGGTGCTCGGACGACTGAGGCTGACGGTGAAGCGGAAGGTACCGGCGCTTTCGAGGGCTGCCACATCGTTGATGGAGATCTGGGTCGAGTCGTCATTGACGATCGTCCCGGTGGCTCGACTGGTTCCCAAGGCGACGGCCGAAGAACTAACGCCTGAGAGATCGACAAAGAAGGTTTCGTTGGGTTCGACCAGATTGTCATTGATCAAATTGACTCGTACGATTTCCTCGGTGTCCCCAGGTATAAACGTCAAAGTCCCTGAAGTGGATGTGTAGTCCACGCCCGCCGCAGCAGTTCCACCGGCGGTTCCATAGTTGACAGTGATTTGCTCAGTCAAAGGAGCACTCAGAGTCACTTTGAATTCGATCGCTCCTGCTACGCCATTGACGGATTCCGATGCACTAGCATTCGCTATCGACATGGTCGGTACAGAAACGTAATTGATCGCGTCCAAAACGCTCAATCGCCCGCCGGTAACGGTTTTGCCAGCAAGGCTTGCTGTAGGAACCGCAGATTTGAGAATTGCTTCGCGGATGGTCGCGGCAGATGCGTTGGGTTTCGCAGCAGCGTAAGCGGCGATTGCACCAGTCACATGGGGACTAGCCATCGATGTACCGCTATAAACTCCATAGGTGTTGCCGGGCAAGGTCGAGAGGATCGAATTGCCAGGAGCTCCGATATCAACTTGGGTAGCTCCAAAGTTTGAGAAGCTTGCAAGTCCGCCCGTCGAGGTCGTCGCAGCGACTGCAATAACCGCTTCGTAATTGGCCGCAGGAGTGCCGCTCACACCGACGAGGGTTGAGTAATTCGAGGGGTAGTTTGCTGTCGTGTCGTTGTTTAATGCGGAATTACCGGCTGCTGCGACGAACAAAATTCCTGCATTGGCGGCGCGAATAATCGCTGCATGCAATGCTGAAGAGTAACCGCCACCGCCCCAAGAGTTATTGGTTGCGACGATGTTCACCCCGCGATTGACCTTCAAATCGGTCAAATAATCGATCGCTTGGATCGCTGCGGTGATGCTGCCGCCGGTTGGTCCTAAGAATTTGGCCGAAATCATTTTGACGTTCCAAGCCACACCGGCTACCCCGATCCCATTGCCACCAACGGCTCCGATGGTACCGGCCACGTGCGTGCCGTGGGTGTCACCGCTTCCGCCATCATAGATGGTTTTATCGTTGTTGAAAAAATCCCATCCGTTGACATCGTCGATGCGTCCGTTTCCATCGTTGTCGACCCCGTCATTGGCAATTTCATTCGGATTGACCCATATGTTTTGTTGCAGATCCACGTGGTTTGGATCGAGCCCCTCATCAATGATCCCGACAACAATCTCACTCGATCCTAGATAGTTGTTGCCCCAAGCCTCCTCGGCACCACTTCCAAACGTGTTGGTGGTTCCTGCTCCACCAAATGCCGCTGGAGAGTCGTTGCTGTACATTCCCCAAAGCTGGCCATTGAGATAGCTGGTGTCGTTGCTGACAGCTGCCTTCTTGAGAATGTAATTTGGCTCGGCTGTGAGTACCCCAGGTAGCTTTTGGTATTCTTTAGCCATGGCCATCACGTCGGCACCGACCGGCATTCGAATGCGAGCAATGTTTGCTGCTTGATGGCCCACTGGATCGATTTCCTGGAGGATCTCAGCCCGCTGGTTTTGATTCATCGCAATGAGCGACGGAGCCATTTGAGGGTCATACTGGATGACCAACTCGCCAGGCATGAAATCCGCTGCCAGCAGATTTCGAATTTCCAAATTCTCAAGAATCAATTTTCGCAAGGAACTTACAACTCGCTTGGTCCGTCTCATTCTCAGAACTCCTGTCTCAATTTCTAACGCGACACTTGTGTGTGTGCATGGGTTCGGAAAAGTCGGTTCGAAAGGGACTCAAGCCTTTTGAACCTTCGTTTTTCAGGCTTTCGAGGGTTAGCGTGGGCCTTCGAAGCTTGTGTGTTTTTACTACATTTGCCCTTCTGTCGCAAACCGCGGGCCAAAAAACTTTTTCGCCCTCATTTTTCGAACCGCTGATACCAGGGCTGGATCAGGGTTTCTTTTTAGAACCGCTGATAGACACTTATGAACGCTGATGGCAGTGCTCGATGAGTGGTCCTTTTCAGACTTTTCTTTTGTCTGTTATTAGCGTTCATCAGTGTTCATCAGCGGTTTGTTTTTCGAACCGCTGATTCCAAAGCTCGATCAGGGGTTCCTTTTAGAACCACTGATAGACACTCATGAACACTGATGGGAGTGCTCGATGAGTGGTCCTTTCAAACTTTGTTTTTGGCTGTTATCAGTGTGGATCAGTGTTCATAAGCGGTTTGCTTTTAGAACCGCTGATAGACACTCATGAACGCTGATGGCAGTGCTCGATGAGTGGTCCTTTCAAACTTTGTTTTTGGCTGTTATCAGTGTGGATCAGTGTTCATCAGCGGTTTGCTTTTAGAACCGCTGATAGACACTCATGAACGCTGATGGCAGTGCTCGATAAGCGGTCCTTTTCAGACTTTGTTTTTGGCTGTCGATAGCGTGCGTCAGTATTCATCAGCGGTTGTGATGGGCTTAGATGGCAGTCGCCTGGGCGATCGCGTCGCATACGCGGTCCATTGACGAGCTCGTCAGGCCCGCGACATTAATCCGCCCTGTACCCACAATATAGATCCCCTTTTGGTTCATCAGCCAATCGGCTTGCATGGGGTTGAGTCCTGTGTACGAAAACATCCCCTTTTGATCGGCCAGGAATCCGAAATTTTTCCCTCGCGACTCCATGCCTTGGATCAATGCATTCCTCATGCTGTGAATGCGGCTTCGCATTTGATCGACCTCGCTACGCCACATCGACGATAGTTCAGGATCCGATAGGATCGTTGCGACGATGGCTTCCCCGTGCCGGGGGGGGTTACTGTAGTTGCAACGAATCGCACTTCGGACTTGACTCAAGACCGCTTCGGTCGATCGAGGTGATTCGGAGATCATCATCAACGCACCAACCCGTTCTGAGTACAGCCCGAAATTCTTGGAGAAAGATGCACAGATAACCAGTTCCGAATGCTTCTGCATCAGGATCGATATCGCTCTTGAATCCTCCATAAGACCATCGCCAAAACCTTGATAAGCGAAATCGACAAACGGAATCATTTTCTTCTTGGCAAGCAACTCCGAAATCTCACGCCATTGTTCAACCGATGGATCAATGCCCGTTGGATTATGGCAACAAGCGTGTAAGCACACGAGATCTCCAGTGCGACCCTCTTGGTCTAGTTGCTTCAACATTCCTTCGAAATCCAAACCGGTCTTAGACGAATTCAAATATCGGTAGCTTAGGACTTCAAATCCCGCTGCCTGAAACACAGCGTTGTGGTTGGCCCAAGTTGGATTGCTGACCCAAAATCGCCCGCCCGGAAGCACTTTCGCTAGGGTGTCCGCCCCGACTCGCAGCGCACCGGTTCCACCGGGTGTATGCGCCGTGGCAACTCGCCCATAATCAAATTCTGAACCTAGAACCAAGCGATTGATTTGATCGATGAAGTCCTTGCCACCTTCGATGGGAAGGTAGCCCTTGGTCTTTTGTTGTTGAAATATCTTTGCTTGAGCAAGTTTGACGCTTTCGAGAATCGGCGTTTGGCCTGCATCGTCCTTGAAAACGCCCACGGTCAAGTTGAGTTTTTCCGCACGCGGATCTTTCTCAAACGCTGCGTTCAAACCAAGGATTGAATCGGGGGGTGCCAACGAGAAGTGCTCAAACATCAACCTTACCCAGGCCATAAAAAGTCATGAAGCTCGGAAAACGAGTCCTGGGAAGCGGTTCTCCCACAGAACATTCTAAAAATTAACGCATAAACCCTTTTCTCGGGAGGTCTGAATTAGCCTTTTGCAAATTCCCAAACCCCATTTCCGCCATCGCAAACCACTAAGTTTTCCCGTTCTTGGCTCGGCTTGAGCACTCTGGTCTCTAGCAGAAAACGTATCGATGCTTGGATGTCAAAATCGATTTTCCCAAAACTCAGTTGTTCCAAGAGTTCCTCGCAGGCCTGATCAAGCGACTCCATCGAATCGAGGGGGCGCAACTGGACTCCTTGGTTTTCCCAATTCCGAAGTACATACACTAGCAACATCGCTTGGCTTAGGCTCTGCTGTTCGGCCTCGTCCTGGAGTCTAAGCAATACTCCTTTGTTGTTGGACAAGGTTTGGAAGTAGAGGCTCTGTGCGACATTTAGCAGTTGGCGATTTCTGGCATGGCGGTAAGAGAAAAAAACCTTGACCGAGTATAAAACGGTAGCGATCACCACTGCGATATACATCCACACAGCGCGGAAAATCTCCACGGCTCCAAGCAGTGCCAATATCCATACACTGCGAACCAAACGAGTGACGGTCATCGAAAACCCCCACAACGTCGGTATCCCTATCTTGCCCTGATCGAGCCAAGACACCTTGATTGATCCAGGGATGAGCATATCGACATCGGCGTGTGGGATGTTCTTGAACATCCTCAAGTGCAATTGGCCATTTGGCGTAGAACGCTCGAAAACGACGACCAATTGGCGATAGATAGGTACCGAATATTCGTTCTTTCGGAAGAGTCTGTACCAACGACGAGCAACACGATGCCCAAGAGCATCGCCACGGGCATAGACGCGAAGCCGTTTGTAATCCGTGAAACGAATTTTGAGATTCACACCCCAAGCCGTCGCTGTTCGAAGTGCTTGATAAATTTCGCTGGGCGTTAGGCGATGGTAGTTGGCCAACACTAGCAGGTCTTCGGTCGCTTCAACAAGCTGGGCGATCGAGACTTCCGAAGCTAGGCTTGCTGTAAGCTCCGCATCAGCCGACTCGCGGTCTGGATCGACGAACGTGTAGCCTTCGAGCAAACCCTTAAAGCGTTCGTGGATCCGCTGATGTATCTTGTGAGCTAGATCGGCTTTGATCGACCGTACGAATTCAAGAGCATCTTGGTCGGTCTGCTCAGAGCGTTCCAAGGCTACTTGGAACTCGTTTGGGTGAACCGGGATGAAGGACTCTTCTTTAGCTTGCATCGATGTGCAGACTGCGCTTGCGACGTTCCTTTCGACGAACATCATCGATCATGCCGCTGACACGCTGAACTTGGTCGATCCCC
The DNA here is from genome assembly GCA_040381975.1 of Pirellula sp. Taxonomy (GTDB): domain Bacteria; phylum Planctomycetota; class Planctomycetia; order Pirellulales; family Pirellulaceae; genus JBKCUI01. The sequence goes on from JBEIGI010000060.1 coordinate 27,000, forward strand.
GCGAGGAGCAATTGGGGATGAGATCTATCTTTGCTTCGTAGCTGAATCTTGCCAACACCGAGCATCCTTTGTATGACTCCTTGGACATAAGTCACATCATCGATATCGATCACATCGATTCGATCCACGGTTCGAATGAGGATGCCTCGCGAGTGAATAAAGCGCTGAGTGGTCAACTCGTAATAGGTGCTCAGTCGCTTGTACAAGAAACTCGCGATGCCATAGATCCAGCAACAAGCCAGGATGCCAAGAACGATCCACCAGATGCTCTTATCAAGTGGGCCGATGATCTTTAGGGCCGGCAGGGCGATCATCGCAGCGATCACCCCTAGAGTGGTGATGGCTAAAGCCAACCATGTGCCATACATGGCCTTTGGAGAATACCCACCCTCCCAAAGTTTGTGCTCGGGCTCTTGGGGCAAAGGCATCCGAGGCTGAAACTCTGATTGGAGAGGTGATTGCTCTTGGGGTTGATCCTGCTTGTTGTCACTCATTTTTCGTCGAAGCTCCTAAGGAGCGGCGTTCTAAACTTGATGAGGAAGGGCTCTAGAATCCAGAGGCTACGAACGCCAAGGTCTTGGGCGCCAAAACTCAGGGCAGTATATCATAAATCGGAGAAAGTCATTTAAAATTCACCAATGAGCCTCAATGAGCTCTGGCCATTTGCAAAAAAAGATCGTATCTAGCCTTCATCTCAACGACGCTGTCTCCCCCGAATTTATCCACCAAGGCAGAGGCGATTTCAAAGGCCACCACGTGCTCGACGATGATCGCTGCGGCCGATATTGCACACACATCGCTTCGTTCATAATTGGCCCGATGAGGCTGCTTATCCTCCATCCGGATCGACTCAAGAGGTTTGCGCAAAGTGCTAATTGGCTTCTTTGCAGCCCTGAGAATCAGGGGCTGACCATTGGTCATGCCACCTTCGAGTCCTCCAGCGTTGTTCGTTGGACGAACATACCCAAGGTGAGGTAGGTGCGATAAGCTCGGATCGTGTTGGATCGGATCGTGTACTTGAGAACCTCGCTTGCGAGCCGCCTCAAAACCCATTCCGATCTCGACCCCTTTGATCGCCTGCACAGCCATGACCGCTTGCGCCAACTTGCCATCGAGCTTTCGATCCCACTGGGCATGTGTCCCGAGCCCAAATGGCAACCCATCGACCCGAACCTCGACGATCCCTCCAAGCGTATCTCCTTCGTCTGCCATGCGATCAATATAAGCTTGGGCATCGGGATCGGTTTGAGGTTGAACCGAATACAGGGAACTCGAATCCCTCAGATCGCGAATTTGGCTAATAGAAAGATCCTTGGTCCCTTGGGAACCAAAACTCATCTCACCGAGTTCGACAACATAGCCGACGGTTTCGATCCCGAACTCACGCAGCAAGAGTCTTGCCAAGGCACCTGCGGCCACTCGAGCAGCCGTCTCTCGGGCGCTGGATCGCTCGAGTACCCCTCGGATCGACCCTAGGTACTTGATCGCACCGGTTAAGTCCGCATGGCCGGGTCTTGGACGCTCAAGCTCTTTAAGCCTCTCGAGCTTGTAATCGTTGTTGACGATCTGCATCGCGATCGGTGAGCCCAAGGTTACCGATTGCCAAGTGCCCGAAAGGATGTTCACCGTATCTTGTTCGAGCTTCTGCCTGCCCCCTCGTCCGTAACCACCTTGGCGCAGGTGCAACTCATGGTTGATAAAACCTTCGTCAACGGTTAGTCCTGCGGGGAACCCATCGATCAAAGCCAAGAGTGATTTGCCGTGCGATTCGCCGGCAGTTGAGTATTTGAGCATCAGCGTTTTTTAGTTAGGTTGCTCGGATCATGCGGGGCTGGTCGATCGCTTGGATCCGGCAATCAGTACGTACAAACAAGGGACAACAAACAGGGTAAAGAGAGTACCAATAGCCATGCCAGCGACCAAGACGATTCCAATGCTATTTCGAGCTTCGGCACCCGGGCCGGTTACAAAAACCAGAGGCAAATGACCAAAAACGGTCGCTGCACTGGTCATCAAAACCGGTCGCAACCTTGTTTTCGAAGCCTCGATTACCGCGTTCCACTTACTCAATCCCTCTTGTTGCAAATGGTTGGCAAACTCCACAATCAAAATACCATTCTTAGCGACTAGTCCTACAAGTGTAATCAAACCGACTTGGGAATAAATATTGATGGTCGTGAGTCCTAAAAAGGTAAGAAGCAGTGCTCCGGAGATAGCCAAGGGTACTGAGCCAACCAGAACGATGAGCGGGTCGCGGAACGATTGGAACTGAGCTGCAAGCACCAGATAAATCAGTGCCAAAGCGATCCCTAGGGTGACTGTCAGCGATGAACCTTCTTTGCGTATTTGCCTAGACTCTCCGGCATAGTCCATCGATGCGTTGGGCCCGACTACCTTTTGCACGATCTGCTCGATGCGAGTGAGACCTGATTCCTTAGTCAACCCAGGGACACCTGGAATCACCGCAGCTTGGATCTGTATCGAGCTTTGTTGTTGAAAACGGCTCAGTACCCTCGGGGCCGTCTTCGGAACGACCGACGCGAATGTCGAGACCGGTATCAGTTGGCCGCTGGGTGTTCTGATTTTGAGATCCATTAAGGAGGATGCCGATTGACGATCCTCCTCGGCCAATTGCGGGATGACTTGGTAGGACCGATTGAAGTAGTTAAACCGGTTGACGTAACCTCCGCCCAAGAGAACACCGAGCTCTCCGGCGATTGAGGCAAGATCGAGTTTTAAATCAGCGACTTTTTCACGATCGACCACCACTTGTGCCTGAGGCAAATCGACTTTCAGGTCGGTATCGACGAACATAAACAGGCCACTTTTGTTGGCTTCTGCCAAAATCTGTTCGGATAGGATCGTCAATTGTTCGACAGGCAGATCGCTCTTTAAAATCAGTTCGACATCAAAACTGCCAGCACCCGGCAGTGGCGGAACCAAGACCGGGAAGGGTTGCAAACCTGGAATTTGGGAGGCGATACCAAAGGCTTCGGGAACCATCGCAGCGGTGCTGCGCAAATGTTCCTTCTCTCGATCGTGCCAGCTTTTGGTGATGATTCCACCGAAGCCTGAGTTGGAACCGACCAAGGCCCACATGTAGTCGGTCTCATCCATCTTGGCGAACTTTTCAGCAAGCACTTTAGCCCAGCCAACGGAACTCTTCAAGGATGCATCCGGGGAGGCTTTGAGCATCACTGCAATAGCGCCTTGATCCTCGACAGGAGCCAGTTCCTTGGAGCTCATGATATAAAAAGGAGCTGCGGCAAAGGCTACCAGCAATGTTGCTAGCGCAATGGCCCAGCGGACCTGCAGTGCCCATTGGAGGATCTGTCCATAGGCGTGTTGAAAGGCATCGAAGATTCGATTCACAAGTCGCGTGAGGAAACCTTCTTTTCCACTGGCCGAGAGCATCTGAGCGCTCATGATTGGTGAAAGGGTTACTGCTACCACGCCTGAGAGCAAAACGGCTGCTGCAAGAGTGAACGCGAACTCCTTGAATAGCATCCCTGTGAGCCCACCTTGAAAACCGATCGGTGCATAGACGACTGCAAGTGTGATTGTCATAGCGACGATCGGCGTAAAGAGCTCACGTGCCCCTAGCAGTGCAGCATCGATCTTGGTCATTCCCTCTCGGATGTGCCGCTGGACGTTTTCAACCACAACGATGGCATCATCGACAACAAGACCGACCGACAAAACAATCGCCAGGAGCGTCAGGAGATTCAGCGAGAAGCCTAGCAAATACATCAGGATTGTGGCACCGATGAGCGAAACGGGCATAGCGATCAGCGGAACGATGGCTGTTCGAAGCGAACCCATAAACAGGAAGACTACCAATCCGACAATTGCGATGGTTTCGAACAAGGTTTTCGAGATTTCGCCAAGTGCATCTCGCATGAAGCGAGTGGCATCGTAAGCCAGATTCATTTCCATATGATCGGGCAAGGTTGGCTTGAGTTTCGCCATCGCCTCGTTGAGCCGATTGGCTACTTCGATCTCGTTGGTACCAGGCAGCGGCCATACCGATACATAAACAGCTTCCTTTCCACGATACATCGCGACCATGCCGGCTTCTTCTGAACCGAATTCCACCGTGGCGATATCGCCCAATCGGATAACGGCACCATCCTTTTGCGAAACGATCAGGTCTCGAAATTCTTCGGCAGTTTTCAAATCCGTATCGGTCAGAAGATCGACTTGGACCGAATCGTTTTTAACTCGACCGATCGCAGCTAAATAGTTATTGCGCCGAAGAGCACCGTAGACATCGCCTGGGGTTAGGTTCAGCTCCGAAAGTTTATTCGGAGAGATCCAGATCCGCATCGCCGGCGTACGACCACCTTCGACTCCTACTCGCTGGACACCCGAGATCGTTGTTAGCTGGGGCTGGATGGTTCTTGTCAGGTAGTCGGTCAGTTGTGGGACATCCCATTGGGTGGAAGTGAAACTGAGGTAGAACGAAGCGTAAGGTCGATCGGCTCGCTGGATTTCTACGACGCTCGGTTCGGCTTCGGCAGGGAGTTCGCGCCGGACTTGTTGGAGTCGCGTGTTGACTTCCGCCAAGGCTTGGGTTGCATTGTGATTCAATTTCAATCGAATAGTGATTTGGCTAGAGCCCGCAACGCTTTTGGATTCGATGTAATCGACTCCCCCGATCGAGGAGACGGCTTTTTCGATAGGTGTGGTCAAAAACCCGCGAATCGTCTCGGCACTTGCTCCGATATAGACCGTCGTGATGACGATCGAGGTGCTTTCAAGTTTGGGGAATTGCTGCACGGGCAAAGACTGGGCCGATCGGATTCCCAGCAGAACGATCATGAGGTTGACAACGATCGCAAGGACCGGGTGCCGAATAAAAATATCGGTAATCGATTTCATCGCTGAGCCGGTAGCTTGTGAGAGATTAAGGTGCTGCTTTGGTAAGTTCAGAGGGAACGATCCAGGTTCCATCGTAGATTTTGAAGGAGCCGTCGGCGATGATTTGTTCTTTAGGATCGATGCCCTGGCGGATCGACACATTGTTTCCAACGGTAGCTCCAACGATGACTTCGCGACGCTTTGCGATCCACTTGGCTGTATCCTTCGGATCGATTTGAGCGACGAAGCAATAGGCGCCCGTTGGATTGGTTCGAAGAGCCGATGAAGGGATCAAAACCGTTGGCTGCGGCTGACCATACTCGGCAACCACTTTCACCGAGTCGTTGACTTGGAGGGTTGCCGGGGGATGGATGACTTTAGCCCGGGCCGCGAGAGATCGAGTGACTCGATCGGCCTGGGAGTCGAGAGCTACGACTTGGGCCTCTATGATTTGTCCGAGGTGTTCCAGCGAGATCTGATGGCCGACTTGAAGGTAATCAGCTACTTGCTGTGGCATCATGAAATCGACGAAAACAAAGTCGTCAATCCCTTGGAGCATCGTGATCTGCGAGCCTTCGGAGAGGTATTGTCCAGGTTGGATATCAAAGACGCCTGCTTGTGCGCGGAAAGGAGCGACGAGGATCTTGCGACGAATGACCGCTTCGATTCGAGCGACTTCGGCCTTGGCTTGGGCTAGCTGGGCTTCGGTTTGGTCCAGATCCAATTCGCTAAGGGCTTGGACTTCCATGGCTTTTTTGATCCTGCGATAAGTCGACTCGGCAATACGTTCGGCTGCCTTGGCACTCGCGAGGGTTGCTTGTTCGACGCTCGTGTCGAGTTCGACGAGAACTTGTCCTGGATTGACGATATCGCCGGATTGGAAGTGGATCGCTTTGACGGTTCCTACCGTCTCGGTTTTGAGTTGAATCGAGCGGGGAGCGACGACCGTTCCAATAACTGTCGAGGCAGATCGCAGTTGAATCGTTTGTGGGTTTGAGAAAACCACAGGAGTCGGTCGGGCTTCTTGGGGTGGAGCGGTAGCCACTAGAACTTTGAATTTCAGCAAGTAGATACCGTAGGCCAGGGCTGCAACACTCAGGAGAACAGCCAGGGATCCAAGGAA
>JBEIGI010000061.1:0-31375 GCA_040381975.1 Pirellula sp.
GCCGAATAGCTGTACTGGATCGATTCGAGTACGAGTACGAGAAGAAGCACGAACATAGCATTGGACCGAAGTGCTCGATCGGGCGCACTCTGACATGGTGACTTTTTCTCCTCGCACTCGGTCAATGCGGGCGTTCGTGGCTCGCATTGGATTTCGTCGTACTCGTACTCAGCGAAGCGGTACTCAGTGAAACGGTACTCGTACTCGATGGCTGTTTGAACTGCGGCGCTGCCGATCGTTGATCGAAGCGGTTCGCGGCAACTTGCGGACCAATAGGCCGGATAGCTGTACTGGATCGATTCGAGTACGAGTACGAGTACCGCGATGCTGAGTACGAGTACGAGAAGAAGCACGAACATAGCATTGGACCGAAGTGCTCGACCGGGCGCACTCTGACATGGTGACTTTTTCTCCTCGCACTCGGTCCATGCGGGCGTTCGTGGCTCGCATTGGATTTCGTCGTACTCGTACTCAGTGAAGCGGTACTCAGTGAAACGGTACTCGTACTCGATGGCTGTTTGAACTGCGGCACTGCCGATCGTTGATCGAAGCGGTTCGCGGCAACTTGCGGACCAATAGGCCGAATAGCTGTACTGGATCGATTCGAGTACGAGTACGAGTACGAGTACCGCGATGCTGAGTACGAGTACGAGAAGAAGCACGAATATAGCATTGGACCGAAGTGCTCGATCGAACGTTCCTGAATTGGGGCCCTGCGATGCAACGAGGGCATACCAATACCCAGGGCGTCGCTTCGCTTTGCCCTGGGCTATCTCATTGTGCCCCGTTGGGGCGGTTATACGCCATAAACGGTTGAAGATAGCTCAGGGATTTGGAAAACTTGGTAGTTGCTCAGTCGCCACACCGATATCAAAACCTAGCGTCCCAGGAGGAATGGCCGTAGGAACTGCTCGTTGCATATTGAGCGGATCCCAAGGGGCTTGTTGTTGCCATATTCCTAAGACTTCCATTCCCAATTCGTTACGAAGAAGATTCGAGTCGGTATCGATCTGCATTTCCTCGCTGGACATCGACATTTGCACCCGAATGAGTTCCTCGATCGTTCCTCCATCGTAGGCATTGTCGATGCCTCGAAAATCGATCCAACGGCCAAGATCATCGAGTTTCTTGACTTGGTTGGAAAAGACCCAGTCTGTGCAGTCGGTTGCATCCCATTCGACGATCGATTTCGCACCAGCAAAAACACATTGATTGGCAATTCGAACCACTGCGATCGGGTAAGGCATCGCGTTGGATAGCTCTATACGAAGCCAGGGTTTAAGGGTGATGCATGTAGAATCGGAGATCTCGATTCGAACTCTTGGTGAGCGATTCAAAGATCGGTTACCCTCACTGACAACCATCGATCCAGATATCGCAAACCAAGACTTCCGAATACGTAACTCCAATCGATCCGAGGAATCTGCGTGAATCAGATCACACTGACCTCGCACCGAGCAGCGTTCGATCCGTACCTCTGTGAATCTGGGACTGCTCCCTACTGCAACGCCACCGGGGATATCTCGACTCTGGGGTTCGATGGCAACAAGGCTAGGGATCCCGCTTGTCGATGGGCCGATGATGGTAAAGGTGGAATTCTCCAATGCACATCTGCTACCTGGCTTTACCAATACAAGCGACTTAGGCGAGACACTCGAAACAGGGACGTTCCAAAGCACATCGATATCGGACAAATTCAGTTGGCCTCCATCGAGCTCGAAACATCTCTGGAATTCGCCAGATTTTCCCGAAACGGCTGAATCATCGATGCGGATACTATAGCGGTGATCGGGAATCGATTGGATTTCTAACGAAAATGCCCGATCAACGCCTGTCGACGGCCAAGGCTTTTGAATCGCGCAATCCTGTGCGATCCAAATGCGACACGCTGTTGATAAGCTCGCGGCCTCGGCTAAGGCATCATCGAGACTTTTGAAACTCTTGGGCTTGGCATCGCCAAAGATATCTCGCAAGGAAGGTATCTGGTCTGGGTCAGAACTAACGACCCATTGGATCGATTGACCTTCCCTGGTTCCGGCCTCCTGGGCATCTTGCTCCTTGACATCGCCGGGACTGGTATCTGATTTCCCTGATTTGCCAACCGAATCAGGTGGAGCGACGGTTTCATCGGGAGCTACATCAGGCAACTGGGAATTTGATGCAAGCGATACATCCGCAATTTCCACTTTGGGAATCGAAAACACCGCGTCATTTTGATTTGCGTTCACAAGCCACAAAGTGACTCCAGCGATCAGGGCGATGCAGAAGATCAACGGTAGCAATGCTTCAAACCAAGATCTGCGAGATTGGCTGGAGACCAACGCAAACTCCGCCAAATCCGAGCTCCACGCGAGGTTGTCGATTTTAGCGAGCATCCGCAGATCGCTGGCTAAATCTTCAGGTGTTTGATAACGATCACGAGGTTTCTTGGCCATCATTTTCTTAAGAATGGCAATCAGCGGATCGCTTAAATCATCCCTAAAGATGCGGGGATCCTCGGGCATCTTGCTCCCGTGCATGAGCAGCTTCTGCAATGCGGTCCCGTCTGGAAACGGAGGTTGTCCGGTAAGCAAGTAATACAAGGTACATCCGAGCGAATAAATGTCGCTTCGGACATCCGCATCCCGGGGATCATGGGCTTGTTCAGGAGAGATGTAATCAAACGTACCAAGGGTCGTACCGCTGGCAGTCTGATCGCCTTGGGAGCGATCCAAGGCCGTCGTGCGAGCCAAGCCCATGTCCACGATCTTGGCTTTGCCGTCCGTTGCTAAGAGGATATTCGATGGTTTGATATCGCGGTGAACCACACCACGTTCGCTGGCGTGTTGCAATGCGTCGGATACTTGGCAGACAAAGTGGGTTGCATCGTCGACACTCAATGGCCCTCGATCGAGCACGAGTTGCCGCAGATTGATCCCCTCGATGAATTCGAAGACGATGTAGTTCCATTGCTCGGTCTCACCGACGTTGTACACACGAGCAATATTGGGATGATCAAGCTTCGCTGCACTTTGAGCCTCGATACGGAACCTTCGGAGCGTATCGGCTTTCCGATGCAGTATCGGTACAACCTTCACAGCCACAACGCGATCGAGACGTTGATCGATGGCGCGATAGACAGCACCCATTCCTCCCTGGCCAACAAGAGACTCGATTCGATAGTGATCCAGTAACGATCCAACCAAGGATTGGATGTCCGCTGGGGACTGCACACTCGCCTCTTGGCTTGGAGTCCCACGAGCGCGGATTTCTGTTTTGTCAGGATCTTCCTTGGAGGAAGCCATGGTAGCGGCTAGTTTCCACCCGCCCCGCCGAATCCATCATCCACTGGATCTTTGCCAGGCTCATCGGGCAACTGCTCTTTCTTCGAGCCGTCCTCGCCAATGATTGCAGCAATCGCCTGCTTGAGATCAAACACAGGCCTTCGCGTGCCGAGCTTCACGGCATCGATGCTCGTGAGTGTCTCTTTGTTTAGCTCGTCTTGCAAACCTTCGACCTTCTTGACGACGTCGATTAGCTTGGGTTTGCCTGCATCATCCAAGAGCGACATGAGACCTTTTGTTTCGGTTGGAGCCGTTGCCGTTGAGGATTTGCGGCCTGTCCCTGTTAAACCGTAGTGAACTCGTTCGAGACGTTGTTGCAAGAAGCGGCGAGCATTTTTGACCTCCTTCGGTTGATCATCGAACGGATTCTTGGGTCTCGGATTGTTTCCTGGGAAGCCGGGGGGACCTGCTGATCCTCCACCGGGTGCACCGCCAGGTCCGCCGCTTTCGGGTTCGCCACCGCCTAGGCCACCGCCGACTCCACCACCGGGGCCTCCAGGAGGTCCACCACCACCAGCCCCTGGCATTCCGGCAAACCCGCCTGGCGTTGCCGCTTGTGTTTGATCGCAGCGCTTGGTCCACGCCTCTAGACTTGATTTAACGAACTCAAGAGATCCTTTTTGGATTTCTGAAATGTCCTCTGGTTTCAGATCAGCGAGTTTGATTTGTCCGAAACTCCACATCGCTTTTTCGGCGAGCCATTCGGAATGTTTTTTTGGATCTTTCAATACCGGTATCACCATCCCTGCAAGCATGCTGTTGGCCTGCTTGGCCGCGTCCCCTTTTCCACCAGCAATGATGGTCAGATTCTCAATCATCAACTCCTTGAGATAATCTTCCTCTTTCTTCCCACGGGCGGCGGGCTTTTGGTTTGCCAGGAATGCTTGTAGGTTGGTTAAAAACTGCCCTTGAGCTCTTTCCAAGCCTGCTGCATCCATTCCTGGATAAATCCAATGCTTAGGCAAGTAGGAAAGTGACGTGGCGATCATGCCATCGTTCTCACCCTCTTTAGGATCGAGCAAATCCAAAAGTAGTTTTGTAGCTAGAGGATCGGCAAGAGCACCGGAAGTAGTCGTTGCTGGTGCTCGACTCACACGTGCGGCGATGACTGCGGCGACGACCCTCGCCGATGGATGATACTGTTTGCCTTCGTTATCCTTCGACAGGAACTCCTTGATCTGTCGCAAGAGCATCTTGTTGTACTCAGCGAGCATCTCGGGACTTTGCTTACTGCGTCGCTCTAAGACGTCGAGATCCGAGAGAATTTCGCCTCGGGCCTTATTCATCGACTCGGAATTAGGCTGAGCTAACCTCGCAAAGATGCAGTTCTGGTAATACGCTTCGATACCTGCGATATCAAACGCCTCAGGCTTGAGCTTTTCATTCTTCTCTTTGATCTTGGCATCGTTGCACAAAGCGGCATCGACATCTTTAGTACGATACGCCGGGGCTTGCGCGTCTTGGCCAAAGACCAGAGACTCGGAACACATGAGCCCTAGAGCCGGTCCCATGAGGCAACTGAGTGCCAAGCTTTTGGCCAAGGAGCAGCGGAGTTGCGATTTCGTGGATCGTGCTTGTCGCAAGGAAGTTTGTCGCATGACGGAAAGCCTTATTCGCTCGATTGAAATATCCACCGGCTCGCTGTGGAGGTGGCGGATGCAAAACAGATCTGTCCAATTGTATCCAAAATAGCATAGATTAAAGCAGAACCGGCGATATTCTCCAAGCAAATGGCCGCAAGGTGCATCCCGGTGCCGGCATTTTCCGCAAAAAACCGGACTTAGGGAACCCGGCGACCGGGACGGTAGCCAACCCCAGGATTTTTTCCGCTTCCTTTTTCAGACGAAGGTGCGGATCTTTGCTGCTTTTTGGAACCCTTGCGCTGCTGTCCCTTTGGAGTCGTTGGATTCGGGGCGGATGAACCGCTGGGGTTGGGGATCTTGTGGACATATTCGCCACGAAAGCGCTCGTTGGCGTCGGTCCGCCGCTTGTCGATCGCCTCCTTGGGCGGTTTCGAAGGGATCAAACAATCGCACCCTTCCCCGATCAAATCACTTCGTCCGGCTTGTCGTAAAGCGTCGCGAACTTCGAAGTAGTTTTCGGGCTTGAAGAATTGCATCAGCGCTCTTTGGGATTTGCGATCCTTGAGCGCTTTTGCGATATAGACCTCTTTGAGAGAGAACGGATCAAGACCTGTGTAGTACATGCTCGTAGCGACGTCCAAGGGAGCCGGAATGAAGTCTTGAACTTGGTCGGGTTTATATCCATTGCGTTTGAGGAACACCGCTAATTCAATCATCGATTCGATCGAACTGCCCGGATGCGATGCAATGAAGTATGGGATAATGAATTGCTTCTTACCCGCATCGGCAGATGCTTGCTTGAACTCCTCGGTGAAGAACTCAAAATCGTCATTGGCGGGCTTACGCATTTTATACAGCACATCAGGATCGACGTGCTCGGGTGCCACCTTCAAGTGACCACCGACGTGATGTTCGGTAAGTTCTCGGATGTACTCAGGGGATTGACGAGCTAGATCCATTCGGATGCCGCTAGCTACAAGCACTTTTTTCACACCTGGCAACTCTCTTGCTTGACGCATCAATTCGATCACCGGTTGATGATCAACCCCTAGAAGCTTGCAAATTTTTGGATGCACACAGGATTGCCGCCGGCAGACAGCCTCGACCTCGGGTTTCGTGCATCGCATGTGGTACATGTTGGCTGTCGGGCCTCCGATGTCGCTGACGATCCCCTTGAAATCTTTGTCTTGACTCATTTGTCGGATCTCGTTGAGAACCGATTCTTTGGAGCGCGATTGGATGATTCGACCTTGATGGGCAGTGATCGAGCAGAAAGTACAACCGCCAAAGCAACCGCGCATGATCGTCACAGAGTTCTTGATCATGTTGAAGGCTGGGATCGGCTCACTGTAACTCGGGTGAGCTTTACGCGTATAAGGCAATCCGTAGATTCGATCCATCGCTTCTTGGCTGATGGGCAGCGCAGGAACGTTGCACACGACAGCCTGATTGCCATGGCGTTGGAGCAAGCGTCTTGCATTGAGCGGATTGGTTTCATGGTGGATCATTCTCGTGGCGATCGAGAATGAAACTTTGTCGCTTGATACGGCTTCATACGATGGCAACTCGAGCGCATCTTCTGGGATTGTTTCGGAAGCCCCAAGTGCATAAGCCACACCGCGCATGTCCCGCAGGTCCTTGACGCTTTGACCAGATTCGAGCCGCTTTGCGATCTCGATGATCGAGTTCTCTCCCATCCCAAAAGCGACCAAATCCGCTTTGGAGTCAAGCAAAATGCTTTTGCGAACCTTATCGCTCCAATAATCGTAGTGCGCCAATCGCCGCAATGAAGCTTCTACGCCCCCTGCGATCACCGGTACCCCTTTGTAGGCTTCACGTGCTCGCTGGCAGTAGGCCAATGTGGCACGATCGGGCCTGAGTCCAATCCGTCCACCTGGCGAGTAAGCATCATCGTTGCGGACTTTGCGGTTGGCCGTGTAGTGGTTGATCATGCTATCCATGTTCCCCGCACTGATGCCAAAGAACAATCGAGGCCGACCAAAGCGTTGCCAATCTTTGCACGATTGCCAATCGGGTTGTGAGACAATTCCCACTCGATACCCAGCAGCCTCTAAGACCCGACCAAGAATCGACATCGCAAAGCTCGGATGATCGATATAGGCATCACCGGTTACAAAGACGACATCAAGTTCGTCCCAACCTCTGGCTCGAGCCTCCTCCATCGACATCGGAAGCGGTGCCTTGGCCAACGGCCCGGTCGGTTGTCTTTCCCCAAGATTATCGAGAAATCTGGAAACGACATTGCCGTTGGCGTTTTGACTGGCAATGGCTGATGTGCTGCAAGCACCGGCGTCGGGCTCGGGTTGAACGATAGGCAATGGATTTTTCATAAATTGCTTTAGAACGATTCCTCGGATCCGGGAAATTTTCCGCTTTGGATCTGCTTGCAGTATTCTCTGGCGGCGTCGAGTGCTTGCGACCTCAAATCGGCAAACTTCCTGACGAATTTCGGAACATAACCGGAATTCCAGCCCAGAAGATCGTTGGTCACCAAGACTTGTCCGTCGCACTCTGGACCCGCTCCAATGCCGATGGTTGGCACCGATAGACTTCGAGTGACCTCTTTGGCTAATTCCGCAGGGACGCACTCCATCAAAACGCAAAACGCACCTGCTTGTTGTGCGGCCTGAGCGTCCTTCATCAGCCGCTCAGAATCCTTTTGGACCCGATACCCTCCCAAGGCGTGAACACTCTGCGGACGCAATCCGATATGTGCGATCGTAGGGATGCCGGCATCGACCAAGGCAGCGATCGAGTCGGCCTGCTGGTGCCCCCCCTCCATCTTGACCGCTTGACACTGCGTCTGCTTCATGATCTTGGCAGCGGATTCGACCGTATGCGACACGCTGATTTGGCCAACGGGAAAGGGCAAATCGACAACCACCAAAGCTTGGCGTGCCGCACGGGCCACCATTTCCCCGTGATAAATCATCTGCTCAAGTGTCACTGGGATTGTCGTTTCATGCCCTTGAACAACCATCCCCAAGGAATCGCCGACCAGCAAGCAGTGGACTCCAGCTTGATCGAGCATCTGGGCCGTGGGGTAATCGTATGCTGTTAGCATCGCGATCTTTTCCCCCCTTTGCTTCATCGCTTGGAGTGTTCGAACGGTGATGCGGGTTTGTTTTTGTGTCATAGAGATTCGTACGAAGGCATCTTGCAATCGAACCGTTTGCACGATGCTTATCTGGAGTTGCTCGCACTTTTACTTGGCATTTGCCCCTTGAGCATCACTCGCTCCTGCGAAGCTTTCGCACGGGACTTTTCCAGAGATCGAAGAGCCGTTTCCCTCCGCGATTGCGGGAGGCTTTGCCAGGCCAAGCGATAGTAGGTCTCGACCGACGCCCAATGCCCTCGCTGTCTGGCCAAGTTGGCTAAGTTCAAATAGTACTTGGTCGCATCCGAATCGGTTTCGTGCAGGACACTGCCATATCCGCTTACATGGGGTTTATCGGGAGAGTCCCCACTGAGGGCTGCCAAGTAGTCGTAGCCGGCGGGTGCCGCTCGGCCTTTGGGTTTGGCGGGCAACCTAGAATAACCCGATGGATCGAATTGCTTGAGGGTCGGTTCACTCGTCGCGCTGGAGGCTTGGGAGCGTATCATCTTGTCGAGTTCATCCAAGTCGATAACAGTGGTCGAGACCGAAGTTCCAGAGACACCCGTGGATCGCCCGATTGCCCCAGGTGCCGTGCTCCCGATACCGCTGGCGTTACCACCCATAAATCCAGTCCCTCGGTCCGGAACGGCCATCGAACCGGAGATATTGAATGTTCCCATGCTTGGGATTTGAACGATTTGTGCCCAACTGTTTGGACTCAAAGAAATCCAAGACAGCGCAACCATCACCGCAAAGCCTCGGCCGACAACTGCCAACGATTTGGTTTTCATAAGGGAATCCATAGGTTTAGACACACAAGGGTCAATGATTGTGCCCTCTATTGTAGCGACGAAGGGTTTTTTTCAGACCAAAGGAATCCTCGATTTTAAGGTTTTGTGGGGGCTGTAGCGGTTTTGTCGGCACTGGCATCGCCCTGGGCAACCGGATATTCTTACAGGGACTACGTCCTTTGGTTCCTCAGTTGATCCTTTCCCCAAATGGAGTCGCAGCGACTATGGCGATTGCAGACGCAGAAAAGACCGTTAAAGCCCCGAAAATCCACCACACCGAATGCTTCATCGACGGCAAATGGCAACCGAGCCGCTCAGGCAAAACCTTTGCTACCCTGAACCCGGCCACCGAGGAAGAGATTTGCCAAGTCGCCGAGGGGGACAAAGAGGACATCGATCTGGCTGTCAAGGCAGCACGCAAGGCCTTCGATGAAGGACCTTGGTCGAAGATGGACGCCCGAGATCGCGGCAAACTGATGTACAGGCTCGCTGATCTGATCGAAGAGAATATCGACGAGCTGGCGGCTCTTGAAAGCCTCGACAACGGAAAACCAATCAACGAATCCCGATACGGCGACTTGGTTCTCGTGCTCGATTGCTTGCGATACTACGCGGGTTATGCAGACAAAATCCACGGTTCGACGATCCCGATTCGAGGCAACTACCTGACCTACACACGCCGCGAAGCCGTCGGAGTTGCAGGTCAAATCATCCCTTGGAACTTCCCAATGCTCATGGTGGCTTGGAAATGGGGGCCCGCACTTGCCGCCGGTTGCACGATCGTCATGAAGCCAGCCGAACAGACTCCACTGAGCTGTCTTCGATTGGCTCAGTTGGCCCAAGAAGCCGGTATCCCCAATGGAGTGATCAACGTCGTTCCCGGATTCGGTCCCACCGCAGGGGCTTCGCTCGTTCGACACCCGGGTGTTGATAAAATCGCCTTCACAGGCGAACACCGCACCGCTCAGGTCATCATGAGGGATGCATCCGAGACACTCAAGCGATTGACGTTCGAACTCGGTGGCAAGAGTCCCAACGTGGTCATGGCCGATGCCGATCTAGATCGAGCCGCACAAGGTGCTTATATCGGATTGTTCCTCAACCAAGGTCAATGCTGCTGTGCTGGTAGCCGTGTCTTTGTCGACAAGCGAGTCCACGCAGAGTTCGTCGAAAAAGTTCAAAAGCTTGCCAAGGCTCGACGCGTCGGAAACCCGCTCTCGACCAAAACCGAGCAAGGCCCACAAGTCGACCAAGCTCAGTTTGATAAGATCATGAGCTACATCGATAAGGGAAATGCCGAAGGAGCCAAGTGCATCGCAGGCGGAAGTCGCTTTGGCGATAAAGGTTACTTTGTCCAGCCAACGATTTTCGACGGAGTGACCGACTCGATGTCGATCGCCAAAGAAGAGATTTTTGGACCCGTCATGTCCATCCTCACGTTCGATGACTGGGAGGATTTAATCAAGCGTTCGAACAATACGTTCTACGGGTTGGCTGCAGCGATCTGGACTCGAAACGTGGGGCGAGCTCACGAATTCGCCAAACGAGTGCGAGCCGGAACCGTCTGGGTCAATTGCTACGATGTTTTTGACGCAGCCGCTCCTTTCGGTGGCTTTAAGATGAGCGGTCAAGGCCGCGAACTCGGTGAAGAAGGCCTCAAGGCGTACACCGAATCCAAGACGGTCACCGTCAGCCTAGAGCCCTAGAATGAATCGTAGGTAACTCTTCCAGAAAGCTTCGCTGTGAGCGAACCGAACCTAATCCAAGAGAACCAGAAGTTCAAAGAAAGTGTCTGGTTCTCTTTTTTGTTAGCAGTAAGAACCGTTATTCTCTTAGCATTACTATTCGCAGGAAACGGCATCCTGCGGGCTCAGAGCATCGAGTTGCCGAATCAAGCTGCAAGTTGGAGCGGCCAGGAATTCTCAGCCAAACTCAAGCGGGTGCATCGAGCCCTTACCAATACCCATTTGGATGCGGCCAAGGCTCAGCAGATCGCCGGGCTAAGCACCAACGAGCGACAAGAATTTTTCGATCGGTTTCTTGAAAGCGTCTTTTCTTCAGAGGATTACGCCAAGGCCCAAGCCAACGCTTGGATGCTCGATCATTTTCAAATCGACTATTCCAAACCCGAGAGCATGGAACCTGTCGAGCGAAATGGGTGGGACACTGACAGTTATCGCAAGTGGTTGATTCAAAGCTTCAGTAGCAACGCCCGCTTCGATACGTTTCTACAAAGCCAACTTGTCGGCACTGCAGGCGATGCCTCGAACTTGCCCACGCACGCTTGGTACCTTGCCGGTCAGTGGTCCGACTACCAAATTGCACAGAACCTTTCGCCGATCGAATCGAATCTCATTCGGCAATTTCAAGCAGCTCTCGATTCGATCGAAAAAACCGAGGCCAAGGACCTGAGTCGACTCATCGAGTTGAGCCAGAAAGACAACAACGAAATCAAACGTTGGTGGCAGTCCTTACGGATTTGGCCAACGGTCCCAGGCGACGAACTTGTTTGGAGTTGGCCAAAGGATGGCGGTCAAGATAATTCAGACCCAATCGCGATGCACGAGCCAAAAGAAGGTCAAGCGTTGCGTGGTTTTCGTGAATGGACTTTGGTAATCGACGCAAAAATCCCAAAAGAAATGATCGATAGACTCGATCCGCTCGTATTGTTCGCGCAATGTGCGAACGGAAAGATCGACGAAGAACTTCAGAGGACTTTGCTAGTCGAGCTTCGTCAAGGTCGCGTATGCGTCAGCTTGATCCACGACTCCCGAATCTCCTTTGAGCAGTTACAGACCGATCAAGAGGTAGCCGCAGATCAACCTATCCAAATCGCGATCGTCAACGATGGACTCGGGAGGCCCGACTCGGTTCGAATTCTGGTCAACGGTCAAATGCAAGCGACCAAGCGGCATCCGCTGGCCAAGGGTTACTTGAAGGAGATTGTCTTTGGCAAGAACAACCGATGGGTGATCGGCAAGGGTGCGAGTTTGGGTCCTGTTATTGAGCAAGTTCAGGTGTATCGATTGGCACTGAGTCCCCCCGAATGCCGTGGGCTCGCTCAGTGTCCCTGGATGGGTACTTGGGAGGATATCGATGAGCCCAATCGCGGTGAGTGGGTCGAGCATTACGCTCGCCGCGTGGATGTGCAGTGGCGGTATCAGCGCGAGAGCCGTGGTCACTATGTATCCAATCTAGCTGCGGTCAAGGAGAAAGCGTCGATGACCCCTGTGCTTCGCGACGCAAACCAACCGATTTATCTAACTCAGTCACAGCGATTCCCCAACTCACTGCTTTCAACAACTACCCAAGTCCATGGGAACCAACACGATATCGCAACGACAACGCCACAGGACTGGAGCCAATCGGGGAGTCGATGGGATCCCGAGAAATTTGCTAACGCGGAAGCAAAGCGGACTCGGCAATCGATGCTAGGCTATGCGGATTTGAACGAACGGCAAGTCGATATCCCTGAGCCATTGATTTCGGAATTTATAAAATACCGAGATCGCAAAAGATTGCTGGGTGAGCTTATTAAGCTTTTGATTGTCGAGTTGCCTTAGTGATCCGCGGGCGCGCAGTACTTCAACTCAAAGAGTTCTGTTTGAACCATCTCGTGCGACAAGTGGACGAGGGAATCGACAACCAAATCCGGCTGGTAACCATATTTGCGTAGATCTTGGTTGCTAGTCGATCCAGATAGCACCAAAATCGTTTTGTACTCGAGTTGAACTCCTCCGAGGATGTCGGTTTCCATGGTATCGCCAATGACCACGGTTTCATCGGTCGAGAGCCCGAGTTCTTTTCTTGCCGCTCGGAGCATGATTGGACTTGGGATGCCTTGTTTTTGCGATGACTCACTCATCGAAAGTCGGCTAAAGCTGCTGTAGAAATCAAAAAAACCGAACGATTGATATCGGTAGAGAAGATTGCCGACGAGATTGACCGAGATGACTGCGCGAGGTCGTTGAGTTGTTTCGATTCTTGGTTAAGATGAACATGGTATTTTCGATCCAAGGTAATCATTGCATAGGGCATTGCTCAATGAAGATTCCACCAACATGCATTCAACTTTGGCTGGGTTGTTTATGCTTTATGTCTCTTGTGTGCCGCAACGGGCTTGCACAGGACTCTACGCAAATAGCGGTTGAAAAAGCGTTGGTCTTCCACGCATCCTTCGACGACTCTGCTGACGCAAAGGCCAGACAAGGTGACGGCAAAGTCTATACGACCGAATCGCTCGCTCGGAAGCAGTGGACTCCGGGTATCGATCGCCCAGAGGTTTCGATTGCCAAGGGTGCTGGAGTCTTTGGCGACTGCATTCGCTTTGGCGGTAAATCGCCTAAAGTGATTTGCTACAAAGGCGAAGTACTCCCGAAATACCAAGGAGGGATGTCTGGAACGGTCTGCTTTTGGATGCGGCTCGATCCGGACAAGGATCTCATGCCCGGTTATTGCGATCCGATTCAAATCACCGAGAAAGCTTGGAACGATGCAGCGATGTTTGTCGATTTCGACAAGGACCTGCCTCGCGACTTCCGATTGGGCGTATTTTCCGATCTAAACTACTGGAACCCTCAAAATACTCCTTGGGAAAAATGGCCTATTGAGAAACGACCTATGGTTACAGTCAAAAAACCAGGGTTCACTCGGGAAGCTTGGAAGCACGTTGCCTTCACGTTCGAAGGGATCAATGCACCTGGAGATCAACCTGCCAAATCAGCTTTATTCCTCGATGGAAATCTGCAGGGAGCCGTTCAAGGCCCGATGAAGTTCACTTGGGATCCAGCCAAAACTGCAATCATGATCGGAATCGAATACATTGGTGATATGGACGACTTGCTGATCTTCGATCGGCCACTCCAGACAAAAGAACTTGAACTGGTCATTCAGGGAAAGATAAAGTGATGAGCAACCCAGTGATTCGTCCGGTTTCGATCGTTCGCGGTTTTACGAAAAATACGCCAGGTTCCGTTCTCTACCAATGCGGAGATACGGTTGTTTTATGTACAGCCAGTTTGGAAGACAAGGTACCCGATTGGATGGCGGGTAAGGGCAAGGGATGGATCACTGCCGAGTACAACATGCTCCCGGGCAGCACGTTGCAGCGCAAAGCCCGAGAGCGGAGTGGAAAAGTCGACGGCAGGACGACCGAGATCCAACGCTTGATAGGACGCTCGTTTCGAGCCATCGCCGATTTGCAAAAACTCGGTGAACGATCCTTGACCATCGATTGCGATGTGTTGCAAGCCGACGGTGGAACTCGAACGGCGGCAATCACTGGAGGCATGATCGCTTTGATCGAGGCGGTCAACACGGTGTTTTTGGGCGTCCCTAGCGACCAGTACCCATTGCGGGATTCGGTCGCAGCAATCAGCGTCGGAATCGTCGACTCGCAAGCTCATCTGGATTTGGATTATGCCAAAGATGTTCGGGCCGATGTCGATATGAACGTTGTCATGACGGGCAAGAATCGATTCGTGGAAATTCAAGGCACAGGTGAAGAAGCAACCTTCGACGATCAGGATCTTTCAGAACTCATGCAACTGGCCAAGATCGGAATCTCGCAGTTGCATGCCAAACAAAAGGAAGCGTTAGGAGACGCTTGGCCTTGGATCGAGAGGATGCAAACGAACGTCTAAGGTTCCGTTGGGTAGGTGAAGCGGTTGTTTGTGCTTCAGGTCGGATTTCCTCGTACTCGAAAGGGCGCAGATGACCCAACCATTTTTTGACCACGAACGACTCGACATCTATCGACTTGCGATCGAGTACGTTGCTTCGTCTTATCGAATCGCGTAATCATTGCCGAGGGCAACGGGAAACAAAGTCTCAAGGACAAGAATCGACTTTTCGAGATCGCCCGCGGCTCATCCAGCGAACTGATTCGGTATCGGATGGATCGATCGAGTAGCCGTTTGACAATTTGCAGACTGCCAATCTTTAGGCAGCCTTTGCATCCATTTCGAGGATGACGGGTTGTGTGCGGACCAGCACTCCAGCTTGCATGTTATAGACTTCGTCGGCCAGTGCGATGAGTGCCTCGCGATGGGTGATAATCAGGATTGTCATTTGGCCTTTCATGGCTTGAAGTGTCTCGCGAATCTGAATTTCGCTTGCCATATCGATCTGACTGGTTGACTCATCGAGGATGAGTATCTCAGGCTTGCGAAGTATCGCTCTGGCAAGAGCGATGCGTTGCCGCTGCCCACCGCTTAGTTTTTGGCCACCTTGTCCAACCATGGTACTGTAGCCGTCGGCGAGCGATTGGGTGATGAACTCATGGGCGTGGGCCAGTCGAGCCGCGATCTCGACTTCCTCTTTGGTCGCATGGGGGCTGCCATACTGTATGTTTTCGAAAACGCTTCGATTAAATAGCTCGGTGCTCTGACTGACCAAGGTGATTCGATTGCGGATATCGGCGAGTGCAAGTTCCTTTAGATCGATATCATCGAGCTGGATCGATCCGGCAATTGGATCGTAGTAGCGACACAGCAACTGGATCAAAGTCGATTTGCCACTCCCATTCGAGCCCAACAGAGCAACGGTTTTGCCGAAGGGTACTTCGAGCGAAACATCCGAGAGGACCGGTTGATTAGGATGATAATGGAAGCTCACATTTTTGAGGCTCAGTTGGTGATGGCGTCCCAAAAGCTTTTTGGGTTCAGCAGGCTCCGGCAAAACCGGTTTTGCATTGAGGATCCCGTAGAGGAGCTCCGAAGATACCATGCCTTGATAAATCATCACCGAGACGCCCGATAGTTTTCGCAGAGGGTCGCTCGCTCCGATCAAAAGACCAAAGAATATCAGCAAATCGGTCACCGACATCGGGGTGTCGCAAACCTTGAGAAAGAGCAAATGTGTTTGTTTGTTGACGACCAGATAAGCCCCCGCGCAAACGGTGATTGCAACCATCGCCACACCGATTAATTCGGTAAAGGGTTTGCCAACCCCAGTCCAAAAAACCATCTTCAATTGCACTCGCTTCATGTCCTTGGTGCATTGGCGAAATCGCTCACGTTCGTAAGGCTCCATGGTGAAGGCTTGAACGGTGAAGATATTTCCGAGTGCTTCCAAGAGGACTTCATGAAAGCCTGCGTTGCGGCTTAGGATTCCCGATGCTGCCCGTCGGATTCTGCGGTTAAAGAAGACGACGATCGCAACGAGCAACGGGGCTAGCACGAGAGATAGCAATAGCAAACGCCAGTTGATCAAGCTGGCCATAATCAAGCATGAAGCGATGCGAAGAGGTTCGCGGATCGCTGCGCCAAAGAGTTGGATTAAGCCCGCCGTTAGTCCGTCGGCTGCGGCTGTGATAGCGGCCAGCAGTCCACTGGTTCCATAGGCTTGATAGGTTTTGCGATCCATCGCCAAGGCAGAGTCGAAGACTCTCATGCGAAGATCCCGTACGATGCTTGTCGATACGTGTCCGATGAGCAATTCGTTGGTGAGCATCAGCGCATGCTTGATGAGCGTCGAGACCATCAGCAGCCCCATAATCCAACAAATGGTTTGAAATGGATTTCGTGGCAATATCCGATCAGCCCAGGAGACCAACCATAATTTGTAATCTCGCGTTCGGGTAGCTTGGGAAACTCGTCGCTCTAAACCACTTCGTTCGTCTTGAGTCAGATTCGGAGGTGCAACGGCTAGTTGCTGCTGAAGCGATTGCGCTTCGTTGTGAGCCGTTTGAGCACCTTTTTCAAGCCATGATTGAATCGACTCACCATTGAGGGTCATCTCGACGACCGGATACAAAGCACCGATATTCGAGCCCCATAGAAATGCGATCCCTACCGAACAGAGGGTTGCGAGCACCAGCGCTGGAGCGTGGTGAAGCGAATCGCGAATCGCGTTCCAAAACGATTTCATGTAGGAGCTTGTTCTTTAGGTCTATCGATAAGTTGCTTGCCAGAGCGAATTGCGAGGATGTCAAAATAGGGGGTTTTGCGTCAAGCCCAACGTGATCGGTAAAAGAAGTTACAATGCTTGCATTGCAATCGATGATCTCTGACGAGCCTAAAAATGCTGTTGCTGCAAAACATCTTCGCAAAATACTCGATGGTTCTGGTTTTGCTTGGACTGTGCTTGTTCTTCTCCGCGATGACCGTCCGAGAACAACAGCCAACACCTCAGGAAGCCGTTAGCCAAGTGTGGGGCGGGCAGCCTGCACCGAGCCAGTGGGGGACGGTGGTCGTAGCCAGCCCGAGTCCTGAGGATCAGGCGTTTGCTTTGGAATTCGAATCGGCTTTGAAAAACGCCAGCGTGAGTTCTCCGCAGGAGAGGGTTTGGGTGGGGACTCCTCAGGAGATACGAAAAAAGATCCTCGCTCAGAAGGATCGACCCATCGAGATCGTATTGGCTCCTGGGGCTAGGGATTGGGTATTGTTCGAAGACATCGAAACCAAATTTCCGGATCAAAAAATCAGTTTGAAAAAAATCGGTGGGTCGCTCTGGCCGAATTTTCTCAAACGTCAGAACTTGATCAATGTCGTCAACCGGATCGTCGAGATTGGGATCTTGGCTGTAGGCATGACCTTGGTAATTCTTACCGGAGGGATTGATTTGTCGGTTGGAAGTCTGATCGCTTTGGCTTCGGTGATCACGACGGTTTTGATACGCGACTATTTGGGTGGAATCGATGCAAGTGGCCTGAGTGTGATTCTTGCGGGGCTTGCAGGCATCGCGGTGTGTGGAGTTTGTGGGTTATTCAATGGTTGCATGATTGTTGGTTTCAAGATCCCTCCTTTCATCGCGACCCTAGCGATGATGCTCATCGCCAGTGGGTTGGCGTTCATGATTTCAAAAGGACAATCGATCGACCAAGTTCCCTCGTTCTTCGTTTGGCTCGGCCGTGGTAATTGGGTTGGAATTCCCACTGCGGTATGGCTGATGCTGTTGATTTTCGCAGTTGCCCACAGCGTGATGACTTTGACGACTTACGGTCGATCCATTTACGCCATTGGGGGAAACGAGGTCGCGGCGAGGCTTTGCGGAGTGCGGGTCGATTGGATCATGGTGGTTGCCTATGGATTCTCAGGACTACTCGCGGGATTGGGCGGTTTGGTCATGGCCAGCCGCTTGGGGACAGGGGATGCCAAGTATGGGTTGATGTATGAACTCTATGTGATCGCTGCGGTGGTTGTCGGTGGGACTTCGCTCCGCGGTGGCTATGGCAGCATGTTTGGAACGCTTGTCGGGGCGCTGATCATCGCAGTGATCGAAAACGGGATGAACTTGATGCAGATCGACAGCTATGCGCAGAAGGTGGTCTTTGGATCGATTATTTTACTAGCTGTCTTGATCGATCGATTTCGACAGAAGGCTTAGTTTGCAGGTCTCGTGGATGAATACAAATACGGAAGGCAATGACAATCCCTATCAAGCGACGGAACTTGCCCAAGAGCCCCACCCATCCTCGAAGCGACGGGTGATCCATAGCCCATTTGTGTTATCGATTCAGTGGACAGTGGTTCTGCTTTGCAATTCTGTTGTTCCGTTGCTCATCGGTTGGACGGAGGCACAGCAGGGGCGAGGGCAGTTGGGGATCATCCTTGCGATGGGCTTGTGTTTGGTGCTTGGATATGTCGCATGCATCTACATGCCTCTTTTTGCAATGATTGCCACGCGAGGTGGATTCTTGGTTGCACTGACGCAGTTTTTCCCAGTCTTACAATTGCTCGCTGGCATGATCGCGATTGATACGATTCGCAGAACGGGGATTATCCCGGGCCAGACGCTCGATCGTGGGAGCCTTGGATTGTTCGATGCATTTTTGGTGACCGTCGCCACTGGATCGATCTTGATAGGGATTTCCTTCTTATTTGGAATGCTCTTGCGGTTGGTCACACCCGAGGGATGGTGGTTGACTAAAAAGACTTTGGAGCACTAGCTCCTGCGGTGGCGAATTCATCTAAATTTCACCCGGTTGCCAGTAAAACCGCTTAGACTATCGAGCGACCTTGCTAAGATTAAGGCCGTGTTGCTTGTCGATGGTCTGCGCGTAGTTTAGGGTAACCGATGGGACTGAGGTATTGTGTTTTAGGAACCGGAGCATTGGGTGGCTTTTATGGCGGGCTCATGGCCAAAAAGGGGCTCGATATTCACTTCCTTTTGCACAGTGACTTCGAGCATGTGGTCAAGCATGGACTTCGAGTCGACAGCAAGCTTGGGGACTTTCATCTACCCAAAATCAACGCGTATGCAAAGCCCCATGACATGCCACAATGCGATGTGGCGATCATTGGTCTCAAGAGCACACAGAACCATTTGCTTGAGGATTTGTTAAAGCCGATTCTCCACGGCGACTCGATCGTTCTGGTTTTGCAAAACGGTCTGAATGTCGAGCAGACGGCTCGCGGTATCGTTGGCCCGAATCGAGCGGCCGGAGGCTGTTGTTTTCTTTGCTCGAACAAAGTAGGCCCGGGCCATATCAGGCATTTGGATTATGGAACGATTGTTTTTGGTGCCTATCGCGGGATCGACGGGAGAGACCCTGGTCCTTCGCCGCAGATGCTCCAAGCGGTACTACAAGATATGGTTGCCTCGGGTATTGAAGCTTATTTGACCGAGGATTTGCCTACGACCAAGTGGAAGAAGCTCATGTGGAACATCCCATTCAATGGATTGTCGGTGCTCTTGAATGCCAGTACCGATGCGATCATGAACGATGCTGATTCACGATTGCTTGCAAGACGCATCAGCGAAGAGGTGCGGCAAATTGCGTTGGCTGCTGGGAGTCCGATCGAGCCAAGTTATGTGGATTGGGTGATCGACCACACCGATGACATGGTCCCTTACGACAGCAGCATGCGATTGGATTATCTCAACGGTCGAGCGATCGAGGTCGAAGCCATCTATGGCAACGCGTTGCAAGAGGCCCAGCGATGCGGTTTTGCTGCCCCTATTGTTATGACCATGTACCAGCAATTGAAGTTCATGGCGGGTCATCGAACTTCAGGCAGAACTTAAGGGATATCCAATGCTGCGAAAGTTAATGCACAAAGAATTTCCGTGGGTGATGGCTCTGGCTTTGATCCATTTCCATTGTTGCATCGGATTTTCTCAGGAAAAAACGCCGGAGACAGGAAAGATACTGGGCAATTGGAGATTGCCAGAAGGTGTCCGATACGAGCATATCGTCCGCCAGGAACCCAGGCCGCTGCATATCCATGTCCTAAAGATTGACACCCGAGTCCCTGGACTCTCATTTGCGGTTGTCCCAGGGGACGATCCTGATGGAGATGGACCTGCCGAGGTCGCTTTGGCCCATCCGAGGGATCTTGCGGAAAAGGTCGATGCGATCGCCGCAATCAACACCGCCGCGTGGGCCATGCTTACCGATCCAATCACGAACAAGAAACCAGGATACATTGTCGGCGGAGCGGCTGACATTTCTGGTTGGGTAGCCCACGCGGATCGTTTGGTCAGCCCACCACAAGCTGGATATTGGTCGGTTTGGATGGATGCATCGAATCGACTCCGACTCGGGATGATTGCTTCCAAAGATGAACTCCTCGAAAAGGGAATCCAAGCCAAGTGGGCTGTATCGGGTTTTCGAGGTATACTCAAAGAGGGCGAGGTTCTCGTGGAAGCCAGCCAAGTCAGGCACCCGAGGACCGCTGTCGGGCTTTCTAAAGATGGCAATCTGTTTGTTTGGCTGGTCGTCGACGGTCGACAGCAAGGATACAGTGAAGGGGTGAGTGAAGAAGAGCTGGCCAAGCTCCTGATTGAAAGTGGGTGTAGCGATGGGATCAATCTCGATGGAGGTGGATCCTCCTCGATGTGGATACGCAACGAGAAAGAGGTGCTATCGGTGGCAAATAGCCCCAGCGAGAGATCTGGTGTGCGTCCTGTGCCCGTGATTCTGAGTCTCATTAAAGAACTGAAGTGAAACTAAAAATGAGTAACCAATCTATTGGTAGCAAAACAAAACGAATTCTTGTAACAGGGGGAGCTGGATTTCTGGGCTCCCATCTGTGCGAGAGACTGGTTGACCAAGGTCATGACGTGCTGTGTGTGGATAACTTTTTCACCTCTCAAAAAACGAATGTCTTCCACCTACTTGGAAAACCCAATTTCGAGCTCATCCGCCACGATGTAACGCTGCCGATCTATTTGGAAGTCGATCAAATTTACCATCTTGCGTGTCCGGCGGCACCGGGTCACTACCAATACAATCCGATCAAGACGGTCAAGACATCCGTCATGGGAGCGATCAACGTGCTGGGAATGGCCAAGCGCTGCGGTGCGAGGGTTCTGCAGGCCAGCACCAGCGAAGTTTACGGGGATCCGCAGGTGCATCCGCAACCCGAGAGCTACTGGGGTAATGTCAACCCCATCGGCATTCGATCTTGCTACGACGAAGGCAAACGTGTGGCTGAAACACTTTTCATGGACTACCATCGTATGAACAAAGTCGATATTCGCATCGTGCGAATATTCAACACCTACGGGCCACGCATGCATCCCTACGATGGTCGGGTCGTGTCGAACTTCATCCGGCAAGCTCTCCGCGACGAGGCGATCACGCTCTTTGGGACCGGAGAGCAGACAAGGTCGTTTTGCTACCGGGACGACTTGGTCGATGCAATCATTCGGATGATGAATACCGATGGGTTCACTGGCCCGGTCAACATCGGAAATCCCGATGAGTTTACGATCCGTCAATTAGCCGATCTTGTCATCGACATGACAGCGAGCCGATCCGAACTGAAATTTCTGCCGCTTCCTCCAGATGATCCATCCCGTCGTCGTCCGGATATCTCGCTTGCTCGCGAAAAGTTGGGTTGGTCTCCGACAACACCGCTCGAAGAAGGTTTGAGAAAGACGATCGATTGGTTTCATTCGATCGACTTAGATTCCTACATCCCGCCGACACCGAATTACAAGTAGTCGGATCCATCAAGTTCGTTAAAAATTCCTGCTGATGATTACATACACTCTGAGCTTACCCCGCGCGGATACTTGGACGATCAAGGATCAAGTCCTGAGGTTTCGCAAGACTCCTTTGATCATGGGGATTTTGAACGTCACGCCTGATAGTTTTTCCGATGGGGGAAATTTTTATACGGTTCAAGCTGCCGTTGACCGAGCCAAGCAACTCGAAGATGCGGGTGCAGATATGATCGACATCGGTGGCGAGAGCACTCGGCCTTACAGCCAACCGGTAGACCAAGCCGATGAAGTTCAACGCATTGCACCTGTGCTGGAGCGTCTGCAAGGCGCAATTTCTATTCCGATTTCGATCGACACAACGAAAGCCAGTGTTGCCAGGGTCGCGATCGATTTGGGAGCCAAAATCATCAATGATGTCTCGGGACTCGAAGCCGACGAGCAGATGATTGATGTTGCAAGGGAAACGCAAGCGGGGATCTGTGCGATGCATCGCCAGGGCACACCGCAAAACATGCAAGACAATCCTAGTTACGAAAACTGCACGCTCGAGATATTAGAGTATTTACGACAGAGAGATACTTCTTTAACGAAAGCTGGAATTGCTCCAGAGCGAATCTGCTTGGATCCCGGAATCGGCTTTGGCAAATCGCATCAACACAATCTTGAATTGATCCGATCCGTAGGTTTGTTCCACCAGCTTGGACGTCCTCTTTTGGTGGGTCATTCTAGGAAAGGCTTCATTGGCAAGATTCTGGGCGACAAGGATCTTGGACGCGATTACGGTACCCTGGGAGTCTCTTTTGCATTGCAGGTTCAAGGAGTCCAAATACTTCGTGTGCATGACGTGGCCGGACACGTTCAGGCGTTTCGATTGCTCGAATCGTGCTAGATTTCAAACGCTAGCAATCAAACCTTTTTCTTTGGTTTTCTAGGGGTTCGTATCGGATTGGACTGGAGAAGGATGGACGGGATTTTCTAGACTCCCGGCCAAAGGATCGTTCGCATGGTGGAATCATGCACACGGTCAAAGCCTTTCTCGAAAGACAATAAAGCATGGATGCGAAGCGATTTAGCTGGGCCTTAGCCCTAGCTTGTTTGTGCTGGTTTGTTTCATTGCCCACAAGCCTACTAGGGCAACAAACCGGGCAACGATTCATGGTTGAAAGCCAGCACTTTCGGGTCATGAGTCAGGACCTGGAGTTTGCCAAGCATGTTGCGAGGATGGCGGATATTTATCGCAAACACTATGCGATTCATTGGCTGGGTCATGACTTGCCCCCTTGGAGCGAGAAGGTGCCGTTGGTGGTCAATGCGAGTCCTCAATTGCCTGCGAGCGGAGAGACCAAGTACACCCTCATGGGAGGTACGATACGTTCGATTCAGATGGTTGTGAGCGGAACTCAAGAGCGGATCCTCGATAGTGTCTTACCCCACGAGATGACACATACGATCTTAGCGACCCATTTTGCCGTCAGTGGAAAACCGGTTCCTAGGTGGGCTGATGAAGGAGCCTGCACGACGGTCGAGGATTCAAGCGAACGGCGAAAGCACGACGTAATGCTCGTGAAGTTTTTGACAGAGAACAGAGGGATTCCATTCCGGCAGTTGTTTGCGATGAGGGAATACCCACCTGATTTGATGCCGTTGTACGCACAAGGCTACAGCCTGTGTGCGTTTCTCATCGCCCAGGCGGGCCCACGAAAATTCGTTGAATTTCTTGATTACGGCATGATGAACGAGGATTGGGTCAGTGCGATCCGGTTTGTCTATGGTTATCCACGGCTTGGAAACCTGCAGCAGGCTTGGAACGCATGGGTTTACGATGGTGGAGGAGACGTCAGTCAGTACACATCGGTCGCCTTAGGTATGAACAGCAACCAAGTTCAAGGTGCCTTTGTCCCATTGCAAGCCCCCAACGTACCGGTATCGAATGTTCCCGTGTTGATTCGAGCCGGTCAGCCTGGACCGCAGCAGACCGTCGGAGGTACGGTGCTTAGGTAGTCCTGATCACGGCTTTTTGCGAAGTGCAAAAGGCACTGTTTTGAGAACCCGGTGAAGATAGACAAGTTAGATAAACCGTTCCGAAAGTTCCTATTTTACCATTTCGAGTAATTTTTCGTTCTGACTAAAAAGTGAGCTTGAAGATTCCGAGTCATGAATAGTATCCCCAGCGAAGTGTTGGGCTTCCCTTTGAGCGATAAGGAGTGTCGCGTTGAAATCTCTAAATCCCCTCAGGACGTTTCGGCTGTTGACTGTGGCTTACGCAGCCTCATGGCCGGCTGTTATAGCAACGTTACCGGCAGTTGTTCCAACTGGAGTCATTGTCGCTATCTCATCGACGTCTGAGCGAGTTAGCGCGCAGCAAGGACTCTTGCCTCCGTTGCCACCGAGCACATTGCCACCCGCAGGATCGTTGCCTGCTCTTGGGCAGGGCAGCAGCAATCCGGGTAACACTGTTGCTATTCCGCCTGCGAGTGCCAATCCATCACCCAAGGAGCAGTGCTTAGCACTTGCTGCACAATCCAAACTGGCCCTTCAGAAGGGCGATTTGGTGAATGCAAAACGTTGGATTGATCAAGCTCTGGCGTTGAAAGTCGCCGATGGTGAGTTCGCATCAGGTGCGATCAAGCCACGGGAAGTTGCTATGGAGATCGATCGCGCGATGCGATTGCGAGGACTCGATCCCAGGACGGTCATGGCCCAAGCAGCCCAGGCTCCATCGAGTCCGCTCTCGAGTGCATCGACCAGTCGCGTTGCGACCGCAGGGGCGATTTCTGGCCAAGGCACACCAGTACAATCAGGGCTTTACCAGCCCGCAGTAGACGCTTCGAGCATTGCGAAGGCAAGCGGACAAGCCGACGCGGCAAATCAGGAAACCGTTCCAGCTACCGATGCCCAACTCAGCGGCAATCAGTGGTACGAAAAGGGGCTCGAAGCTTTGGCTCGCGACGATCGTGAGTCCGCAAAACAATGCTTCACCAACGCCTGGAAGAAAAAGGATGAGCTCGATCCAAGTGCTCGTCTGCAGCTCAAAGACAAACTTGCTTACCTGCAATCACGCTCTGAGCCGGAGGCTGTTTCGGCAATTCCAACTCAGGACCGAGAGGCCCTGCAACGCAAGCAACGTCTATTTGCGGAGGTTTCAGGAGAGATTGCCGAAGCTGAGCGAATGGTTAACGACAAGCCCTATGAAGCCATCGATAGGCTCAAGAGTCTTCGAACTCGAGTATCGCAGTCCGAGGTCGATGGAGCCTATCGCAAGCAGATGTTAGCGATGGTCGACCGCGTATCGACGAACATCGAGTCGTGGATGGATACCAATCGCGCATCGATCGAACTCGATCAACGCAACAAACAGATCGAGGATCGAATCACGCTCGATGAGTCGATGCAGGCCAAGGAGGATGCTCAGATTCAGACGCTGGTCGATCAGTACAATGAACTGATGGACGATCAAAGGTTCGCTGAGGCTGAGGTGATCGCTCGCAAGGTGGAAGAGATTAAGCCGAATTCGGAAATCGCTTCTTTGATGCGTGGTCGCTCGGTCATCGAGCGCCGCGTCGCAGAGCAAAAAGAAATCCAAGCGATGAAGGAAGAGGCGCTGGTCAATAGCTTCACCGATGCCGAGCGAGCTTCGGCGACCTACATGACCGATAGCCAGCCACTTCAGTTCCCACCTGTCAAGGAATGGTATGACCTCAAGAAGTACCGCGACAAGTATAGCGATGATTCGCTAAAACTCCAGCCATCGGAGCGACAGATACTCGATCTGCTCGAAGAGCCCTTCTCGGCCTCCTTCGAGGAGCGTCCACTGGCCGATGCGATCAAGACGATTTCGGAGATGACCGGTCTGATCATCCTGATCGATGAGCCATCGATCGCCGAGGAAGGATTACGATCGGATCAGCCGATCTCCTTGGATCTGCGTGGCAATCGAATCAAGCTCAAGAACGTGCTTAAGAACATGCTCGAGCCACTGAACTTGACCTATGTCGTCAAGAATGAAGTGGTCAAGATCCAAAGCCGCAGGTTCATGCAACAGGAAATGTACAGCAAGACCTACTCGGTTCGCGATCTGGTGATCCCGATCGCTAACTTTATCTCGGACAACAACACCGGGATGGGTGGAGCATTGCAAGCGGCTTACCAAGCTCAAGATAGCTTTGTGGCTGTGAACATGCCGGAACAGGATGCCATGGCCTTGCGTAACAGCAAGATGGCTAGCATCGATCCGAACACCAATGTTTTGGCTCAGTTTGCAGGAGTTTCTCCTGGTGCTGCTGCAAACAATAGCCTTTCATCGATGTTCGGTGCCGATCCTATGGCTGCCAACGGCACTCTAGGTGCACTTGGTGGTGGCTCAATGGCCAACTTCTCCGAGTTGATGCAGCTCATCGAAACGACCATCTCGCCAGACGGTTGGCAAAGTCAAGGTGGTACGGCGACCATGAGCCCGTTCCGCCAAAACCTCAGCTTGATCGTCAACGCACCCCAGGAAACGCATGAGCAAATCGCTGACTTGCTCAAGAGCCTGCGAGCCTTGCAGAACCTCCAGGTGACGATCGAAGTCCGATTCATCAAGCTCTCGGATAGCTTCTTTGAGAAGATGGGTGTTAACTTCCAGATCTCACTCGATGATAACACCCGAAACCGGCTTCCTCGTGAGGATAGCGGTCCTTCGATTGCTATCGGAGTCGAGGCCGATCCAGGTAGCCAAAACCCGAACTCACTGGTTCCTACCGCAGACTTCGATATCAGGCTAACCCAAGGTAGCTTTGGTACGACGGTGCCAAGCTTCGGTGGATTCGATCCTGGTGCAGGTAGCACCATCGGTGTGGCAATCCTCAGCGATATAGAAATGTTCCTGTTCTTGCAAGCAGCACAAGGAAACAAACGGTCCAACGTGCTGCAAGCACCCAAGGTGACGATGTTCGATGGTCAATTCGGAACGATCAACGATACGACAACTCGGCCCTTCGTTTTGGGGTATGCCCCAATCGTCGGTGACTTCGCTGTCGGTCAACGTCCGATTATCGTGGTGCTGAGTGAAGGCACGCAAATGAATGTGCAACCTGTGGTCTCTCCTGACAAGCGATTCGTTCGCTTGACCATGATGCCTCAGTTTACCCGACTCGGAGCAACCGATCGCGAATTCACCTTCCAAGGTAGAAAGAGCACCAAGACTGGAACAAGTATCTTGAACCCTTCAAATGGAATTCCAACAGCCGGAAGGAACAACGAAGAGGAGATCGTCGAAGGCATCACGGTTCAGCAACCTGCCTTCTCCCAGACGAGTGTCAGCACGACCGTTACAGTTCCAGATGGTGGCACCATCCTTATGGGTGGTATCAAACGACTCTCGGAAGAACGTATCGAAAAGGGAACTCCGATCCTCTCGAAGATTCCTTATATCAACCGATTGTTCAAGAACAACGCGATTGGTCGAGATACCGAAACGTTGATGTTCACCGTGACGCCTCGGATCATCATTCCTGAGGAAGAAGAAGAGCAACTGGGAATCGCTGCTCGCAAGCCCTAAGCTTCAGCAGTCGACGGGATAGAAAAAACTCAATAAAAAGCTTGGTTCACACCAAGCTTTTTGTCTTTTTTAGCCTGTGGTCTTGATCCTCAAATGCAATTCCCGCAGAATAAACGACGCTGATACCGGACAGGTCCACTTGATTCTCAGAGTCTTCAACGGAGCATTTGTCATGAACCACGCCCTTGGCCGTTTAGCCTTTTTTGCGATATGTTGCTTGTCTAACATCTGTTTGGCTCAGTCCGATCGATCGGATTTTTCGCAACTTAGGCAGTGGCAGTCAGCCGTCGGTAGTGGCTCTGACCGAACAGATTTTCGCGATGCGACTGGTAGATCGACTGGCAGTGCAAGCCGCTCGGGGGATCGGATTACCTTCCGAGATGCTTCGGGACGCACAACAGGGACGGCGACGATCCAAGGTGGCCGTGTTACTTTCCGAGATGCAAGTGGCCGAACCGTTGGGAGCTCCAATACGACGTCAAACCCCTCGGGTGGTGGAAACACAGTCATCCGATCACAGGCAGGTCGGACGCTTGGACAAGCACAAGAGTCTCGCGATGGACGAATTCAATTCCGAGACTCCAGCGGTCGATCGATAGGCTCTAGCCAGTCGTCCTCAGGTCGAACTCAGTTCCGTGACTCTAGTGGTCGCTCAAGCGGATCCATGTCAGGATCTTCAATGTCGCGGAGTTCAACGAGCAAAGGCTCGACATCAAAGTCGCCGGCACCGGCCAAACCTAAACGATAAACCAGTTTTACCGCTCGACCACAGAGAACTGCCAGAATGAAACTGGGGTATCGGTCATTGTTTGCTGTGAAGTTTTTCGGGAGTACCCGAGATGGTACTGTTGTCTTGGGTCCCTGGTGCTTTCTCCAAGGATAGCAACGCGAATAGATCCGCCGTTTCCTGGGGTGTCATTTGGCTTTCAATCCCCTCGGGCATCAATGACTTCTTGTCCTGCTGAAAGACATCGATCTCGTCGGCTGGGACAATGACCTCTTTACCACCTTGTGTTTTCACAATTATCTTTTGATTGTCTCGGGAAACCAAAAGACCAGTAACAATGGTTCCATCGCTGGTTCGTATCGTAATGGAGCGATAAGCATCCCCGATGACCAAACTAGGATTGAACACGCTCACGAGTAGTTGTTCGAAGGAGCCTCTTCCGTTGGCGGTGATGTTTGGTCCGACTTCGATCCCTCGATCGTGCATCACGTGGCATTGACCACAGATTCGTTGGTAGACCACCCAACCTTGTTTTGGGTCTCCTTGGACTTTACCTTTGAGCAAATCGCCCATGGCTCGAACCACTTTATCTCGCTCCTGAGTACCATCGACATTGACGGTGCCGAAAATCTTGGCAACCAAGTCTTTCGCGTTTTGGGAGCCTTGGGTGGCCAGCAATCGAATTCGGTTTGGACTGAGTAACTCTTTGCGAAGTTTTGACTCAGAGATCCAAGTCAGCAAGACACTTGCCGTCGGCTCTCGTTGACTCATCCGCTCGGCGACTGCAGCCTGCAGATCGATCGGTAGCTTGGGGATCAGTTCCGAGAGTGTCATCTGCATGGAGGGATGATATTTTTCGATCCCAAGATCGATTGCCGTGTCGCGCCAAGTGCGATCTTGTGGGGTTCGCTGAGCTTCGGATTCGAGAATATCCAAGAGTATCTGTCTTGCAGTTTCGGGTGATTCGTCGGCCACGAAACGGAGCAAGTCCTGTCGTACGACTGAGGGTTGCTTGCTATCGAAGACCAAGCGTTTTGCCGTATCGATTGCTCGCGGATGGGCAATAAGTAAACCAAGGAGTAGCTTTTGTTGATCCAGTGGATTCTTGGGTTGGAGTTCATCCCAAGCGAGGTCATCCTCAGGATGATAGAGTTTCTTCAGGGTAAGCCGAAACTCGGTTGGATCAAAACCTCGTGCAAGGCTGCGATTGATGAGGGGTTGGATGATCGAACCTGCCAGATTGGAGTCTTTCTTGCTCGTCCAATCGAACATCGCAAACAGATCTGCCAAAAGGCTAACTTGCTCTGGGGTGAAACCAGATTTTGGCAATTGATCTACCCACATAGCAGCAAACCTTGGGAGCAACGAATCGAGCAAACTTTTTGATCCCGGAGCTGACTCCAAGGCCGATGCTACAATCTGTTTGCGAGAACTCTGGGCAATGGGTTTAAGGTTCTGCCAGACAACGCGACCGAGGATTGGATCGAGCATTGCATCGTTAGAACTGGCTGCCAAGATATCGAGTTGGGTTTGGGCGTAAGCCTTTTCGTCTTGGAAAACGCGATGGAATTTAGGGGTCGCAATCGAGACCTGCAATCTCACGCGAGGATCGGAGTCTTTGGCAAGCACTCTGCATTTTCCTGATAGAGTCTGATTGGCCGCAAACTGGTCGCCCGTTAATCGCACTGCCCAAGCACGAACTTCGGGATTCAAGTGGGTAAGCAGTGTCTCAAGATGCGTTTCGGAAAGAGCACCCGATGTGGCCAAAGCCCACAGAGCATGCATCGAGTTCTTGAGCGAGCCGGATTCGATCGAGAGGCTTTGAAGTTCCTTCGCCGTGGCAGAGTCCGCTTGGAGGCCTCGCTCAGCGAATTCAAGTTGAGCTCGTTGTCTTACGAACAGATTGCTATCACCAAGGGCTGTGATAAGTTCTTGATCATCGAGTTTCGAGATGTCTTGGTAGCGTTGTTTTGGGCGTTTATCGTGAACGATGCGATAGAGTCGTCCATGCCCGCGATCGACTCCCTTGGGATCTGCTGATGCATCTTGATAACAGTGGTACCGATCGTACCAATCCAGGACGTACAAGCATCCGTCTGGGCCGATTTTTTGGGCTACGGGCATAAACCATACATCGTTGGCTGTGAGGAAATCCGGTTCCCCAAAACCTTGATAGGTCGCACCGAAGCGTTCGATACGATCGACGTTGATGCATCCACCGTGGATGTTACCCATGTAGAGTTTATCGCGGTAGGATTCTGGATAAGCATCTGAGTCAAAGTATTCGATTCCGCAGTAGGCGGCCATTTGATGTTTGTGTTTGACGATCGACTCGGCCCACCATGTATGAGGTGGATAAGGGCCACCCTGTCGCAAGTAGTAGCCACTTTCGGTCAGGTGCCAAAGGTGATCGATCACGCATGCGCTGACAAAACCGCTACCGACAGAATCAAAGGCGATGCCCCATGGATTGCTCGTGCCTTCGCAAAAGATCTCGAACTTCTTGGTCTTTGGATGGATCCGAAACATGGCGCAGGTGAATTCAAATTTCTTTCCATCCTGTTGCACGGCAGATGGATTGAAAACGCCGTTCAAACCGTAGAGGTATCCATCGGGTCCCCAAGTCAGTGCATTGGGGAGTTCGTGGGTATCGATTCTTCCAAACCCGGTCACGACGACGGTCGACTTGTCGGCAACATCGTCTCCATCGGTGTCCTCAAGAAATAGAATGTCGGGAGCATTTGCGACCCAAACGCCGCCGTGCCCTACGGCGATTCCAGACGGGATATTGAGTCCCTCGGCGAAGATCTTTACTTGATCGACTTTGCCATCGGCATCGCTGTCGGTGAGGATCTTGATTCGATCTTTGCCCGGCCCAGGTTCATGCCTAGGGTATTCGAAGCTTTCTGTGACATAGATGCGTCCGGCATCGTCAAAAGCCATGGCAACGGGATTTTGAATATCCGGTTCGCTAGCGACCAACTCGACATGGAAGCCATCCGGGACAACCATGCGAGAAAGTGCCTCCGCAGGACTCAAAGGTGGCCCGGGTGGCTTGGTCTGTTTGCGTGGAATAAACTCCTGAGCTAGGGCGCCATCGCTCGCCAGGATCAAAACGATTGGCCAAAGGATCAATGGGGCCAGTCGAACAAACAGGCGGAGGGAGTTTTGTTTCTGGTGCATCATTTGGGATTTCGAATCGATAACAAAAGGGATTATTTATGGAAGCAATCGCCAACGGGCCTGACGTAGTTGGGCCAGCGGAGAGTTAGGCAAGACTTCGTACCAAACGGTGACAAGTGTTCCATCGTCGCACTGGATCGTCGAAGGATATCCCAGATCACCGGTGACTCCGTCAGAGCTAATGACGATTGGCTCGGACCAGCTGGCCCCTCGATCA
>JBEIGI010000062.1:0-29615 GCA_040381975.1 Pirellula sp.
TCGTTGGCGAGGATAAGGCGACGGTATGGACCAAGCCAGATGATTTGGAGATTAAACCCGAGGCGCCTATCGAGTCGCTCGGGCAATTGACAGAGAACTTCATTTGTGGATTTAGCGCCAATGCGGATCCAATTGTGCTCAGGCCCGATGTATCTCCCTTTGATTTCTACGCCATGCTCACACCCCGAGGTGGCGAAGTAGTCGATCCTGCCAATCCCGTCGGTTGTCTAGGCCGAATCGATGGACCGTTTATCTTGGGTGCTTTTGCAGACAACCACGTGGTCTCCTTGGATATAAAAATCCCACCTGAGGTCTTCAAAAGCAATGTGACCCATCAGGGCAATGAAGTCATCGAGCCGAATGCTTTTTTGATTGGAGATTAGCTCGCAGTTCTTCAATCTCTGGGAGCAGATCCTCAAGCGGCACCTCGACCAACGCACAATGGGACAGTTTGGTCTTCTGCTGGCCATCGCCATCCTCTGCGGTGATCACTAACGTGGCTACTGCTGGGATAGTCGATGGAGTTCGACCAGTTAGCACCTCACAACCTTCGATCATCTTAGAAAAAACGGAACCGGCGGCAAAAAAGCGTGCTGAAGGAGCAAACTTGCCCCGCCTTCCCATAGTGCGAACTTTCCTAAATATAGAAAACCAACATAGATGCCGATGGCGGCTAAATGAGGGATCCAAGCGATCCATCTCAAGGGCCACCAAGCATCTTTAGTCTTGGAGCGACTGCGTCTTATAATCCATCCGATCAGCAGTTTGGCTGGGAACATGAATACAACAAAAAAGATCGACAGAAGAAACCATAACTCTGGTGGTATCGACTCGATCCTCAGAAAATACAGTGGTATCGCCAGGGCAAGAAAAAGAATATTTGCGACCGAATAGCTCAGTGGGACACGGCGAAACACATTTCGGGCCGCAGAACGATCGAGGATTCCATCAAGCCGTCGGCGATCGGTTTTTGCAGCGATCGACTTTTGGAAAGCCATGTAGGTTTGAAGTGTGGGAAGATACTGGATGGCTCGGGTCATCAGCAGCGCTCCGAGCAAGCCAAGCAGCGCCAAACCGCCTTGCTGCTCGGTTTTGACCTCGGGTGCAGCGTTCAAAGAAACCAAGATGAGCAAAGCGGGTATCGCAAGCCAAATCCATGCACCAAGGCTTGCTTGAAATCCAAGTTTGACCAGTCGCCACAAATGCAGGCGGTTGAGGAAAGACCACCACCGATCCTCGATGTCCAACCAAAATGCTTTGCTGAGAATCGCTCGCAGGAATCGAATCGGTCGAGGCACTAAAAAGTTTCTCCAACGACCACCGCTTGCGATCGCCCAGACGACCCAGAGCACCCAAAGAAAAGACAAGACGCGAGCAACGATGCGGAGGCTCAAGGCTGTATTCGAACCTGGCTGAATCAATTCCGAGGAGTAAGCCCAATCGGTGATGAGCCAAATGGGAAGCCAGGTTAAAAGCATCGCCAGGACGCAACGGAACATCTGACCTGCTAGAGCGACTCCTGGAAAGCAATCCCTCAGGCGGTCTCCTCTTGCGATTCTGGCCGAACATTCGAGCATGTATCCAAGGCTTGCAAACTGCACCACCGGGATCGTCGCAGCGATGCTCAGAACCATCACGATACTCAAGGTGTTCCAAATCCACCTCGCAAGCGCACGGAAGGATCGGAAGATCACTGCAATGAAGAAACGCAAATAACTCACTGGCTCTGTTAGGTTCCAAATAGGCTTGTGGGTGCCCGAGCTAAAAAACTGACGCACAATCGCTACAAGCGGGTATTCGTTATAACCGCTACATTTTTGAGGATGTTCGAGTCAATTTTAACTGAAAACAGCAAATTGTTTGCGTGGATTGGATAAGGAATTAGGATTGGGCAAGGTGTCGGATTCCCTGATCGTCGGTCGTAATCTCTTTAGGTACTAGTGAAATGCAACTCAGATCCGTTTTCTTTTGTGCGGTATTGCTTGCGGGATTTGTATCGGTTCCAGTGCAGGCCCAAGATCCACTTGATGATGTTTACGGTCATGCCGTGCACGCTTACTTTCGTGGCGATGCGGCCACCGCCCAACAATGGTTGAACGAAGCCATAGGGGCCGGTAGCCAAGACCCACGAGCTTATTATTTCCGAGGGCTTTGTGAAGCTGCGATCTCGGGTGATCCGGAAGCTGGTGCGAGCGATTTTGAGCAAGCAGCCCAGCTTGAAATCGATGGAAAAAAGGTGGTCAATGTCGGCAAAGCTTTAGAGCGTATCCAAGGTCCGGTTCGTTGCCAGATCGAGGCGATTCGCCGCAAGGCTCGTCTTGCATCCCGAGGTAAGTATCTTGAAATGCAACGGCTTCGTTATGAGCAAGGGATCCGAAATGGAGCGAGCGTTCCTGCATCTCCATCGGATGCACCTCCTCGTCCAGTTCCATCGATCAACGATCCGTTTAGCGATGGCGGAGATTTGAACAAGGGTCAACCCAAAGCGATGCCGGAGAATGTGCAGCCTGCACCGGCGACGAATGATCCATTCGGAGATGCCCCGGCTGCTCCAGCCACTCCAGCACCAGCAGCCGACGATCCCTTTGGCGGCAATGGTGCAAAACCGAACCCAGCACCAGCTTCGGACGATCCGTTTGGAAATTAGTCCCTTTGGGCTAGGTCAAGCTCGAAGAAACCTCGAGCGATCAATGAAAGCTTTGCGAATACTTAAGCGGATTTCCGACTGGAATCCGCTTTTTTGCTTCGTCCAAGGGTGAAATCTTGGTTCATAATCGATCCCTAAAGCTAGAAAACCACTACCGCGATTTTCCCCTCGGATCTAAATTGCTTGGCTTTGACAAAGCGCTCCAGAGGATTGGAGACTGAAGGTTTATTCTAGGTCGCAAAACCTGGGGGGGTCGGTGAGCAGTAAGGCGCCAAACGGGGAACAACCCGATCGGTTCGAGGATCTCAGCCAAGTCCTGGGGTACTTGAATTTTTCGTCGGGAAAGACCGATACGAAGTTTCTCTCGTCGATGAACCGTCTCTATTCAGCGGCCTTGGGTGCCAAGGAAGGTTCGTTGTTTGCCGGCTTGCCTGCGTGGCTTAAGATTCAACAGTGGCTAGTCGATCAGCTCAAGGAATTGCAATCCACGAACCCTGCATTTTCTCAAAGCGATCAAGCATCGAGAGTCCTCGAGCTCGTGTGGCGATCTTTGCTCCCGGATTACCTAGACTTTCATAGCGACCTGTTATTCCACCAGGAGCCAGAGGGTATCTTCAACGGACTTTTTTTGGGAAGAGCCATCGAAGCGGTTCTTCGCCAGGGAGCACCTTGGGATCAGTTTGATCGAATTGTTCGTGGAGCAATAAGCGAACTGAACGATTACGTGGGATACCGTCCAGTTGCTACACTCGAGGGTCATCATCTGGAGCCTTATGATCATGAGTTCTTAGGGACGATTCCCTTGTACATGCGAGAAGTGGGCGTCGCTTATGGGCCTTATCATGGGCTTATTGAAAGCACGCTTGCAATACTCAAAGACACATCGCCTGGGATACTTCATTCAGCCCAGTTCGATCTTCGTCGTCTCGATGAAATCTGCTTAGACCCAAGAGCTTACGATTTCGATCATCCGGTAAACACCAGACCGAATTACTACTTTGGGCAATGGGATCCGCATCAGCTTGATTCTTCAGGCTTCTATCGTCGATTCGTATTGCAACAAGTTACGGTCGATGCGTTGATGGCTCGGGTGCTAAACGCTTCGGATTTACCGACGGATGAATTGCTTACGGAGGCTTCGGCAGTTTTGGCTGGCACGATCCTGATGGCATCTGGCATCTGTGGTGCATCTCCTAATTCGATCGCTTCGACCACAACGGTCATGGACTTACTTACCAACGTCGCTGCTTATCGCGATGCTTTCTATATCGAGTATTTACCGAAGTTGCAGGGCAAACATGCCAAGAGGCTCCAGGCGGAGGCAAAGATACGTAGGCAACCCTTGGGAGGAGCAAGACAGGAGCTTAATACGTCACTTGGCAGAATGCGGGCGGCCCAGGTCGAGCGCATTCAGGTGGCTCGAATCTTCGCCAGAATGGGAAATGCTTTGGCAGCCAAGGAGGAGGCTGACGATGTCCATGTTGCTTCTGCTCGGATCTTGTGTCGGATCGATTGCCTGCTGACTATTGGAAATCAATTATTGCGGCAAGGAGAGCTCGAACAAGCCTCGGAGATTCCCGACCAGATCGACGATCTTGTTCGGCGCGGCATCGCCTGCGGGGCCTTGGTCGATCCTTGGAATATCCTCGGTTTCGCGGGCAACTTCAATCGCTTCAGCGGCTCGGACGCTTCGGTTCCGGACGATCGAGTCCACGAGCTCGTCGAAATCATGGAAATGAATTTCGGATTGTTGTCTAGGGTCTGGAGAGAGGCCGCAGCGCGCGACATGGAGGAACTGTGCAAACAAACCGAAAGTCGATTTCGCAAGCTGGCCCAATGGTGGAGGCAGTATGCAGCCCACGAAGTCAGTGATGTCAATGCAACGGACCCCAAAGTAGCTTTAGAGTCCTCGGAGTTGGTGGCCAGAGCTCTGAGGCTCTGGCATCGCGGTGGCTCGGCTGCAGGAGACCTGAAGTTTTGGACGCCACATGCGAATATTTTCGATTCACCCAAAGCCTATGCATTGGTGATCGAAGCGCTTCTGGATCGGGAGGATTATGTCGGGTCGAGAGCTTTATTGATCCACTGGCTTAGTCAAGTTCCGAGAGTTGGCATTTCAAGTGGCACGATTTCCTATTCGGATTTTGCTCGGCGTTGGATGGAACGATTGCTGGATCCTGCGAAGCGATCAAAAACAAGTGCATTGGATGCTTGGAATGCTATCGAGAAGTTCTTTGGCTACATGGAATCCAACGGAGAAGACTACTGGCAAGCACCGGTTTTCGAACTGCGTCGAACCAGAGGCAAGAAGCATGATCCATCCATGATGGATCCTAGTCCTGAAGAGGATTCGAGCGAAGAAAGATTTGGAGCGGCTTATGAAGATGTTAGCTATCGCGATACAACCGATGACGGTGTCGAAAGCCCAGTCTATGAGTCCGACTCTGGTGACGACGAGGAATTCATCGCCGAATCCAAGAGGATCGGAGAGCATCTGCTTTTTCTAAGCGGACTAGCTCATATGTGGAAGCAAGTTGCTGAGTCTGGGTCATGGTTATGCAACTCCGAGGAGGTGACTCGATCTCCCGCTATTCGATCCGAGATGAAGGAAGTTTTTGCAGGATGGATTTCTTCCTGCATCTCACAACGCGATGGATTGATTCGATTACTTGATCAAATCAGGAAATACGCGATCCCGACCGGGGCCACCGATGCGGATTCGATGACGCGTTATGATCGTCAGCGAGTGGCCAAGGAATCGCTGATCGAGAAGATCATCGCCACAGCGGTCGAAACCTCCGATGCATGCAAAATGCTCCTCGGTGTGCAGCTTGCCCATTTTCAGAGTGACCAGGAGACGTTGTTGCTTTCAAGTGCTTCTTGGTGGAAGAGCTTTGAAT
This sequence comes from Pirellula sp., assembly GCA_040381975.1. Taxonomy (GTDB): domain Bacteria; phylum Planctomycetota; class Planctomycetia; order Pirellulales; family Pirellulaceae; genus JBKCUI01. The sequence continues at coordinate 5,548 of JBEIGI010000062.1, forward strand.
CGATCGGGCCTGATGACCGCTGTGCGATCGAACTCTACGGTCACTTGATGGGCGCTCGACGTGAGCAGGTTGAAGCGAGCTTCAGGCAATACCTTAAGGCCATCGGTCATGAGCCTTTGTTGTATGTATCGCTAGCCCGCGGCGGGGATCCTAAAGACATTCTCAGTGCGCGATCGCGTAGGAGAACATTGACGCATTTGCTCACTTGGCTCCCTAGGCAGGGTTTCTACCACTATGCTGCTCAATTGATTGCAACTGCAAGGCAGATGGAGACGCAGAATCACGTCGGCCACGGTGCAGTCACCGAGTTTGACGATCTGTTTCAAATTGCCTTTAAGTCCATGGTTCGATGTTTAGTTCGCAATGCCTATCTTTGGTCTGACGGTCCCAACGGAAAGAAAAGGGCCAAAAAGATTCGTGAGTGTCCCAGCGATACCGGCGAGAGTCCTTTGGGTGATTTGCGGACGATTGAACTCGATGAGCTAGTGGATCGAAACCTACCCGAGCCAAACCCTGAGCTTTTGGTACCTTTGCTCGAACAATTGACAGAGGGTTTGCTCGGCCATTGGCTTTCCCACTCCCGAACACTACGCTTGAGTGTTTTGGAGATGGTCGACAGCCCAAAGAGGTGGACACCTCTTTCCGAATTCATCCAGAGCTACGGACAGGGAATATTCACGCAGGTTTTTTTGAGCCTGCCTCATGTGCGAGCCATTTTGCACCAGGGTGTGGGAAATTGGCTTCAGCAGGCCATGATTAATCGGGACAGCCCGGAGATCCAACCGCTTTTAGAGGCTATCGAATCTGGCGAGGTTAATTTTGAGGATGCTCAAGATCGTTTGGCGATCGTATTTGAAGCAATCATCGATCACTACGCTGAGTACAAGGACTATAACACCACGACGACTCAGTCGGATCGGGGTGAAATGCTCTACATGTTTTTGGATTTCTTGCGGTTAAGAGTCCGATATGACCGTGTGTGTTGGAATCTTAAACCGGTTTTTTGGGCGCATGAAGTGCTGGTGCATACCGGGTGCCAGCGCTCGGCGATCCAGTGGAGAAGAGCGCTTTCGGAACGCGTCAGCAGTGAAGCCGATGCTTATGTACAGAAGCTTGCGAAACTCCAAAAGACCTACGCGATGATGATGCCTTCGGTTGCCGATCGGCTCAATGAACGATTTCTAAAACCGATGACGATCGATCGCATGCGGGCACTGATTCGGCCTGCGATGCGTCAACTAAGGAGTGCTGATGAGCATCAGAGTCGAGCTTTTGATTTGCTCGTCCAGGAACTTCACATGATGATGCGAGAACCCACGGGTGTGGGGCTTGAGGTTCCAGCATGGTTGATGGTCCTGCAAGAAGAGGTTGATCGGGTGCTTGATCAGGAGCATAACGCGATGCCGTCGAATCGTCTTGAACGGGCCATTCCTCTGGTAAGCCTGAGCTTAGAAGAGGTTCGCTCGCAGTTGGTGTCGAATCAAACCATGGATCAGGCATTGCCTGGACCGGAGACAGCTTAAAGGCTTTCGTCTCGACGCCAATAGCCTTGGAACTTATGAAACATCTTGCGATCTTCCTCGGCTTCTAGCCCGGTGATTTTGATGTCCCAAAGATGATTTAGATCATGAAGTCTTTCCACGAGGAGTTCTTGGTCACCTGACTGAAGTGCCTCAGAGATCAAATACCTGAATGCATCTAGAGATTTGAAGTTATCCGCTTTGGCTTTTCGAAAGAAATCGGACGCTAGTTCGGAATTACCAGCATCGGACTCCAGCCGACCCAATAGATCATGCATCAACGGATCTTTGGTTTGGGTGTAGAGGTTCGCGAGTGTGGTTCGAATTTTATCTAAGTCGAATTGTTGGGTTCGGTCTTTTCTCTTTTTGATCCAATGCTGGACGATTCGTAGATCTGTGTCCGAGGGCCCAGGCATATCTTGGCCAAGCGGCTCGATTTGGCCTATATCTTTCTCGGAGGCATCGCTCCATACCAGACAATACTGACTCAGTGGTTTTTTCAGTTGCAAGTCGAATATGTCTTCAATTTGAGCGTCAGAACCATTGCCGTTGACCGTAAGAACAACGTATCCAAAATGCCTGTCCGCAAAAAAATTCGTATACATGTATCCTTGAAGTCTAGGATTGCGTCTCGGCTCATCGAACTTGGTTTTGAAGATGTTATCGCAGTAAAGCTGGAACTTATCGAATGGAATCATCTTGGTCAAAGGCAATAAAAGTTCCTCGGAATCCAATAGGCTAGCTGGGGTAGCCGACTCTCGGTAATACCGCATGAGGATCCCCGTGTAGGAACCTTGTGTCGTATAACCAATCATCCTAAAGTCGTGCGAACCAGGGGTGATCCGTTGGGAGTCATCGAGGAATCCGATGATCAGCTCTTTTAAGTCTTTCTGAATGCCGTCGAAGGACTGTTTGATTCCGGATTGATTAGCAACGCGACCCTCATAAACAGCAGAGCTCATTTTTTCGTAGTCAAAGAGCCTTTCGAGTCTCTCGTACTCAGAGGCCGAAGCTCGCGTCGAAAATTCCTTGACTATTCTCGCAGCACCCAGCGATCCTGATAGCGATTCAGAAGCCAAATTCCATCGAGCAACCCTGCTCCATACCATGGAGTTAGAGGACGTCGAGTCCTTTGCTGGTTGTTGAGGCTTGGCTGGTTGAGAAATTACAAGCCCGAGCGATTGCATAGCGTTGGGAACCAAGAGCCCAAGTGCGATGCACAATAGGATCATCACGGGCGCTAGCAGCAACCATTTTGGCAGTGCCCCAAGACGCTCTATCAAAGAGAATGATTTGGTATTGAAATCCAGGGGAGTATGCTTAGCGAGTAATCTAGAGGGTTCGCCAAAAGCTTGTGCCGCTGCCGGATCGAATTGCTCCTCGAAGAGAACAGTTCGGCTACAATTAGGGCATTCCATGCCCCGTCTGAGTACCTCAACAGGTGCTCGGACTTGCGTCCCGCAACTGCAAATACAGTTCCTGCGCACAATACGAAATCCCGTAAACGTTCGGGGGCGAATCGAAACACTAGCCATTTGCAGACCTCCGGGAAAGGATCTTTCAACGTGATACAGCGTCAAACGTAAATCACGAAGATGGCATAACAAAACAAAATTACCCCAGGATTTTCAAGGATCCAGAGGGATCCTACCGGTTTTGGCGATTTCAACAAAAAAACAGGTTTAATTGAGTGGTAACACCCAACGATTTCGGATTCGAAGATTTTCCAATGCATTCGCTCTATAAAATCGTCCGAATCGATTTTGTCGAAATGGCGGGGGGCTGGAGATAAGGATTATGCAGTTGCGACGATTTGGTTTATCGATCTTGTTTTTCGTTGCGTCGATGCTTGATGTGCGAGCCGAGCTGGTCACGCTCTACGATGGTAACGGTCTGCCCGCTTCCCAGCCTTGGCTGACCTTTGCCGCCGACACGCTCAATGGTTGGTCTCAATCGAGCGTATCAGGAGGGGTTCGACTCTCGACAGATCTTGCGACACGATCCGGATATAGCAACTACAACCCTCTTCCAACGCCGGCGCTAAAAAACGCCAACTTTCCGATTCTACGACGGGCTAACGGTTTTGAGTTATCCTTCCGCTCTGCTTTGCTCATGGAAAATCACTCGAATGCGAATCGAGCAGGTTTCTCTGTGATTTTGTTAGCTGACGATAAAAGGGGCATAGAACTAGGGTTTTGGCAGAGCGAGATTTGGGCTCAGAATACGGACTTTACCCATGGCGAAGGTGTTTCGATCGACACCACCGTGACACGAGATTACCGCTTGGAAGTTTTCGAGGATCAATATCGTCTCAAAGAGGGAAACAACAGCCTGCTAGTTGGTACTTTACGAACCTACAGTAGTCCCACGATACCTTACGGATTACCCAACTATATTTTCCTCGGTGACAATACGACCAGCGCGTCGGCTACGATCGTCCAAGGTTCGATTCAATTGCGTTCGGACCTGAGTTCTGTACCTGAGCCTTCTAGCATTCTTCTCGCAAGCGTGATTTGCCTAGCAGGAATCTTCCGTAGGGTTTACAAAAAACGATAAGCCATCCTAATGTTTTTTCTATTGATTTGTATTTTGATTTCGTTGTTGGCTCTCGTGCCCGCAGCGATGTTCATCAAGAACCTGCGGGATTTCCAACCTGCTTGCAATGATCCAGAGATGCTTCAGAGAGCTAGCGAAATTCCCCTGAGCGTTTTGATCCCTGCCCGAAATGAAGAATCAAGTATCACAGCAGCCCTTGATGCTCTGCTTGCAAGCACCCATGGGGAATTCGAGGTCCTGGTTCTCGACGATGCTTCGGAGGACAATACCGCATCGATTGTCGCTGAGAAATCCGCTCGATTTCCAAGGGTTCAGTTGCATCGCTCGGCAGGATTGGCAGAAGGTTGGAATGGTAAACAGAATGCGTGTTGGCAACTGGCACAATTGGCCAAGTACGACCGAATGCTATTCCTCGATGCCGATGTCCGTTTATCCAAAGATGCATTAACGCGGATCGTGGCTGAGCAAGAGTTACGCCAAGCCCCATTGGTCAGCGGGTTTCCTCTTCAAGAGACCGGTACGATCGCAGAGAAGATGCTCATTCCTATGATGCACTATATTCTACTTGGTTTTTTGCCAATCGATCGGATGCGTCATTCCACAGAAGTGGGTTTCGCGGCTGGTTGTGGACAACTGTTTCTGGCGATGAAACCCCAGTACATTCAAGCCGGCGGTCATCGCGCGATCGCTGCATCAAGGCACGATGGTATCAAACTACCTCGTGCGTTTCGTCAAGCTGGCTTCAAAACCGATATCTTCGATGCGACCGACATCGCGAAATGTCGTATGTACACGAGCTTGCGTCAGGTTCAGCAGGGTTTGCTCAAGAATGCCACTGAAGGGATTGCCAACCCTAAGCTGATTGTACCTTTTACGGTGCTATTGCTCGGAGGCTCGGTCGTGCCAGTGTTCTTGCTTGCATGGCAATCGTTTAGTTGCTGGAAAAATGGGACTTGGTCGGGACTGCCATTGATCAGCCTGATTCTCCTTGCGCTGGCCACCGTGATGGGATGGATTCCAAGGTTATTAGCTCAGAGGACCTTTCGGCAGTCACTCCTAGGTGCTGTGGCTCATCCGGTGAGTGTTCTGTGGTTCTTAGTGCTTCAGTGGCGGGCTTTGCTCCGGAGTTTGTTACGGATCAAGACTCCTTGGCGGGGACGACTCTAGTGGTCCATCATGGTCTTTCTTAAGAATCGGTCGGTAAGGTTTGGGAAAAAGCGGCCCATGGTCACAAGGGCTTTGCCACCGACGCTTAAAATCATATCGCGTTTCGATCGTATCAATGCCCTGCATGCAAGCTGAGCTACGCGCTGAGGAGACATGCTTCCGAGAGATCGAGTTTTGCTATCTGGATGTGTGTCCAGGAGTGAATCAAAGAACTCTGAACGGGTCGTGCTAGGAGACAGCATCAGTACCTCGATCCCCAAACTTGCCAGCTCAACGCGAATGGATTCAGCCCAACCCCTAAGAGCGAACTTCGCGGCACAGTACTCGCTTTTGTTGGGCACGGCTCGATGAGCCAACACTGAACCAATATTAAGTATCGCAGGCCGATTGCCTGCTTTGAGTAAACCGATGGACATTCGGGTTAGCTCCACGGGTGCAAAAAAATCAATCTCCATGACCCTTCGCAAACGATCCTCGCCGGCTTGCTCAAACGGCCCGATGGCCCCGGCACCTGCGTTGTTGATAAGCACATCTAGGGCTCCCCAATGATCGAGGCACCAATTGGCCAAGTGTTGTCGATGCGTGCTGGATGTTAGATCACCATCTAAGATATGAAGCTCTCCGGGGTGATGGCGCGTTTGTTCGATGAGTTGCTCTAAGCGGTCTAACCGCCGAGCCGTCGCCAGAACGCATGCACCGCCGAGAGTGAGTTCTTTTGCCAGCGAGAAACCGATACCACTGGAGGCTCCAGTGAGCAAAACACGTATACCGCTAAGTCTTCGTCTTGCCACACCCGATCCTCTATCGACGACCACCACCGAGCGGCCGCCAAAGTAAGTCACCATTTCAAGCGCCGCCGACCGGCCACTTCGGTGCATGGTTTTGTTCTGGATTTTTTCGTGCTCGTGCTCGATCGATCATGCGATTGTATCATTCCGTAGGGTCAACGCGCTGCTCGGGCGGGAATTTTCGACTGAGTACCGCAGAGTCGACCAAGGCATCTCCGGAGTACTTGCGCACTACCGCTTTTTGCACTAATTCAACGCCACTGGGCCTGAAGCCGGGGGGCCCCCCGAGGGTTTACCCTCAATTATTCCTGAAGCGTCTTCCACATAAATTGCTATGGATGGCGATGATAGGTTTTTTGTAAGCTCTCAGTTACTCGGCCCCGTGTATAAAATGGGCAGTTTGAAAAAAAGGGGACCTTTCTGGGCATGGATGCGCGCGGAACCGATCGGCCATTGATTCAAAAAAGACCACCAACAAAGTACCCAGTCCTTTGGCTCTGGGCCGTGGGATTGTGGTCGGTTCTATCAAGCTGCTCCTTGGCTCAAGATCTCCTTGCAACCGAATCCCAAGCAAGTGTCCTGGATGCCACGCTACGCGACTGCTTAATGCTCTCGATCGATCGGGCCTTTGTCGTCGGAGATGCAGGAGCCATCCTGCTTACCGAGGACGGGGGCAAACAGTGGAAGAGTCTCCAACCGCTGCGCAGCGAAATGAATTACTACGCCATCGGTATGGATGACCCGGTATCGGTAGGTGTTGCCCAAGGGGCGTTGCCTCAGCGCAGCGGGCTGATCGTCGGAGGTACACTTCAACCAGCAACGGGTCGAAGTATCGGGACGGTGCTGACGACTCAGGATGATGGAAAAACGTGGACCCCCTCGGTTATCCCCGGTCTGCCTCGACTCATCGGTCTGCAGCGCATCAAGCACCGGCATTGGATCGCTTGGGGCGATTGGTCCGATCGTTTCGCTTCTTCTCTATTCGAGTCGATCGATGGCGGCACAAGTTGGAGTCCTCGAAGAATTCCTTGCGGTCACCTCCAAGGGGTCGCGGTTTCTGTCGATGGTGCTACCTTGCTAGTCGATCGAACAAGCCGTGTCTTTTTTGCGACCGATGGCGTCGAGTTTAAACCCGTTGACATCGATACCGATGCTTTTCGACCTATACGTTTTTGCAAGTTGCAATCGCAGGGCTGGTGGATCGGCGGTGAAGGTGCCCAACTATGGCACTCGCCTGATGGAGTGAATTGGAAGTCGGTCAAGCTCCCTCTCGATACGCAAGATGCTCCCTTGGTCGATTGCTTGCAGATGGTCGGCAAGTCGGATCGATTGTGGGTGGTCGGCAAGCCAGGGAATATCCTCTGGAGCTCGAACGATCATGGTTTGAGCTGGGAAAGACTTTCAACGGCTACCACCACCGTGCTGCTCGATGTCGATGCATGGGATGATCAAGTCCTCATGGCCTGCGGACGATTAGGCAATATCCTGCAATCGCGAAACGCTGGGCGATCCTGGCGAGAGTCCCATGCGTCTGCTAAGCGGTATTTGGGCCTGAGTCTCTCGGCCACCGATCAAACGATCCCTTGGGATGCCCTAGGATTCATCATCCACGAAGGACTCCATCATTCTGCAGCCGTCGTGATCCATGACCGTCGCTTTACCGAGCGGATGCACCATCAGATCGATCGCAACTCAGCTCTCGAATGCCTTGCAAGTCGAGCACATATCGACCACATCTCCGTCCTGCCAGGATATCCAGTTAGCGATTTACCGTTGGGTTCGAAAGTCAACGACCTTGGCTATTATCACAAATCCGGTGATCACATCCTTCGAAAGATGGTTCAAGAGATCCGACTCCACAGACCCGACGTGCTTTTGATCGAAGACATCTCATCGCCGAATATGCTTCATAGCGCCAACGGAGCCTTGGCATCCCAAGCCGCTCAGTTGGCCGGCAATCCATCCTACTTACCGACCAAGAGCCTTGGCCAGGATCAACCATCGGCATGGACGGTGCAGCGAATTATTCAGCGAAGCGAATCCAATGGCGGCTTTTTGTTGTCCCCTTCGATGCTGCTAAAAAAGAGCAACCAATTGCTTGCCAAGCCTCTTCAGCCCATACGCTATTTCTACGGAGCAAGCGCGTTGGCCCAAGGAGGAGAGCCACCCGAAGCGATTGCCGGTAAAGCTCATTACCGACTCGTCGACCAAAAGTCAGTGACGATCAACAACCCCCTGGATGGTCTGGTGATCAAGAACGACACCAAGTTGGCCGACAAACCGCTGCTGAAAGTCAAGCTTGCGACCCTCATGGCATCGGCCAGTTCGGGTTCCAAAGTTACTGAACTTTTGCAAACTCGAGGAAGCCAAGTCTACCGCGAAAATGCTTGGGACGAAGCACTCGTGGAACTGATCAAGCCGTTGTCGCCCGAGTCCGCATTGGACGTTCTGTGGATGGTGTCGCAGGAGTCTCGGATTCAAGGCAATTGGCACCGTTGGTACACCGCACTGCAGATGATCCAAGCCCGCTATCCGAAAGAAGAGCAACAGGAGATGGTCTATCGCGAACTGATGACCTATACCGGCTCGGCGGAAGTCGATCGCATGATCCGCGATCAAATGGCAAAGCTAAAGCAGGACGATCAACCTACCGCAAACACGCCCCAGCAGGTCGCCAGTGCCGCTTCCCCTTTTGCATCATCGGACAACTCCGTCGTAAAGCCAGCGGCTCATGCAAGCCCGATTCGGCTTACGCCCATCGCACGTGGAGCTTCGGAGAAGGAGTTCGCCAAACAGCTCGGGGAATGGCCTGAGGAATGGAAGACCAAGCAGCAAGAGCCTTCGTGGGCTTGGCTGATCGCATCGCGTTTTCGAACCAGTTCTTACAATCGCACCGGAAAACTCGATCCCTCTGCCGAACGGGAATTCTGGCCTCCTTATTTCCCTCAACTCGGTAATTGGTCGGGGATCCACGAGCAAGAACTCATCGTCAATACACCGCCCGAAGGTTCGCTTCCGATCCCAAGAATCCCATGGATTAGCCACCGACCCCATTTGGATGGAAAACCCGAACCGGAACTTTGGACACAGGCCATGACGATGCGTCTTTCGACGGCCTGGACTGACCAAACCGACACATCGATCGTCCGAATATGCCGAGATCAGGAATTTCTCTTTTTGCATATCAGTTCACCTCGCAGTCGAACATCAGAACTCGCAGCCAGCGCCACGCTTGGTCCGAAAAGCGGAGGTTCGAAGAAGGGCCTTACTGGACTGGAAACCAAGACCAAGCGGGATTCGATGGACGCTCGGCTCGAACATGTGTCGCTGAAAATCGATATCGATCGGGACTACGCGACTTGGTTTGAATTTGCCTGGGATATCCAAGGTGGGCTCTTGGATCGCTGCAACGACGTCCCCGTATGGGATCCGCAATGGTATATTGCTTTTGCGCCCAGTGATGAAACTTGGAATGCCGAATTGGCCATTCCGATTTCCGAGCTCTTGAGTGAGTCTTCTGTTCCATGGGAGCAGCTCCCATGGGCCCTGAGCATCCAGCGTGAGCGACCTTCGCTGAGCACGGAGTTTTTGGTCGCTGGGGATAACGATCGATGGGGACGCGACCAGTGGCTGATTCTCAATCCCGCCGTCCCATGAGCATCAGGCTCGGGATTTGGTGCGACTATGGCATCACTCTCGAACCCTCCGAAGGCATCGGCGTGTTCGTTGCAAACCTTGTACAAGGTTTAATCGAACAACCCTCGATCGAGCGGATCGTGCTGGTCTCTAAGGAGGGGCAAGAATCACTTCTGGATCCACTCAAGCAACTCAACCCGGACCTGGTTCAAGTCGTAGGGAATACCAAGCCTCCTTTCTACCTACGCAAACCCTGGAAGTGGCTTCGTCAAACCGATAGGCGAGCTTTGGAACAGACCGGCAGGAGCATTCGCGACTCAGGAGTTCAGGGATTGCTTTACCGATGGTTTAGCCAACGCATCGAGCGATCCAAATCCAAGTGGATCAATCAAGTCGATCTTTGGCTTTTGCCCTATGTAGGATTGGATCAAGAGTTCAGCAAACCGACCGTCGTGATTGTTCACGATCTGGTGACGTACCACTTCTCCGATGGATCCTCTGCTGAGAAACTCAATTCATTCAAGCGGCTGGTCAATCAGGTAACAGGCCGCGCTCAAATTGTCGCTTGCATGTCGGACTTCATCCTCAAGAAAGATCTGCATGAGACTCTCGGTTTACCACCAAGCAAAACTCGCATGGTACGCCCTGCAGTCCCAAGGGACTTTTCACGATGCGTCGAGCAATCGACTTCGATTCCCGAGCAGATTCCTCCAAAGCGATATCTGCTGTACCCGGCTGCGTTTCGAAGCTACAAAAATCACGCCTTGCTCTTGAGCGCACTTGCAGTCCTTAATCAGAATCGCAAGGATCCTTACCATCTGGTCTTTACCGGAATCACCAGCACACCAGAGAATCTTCAAAAGATCATTCATGACCTAGCCATTTCACCATGGGTGCATGTGTTGGGCAAAGTCTCACGAAGCCAGCTACAAGCTCTCTATCGGCAAGCCTTTGCAACAGCTGTCCCGAGCCTCTACGAGCAAGGCTCCTTTCCTTTGATGGAAGCCCTTTCATTTGGTTGCCCGATTCTATCCTCAGACATCCCGTCGCTTCGCGAACAACTCTCAGCCATGCACGATGAAGATCTCTTTTTCGATCCCCACTGCTCCAATAGCTTCGTTCAAGCGGTTGAAAAACTCCACGCGGATCGCGATACTCGACTGGCTGATCAGCTCGCAGGCTTCGAAAGAATGAAACAACGAACCTGGTCTGATGTAGCACAGCAATGGTGCGAAGTCTTTCACCAAGCTCTAGAAGGAACCTGATTCTCGACTGCTTTGCATGAGCGATCCTAGCCATTCCTTCCAATGCCTCATCGAGACAGTATCCATGGTTGGAATACCTAGCGGAGGTACCGTCAGTTGCTTATTCCCCGCCAACCAAGTGATGGTGCTGTTGAGCATCCCGTTAAGGTCGGTTTCCAAGTTAAGTTGCAGTGGATCGGCCTCCTTGCGCCCTTCAAAACAAGTCTGGAGATCGATGCTCGCGAGCCGATTCCAGTTCAAATTTCCAAACCTAGTGCCCTCAATGAACTGTAGGGTTGGCTGCTTTCTGCCCTCTCGCGTAAATCGCAAGGTACGGCTGATCTGACTACCTAGCGGTGTATCCTTGGCGATAAGCACTTTGGGTGGATGAACATTACCATCGGGTTCTTGGATGATTAGACCAAAGTCGTAGCTCGATGCGCCATAGGCCAAAGGGTTCTTCGAATCCAATGGCGGCATCAAATGCCTCGCTTGAACCGCCGCGCCCCTTGCTAGATCCGTCGAACCCATCGGTATGACCTTCGCTTTCGGATGCACCAAGGCGGTGATACGACTCTGCACTAAAGGCAACCAGCGAATGTCACCGATGAGAATCAACGTATCGATTTGCTGTCCATCGACACTTGCCCGTGATAATGCCTCCTTGGCAAAATGCTCGCAATCGAGCACCAAATCATCCACCCACTCGACGATCCGATCTCGCTCGATGCTGTCCTCGTACTTCCCTTTTTGCAGTTCGATGATGAAAGGGACTTTTTGGGCATGCCTTAGCCGCTCAAAAGCCCGCTCCATTGTTCGCTGGAGTTGGGATGCAAGCCCTAGATTCTCCCTTGCACTTATCCCGTGCTTTTTCTCGATGATTCCTGCAAGCCGCTTGGTCGCAACGTCATGCCAACGAACTGTCCCCCGTCGCCAGTCGCCCACCGATCCGAGAGTTTCGACGCGTGTGGTATTCGATTGGACAACAGAAGCTTCGCACGCACTACCCGAGAGCATAACGACGAGGATTTTTTTCTGGTACTGGGTGTCTCCTCGGGCTTGGGCCAATCGAGCTTCGATCTCGCAGTGCGCCAAGGCAGCTGCGAGCGGTTTATCGAGCAACTGAAGCAATTCCAAGCCTGCGATATTGCAAGCGATCTTGGTGCTGTGACGATGCATCTGGTCGTAGCAACCCGGAACAGTGACGACCGCATGCGAAGCACTAGGGTACTTGCCCCGAGTCTGTGTAACGATTTGACGCAGAATGCTTGCTACGAGCACCTCCGGGGGTACACGTCTACCTCCAAAGGGCTTTTCCAAAAGGGGTAGACCGTACCATCGCTGAATACCATAGAAAATCTGTTCAGGGTGCGCGACTCGCTCCTGCGCGGCTTGCGAGCCGATCCGCACCAAGCCTTGATCGCTAAAAACCATATTTCGCAATTCGTGTAGTTCGCCATCGAGCGGAACTTGCTCGATTTTGAACTCGCTATTTACGTAACTGCATCTGGAATGGATCATCCCTAAATCGATCCCGAAAGGACCGAAGGATTTTCGCGATGTCGAGGTGCCTTGCCCAATACTCGTCGGACGCTCCCGAGGTAGACCTTCGCGGTACTCGCTTTTGCGTCCTGTAAGGCTGGCTCCGGGCCGCTCAAGCAAGCCTAACTCGTAAAGTTTGTCCAATAAATGTCGCGCCGAAGGGCATCGATCAACGACATCTTTTGCTACCAGCCATTGGAAAACCGTATCTAGCCGTAGATCCAAATCGCTGCGAAGCTCATAGAGGGCCGGCGGTGTGCGACGCAAATGAGCAAGCGCCGTCTGCATCAACTCTCCACTGAACATCGGCCTGCCGATGAGCAAATAGAAAAACGTTGCACCCAATGAATACAAATCGGTGCGATGATCGACAAGATCCGGTGTGTTGATCTGCTCTGGGGACATGTACTCGACAGTCCCAACCAATTGAGTCTTGGTCGGATCCCCACCACCACCGAGATCCCGCAAAACCGCCAACCCGAAATCCAAGATCTTGAGCATCCCTTGATGCGTGAGCATCATGTTTCCGGGTTTGATATCCCGATGGACAATCCCCATCCCGTGGGCGTACTCCAGAGCCACCGCAGCTTGCTCGAGAATCTTCAATGCTTCGGCACCACTTTGTGGCCCCTGAATATTCACCCGATGCGATAGAGATTCACCCTGGATCAACTCCATCACAAGATAATGCACGGTGTTGGTTCGAGTCCGGTGGCAACCTGCATCAAATGCCGTGACAATGTTCGGGTGCATCAGCTTGCCCTGCGCCCGCACCTCGGCGTAGAAACGATCCACGGCGTTGGGATCTGCCGACAAGCGTCTTGGGAGAACCTTAACGGCCACCTCCCGATCCATGGTCCGATGCCGCGCTCGATAGACTTGCCCCATCCCACCTGCACCGAGACGGTCTAAGATGATGTACTCGCCCAAGACCGGCGCTCGTCGCTCGCGTGGTTCTTTGGAATCCACCAGGGAACCGGAACTTAAGTCAAACTCGAACTCCTCCTCGATGGCCCAAGGCCTCTGCGTTTGTTCGTTCAAGTCCATCGCGCGCGTCACCTCAGCGGGTTCCTTGCGATCTTTCGAAGGGTCGTTGCTCATTGCCAGTCCAACAAAGATAGATCCGTACGGGCCGAGGTTCCTTGATTCTAGTCGAATCGGCATGAACCGATCTGGTTTTTTAGATTAAAATCCTCCAGCGATGCAAACCAACCTCAAGATTCTCGACATCCAAAACGTCTCGGTCATCCGAGGAAGCAATACCCTGCTCGATCGCATTTCTCTTGCGATTTCCCAAGGACAACACACCGCTATCCTCGGGCCAAATGGATCTGGGAAATCCACCCTGCTTAAACTCATGATGCGAAACCTGTATCCTTCCTACGTTCAGGGACAGGCCGGTTGCATCCGCATCTTTGGCCAAAGCGAATGGAACGTCTGGGAGCTTCGTACCCAATTGGGATTCGTCAGCGGAGAGATCGATCAGCATTTTCATGCCGGCCGCTCCGGCAAGCTCACGGCGATCGAAGCCGTCCTCACCGGATTTTTTTCTAGTGAACTCGAACCCGACCAAGAGGCAATCAGCGAGTCGATGCTCCAATCGGCCAACGCAGCACTTGAACTCATGGGGATCAAGCATCTGGCAAACAGGACACTTGGAACCATGTCCACTGGAGAACGTCGCAGAACGCTTCTGGCACGAGCCATTGCCCATCGCCCCCAAGCCCTCGTGCTCGACGAACCGACAGCGGGTCTTGATCTTCGAGCACAACGCCAATTGCTCGAGTATCTCGAAAAGATCGCCTTGAGCAATACGACCCTGATCCTCGTTACCCATCAACTCAGCGAGGTACTCCCTTGCATCGAGCATTCGGTCTTGCTCGATCGAGGCAAGGTCGCTTTCGACGGCGATACCGAAGCCGCCTTCAAACCCGAGCGACTCTCGGCCCTCTATGATTGTCCCTTGGAGGTATCAAAGACCTCCAGTGGATATTGGCGAGTCGAACTCGATTCGTAAGCGAGCAAGTTGTTATTGCGATATCGATTCAAGCGTTGGCTGGACCTGCTGAATTTCCACAGGCATCTTGCTGGGAATCTCGGGGGCTTGTGCCGATGGCTCTAGCATCTCCACGGCTGGAGTACCAACGCTTGTAGGATCGAACGAACCAGCACTGATCCTATCGCGCACGATCACTTCCTCGGGATTGTCCCTTGGTGTAAAGTACCGGCCTTGCTCATAAGCTCCCGAGAGCATCGAACCATTGAGCGGTTCTTCAGACAACGCGACCTGATTGTAATTCAGCAGCGATCCTTTCTCGCGGTGGAAGTCGCGAATCGCTAAGTTGTAGTCGACCAGCGATCGGAAAAAGGCACTCGTGCTGTTTGCGAGCTGTTGCTGAGCTTGAAGCAGGAAGTTGATATTGATCAAGCCTTTCTCGTAGCGATTACGAAGCACTTCGACTTGCAATTTGTCCGCCTCGATCCGGTTGTAATTGATCTGCATCTGCTCATAGCTGCGCGATATCTGCCGTGCAGCATTGCTCAAATCATGGGAAATTCGAAGCTGTTGTTCTCTCAGAACCGCCACTTCGCGTGCCAAGTTCAACTGTGCATGCCGAACCGCTGCAGAGGCTTGTCTGAGCCCCACATTATAAGACCACTCAAAGCCACCTTGCCACTCTTGGTAATCCCCAGTCCCAAGGTTGGCAAAGAAGCTATCGGTCGGTTCGTTGGGATTTCGCGCACCGAACAAGTGATCTCCAAGCCCTCGATAACGGTATCGAGTTAGTGCATCGAAGCGAGGTCGTTTATTCAGCCTCGCTGCAATGAGTTCCAACTCCCGTCGTTTGATCTGCCACTCTTGACGACGAACCTCGACGCGTCGGTTCGTCGCGTCGGCAAGCGACGCTTGCCAATCAAACATCACCTCGGCTTGAATAGGATCATCGACAGGCTTGAGCAACCGGCCATCGGTCGCCTGAATTCCAATCATGTACCGAAGTCTCTGTTCGGCAGCATACAACCCATTGGTGCCTGACAAAGCATCGTTGAGTTGGAATGCAAATAGATAGTAGTTCGATCGAGCTTGGGCCTCCGCATCTGCCTCTCCACCGCGATAACCGACCTTCTGCAACTCCCGAATCCGCTGCCAGGTGCGAAGTGCATTCTCGCGACCCGAGATCTGAGCCTCCAGTGCGCGATAAGCGAAATACAATTCCCAATAAGCTGTCTCAACATCGTTGATGAGTCGGACTACGCCGTTCTCAAAATCAGCAAGCGAAATATCGGTGTTGATCCGTGCGATGAGCACGCCGTTGTACTGGCCAACCACACCATTGGGTCCAGCGATGCGGTTGAAAGTGGTTCCCGCACCCTGCATCAACGGTTGACGGTATTCGGCTTCCAAAAACCCACTGAAGTCACTTTCGTACTTTCGGTTCGGCCTATTGTTGCGGTCGTAAGCGATGTTCGAACGCAATGCAAAGGTCGCACCCGTTGCCGTCCGCTTTTGTATCTGATTGATGTTCGTCCCGAGCGTTTGATTGAAGGCAAAAACGCCTAGCAAGTCGGCAATCTCAGGTGGGAGTCCCTGAGGTGAAAAGTTCTGCGGAAGATCATTCTTCTGCCAAAACAGTTGCGACGAAACCGCCGCATCGAAAGCAGCCAAGGCAGCCTGGGTTCCACCCAAAGGATTCAAGTCCGTTAGAGCAGGGTCGATCTGTGTTGGAGTGCCCTGTGGAGCATTGACCACCGTGCCGCCTAGGTTTCTCAGGACCTCGCTGTTTTGCAAAGCCATCTGAATCGCGTCTTGCAAACTCAACTCCATCGCCGGCAACTCCGCCGGATTCTCAATCGCAAACGGATTGAGCGTCTCTGGAACCTGTGTCAACGTACAACTCGACGGAACAGGCTCTTCGATCCGTGTAATGAAGTCCTGGTAGTACGACACATTCTTGGAATCCCGCCAAGCATGATAGCGATCCACTGGGTGGCAACCGGTCAGCAATACGCTTCCCAAGCACCCTCTGAGAATCCATTCACGCAACGTCTTCCGCGATAACCTAACCATGGCATCCCCTGGTGACTTTGAGACACGTCGGTGCTAGCAATAGGCCAGAATCCATCAAGGATCAACCTATGAGGCCAGCACACCTCGATCGTCCTATCGGAATCGAGCCCATGAACTCTGCACGATCGGTATACCAGGAATAAAACATTTTCTAGGCACAAGCGGCAAAAGCTACCTAGATTCACCAGATTGAAACTTGGGGCTAAGCACCACGCTTTTGAGCCATGTAGTAACGCCAGTAGAAGGTCGGATTGAGCAGGAGCTTTCCCGGACCTCGATAAACCCGAACAATCGGCTCGCCAGCAGTGAATCGGCCCAGAAAATTCTCCGTCGGGCGCCTCATCGTAAACCGAACACTCGCCATTCGTCCGATGACACAGTCCCCATCGACGACCACTTCTTGATCTTCGGCTAAATCGATCTCTTCGACCGGCCCTTTGGTCGTAACGACAACTTTGCCTTGGCCACTGACCTGGCTTTGCAAATAGACTAGTCCTTCGCCTGCCCAAAGGGATGTCAATAATCGCTCTTTGAAAAACTTTAAGTCAACAGAACCTTCGCTAGCCCAGTAGGCACCCTTTTCCAAAATCCACGATTGGCCCTGTAGCTCAATAACGTGAAAACCTCCCAAGGAGGATTCTAGGGTGATGACTCCAGAGCCGGTGTAAGTCGGCCTGTAGACCGACTCACCGGACATCCACGACGATACGAGACTTCCGATCGACGGGATCAACTGCGAATGAATTCGAATGTTACCGACCAAGTAATTGAGTGCACCAGATTCACACCGAACCATCTCTTGGTTCAGATGAATTTCGACGTAGCGCATCCCCTCTAACTGATTGATCAAGAACTTTGCCATGTTGGAATCACCCGCCTCGTTGCCGTAGGCCTGTTTTCTTGGCAGGCTCAGAACAACAGATGCAACGATGTATTTCCGTCGATCGATCCATCGTTACACGCCGCTGCTTGCCAAAGATGTTCAAGTCCATCGAATGGAGTACATACCCAAGCCCAAGATACAAACCTACAAAAGCAATTAAGGCACTCCTCCAACCGAAGTACCAAAGGGATATCAAGCTCAAGACCAGCGATACGATGAGCCAAGCAGGCCAATAACCATCGACCGGTTCGAGATACTCCAAGGGTTGCTCTTGCTTCTTGGAAACCGGATTGCATACTGCGCAGACCCACTTGCCGTAGTAACTGCAATCCTGATTGGCACACTGCAAAATCGTATCGTCGGAACTCAAATGGGCCCGGCAATGGTAGCAGAAAAAACTTCGGCACTTGGTGCAATGGTAAGCATCCTCGTGGACATCGCTGCCGCAGATCGGGCACTGGGTGGTGTTTCCAAGCCGGGTCAAATCCACCTTGGGAGCTAAACCGGTGGAAGATAACTCGGTTCTCTGCTCGTTTTGGATGTCGTTTTGGATACTCGGATCGACTGGGGCTGGGTTGCTCATCGGTTCAATAGCTATATTGTCAGTGGTTTTGCAGTCCGTTTTGACCCAGCCACTCTAACTCGAATCCCTAGAAACTCAATCGACCAACTCCAATTCTTCACCCCATCGCCCAACCTGGTTGATCCCTACCCGTTTAAACCTAGAGTAAGATTCCCCTAGCGTTTTCCAGCCAATACCCCCGTCCCCCTAGCAACCACTGGCATTGTTTCATCATGCAATATCTTACCCATTGCCTTCGCATGACCGCAGGATTGCTGGCCGCTATTGCGACTATCGCACTGCCATGCCGAGCCGAAGCTCAAAGCATCGAGTCTCCCCTTGCCGGCTCGAAACCGAACATCCTGGTGATTCTTACCGACGACCAAGGCTATGGAGACACCTCGGGGCACGGTCATCCCAACTTGAAGACTCCGAACCTTGATCGCCTCGAACGCGAAGGTCGCAGCTTTAAGAACTTCTTCGTCTCTCCGACCTGCTCTCCGACCCGATCGGCACTGATGACCGGTCGGCACGAATTTTTTAACGGGGTAACCCATACGATCCTCGAACGCGAACGACTTACCCTCGATGCCGTAACGATCGCTCAAGTCCTCCAGCAAGCTGGCTACCGGACTGGTGCGTTTGGCAAATGGCATTTGGGTGACGAAGACCCCTACCAACCTAACCAACGGGGCTTTGACGAATCATTCATTCACGGTGGTGGTGGCATTGGACAAACGTTTCCTGGTAGTTGTGGCGATGCACCCGGCAATAGCTATTTCAATCCCACCATTTCCCATAACGGTGTCTTTGAAAAGACCCAAGGTTACTGCACCGACGTGTTCTTTGATCGAGCGGAAAAGTTCATCACGTCTACGCAAGCTCAATCCAACAAGCAACCTTTTTTCTGCTGGCTTGCCACCAACGCACCGCACGATCCCTACAACGCCAAGCCCGAGGATGCGGCTCGTTTCGCATCCCTCGATGTCGATGACAAGCTCAAGAACTTCTATGGGATGATCGAAAACATCGATGAAAACGTCGGGAAGATGCTCAAGCATCTCGATGCGTTGGGGATCGCCGACAGCACGCTCGTGATCTTCATGAACGACAATGGATCGGCGATCGGCACCCAGCGCTACAACGCGCAGATGCGAGGAACCAAGGGGTCCGCTTGGCTAGGTGGCACCCGCGCCAATGCCTTTTGGCGTTGGCCTAAATCGATCGCCCCGGGTGAGTCTCAAGCTCTCACGGCCCATATCGATCTATTCCGCACACTTGCGGCGCTCGCAGGAGTGGAATTAAACGATGTAGCAAACAAACAAGCTCAGGGAAGAAGTCTTCTTCCACTTCTGCAGAACCCTCAAGCGGAATGGGAAGACCGATTCCTGATGACCCACTTTGGACGCTGGGCCAAAGGGGACAGCCCCGATACCCAAAAGTATCGACAAGCTGCTGTGCGAAACACGACGTACACCTTGGTCAGTCCCCAAGGATCCAAGAAACCTGATTGGCAACTCTACGATGTGATTACCGATCCAGGGCAGTCCAAGAACATCGCAAACGATCATCCCGAAATCGTCGCGATGCTTTCTAAGGAGTTCGAATCATGGTGGACTGCAGTGCAACCTCATTTGGTCAACGAGCAAGCGATCCCAGTGACCGAAAACCCTTTCAAGGTCAGATACCGGCAGCAGTTTCCCGATCCGACATCGAATGCTCCAGCCCAGAAACGTCCCAATATTCTTTGGGTGATCGTCGAGGACATGTCGGCCCACTTTGGATGCTATGGAGAAAAAACGATCCAGACTCCGAACGTCGATGCGCTTGCAAGCCGAGGAACTCGCTTTAGCAAAGCCTTTGTCACTGCTCCGATCTGCAGTATTTCTCGCTCCGCACTGATCACCGGCAATTACCAAACCGCCTACGGACTTCAGAACCACCGATCGAGTGTCCCAGGACATCCAATCTATTTACCCTACGATACACCCTTGGTACCCGAACTGTTCAAACAAGCTGGATACCACGTCAACAACCTCACTTGGGAACACTTCCTCAAGGACGACGCAGAACTCCAAAAGAACCCAGAGGTTCCGATCGCCAAAACCGATTACAACTTTGAATGGAAACCTGAGAAGTCTTATGACAAGAAACACTGGGCCGTTAGGAAACCGAATCAGCCGTTCTTCGTGCAGATCCAACTCCATGGTGGTAAGTTTCGTGGCCAAGCCCCCAAGGAAGCTTGGCCAGCCCGTGTGCTCAAGGAGTTAGGAAGCATAACGTCGAGCCAAGTGGTGAAGTTGCCGCCTTATTTGCCTGAGCATCCGGTGATACGAGAAGACTGGGCACAGTATCTCGACTGTGTACGCTATACCGACTATCAATTGGGAACGATCATCGATCGGCTCAAGAGAACCGGAGAGCTCGACGATACGGTGATCTTCTTCATGACCGACCATGGGATCAGCCATGTTCGAAACAAGCAGTTCCTTTACGATGGCGGCACGCATGTGCCCCTAGTGATCGCAGGGCCTGGGGTTGCAGCGGGCAAGGTGCGAGAGGATCTTGTCGAACATATCGATTTAGGAGCCACGAGTCTGGCGATGGCTGGGATCGCTAAGCCTGGGCGGATGAATTCGCAAGACATCCTTGGTGCTACTTACAAGCCCCGAGAGGCGGTCTTTGCCGCGCGCGACAGAGCCGACGAAACAGTCGATTGGATCCGAAGTGTACGGACTCAGAAGTACAAGTACATTCGCAATGGGTTTCCCAGTAGGCCTTATTTGCAGCCCAACAATTACAAAGACTCCAAGGCGATTGTCCAAGCGATGCGTCAGTGGCATGAGGAGGGCAAGCTCGATGCGGCCCAGGCGTTGATCATGGCTCAAACGCGAGAGATTGAAGAGCTTTATGATCTTGAGAAAGACCCTGACGAATTGCACAACTTAGCGAGGGATGCGGCTTATGGAACGCAGTTAGTCGAGCTTCGAGGTCGGCTCATCGAGTGGCAAAAGCGATCGGGGGACACGCATGGAGTAGAGAGTCCGGAGATCTACGAGGCCGAAGCTGGAGCCGAACATCTCGAAGGGGGCAAAGGGAATCGCTCGCCGCAGTACCAGAAGAACTTAGAGCTCATGAAGCGCTGGCATACTGAGAAACCCTTTGTGCCCTTATCCCCCTAGCCACCTGCCGCGAGAGCAGGCTTTAGACTTTAGGCTTAAGGCTTTAGGGAGCAGCCAAACAGCCCAGTAGCCGTAGGGTGGGTGAAGCGGCATCGCCGCGCAACCCACCAAGGAGGACTAGAAAAGCTCAATTTGAATTGGATTTGTTCGCCGCTTCTGTTCGCCAACGGCGATATTCACCGTAGGCTGGGGCAACGCCCTAGGAACTGAGATCCGGATGTGGGAAGATCTCATTTTATTTGGCCACACTCGAGCGCTCGTAGATGATTTCGGAGAAATCATCTACGTTGGTTCCTGCACATGGATCGTCGCATTCGTTTGTTCGTCTTTTTACCAAGGCATGATGATGTTCATTTTCGGTTGGGGAAATCGCCCCATTCTCGTCGAAAGGCGGGTCTTTCCTTGCCCTGTATGCAAGACGACGACCGACTCTATTCACCTTCGCCATCGCCGGTGGATAACCGTCTTCTTTGTCCCTGCGATCCCGATTTCAAGTTCCTATGAAACGGTCGCTTGTCAGAAATGCAAATCGAGCTTCCCGATAGAAGCCATCGGTGGAGAAACTCCATCGCAACCGACCTCGACGAGAGTGCCACTCTCTGCAACCGTCGCCATGCTTGGTAGCATTTTTGCCTTGTTGACCTTCTGCATCTACTCGATGTCGTTCGGGCTTGCTTTGGTTTCAGTGATCCTAGGCCACACGGCTTTAAAGGAGATCAAACGCGACCGTCCCGCCTATGAAGGTCGGCGGCGAGCGATAATCGCTCTTGCCATAGGTTACCCAGCCATGCTGCTTGCTCTTGTCGTCGGATTCAACGCAATAACGCAAAAAAGAAAATCCTCGGGCGATTTAACTAGGGCGATCGAATCGGGTGTCGAGCAAGAAGAGAATTTCGATACGAAGGAGTTTGGGATAAGCGATTCATTAAATGATGCCCTCAAAAATGCGGAATACGAGATCGCAAGCAAGCGAGACAAACCGCCGGGCAGAGGGAATAACCCGGAAGCTATCGAATTAGCAAATACCTTCGCCTCGCGGATGAAAGACGTTTACGAGGAGGCTTTCACTTCGAATCGCAAACCTCTTTTGCAGCTTTCCGATGGTGAGTTCCTTACCTACTGTCAGCTTCACGAAGATCGCTGCCTTTTCCTGGTACACGTACCCTCCTATCGAAATTACAATAAGGTTGCAAAAAGAACTCTCGCAGAATTTGCCTGGATCGTGGCCCAATCAACCACCGCAGGAAAACTTAAAAAGAAGGCAAAACTGGGTTTAGCGCTGCGCGGTGTTTTAAGCTACGGTGCGATCATGATTGGTCAAGTGCCAAGCTCCTCGGAAGAAAGACTCCAGAGTTCGATTGATGGAAAAAAAGAAGACCTAGTTGCCTTCTTTGAATCCAGCAACCCTTCAACGATCGCTCAAAGCGCATCGTCGAAAGAGTCGGATCAGAACCCTTTTGAATCGATGGAACCAACCGAGCCGCTTGAACCTGTCGAAAAACCAAGCGATGTTCCTTTGCGCAAGGAACCTGAGGTGAGTCGGCCACCAAAGAAAAAAACAGAAGAACCCGAGTTTGTTAATCAAATCGGAGTCCAATTGACCCGAACCTTTTCAAACGAGAGTTGGGGGACGACTTCGCTTGCATTTAGCCCCGATGGAAAGTGGCTTGCTCTAGGCAAACAAGATGAAAAGATTCTCCTTTACAACGCTCAAAATGGCCAGCAAGTTGATGTGATCGAACGGTTGAAAGATCTCGGCCAAGTTACCGCTTTGGTCTTTAGTCATGACAGCGCTTTTTTGATCGCCGGAGGCTATAGCGGGCAATTGCTCGTTTGGAAAGTTGCCTCTGATGGGCATTTGTCCGGGCAGCGAAAGGGATTTCGTTTTGAAAGCCCTGTCGAGCACTTGGGAGCGAGCCCCAAATTCCCTTTTTTCATGGGATCTGGGCGCAAGGGCACTATCGTTTGGCAACCGTATGACTCCACCACATCACAACCTAGAATACTTCAGGAGTTCAGCAAGGAAACCTTGGCGATTTGGTTGCCATCGACAGGTGATCAAGCTAGAGCGACCGATGGAAAGAAGCTTATTTCCTTCTCTCTACGCGACGCTGTGGTCTCTGAGTCACGTCCTGTCGAATTCAAGAGTCCGAGGAATGCTTGTTTTAGTTCATCGGGCAAGCGGTTGGTGCTTGCCGATAGCAGGACACTTTCACTGTCGGATCTAAGCCTCGGCAACGATGGCAAGAAGATTGAAATTCCTAAAGGACAAACGGTCCACGCCCTGGAATTTCATCCTAACGAAAGGTGGATTGCTGTCGGGATGAGAGGCAAGGTTGGCATCGCCGATTTTGATAAAGCTCAATGGATTGCTTTCGCTACCAGCGATTCGATCCAGTACATGAGCAACATTCGGTTTTCATCCGATGGAAGATTTCTCATTGCGGGGGCTCAAACCGCCCAAGAATCAACTAGAATCTATCAACTTGTGGATAACCCCCAGTTGTAGGCTCGTTAGTTCCTGATACAGCATTGCTATTGGTTCTATTCGTACTCTAAGGGAAGTAATCGGAAGCAGTCGATCTGTGGGCTAAAAACAAGGATTCCAGGTTCCTAAAAAAGGGGTTCGGCTCGAATCGATACAGGCGTTTCGAGTAAGATCACGAGTACGAGTATCGCAAAGCTGAGCACGAAAAAGCGGTGCTTTATCCATTAGAGTACCTGAAGAACCTAACAATCCGAGAGCATGCCCATGTCCATACGCTTTGAATGTCCAAGCGGCCACACGCTGTATGCTAAAGAAACGCAAGTCGGTAAGGCGTACGCGTGCCCTAAGTGCGGTGAATCGGTACGAGTCCCGGCTCCCCCCAAACCGCAAATCGAAGTCGTCGCGCTCCCGGAAAAGTTGGAGCCCAAAAA
>JBEIGI010000063.1:0-29503 GCA_040381975.1 Pirellula sp.
AAGGATTTCTGATTGAGGACGAAGATTGGCATTCTTCAGAAATCCGTCGCTGCCGTTTACGCGAAGGATTGAGACTGCGCGTTTTACGTCGCAAATCGTATCGGGACGTCCGAGCTCGTCGATGTAACCCAATGCCCACAAGATGACCCAAAAACACTCGTGTCGCCACGCAATTTGGCCGTCAAGTCGCACGAGGACGGGGAACTGTCGCGGTTTAGCGGTTGGCTGAGTCTGATGCATACGCAGCGCTGACACGCCCACTACCACAATCCGGGCAGGGGCCACCTGTATCAAGGCAGATACAAGTCGTTTCCCGTGCAGGAGGAAGAGCCCTTCCTCACCGTTTGCCGTTACGTCGAACGCAACCCTCTGCGCGCGAGGTTTGTCTCCCGGGCCGAACAATGGTACTGGAGCAGTCTCAGTTTCAGGCGCTGGCATGATGAACTGCGGCTCAGAAGTGCCTTTTTTTGCCTAGCCTGTGCGGCGCTCAGCTAACTGCCTGCAGCACGTCAACGCGCTCAAGACGGAAGCCGAACTCTCAGCGCTTGGCCGCAGTGTGACTCGCGATTGTCCCTTTTGTAATGAGCGTTGGTCGAACCAGATGGTCAAAAAACCTTTGTAAGAGAGTACCATTCGCCACCAAGGTCGCCGAAAAAAAATGGTTCATGACACCTTTTCTTGCCCGGTTTGAGCACTACATCAAGAGGCATTACTTACTCCGATACACGTCCTGCGCTGAGGAAACTTGGCTTCTTTTTTCAATAAGGGCTAAAACTTCCGGGTCATCCGCTTGCTCTTTATAAGGCGCAAACAATGCTTTTCCTCTGTCCTCCGCCGTCATACCGGGGGTTGTTAAATAGTAAGCAGCCAAAGATTTACGAGACTCAGTTTCAGGGCAATTCAACGGTTCTGGAAGTCCATGCCATGAGTCCATCGTGGTATCAAACAAGGCGGCCCGATTGAAGATTGGGTCAATCTGTTTAATCAGCGGACCGGGAACACGCTTGCTTTCATGCTGTTTCCAAAATCCAAGCTGTCCACCCCATGCAGGATCCCAATTCGGGTTCATATAAATAATGATATTGAGTTTGCGCTCAAGCAACAGTTTCGGGTGCGTGGAGTAATCAAGATGCACATTCAATTTGCCACCGCGTTTGTGAATATGCCAACCACCCCCATTTAATCCTGAGTCCGAATACAGAGGGTGAATATCAAGCACATCCTCCAAAAACGAAACGAAATCAGGTGAATTCAACATTTGAAATACCTTGTATGTCATCGGTGGAAACCGGTTCCAATCATTTTGAACCTTTTTCACTTCAATAGCGTTATTGTATTCATGCCAAAGAGGGCTATCATATTCCGGAAATTCGGAACCCAAAACCGTTGCGACATCCTCCTTGAAAAAACCGTCGCAATACATATTCGGGAAAGGTTCTGCGTCCTTGAACCCTCGAGCAGCCTCACGAAAGGCCTCACAGTTTATAAAATCTTCAATCATAATCGCCCCTTAGATGAGAGAAAAAAAGCCCCTTGAGAACGTCCAATCGGAAAAAAATTCTGGAAGTGACCCAAAGTCAAAATGCGCCTGCACCTCGGAAAAAATGGTTTCCCCCCCTAGATCCGCCACCATCACCAAAGTCCCCCTTTGGTGAATAGGGCGAGACAAAAGAAAGTGCAGCACGGACGTCATCCACATCACGATACTCGAACGTTAAAGCGCAGAGTTTGGGAATATCAAGCTTTGCAGACGAATCCTGCGACGTTGACGCCATTAACCGAAAATAGGGCAACAGGAACCTATTCCTGATAAGAATACCTTGCAAATCGTTCGTTGAAGATCGGCGCACGAACGCCTCATCTTTAACGGAAGGCACGGAACAATCCAGTAAATCATCAACAACCCTAACAGCGTTTTTTTTTTTGACATTGAGTCGAGAATACCTGTCGATTAAACCACAACATCCCCCGGGCGCTGCAGGGAGACGCAAAACATGCCCCTCAACATGGCTTGCTGGTCGCTGATGCTGATAGGAAATTTAGACGGTTGACAGTGTACCAAGACGCATGATCAATTCAAGGGGTAGGCGTGCTGAAAGGGGGGCGCGACCGCCTTTCAGCACGCCTACCCCTTGGTCGTTTTTGGAGGCGGTAAGCCGATTGGCCGCCTGTCGGAGTGCAACAAGCAGGTCGATGTTTGCGAAATGCGCGAGAATCCCACATTTGGGTCGGATCGTCAGCGTGCCGACTCGAGTCGGGGATTATTAGAAGCTCGCCAGAAAGGTGTCGATGTCGATGTAGGTCAATTCGTGAGACTCGTCGGCTTCGGAGGGTGCATCGAATCAGTGGCCAGAGAGTGTAGGCGTCGTTGAGTTCGGGCACCAATTCATGCAGATCTGGTGGCCCTCTTGGTGACCGAGACTCCGACAAACCGCAGTGCTTTTCGGAACGGGGAACGCCCGGCAAGCCTGCTTCTCGAACTTATAGATAACTTGTACTGTGTCGCTGACCCTGACCAGCCGTGACAAACTGAAACCGCAACGCGTCATGTACTGGATCAGACGCTCGATGCCTGCTGCGTCACAAGCCGGCAGGAACGCCGACTGATCGACACAGTAACCGCTGTGCGGCCAATTGCGGATGCCAGTACAAGAGTTTACCATTCGTCTGAATCTCCCGGATCATACCGGTTACCATATCGTCATGCGCCAGCAACCGGCGGATTTCTGCCTGTAGAAACGTCCAGGCACAAGAAGACCGTTTCTCCAACAGTCCGCGATCGAGGATCGCGTGGGCGGTAAAGCGAACGGGCTAGACAAAGGCGGTGACCATGGCAGAAACGGGATGTGCACGGATGCATGTTACCTGCCTATTGACAAACGCTCGGCTAATAAACGCAGCCAAAAAAAACAGGCATTCAACACACATCCCAAATAACCTGACGTAGAAATACTTTACGGAATTTCTCATAATCCCGGACAGCCCAAGTTACTATAAGCCTAAAGAGCCAGCAACCGACCAGGGCTCCTATACCTCTTGTCAGCCAGATCTTAGCTCAGTAGTTGCCGCATGTTGCTAGACGGGACATGTTGAATTTTGGGTTTCTTGATTATGCGGATTTATTCTTGATCTCGGCCCTCCGGGCATGAATGGAGTTTGATCAAAGAAACGACTTAACACTAGGTCTTAATCACTTTGCTTTCTTACACACTCTCGGGTATCACAAACGACTTGCGCCCTACTCGCTTAAGAAATTTTTCTCCTTCGGGATCGTCGATAAGCGTTTGTTTGATCGGGTCGAATTTCAAGGGGCGAGAAAGTCGGTAGGCTAGATTCCCAAGATGGGCAAGCACCGTCGAACGATGTCCTTCCTCAATATCGCAATTCAACTTGGTTCCCTCAGTAATGCTCGACAGGAAATTGTCCAAGTGCGGGATCTCAGATCGATCCGCTTGCCGATCCAATACCACTTTATTCCCGCGTTCGATCACTTTCCAGCCCGAACGTCCTATGAGCATGTAAGCACTATTGCCATAGAAGGCAACTCCGTTTTCAAATCCCTCCTGATGGTAAGGCGACCAAAGCCTTTGCTCGTAGACGAGCATCCTGTTTTCGGCGAATTTGAATGTGACATATTGGGTATCAGGCGTTTGCTGAATATCGTCTACGAACTGATATTTTCCACCTGTGCACTGGATCTCGATGGGATAGTCGACATCCAACCCCCATCGGGCGACGTCCAAATCGTGGACACCGTCATTACCCATATCTCCCGTGCCGTAATCCCATAGCCAACGCCAGCCATAGGTATAGCGGTTGTCGTTGTAAGGATGCTCGGGAGCAGGGCCTTGCCAGATGTCCCAGTCGAGGCCCTCAGGGATCGATGAGTCTGCAACCGCAGGTACCCGGCGACGCAACTGGCTGTTCCAAGCCTTGGCAACGTGCACCTTGCCAAGTTTACCAGCCCGAATGTACTCGATCGCCTCTTGGTAGTGCGGCATGCTTCGGCATTGCGTACCTACCTGGACACGCCGATCGTACTTACGAGACGCCTGAACTTCTTGCCATCCCTCGAAAACATTCTGTGAGATCGGTTTTTCGACGTACACATGCTTGCCTGCCTGAGCACCCCAGATCGTTGCAAGCGCATGCCAATGGTCGGGTGTAGCAACCACGATCGCATCGATAGTCTTGTCATCCATGACTCGACGTAAGTCTTGGACTGCCATCGGTTCGACTTGCTGCACATCTCTGATCTTCTTAATCGCATCTCCAAATAGGTTGCTATTCACATCGCAGACGTGTGTCACCACGGCGTTAGGTCTTGAGGCAAAACCTGTGGCAAGTCCCATGCCGCGACCTCTTATGCCGATCACACAAAGCCTGAGCTTGTTCCAAGAGTTTTTCGCATGAACGGTATGCGGAACGGAAAAAATTGGCGAAATAGCCAGACTACTGGACAAACTCAGGCCGAGAAAACGTCGCCGACCGATTTGTTTTTTCTTTGCCATGGCACGATCACCAACAAGGAGAGTAAAATGAGTCGAACTCAATTGCTAGCCGAACTCGGATTATAACGTAAGCCATGCGATCTTTTTCCTGCAAGCTGACACTGTTTCTTAACGTTCTTACAGCCGGACTACTCGACTCGTTCATCTTGGCTCAGGAAGAGACGTTTAACGCGGCCGCCGAAGTCCTCGAGCGTCATTGCCTAAGTTGCCATGCCGGCTCGAAACCTAAAGGGTTATTAGGCCTCGAGTCGCTCGATGCGATGCTCAAGGGCGGGGAAAGCGGATCGGCAATTGTTCCAGGAAAGCCTGATCAAAGCATCCTGATCGATTATGTCCAAGGTGATCAGCCTCAGATGCCCAAAACAGGCAAACCACTTTCTTCTCAACAGATCGAAACCCTCAAACTCTGGATCACCCAAGGTGCAAAGTGGCCCGAGGGTAGGAAACTTGAAGATCGACATGTTCCCGATGCCGATTGGTGGTCGCTCAAGCCATTGGTTCGTCCAACGGTACCAGACCATGCAACAAGTGGGTATCAAATTTCTAACCCAATCGATGCCTTCATAACGAGCAAATTGAAGGAGAAGGGACTTCCGCAATCCCCTTTAGCCGATCGCAGAACCTTGATTCGCAGGCTTTGCTTTGATTTGATCGGTTTGCCTCCAACCCCCGAGCAAATCGCCGCTTTTGTAAATGATCCAAGGCAAGACGAATATGCCTACAACGAACTTGTAGATCGATTGCTCGAATCGCCTCGATACGGTGAACGATGGGCAAGGCACTGGCTCGATGTAGTGCACTTCGGTGAGACGCACGGATACGACAAAGACAAACTTCGTCCAAACGCTTGGCCCTACCGCGATTATGTCATTGCCGCTTTGAATTCCGATAAACCTTATCGTCGATTCATCGAAGAGCAAATAGCAGGCGACGTTCTCTACCCGGGAACAACCGATGGAATCGAAGCCCTTGGCTTCATTTCCGCGGGGCCTTGGGACTTTATCGGACATGCCGAGGTGCCCGAATCGAAGATCGACGGCAAAGTGGCTAGGCACTTGGACCGAGACGATATGATTTCAACGGCCATAGGCACTTTCAACAGCCTGACCGTGGGATGCGCTCAGTGCCACAACCACAAGTTCGATCCAATTCCTCAGAAAGATTATTACCGGCTGCAAGCGGTCTTTGCCGCCGTCGATCGTGCGGATCGTCTTTACGATCGCGACCCCCAGGTTGCCACGAGGCGAGCTCAGTTGGATCAGCAACTCGCCGAGATCACAAAAGAACAAAAAGCGATCGAAGATCACATCCTCAAACAGGCCGGTGCATCTCTGGTCGAACTCGATCGGCAAATTGCGGAAGCAACCAAAGCCGCCTCGGGCAACGAATTGCCTGAGTTTGGCTATCATAGTCAGATCGAGTCACGCGAGGACTCGGCCAAGTGGGTTCAAGTGGATTTGGGACAAACGACGGAAATCCACTCGATCGAATTGGTTGGATGCCACGATACATTTAACAACATCGGAGCAGGCTTCGGATTTCCTGTTCGATTTCTAATACAAGCTTGTGACGAGCCTGAGTTCAAGTCTGGGGTAATCACGCTAGTGGATCAAACCGCGGAGGATTTCCCGAACCCTGGTGTGATCCCTCAGCGGTTTGCTATCGCGATGAAAGAGGACAAGCATGTTGCAGCCCGTTACGTACGAGTTACGGCGACCAAGTTGGTACATCGATTGCCGACCGACTACATCTTTGCCTTGGCGGAGTTGTCTGTCTTGAATCCCAAGGGAGATAAAGTATCGTCTGGCCGACCGGTCACATCGCTCGATTCGATCGAAGCTCCACCTAGGTGGCAACGAGTCAATCTAGTCGATGGTTATTACTTTGGACGAGCAAGCACCGTAGAGTCTGATTTAGGAAAACTGCAAGCAAAACGCAATGAGTTAATCGACAAGACGTTGGACGAAGCGACGAGGCTAAAGCGTCGAGAATTAGCGAAAGCCTTGTCCCAAGTACAGCAGACCAAGAAGGAGCTTCCCCCTCAACAGACCGTCTATTCGGGGATGGTTTACTCAGGAAGTGGTGCGTTCACAGGAACAGGTAGCAACGGTGGAAAGCCTCGAGCGATCTACGTCTTGGACCGGGGCAACGTGACTCAACCAAAGGACGAAGTCGCCCCGGGGGGGCTTTCAAGCTTGAGCAAACTGGATAAGTGGTTTGAACTCCCTGAGGGGCATACCGAAGCGGATCGACGAGCAGCACTTGCTCATTGGCTTTCGGATGATCGCAATCCGCTGACTTGGCGAAGTATTGTTAATCGCGTTTGGCAATACCATTTCGGACGGGGGATTGTTGAGACGGCCAATGATCTTGGACGCATGGGATCCGAGCCCACGCATCCGGAACTCTTGGATTGGCTTGCAGTCGAGTTTCGTGACGGAGGTCAATCGCTCAAGGCGTTGCACAAGTTGATGGTCACGAGCCATACCTACCGGCAAGTATCCAATTCAACAGGGGCGGTTAGCGACTCGGATCCTGGTTCAATCGATGTAGACAACCGGTATTTATGGCGAGCGAACCGTCGGCGATTGGAGGCCGAGGCGCTTCGCGATGTGGTTTTGCAAGTTTCTGGAAAATTGGATTTGACGATGGGGGGGCCCAGTTTCCAGGACTTTGTGATCGAGCATCCTGAGCACTCGCCCCATTACGAGTACCATTTGCACGATCCGGAAGATCCCCGTTCCCATCGTCGAAGCATTTATCGATTCTTAGTCCGTTCCCAACCGCAACCCTTTATGTCCACACTCGACTGCGCAGATCCATCGATGCGAGTCGACAAGCGCAACGAGTCGCTCAGTCCGCTTCAAGCCTTAGCTCTACTGAACAACGGATTCATGGTGACGATGAGCAAGCATTTTGCAAAGCGGCTGGAGAGCGAGTCGCAAGATCGCAGTGTTCAAATCAACACGATGTTTGAGCTTGCGATTGGCAGGGCTCCACAACCCGACGAACGGGATGCGCTGGAGGCATATTCCAAAGAGCACGGTTTAGAGAACACATGCAGATTGGTGTTCAATCTCAATGAGTTTTCGTTTGTCGACTGAACAATCTGCGTAGGGTATGTGTACCCACTGGCGTTGGGATTGGCCATCAAGAAGGTCAACTCGGCTAATCCTCGCAGCACCTTCAAGGCCTTCCAAAATCCCCGTTATGGCTAAAAGAAATCGGGGCTGTCGAGTTCTATCATTTTTTCCATCTTGTTGACGGGAATCAAATCGCTGTGGTTTGGCGAAATACGCCGTGCAGCTTGGACACATCGCCAAGCGGTATACGGATCCCAGTCTTCGAGCAGTCGACGCCAAAGATCGACATAGGCACCCACCAGCAGGGGGTCTTGTTCTAGCGCTTTCATTAAACTCTCGTTGATTGGCTCCTGATTGCGATGCTGAGCCATCGCGACATCGGCCAGATAGTAATCGAGCAGATAAGCCATCGAGTCCTTTTCGGAATCGAGCTGTAGTTTAAGGTCCTTGATTTCCCTCGGGTTTTCGAGTGCGTAGACGACATGTCTGACCTTGCGATCCGCGACTCCCCCACATCGCGTCAGCAGGTCGCGAAGGCCTTGATCACTATCGGTCAGCACAAAATATCTGTAGGCGGCCAAGACTGCGTCCTCAAGTCGGTGATTTGCTAGGTACTGGTCAATATCCGAGACCGCCTTGTTGTAGATATCCACACTGGAGGGAACTTGAGTCATTTCAAGTTTGTTCAAAATCGACTCGATCCTCGGCACGCTCGCTTGAGGTTTATAGTCATTTGGAATTTCGAAATGAAGCTCCTCATTTCGGTACTCAAAATTCGTGAATCGATACTCGATCGTTTTGTGAACGGTTCCTTCTCGGGTACGGAAAGACATCGATGACGGGAGAACCGACAATTCACCAACCGCATGTCGGATCTCTGGGTGCATTCTACACATGTGCGCGAGAAACCTTCGAAACATTCGGCTGTGTTGGTTGTTGAGTTGATTCATGGAAGGCTCGAAAGTGACGGCTAGCTTTCCCTCGCTTTCAAAATGCAGTTTGCCTTCGATCTGTTTCTTGTCGATCAACACCGCTTTTTGATCAAAGAGCTTATTCGCCTGCGGATGCATGTAACCGAATAAACTTTCGAGTTCGAATCGGGAACAGGGTTCCATTTCCTCAAGGCTTAATTGGGCGGCCTCGGTCGCATGGCACAATGCGTTGCGGTGCATCGTTTCGGAGTTGTAGAACCAGACCAGAGCGTGCATAGGCATGGAGACATGCTCCTTCTTGGTATGGTCTAAGGTTACGAGCGTTTTGGTCTTTGTCGCGTAGGAGTCGGTCGTCTTAGGCATGCGAAGCTCATACGAGTCATTTCCTAGCACGAGCGTACCGCTCTCTGTAGTAACCTTCGGTGAGTCCAATCGAGGTGATTGAATCTGGGTGATTCGGTCTAGAGTGATTGACCAAACTCCAGGCTTGGAGTCATCCGCCCAAACGATGCCCCCCAAGTTTGCGAGAAGCAAACCGCTTATAAAAGACATAAAGAGTGGGGAGATCCTCGATGTTGAAACACACATAGCAATGACTTCCTACAGTAAAGGTTCTTCAGGAATTATTGTGGGTGAAAAGCCGTGCATCGCATCGGGTTTCTTCGTACTCGTACTCAGCGAAGCGGTACTCAGTGCAACGGTACTCGTACTCGAAGCCCCTGTGCACCACCGTTTCTTTTCGAGTACGAGTACCATTTCATTGAGTACGAGTACGATAAAAGCCATTAGCGTATACCACTAGCCACGATAATTCCTGAGGAACCACAATAAAAAGGGAGAGACAAAGAATTATCGTAGGAATCGATGAGCAAGTCCAGGCGTTTACGTTGTAACGTGACTGTTTCCTCATCGATGTCGAATGCAAATGAGCATTCGATGATCTCGGAGAAATTATCCACTCTGCAATCGAAAGGCGAGTTCCTCTCATCGACACACAGCAAATGCTTCTGCCCGTCTGTTGCTCGATTAAGTCTGGATTAGAATGGGCGTTTGGTGATCTTTCTTCCACTTCAAATGTTTTTTGATTTCCTATGATGCAGCAGACAATCTCAATCAAAACCAGGTTCATAAAGAGCTTGCGACTCGTCGCTTCGGTAGCCATCTTGTCGATGTGTGTCCCCTACTTTGTCCATGCTGGAGATGTTGAGGTTCCAACCATCGATTTGGACAACCGAGAGGATCTGCAAGTCATCGTTGACCGACAGCCCGGACAGTATCTAGGTCATCCGACGACACTGCTATTAGAAGACGGACGGACAATTCTTTGCGTGTATCCCAAGGGGCACGGCAAGGGTGCGATTCTTTACAAGCGAAGTACCGATGGCGGGAAAACTTGGTCAGACCATCTTCCAACTCCCAAGAGCTGGGAGACTTCTAAAGAAACGCCGACAATTCATCGCGTTGTTACGGCCGATGGTAAAAAGAGAATTCTGCTTTTTAGTGGACTCTATCCAGTTCGCCAATCGATCAGTGACGATGATGGGATGACTTGGTCGGAACTTGAACCGATCGGAAACTTTGGTGGAATCGTCACGATGGCTTCCGTGGTGCCTGTTCTATCAAAACCCGGTCACTACACGGCTCTTTTTCATGATGACAGTCGCTTCATTCATGCAAAACCCAACCCGGTCCGAAGCAGATTCACACTTTATCAAACCACCACACAGGACGCAGGGAATCACTGGTCTGATCCAGCGCCGATTTTCGTCTCCTCGGATGTCCATCTGTGTGAGCCTGGAGCGGTTTTTTCGCCGGACAAGAAGCAGATCGCCGTGCTGCTTCGGGAGAATCGTCGCAGAGCCAATTCGCATATCATTTTCAGCAACGACGAGATGGCAACTTGGAGTATGCCCAGACCTGTTCCCAATGCACTCACTGGGGATCGCCACACGGCTCAGTATCTACCCGACGGCAGACTCTTTATTTCCTTTAGGGATATTCCTAGCCAAGGAAATACAAGTCCAACGGCCAATAGCTGGGTCGCTTGGGTGGGACGCTACGAAGACCTCGTCAAAGGAACGCCAGGGGATTTCCGCATCCTATTGAAGAAGAACTACAAAAGCGGAGATTGTGCTTATCCAGGAGTTGAAGTCTTGCCTGACGGCACGGTCGTCACGACGACGTATGGCCACTGGACCAAAGACGAATCGCCCTACATCATGACCGTGCGTTTGAAGATCGCTGAGATTGAAAAGGATCTTCAAAAATAGGGTGCTCAGGTAAAGGGGCCTGCCTCTTGTTGAGCTAGGGCCAGGTTTTGTTCGACGGTTATGACAAAAGATGTTCCTGAAATTGCTTCCCCCTGCCTGGGGGTTGGCGTACTGCTATACTGACCGGAAATTGAAATCCGATCGGGATTCGTAATCAGTTGCCCTATTTTACAGGTTTGGAAGTTTTATGATGAGAGAAATGGGTTCAGGGAAAAGTCTTAGAAATTTACCCCGTCGGCTCTTCAATTTTTCTCTACTAGCCACAACAGCGAGCACCGTTCTTGGGGTAGCCTTCGAATCGCAATCACGTGCTTTTGGAGAAGAAGGCCAGCAGTGGTTGACTTGGCGCGGCAACAGTAGAGATAGTTTGGTCGACGATCAGTCTTGGCCTAGTACCCTTACAGAGACGAACTTCAAGCAAGTTTGGTCTGTTCCTTTCGGCGACAGTTATTCTGGGCCAATTGTTACCACCAATGCAGTTTTCACGACCGAATCGATTGATGGAAAAGAGCGGGTCTCTTGTGTCGATCGCAAGACGGGTCAGACGCGTTGGAACAAGGAATGGGAAGGTTCCATGAAGGTACCTTTCTTTGCCAGTCGCAACGGCAGTTGGATTCGATCGACTCCGGCATCCGACGGTGAAACCATCTTTGTCGGCGGTATTCGTGACGTACTGGTTGCTCTGGATTGCCAAACCGGTGAAGAGAAGTGGCGACTTGATTTTGGAAACAAATTCGGCAAGGTTCCAGACTTCGGTATGGTTTGTTCTCCGCTGATCGATGGTGATTTCATCTACATCCAAGCGGGCAAGGGACTGCATAAACTCAATAAGAAAGACGGGTCCATTCTATGGTCGTCCCTTGGAGATAACGGCGACATGATGTCCAGCGGTGCGTTTTCGTCGCCGGTGATCGCCACGATTGGTGGTAAGCTTCAGTTGTTGGTACAGACCAGAACTTATTTAGCCGGCGTCGATATGGAGAGCGGTTCGAAACTCTGGAGCAAGGATATCACATCCTTCCGAGGAATGAACATTCTAACACCCACCGTTTGGGATAATGGAATCTTCACCAGCAGTTATGGCGGTAGATCATTGCTATTGGATGTTGATTCATCGAGTGCCAAGGCTCGTTGGGAGAATAAGGTTGAAGGTTACATGTCTTCTCCGGTAGTCATTGATCACTATCTCTACATGCATTTGAGAAACAAGCGATTCACTTGCATTGATCTCAAGGAGGGCAAGGAGATGTGGATCACTAGGCCTTACGGTGAGTATTGGAGCATGGTAAGCAATGGAGAGAAGATACTTGCATTGGATCAAGCCGGAAAGATTCGCTTGATCGCACACAATCCGGCTGAATACACAATGCTCGGGGAACTCAAGATCACCGACGAAGAGGCTTGGGCTCACCTTGCAATCGCCGGCTCGGACGTAGTGGTAAGGACACAAAAATCGCTTTGTCTGTATCAATGGAAAGACTAGTGCGATGTCGTCGGAGGATCTGACAAGAGCCGTTGCGAAATTGACGGAAGTTTTCGGTAGTGCATCACAGAACACTTTGGGTTCAGCGGTATTCCAGAGTGATTCAAAAGTGGACTTAGAGACGCTCGATGACTACGCAAAATCTGTGTACCAGCATTTTGTAGGAAAAGCTTGGGAGGATTTCGGTTCTGAGAACTGGAACAAGACTTGGCAGATGCTCTACCGTCGTCCTGTCGGATCGGCGGGGAACATCCTTGAGGAACTCAAGAGCCTCGGCGATGCTGCCACCGAACTAGCGGCCTCACAGGTGACCGAGAATCACGATGACCCCACGGCAGCGGCTCAGGGGCTAACAGGTGTATTTGATTCACCGTCGTTGTCATCCCTTTCGGTATATCGAATTGGGGATTCTGAAGCGATCACAGGGGTGCTTTTAGCTGGTCTCATGCCCATAGAAAAAGCGATCGCATTGGTTTTTTTGATGGATTGACGTAGCACAGAGATTACCCAGGGGCGATAGGGCGTACTGCTATCCAAGCTCACTTCTTATAAAAAGTGTTAGGTTCATACCCTTACTGATACTCATCGCGCTGGATCTGATAGGTTTCGAGTTTCCGGTACATCGTCGCCCTTGAAATGCCCAGTAGTTCGGTCGCTTCAGGGATACTCCCTCGGGTTCTTCGGAGGGCTTCACGGATGAGTTTCTCTTCCCAGTGTTCGAGGTTCAGTGATACAAGCTCTGACTCGTTGAGGGATTCGTGTAGCGACAAATCGCTTGATTTGATCTCTGTACCGTTTGCTAAGACGACGGCGCTGTCGATGACGTTCCGAAGCTGTCTAACGTTTCCAGGCCAAGGGTATTTCTGGAGCTTCTCGAGAGCTTGGTCTGAGAGCTTGAGTTGAGGTCGGCCGTGAAATTTAGAAAAGTGGTCGAAGAAGTGGTGGATAAGCAGTTCGATGTCTTGATCTCGTTGCCTAAGTGGTGGGATGTAGAGTTCGAAGACACTGAGTCGGTAATAGAGATCTTCACGAAACCTCTTTTCCTGAACGAATTCTTTTAGATCGCGGTTGGTCGCTGCAATGATGCGAACGTCCACTTTGATTTCCTTTCGGCCACCGACTGGCAGAAACGGGTGGCCTTCGAGGATCCGTAGCAATTTCGCTTGGCCTTCGAGGGTTAATTCTCCGATTTCGTCGAGAAACAAAGTGCTGTTGTTGGCTTGTTCAAACCATCCGATATGGTCTTTATCGGCACCGGTGAATGCGCCTTTGACATGCCCAAAAAGCTGGCTTTCCATCAGTTCCGATGGGATCGCTGCGCAGTTGACACTGAGCATAGGCCGATCAGCGCGAGAGCTCGCGCGGTGGATTGCTCTTGCGACGAGCTCTTTACCTGAGCCGCTTTCGCCTCGGACGAGGATACAGCCCGAGGCTCGTGCCACACGAACAATCTTCTCTTTGAGTTCGGTCATCGAGGAGCTGGTTCCAATAAGCTCGTCGAATTCCGCGTTGCGGTTTTGTAGTCGATCATGATTGATCTTCAAAACCTGGGATTCCCTGACGCGGACGATCGTAGCTGACAGGATGCTTGATGCGGCGATTGCAAAGTCGAAGGCATGTGCTGGAAAGATCTCTTTGTCTCGATAGAGATGAATGGCGCCGATCGTCTTTCGGTCATCGAGCAAAGGAACGCAAATGGCGTCTTTGAAGGACCGCAACGCTCCGGCTTTACTTGCTCCTTGCTTATCTTTGTGGGATTCTTGCTGCATCCATACTGCTTTGCCATGTTTGCAGACCATTTCGGTCAATTGATCGCTGAGTTCAAGCCTTTTATTTTTTGGGTCATCTGGATACTGATGACTCACGTCGAGCAGTCCATACTCATTAGCGACCAAGAAGGCGACCGCAGTGGCTTGGGTTCGAACTCGAAGGACTTCGATCGCGATGCTTGCAACTTCGTCGGGAGTCGATAGCGAAAGGCAGTTGACGGACAACTGATGTAGATCCGCGATATCGTCGCTCCTACCGGCCTCCTTGAGCGATCGGAAGGCCGACATCCCAGGTGCTAGGTATCCGATACTCGAATCACTCTCAGGTGTTGGAATCAAGTCTTGGGATTGATTGAGAACTTCAACGGTTTGTTCATCAATGTTGGATTCATCGACAAACCGCAGGGAAGTTCCACCTAGGCGGATTTCATCACCGTCGGCCAAAACCGCTTCGTCGATCTTTGCCTTGTTGACTTGAGTACCATTTCGAGAACCGGCATCAAACAGCGACCATCTGCCATTGCTGTACCGTATTTTCGCATGGATCCGAGAACAAAGCGGATCATTGAGTTGAACTTGGCACTCAGCACCGCGTCCGACCAAGGATTCGATGTGCCGATTCAACGGCAACTTGGCGTTCAAATCCGAACCGCGGATGACTTTGAGATAACTTGACATGACCCTTAGGGGAGGACAAAAGGCTTTTGGATCGAGCGATTTTGTCGATTATAGACGATCTGTCTCATTTTGCTACAAGCGATATGTCCATCGAGGATCCTTGCCTGCTTTGAGCGATCAGCTTGGTGGAGATTCGCGAGCGAGGATATCTCGTCCTATGGTCATCATTTCCTGACAGTCGATGGTTTTGGTATTGCTCTCAAAGAGGCTAGCCACCGAAGCCTTATGAATCTTCATCTTGAGTCCGCCAACCCCCAAAGCACCATAATCGTACCGCTGGCCCCTCAAGACGGCTTTATCGGTCAGTGCGATTTCATCGATACCCAATGGGGGAACGGCGTTAAGATCGATTGCGACGCGAAGCTCCTTGGCTTGTTTGAGTTGTTCCGATGTCATAAGTCGCACTCCTGCAGCACCGCAGGCAAAGACGATTTGTGATTCGCGGATCGCTTTTTCTGTCCACACCTCATCACCGCTAGAGATTGCGATGAGTCGACTCTTTGGGATACCTTGCGCGACGAGTTGATCGACGCATTCCTCAGACCGCTCTAAGGATCTTGAAGATAGATAAACGGTGCATTTTTCGTTTGCAAGGATTCTTGCTACACGTTGTCCGACTGGACCGGTTGCCGCCAGGACGAGTGCTGTGTTGCCTTCGAGAGCGACGTGTCTCGATGCGCTGATGACAGCCGCGGCGGCGGTGCTGTTCGAGCCGTTGCAATCGATCATCACCGAAACTTTGAACGGATCGAACATTGCATCGATCGCGTTCTTGAAGACTTGTTCTCCGTGGACCACATTGGAACCGCCGACGAAAACAGCGGTGTTTTTAAGGTCTTGTGGACCGCGAGTGTACATCGCTCCATGCACAAGATCTCGGACTTGCTCGGGTTTTACATTGGCATACTGAAGCAGTCGCTCTGCCCCGGCATCTATCGCAACCACGGCATCAAAGACGCTAGCTTGAGGATCGGTATCGAGTTGGATTAGGATCCTGCGTTTGGACATATCGGAACTTTCTCGATTGGCTTGATGGAAACAGAAAGGTTTATTTAGACGGCAAGATCTGGGCGAACTTCGAGGACAGCTTTGGCAATTTTTCCAGAGTGCATGGTTTCGAAAGCATCATGCCAGTGCTCGAGGCTCCAGGATCCACCGACGATTTTTTTGACATCGAGCGAACCTTCAGCTAGTAGCAGTAGGACTCTTTCCCAGATCGCCCAGGTATGGGAGAAGCTACCTTGGAGTGTAATGTTCTTTTGAACCAGAGGATCGATGGAGAAGCCGAGCGGATCGCGTCCCCAACCGACTTTGCTGATCCAACCAGCGGGCCGCACGACATCAATGGCTGTTTTCAGTGTGGCCGAGACTCCTGCGGCATCCACGACACCTTCGCAGCCGAGTCCGTCTCGCTCTGTAGCCCAAGGTTTGAGTTGATCGGAGTATAGTGGCGTGCATCCAAGTTCTTTTGCGATGTTGAGCCTAGTTTGGTCTTGGGGTAACCCGACGACAGCGACCTGTGCACCTCGCAGTTTGGCGAGTGCTCCACAAAGCAAACCGATCGGTCCGGGCCCAAGCACGGCGATTCGATCACCTGGAAGGATATTAGCATTTGCGACAACGGCGCTGAAAGCAACGCAACACGGTTCGGTTAGGGCAGCGTAGCGAAGTGGCAGATTGTCGGGTACTTTGTGCAAGCAACGCTCGGGAACTTTGACAAACCGAGTCATGGCTCCATGGGTACCGTATCCGAACCCTTTGCGATTTGGATCCAGGTTGTATTTTCCGATCCGCGTCATCGGGGAGTTTTGATCGATGATCGCGGCAGTTTCACTGCAGACTCGATCCCCTTCTTTAAACGCCGTAACATCGGTTCCTGTTTTGACGATGCGTCCTGCGAACTCATGCCCAAGGGTGACTGGATAGTTTACGGGCCAACTGTGAAGTCCTGCCCATTGGTGCAAGTCGCTACCGCATACACCGACGGCGGCGACTTCCATGAGCGTATCGAGGGGACCGATTTCCGGGATATCGATTTCGCGAAGTTCCACAGACATCGGCTCGGAGGCAAAGTTCACTACAGCCGGTTGCTTGTTCATAGGATTTCTTTAAAAATGGGAACGAAAACAGGTCAAGTACGAACTATTTCATCGATTCGGGCTTAGGCATTCAGAGGAACCGATGGGTTGTCGGCGATATTCACCCATACGTGGACGTGAGGATATCCTCGGAAATGCCAAACGAAGCTCGGGCCTTCGAGTCTCCAGTTATCCCAGAGTTTATCTCCACCGGAGTCTTCATCGGTGAAGAATGCAAGATGGAGTTTATCGAGTCCGCCTTGTGCTTCGAGGCATGCAAGGGCTTCTTGTCGATCGACATTGCGGAATGGTTCAACAAGTTTTGAAAGAACCTTATGGAGTTCCTCTCGTTGATCTTTGGATAGTTCGCTCACAGGGATACCAGGGAAGGGGCCGGAGGGACGGAATCCGACGGCGCTTTCGCTTGGCGACTCGGGGACTTCTGCCATTTTGCGTTGTTTGCCATCGAGCATTTTGTAAACGCCATTGGCAGCGATGGCTTGTTCCCAGAAAACGTTGCCTGGATGATCGGTGCCTTCGTCGTCGGATCCTGCTGCATGGCCGTAGAAAATTGGGCCGCCAAAAGCAACATGTTTTTGGGTGTTGCCATCGCAACGAAGAGTCGAGTGTCGACCGGTCAATACGAACTCGAAGCGGTCAGAGCCGGGGGTTCCGAAGATCGCGAGGCTTTGACCTTTGCCCCAACCTCCCATGTCGTCTTTGAACTGCTTGTAGAACCGATCGTGCCAACTCGGATCGATGATCCCTTCGAAGATGGCTTTGACGATCTCTCGCTGATCCGATGTGTAGAAATCGCTAAGGAGGGTTGGTTTTGTGATGTTCCAATTATTTGCGACGCGCGTTCTGAGGAGACCACGGTCTTTGGTCGAGTGATCCCAATCGAAGCAAACTGCTTGACGTTGGCTCTCGGAGAGCGAGTCGTAGAGGTTTTTAACGAGTGACTCGGGAGTATTGTATTTTGGCGCATTGGCGATCGGCGATGCAAGAAGGTCCCTGGCACCGGTGATTCCTGCAAGACCAAGGGCTCCGGTCGAGGCCAAGAACGACCGTCTTAAATGCTGCTGGGATTGGGGCTTGATCGAGCCAAAAGATTTTTCGTTGGAACTCATTGATACACCAAAAGATCGAGGGTTGGGGTTGGCAAGTAGCACAAGCTTGAGTGAGTAGTCTAGCAAAAAGTCCAGCTCTCTGAAAACCTGATTGCCTACGAGAATAGGTCTCAGGGGTGCTTTTCAGGGAGTATGCCCAGGGGGGAAATCACGAGAAAATTGCCCTCCGATCCGATTTCAAACAAGGGGGATTCGTCCTGCGGTATATGCTATAACACTGTTAGGCAGATGAGCCACAAGCAGTTGGTCGAACCGGCTTTTGGAAGTGAAGCGATGGGTGCAGAAAAAGCACTAGATCTCAATGCGACGGTTATGACGCCGGAGAACATTCAGTTCGAGTACCGGCTAGCTGGGCCATTTCGCAGATTTCCAGCCTTCCTCCTGGACTTGCTTGTTCGGGCCGCAACGCTCGGAGGGATCGGAATCTTGATCGCTTGTTCTGGGATCGTCGCGTATTTCCCCTCCGTCGGTGCGATCGGCTTTTTCATCATGGCTGTCGGGTATTTTTTGTTCGATTGGTTCTATGGATTGTTTTTTGAGACGATTTGGAGTGGTCGCACGCCCGGCAAGAAGATCTGTGGTTTGCGTGTGATTTCGGTCGATGGAAGGCCCATCAGTGCTTATCAGGCGACGATACGTAATTTTCTCAGATTAGGGGATTTAGCACCGCTTGCATCATTCCAGCTTTTTAGCGCGGATGCACCTGCTGCGTATTGGATTCCGACCGGGGGTGTAGCGATCTTGTGCATCCTGTTAACGGGTCGATTTCAGAGGCTCGGGGATTTGGCTGCTGGCACGATGGTGATTGTTGACGAGCGAAAATGGGTGCCTCCGAAACTCAAGCTCAACGAGCCTGCGATCCATCAACTCGTTGAAACGATATCACCGAGTTTTCGAATGAATCGAACCATGCTCCGGACCGTTGCTTTGTATGTCGAACGCCGCATTCGGATATCGCAAGCAAGGCGTAGGGAACTCGCATCGTTATTGGCCAGCGAAGTCATGCCCAGCGCAGGTGTGCCCCCAACGACCGATCCCGATCTGTTTCTATGTGCCTTGTACAAGAGAGAGTACGACGCACAGCTGAAATCCAATGAGAAGCCTGAGTATAGCGGGGGAAGTGTTCCTAGGGGTACTGCAAGGGTTAGTGAGGTTCGCCGATGAGAGCTGCAGAGTTGGTCGAGCAACGCCGCAAAGCTTGGTTTGAATTAGACGAGTTGTGCGAGCTGCCGTTGGCACAATGGCGGCCGCAACAGGCGATGCGATTCGCAGCCCTATACCGATCCGCCTGCACGGATCTTGCGATGTCTGACCAACTCGGACTGCCTCCTGCGACCATCGATTATTTGCAAAGGCTCGTGGCTCGATCCCACAGCAGACTTTATAGTTCCAATTCGTTCCCGGTATCGACTTGGTATCGATTCGTCACCCAGACAGCTCCTCGGGCTGTTTTCAGTGATGTATGTGTGAGAATCGCTTTCTGCGTATTTTTCGGAATGTTTAGCATCGCAGCTTTTCTAGGCTGGGCAGAGGGTATCTTTCCGAATTTTGCTGAGAACATCGTCGGTCAGGAGCAGATCGAGCAATTTGAGACCATGTATGCTGCGCCGATGGACGGCAATCAAGACAAGTACATCATGGCAGCGGCCTACTACATCCAGCACAACACCAGCATCGGACTCGAATGCTTTGCACTTGGCACGTTGATTTTACCGACCATTGTCAAGCTCGCTTACAATGCCTTGGTTTTAGGCGCGGTTTTTGGCTACATGGCACGAGCGGACGTTAGCCAGGGGGATAACTTCTTTCAGTTTGTTACAGCGCACGGGGTTTTTGAGCTCACAGCGATCGCACTTTCGGCGGCTGCGGGTTTGAGAATGGGATTCGGCTGGATCTTCACCAACGGCCTTACCAGGCTTGATTCATTCCGAAAGAACACCGAACGCGCCTTGCCATTGATCTTCGTGTCGGTTGCGCTTTTCATTCTAGCTGCGTTTACCGAGGGATTTATATCACCTTCACCGTTGCCTTATTTCTTCAAGATCCTTTGCGCCATCGGCAGCGCCTCGGGCTTGATGTTCTACTTCTGTATCATGGGCTATCCGGTCGAGAATCCCAATAATGAAATAAAGGGGATTTAGGCAATGCAACTGGACAAGACCGCCATTGCGATTTCCCAACGTAATCTAGATGAGCTATTGGACTTGAGCCTCTCGGTGCTCAGACGCTATGGGTTAAAGCTCTTGGGTGTAGCACTCCTAAGCGCGTTACCCTTTGCGATCATCAATGCGCTCTTGTTGAGTTCTCGCATAATGTCTGGAGGCTATATTTTGGACTCCGCCGATCGAGCTATCTTTGTTT
Organism: Pirellula sp.; assembly: GCA_040381975.1. Taxonomy (GTDB): domain Bacteria; phylum Planctomycetota; class Planctomycetia; order Pirellulales; family Pirellulaceae; genus JBKCUI01. The sequence goes on from JBEIGI010000063.1 coordinate 20,296, forward strand.
TTTGGATGGCGGTATTGGTGTACGTCGAGTCCCCTTTGGCTATGGCACCTGTGACGATAGTTTTGGGAAATATGATGTTCGGAATTGCGAGCAAAAAAGGGGATCTAAGGGGTACATTTCGAAAGCAATGGTTTCCGATCCTTTGGATCATGTCTCTGCTCAGGGGAGTCATTCCGATGATCGGAATTATTTTTTTGGTTGAGTTTGTTTCCTATGATCGCAGTTTTGCTACAGGTATCGGCACTTTTTGGATTTGTTTGATTTTGCTCCTGGTGTTTCTTATCCGCGGCTTCCGCCCCTTTACTCCTGAGATTCTGTTGCTGGAAAAGTGCCCTTGGTCTAGCGGAAAAAAGACGGGGAAAAAACAGGATCCTTCTAAGTCAACGATCACGCATGCACAGAGATCGGCTCGCATCCATCTCAATGGTGGAGAATTGCTTTTAGCGACGATCTGGGTTGGTTTTGTTGCTTTGTTTTTCCTTGGCCTGTTGATCGCTTCGAGCGTGACATTGGTCGGATCGGTCACTGGAGCATGGACCTGGGGTTGGTGGATGGATCTGATCCTTTATCCATTGGCTCTTTGGCTAATTTCATTTTGGGGAACGGTCGTTCGATTTTTGCTTTACATGAACACGAGGATACGCGGAGAGGGGTGGGAACTGGAATTGAAGCTCAAGGCTGAGGCCCGCCGATTTTTGGAATCCAAGGAGAGACATCTTGCTTAGCCTTGCACGCGCCTTTTATCTAATCTTTATTTGTTGGACTATCCAAGGGAGTCTATTTGGTCAGGACGATTCGCGGTTGCAGGGGCAAGCGCTCAAACGTGGAACCGATCCGGTTTGGGCAGATCTCAAGCAAGAGGATGTGCAGTATGGGGCAAGGCCGCTTGGCCGGGACGATCTAGAGTCAAAGGATCGATGGGCGGATGACGGCACAAGTGGAAGCATCTGGTCTTGGCTCTTTGGCAGTGGCAATTCTGGTTCAAATCGCACCGGTACGGGTACAGGAGGTGGTTCATCGGCGGCTTGGAGAGGTTTTTGGGACTGGTTTTTTTTCCTTCTCTATTATGGATTTGTCATTTTTCTGGCTGGTAGTTTGATCGCCGGATTTATTTGGCTCCTAAAGAGTCAGGAATTTTTCTGGGTTTTGCGAAGACACCGTCCATCCGATCAAGCCGAGGATCTCCAAGCACAGCAAGCCAAATACTCGGACTTGCCAGTCGAGTTGGAGCGAGGACTGCTGGGACTCAAGGCACAAGCCGCGGCGTTTCGGGATCAAGGAGACTATTCGAAGGCGATCGTTTATTTGTTCAGTTACCTTCTGGTAGAACTCGATACGGCCAGATGCATCGTGCTCTCGAAAGGCAAGACCAATTACCGATACTTGCGAGAACTGGCTAGAAATCAATCTTTGCAGACGCGGCTACAGCGAGTCGTGATGTTGTTCGAAGAATGTTACTTTGGACGGCGCAAAATCACCAAGCAGCAGTTTGATTCCCTCTGGGAGGACCTGCCGAGTTTTGAGGAAGAAATCAAACGCGCAGCAAACCTCGTTGATGATCCGTCAGCTTCCGTCGCAACTCGTCTAGTGGGAGCCATATCGTGAGCGCAACGCCACAGGGCCCTTGGGGGATGATTCGCCTGTTTCTTGCCGCTGCAGTATTGCTGGCGGTATTTGGGTGCAAGTCGGATGTTTCCAATGACTATAGCGGAAGCAGCGGTTTGGTCTCGGAGCGCAGCCCGAGCGGATTGACGGTTTTCCGTGAGATGGTCAAGTCCCGGAGGAGGCCAACAGAAACGTTGATGAACTTAAGCCCCTCGATTGAGAAGAAGATTCAAACGTTGGTATGGAGTCCGAATTATTTCCCTCAGCACGACAAGGTCACACTGGATCGAATCGACTCGTGGCTGCGTTCCGGGGGTAAAACACTCGTGTACGTTGGACGCGATTTTTCGCCAAATGCAGAGTATTGGGATCGCATTACAAGTCAAGCATCGAGTCCTTTGAGCGGAAAGACTAGAGCGATCGGACAAATAAAAGCTTCGACCGAAGCGATCGAATTGGACAAGCTCAGAGATGAGCACAGAGATCTACTGATAACCCCATGGTTCTACTGGAAAAAAGTTCCTGGGTCGTTTCGAAAGATCGAGAAGTTTCAGGGAGAATGGTCCCAGATCGCTTCGCTTTCCAATCCGGATGTCCAAATACGATCGCCGTTGAAGCCTTTTTCTGATGGGGATGTGGATTCGTTGATCAAGGTGCTTGATTGGAATCCGGCTAAAAATCCCAACGCGGGGGGCAAGAAGATACCCACTTCGGTGCCCCCTCCCCCAAGAAAGTGGGCTACTAGGTTCGGCTCTCGAGGCTTTGTTTGGGGCAATAACAATGGTGAGAAAGTGTGGAATACTGACGACGCAGAACTGCTGTCGATTGCAAAAGCGATTCAAGAAAACGATCTGGATACAGAAACCGTATTATTAGCCAGCAGCGATGGCGTTCCTCTGATTACGGAGGTGAAGTATCGCAGCAGTACGAGCCGCGTTTTGCTTGTTTCGAACATTTCGATGATTGCTAATCTGGGGTTGCTGAACCGCTCGAACCGGGACATCGCCGATAAGATCATCAGTAAATTTGAGAATGGGCCTGTCGGTTTTCTTACTGGAAATATCGACCCGACGCTTCGCAAGGGGCTAGCCCAGGAGGAGCACAAGGGCTTCGAGATGCTCACGGTTTGGCCATTCAACGTCATGACGATCCACGCAGCGTTAGTGGCTATTGTCGCTGCGATCGCGGCTTTTCCTATTTTTGGAAGGCCCAAATCGCTTCCAGTCAAATCGAGCACAGACTTTGCCGATCACGTCGAATCACTCGGAGAGCTTCTTCGCTCAACCGGTGGGCACGAGTATGCCAAGGATGCAATCAGCAAGTATTTTAGGATAGTACGAGGCGACACCAAATCGGCTTGGGCCACGAGAGTAACCGCCGAGCAAAGGCAAGAACAGGGCAAGTCTATCGAGGAGCCCTCACCCTATAGCAGTTCGTAATGCTAGGGAGCTAGCAGGTGTCGCCTAAAGAACTCATCTCGACGGCGCTTGCAGTACGGAGTTGAGCCAACGCCGTGTTCACCTCCGGGAATATACAAAAGCTCGAAGTCTTTGTTTGCCCGAATCAGGGCATCGACCACCTGCATGGTTGAGGCCGGATCGACATTCGAATCGAGTTCTCCGACGACTAATTGGAGTTTTCCCTGCAATCGATGGGCATTCGAGACGTTGGAATTCGATTCGTAATGGGGGCCAACTGGCCACCCCATATAAAGTTCGTTCCACCATACTTTGTCCATCCGGTTGTCGTGGCAACCGCAATCGGCTACCGCCGCATCATAAAAATCGCCGAAGAAGAGCAGAGCCGCAAGTGCATTTTGTCCTCCCGCCGAGCCGCCATAGATTCCAACTCGTTCGATATCCATCTGAGGATACTCTTTGGCCGCCGATTGCATCCAAAGAATTCGATCTGGGAATCCTCCGTCGCTTAGATTGCGGTAGCTCACATCGTGGAAAGCTTTGCTGCGATTGGATGTCCCCATACCATCGATTTTCACAACAACGAACCCTTGATCGGCCAGGGCATGGTATTCTGATAGAGCTGAATAGGCCTTGGGTACAAACGAGTCCTGAGGTCCGGCGTAAATATTTTCGATGACCGGATATTTCTTGCCAGATTCAATCGTCTTAGGCATAACGATGACCCCGTAGATATCCGTCGTGCCATCTCGACCTTTTGCAACGAATCGGATCGGCTTATTGCTCTGGCTCCACAAGTCTTTCTCGCTATTTGATTCGAGTTCCAGGACCAGTTGCCCGTTGACTGCAGATCGGAGTTCGTGGACAGGAGGTAGATCGACTCGCGAATAGGTGTCGATGAGCCATTGTCCATCGGGTGAAAAATCAACCGAGTGATCGCCGTCACCTTGGGTCAATTGGATCAGATTTTGACCGTCGAAATCCACTCGGCATAGATGGCGCTGGTAGGGATCCTGTCCGTGTGCGATACCTCCGGCATAAAACCAAATCTGTCGCGCTGGAGTATCGATTCTCTCGACGGATCTTACGACCCACTCTCCGCTGGTGACTTGGTTTATCAGCTCACCATCATCCACGGAGTATCGATACAAGTGGTACCAACCATCTCTTTCGCTCCCCCAGAGAATCTCGCGTTGATCGAAGATCCATTCGCGATAAGCCTTGGCGGCATAATCGATATAGGTCGGACTGGCTTCCTCGATCAGCGAACGAACCGATCTGGTGGTTGGGTCTACTGCGATAAGTCGCAGGACTTGATGCCCACGCTGATTGTAGAAAAAAGTGAAGCGATGGTTGCTCGAATCCCAACGCAGTTGATCGATCGACCAAGGGTTCTCAAACAGTGTGTTCTCGATTGGAACTAGGGTTCCATTTTCGAGGTCGAAGAGTCTCGGAATGGGACGATCGAGTTTATCGCCTGGCTTGTCGTACCGAATCGTTTTCGTCTTGGGTTGCAATTGGTCGCGCGGCGAGGATTCGACAAGTGTAATTTGTCGATGATCGCCTTGCTCGGTTTGAATCGTCATCGCAAAACGATTGTCTGCCGAATAGTAGATAGGTTGGTCATAACGGGACGATTCGCTTCCCTTGGCTTGATCCAGATCGGCCGTATCGATAAGAACTTGACCAGAATCAGATAGGAATCGGATTTGGTGATTATTACGCTCGATCTTGTATTTACTCGTATTCACGGGATCAGAGGCATTATCTCCCCGATTTCGGTTTGCTCTGCGACGGCCATTGCGATTCGGGAATAACGAATCAGACTCGATATTCATCGATTGGATTTCGAGCCTTTGGCCTTGGGCCGATGCTGTCGCGCACCAGATCGGTTTTGAACCGTCGATCGTTGCTGCCCAGGAATGTCCTGCAAACGTTGATTGTTTGTGAGATTGGTTCGGGGAAAGCTTTCCATAGCTGCGAGGGATGCCTTGGAAATCGATCCAAAAGACCTCGACTTCTTTGTCCAATAGATTCTTGATTTCGATCTCGATTCGGGCCTCATCGAGCGTCTCGGATGGTTCGATGCGTCCAGAGGTCGAGATTTGTGCGAGGTTCCACCCTGCAAGCTTTTCCAGTTCTTCGAGCGAGTCGGCTCGAAGGATTTTTTTCTCGGCTGGCTCAACCCAGACAAATTGTCGCTGTCCTTTGGATGTGGGTTTTGAGTACCAAAACCCCTTGTCTTTGACCCATTGAGGCTTGATTTTGTAGAGGATTGGATCGGACTGCTGTGCAAGTGATTTTGGTGATACGACGAGCAGAATCGACATAACCGCAAGCAATGGGATCCTAGCGAGACATGTCCGCATTGACGACTCCGGTGATGGGGGGACTTATGGGCAAGGCGATGTAGTTGGATTTTAGTCACAAAGTTCGGTGTTGTGACTAGCCAACGGGCAAGAGTTGAACAAGGATATAAAGATACGAATCGCTCATAGGTAACTCGTTTTACTCCGCCAAGGGAACCGTGCCACCGAATCTTCCACCGCTGGTTCTACCTCTTGTAGCGTCCCTCATTGGTTTGGGACTTTCGATTGCTTTGACTCCATTTGTCAGACATTATGCTCTGAGAGTAGGGCTAGTTGATTACCCCGATCGTCGGCGTAAATTGCACTTGCAACCGGTCGCACGATGCGGGGGTGTCGTATTGCTTGCGACGCTCATGCTTAGCGTTCTTTTGGTCTTCTTGATTTTTCCAGGTCAATCTATTCATTTAGTGCAGCAGTCATCGCAAGCGATCTCGCTCGGGGTTGGAGCATTGGCGATCACGGTTTTAGGTCTGATCGATGACAAGTATGGGATGTTAGGAAGGCAAAAATTAGCGTTTCAGATCTTGATTTGCTTGGGGATTATCTCCTTTGGGTTTTCGATCGATACAGTTCAGATCTTTGGGTACGCGATCGACTTGGGTCTGATTGCTTGGCCTGTGACGTTGCTATGGTTGCTCCTGTGTATCAACTCGATCAATCTGATTGATGGAGCCGATGGTGTTTGCCCGACGGTCGGTTGGATAGCGTTTGCGGCAGTCGCGATTATCAGTTCCTACACTGGAAACCACATGGAGGCAATCATAGCCGCATCTTTGGCGGGTGCTCTCGTGGGATTTCTGGTCTATAACCTCCCACCGGCGAGCGTGTTTCTTGGCGATAATGGCAGCATGCTTATTGGACTGTTCCTAGGTGTCTTGACGATGCGGTCGTGGTTTTCGAAGGATTCTTCGATGTCGATCACGATTCCTCTGGTTTTGATGGCGATTCCAATCTTTGATTCGTCCATGGCTTTGGTGCGGCGAAAGCTGACTGGACGAAGTCTTTTTTCTGTCGATCGAGGGCATCTTCATCATCACTTGATGAGGCGAGGGTTCCATGACCGAGCCTTAGTCGGGATCATCACCTTGTTTTCGTTTCTGACTGCCAGTGGGGCTGTCGCAGGTGTGCTGCTAGGTTCTGATTGGATTTCTCTTGCGACGATGACTTTCTCTATCGGTGCTTTGGTTGTTTTCAAGCTATTTGGATTTGCCGAATTGAAACTGATGTACAAGCGGCTTGAGGGGTATTGCATGTCGCTTTTTGTCCGACCCGATCGGGTGGGTTCATTTGTGCACCAAGAATCGGTTCATTTACAAGGAACTAGAAATTGGGACGTGATTTGGCAAACTTTAGTGGAGTTTGCTGAGAAGCATGGGCTTAGTCGCATTCAAATGAATCTAGACATGCCTTGGCTCCATGAGGGGTACCACGCCGAATGGCAAAAAGCGGATCTGCCGGAAGTATCGAGGCGATGGAGTTTAAAATTTCCTCTAATAATTCAAGGCGAGAGCTATGGGGGACTGGAGTTTATTGGAAAGCAACAAGAAGGTGAAAGTCTTTTGGCCCTAGCCCAGTTGACCGAACTTCTCGATGCGATTCACAGCCAATTAGAGGCTTTCCGATACGAACTTGAAGAAAACCGCAGTTCGCAAAGCGGAGCAGACGAAGAAACCGCTTATGGTTCTAAGGTAGCGATGACGGCTGAAAAAACCGGATTTCTTCCGAACATCTCGGGAGCAGTGACCTCAGGTGTCACGGAGGCTGTCGAAATTCCTTAGCAGGGCGGTGTTTTATCGAGGATTCATCGGTAACCGTCTTGAGTTCGTTTTTTTCGCAGAACTAGAAGTTGAATTCGGATGCCAAAGTATTACGTGCAGAGCGGTTCGTTTCGTGGCGTTGTGGTTCGTAGGAATGCGAAAGAAGCAGCTCGTTGGGCTGTAGAATTTGTGATGAAAGAGCCCAAAAAAGCCGAGCAACACAACCCAGCCTCCGACATAGGCTTGTTCAGGCTCGGAAATTCCATCGGCGTGAGTGAGCGAGGATTCTCGCGTAAGGATCGGCATCGAGTGCCAACCTCCCAAGCCGTTCTTGAGTGGATGATCGCATCTCACGCCGACGCGCAATCTTAGCGATCGTGAGAGTCTAACTCCATAACTCAAATACCGGTCGTCCTCCATCGACGATCGGTGTAGGGCGATTTTGGAAGTCCATAACCCGCATCTGAGGATCGATTCCGATCGCATAATAAATTGTCGCAGCCAGATCCTCAGGGGAAACGGGTCGTTCGATCGGATACGCTGCATCTTTATCGGATTTACCGATGAGATTGCCGCCGTGAATCTTTCCACCAGCGATTACGGCGGGAAAGAGCGTGCTCCAGTGGTCTCGCCCCCATTGAGCGTTAGCCGTTGGTGTTCGGCCCATCTCCCCAAGTGCAACGACCAACGTATCTTCGAGCATACCACGTTCCTCGAGGTCGAGTATCAGTGCCGAACATGTTGCACCCTCAGGGGCATTGTGAATAATAGGGGGTTCGGCGCTCCGACCCTCGAGTCCTTTTAATTCTAACCCCTGTAGAGAAGCGATGCTGTCACTGAAGAAAAATATCCGTCAATCGATCGTCGGTTGGTGCTATCAAGCCTGCGGAGACCTCTGGTCGATCGATCGACTTTGCGAGGTTACTCGCGAGCTTGGCTGCGATGCGGTCGAAATCGTTCCATTTGAAGATTGGGAGACTCTCAAAAAGCATGGCATCCTTTGCGCCCTAGCCCCCAATGGCATGCCTGGAGCACCCTTCGTTAAGGGGCTCAATAACAAGGCTTATCATGGCCAAGTCATCGATTGCATGACCCAGGCAATCGCCCGGACTTCGGCAGCAGGATTTCCGAATGTTATCGCATTTACCGGGTACAAGTGGCGGGATGCTGAGGATCCAAGCAGTGGTGAAATATCTAACGAAGAGTGCATCGAAAACTGTGTCGCTGGTCTGAAGCAATTAGCCAGCTTGGCAGAGAAATCGAAAGTCACGATCTGTTTAGAACACCTCAATACCCGTGATGGAAGTCATCCGATGAAAGGACACCCAGGTTATCAGGGTGACGACATCGACTTGGTCGCCAAAATCGTTCGATCGGTAGGTAGCGAGCGGGTTAAAATGCTCTTTGACGTCTACCACGTACAAATCATGCATGGGGATGTGATGAGAAGACTCGATGAACACATCGACATCATCGGCCATGTTCACGTCGCTGGAAATCCTGGACGCAATGAGCTCGACGATCAGCAAGAGATCAATTTCCCACCCATCCTGCGCAAATTGCATCGCCTGGGCTACCAAGGATACGTTGGTCAGGAGTTCATCCCGACTCGCGACGCTTACGCAGGTCTCAAAGAGGCTGTCTTGCTCTGTGATGTTTAAAGACAGATCTACTCCATGAGTGTTTGCCGAGTTCGAGCATAAGCATAGGGGGCAAACAAAAGCAGCGGTATCCAACTGACGACGGTCGGCGTGAGCAAACGGTTCGAGCCGCAAAGCATGGACAATGCGGTGTGGACTCCAAAAAATAAACCGTAGGTCAAAAAGCAGGCGATCATCAGTTGCACGATGTTTCGTCGACGACTCGTCAGCACGAAGGGTAGTCCGAGTAGCAATTGGGTCGCGTCAGTAAGCGGTTGCAAAAATCGCTGATGGATTAAAAGTTGAAGTTCATCACCGTAGTAGTCGCCTTGATTGCGTGCTCGCCAGACCAAGTCTGCCGTTGATGCGAATTGTTTGGCTGTACTACCCCGCAGCATATCAAACTCGACACTGCTAGG
>JBEIGI010000064.1:0-29373 GCA_040381975.1 Pirellula sp.
CTGGGAAACCTACCACAACTACTTCATCGAAATGGCTGCTGGCTGGAAACAGGATTTCCCGAATGTCCAGCGTTACTATGTATTCCAGATTTGGCCGAACTCATGCGCGATGGGTGGCCGAAATGGCTCAGGCGACATGCTCCGAGAGAAACAGCGGCAACTACCGAATCTATTTTCCAACATGAGTATTCTCTCGACCCTGGGCGTCGAGCCCCAAGGAGGTTGCCATTTTCCTTTAGAAGGTTGGAGCAAATTTGCACAAATGGCCCAACGGCTAATCGAACATGATTTTTACGGCAAGGTTTCGAAAGATGCACTCACTGCACCGAACTTAATAACTGCGTCCTTTGGTCCTGCTCGCGATCGAATCGAACTGCTGTTTGATCAGCCAATCGAATGGAACGACAAGCTTACAAGAGAATTCTACCTTGATGGAATCAGGGCCAAGATTGCCACAGGAAGCGTATCTGGAAACACGTTAACGCTCGAATTGACCGAGCCATCTTCAGCCACCAAGATCACTTATATCAAGGAGATCGATTGGAGCCAGGATCGATTGCTCAAGGGAACCAATGGATTGGCCGCGCTAACTTTTTGCAGTGTATTGATACAGAATCATGTCCGGAATTGATCGGCGCTGATCCCAAGACGAATCATCGCTTTGTGGAGCCCTTGCTCCATCCGTTTTCGATCGGCAATATCGCGCATGCTCATTCGAAAACGGCTGGCTTTTCCGTCCGGCTCTAACAGTGGTTGCCACGACACGGCAAACCACTTCACGTTCCCCGTTTTGGTCATCACTCGAAACTCGACGTCGTTGCCCGAGCTCCCTGTGCCCGCCCCAAGGAGTATCTGCCTTATCTGCTCCTTATCCGGTGCATCGACTAACTCGATGGGATATTCTGACATCTGAAAGCAATCGGTGACACTAAAGCCTGTAAGCCGCTCGACGGCAGGATTCACCCAAATGAGTTTTCCGTCGGATTGGATCCATGACTCCCAATCCGGAACTCGGGTTCTTTGAACCGAAGAAAACCAAGCCGGTTCAAGCCTCAAGCAATGGTCAGCGAACCAATCAGCCGACGTTATGGGACTCTCGGGCGTTCTTCGGCGACCCGAAAACCAAATCCCGAGGGTTCTTTTCATCGAGTTTGCATGGTTTTCACCTTCGCCATGGCTCATTTCCAGAAAAAAGAAAAAAAGATGAATTGTGTCGTTGCAATCGAGCTTGAGTTGCAACGGAGGTAGATGTACTCTAAAAAGTAGGTGTTCTAATTCCTCTTCTTTCTTATTTGTTACGAAGGTGCCGTTATGAAAAGGCGGATGTCTAGTGGATTTACGCTTGTGGAACTGCTGGTGGTCATCGCGATCATCGGAGTTTTGGTAGGACTTTTGTTACCCGCGGTTCAGGCTGCTCGGGAAGCGGCGCGTCGAATGCAGTGTTCGAATAACCTCAAGCAGTGGGGATTGGCGAACCATGCATTTGAGGGTGCCTTCCGAAGACTTCCCTATGGAATGCTTCGATCCGACGGAACAGGCTGGGGGCACCCAGAGTGGGGAACTCCGACCCAGGGCCGTCGATTTGCTCTGATGCATCAATTGATGCCCTACGTCGAGCAACAAACATTCTGGAACAGTTGGGATCAGTTGAACTTCAGTAACAACACTCGCTCCAATCCGCTTTACGGCGGCAACCCAGCCAATACCGCATCCCCACCGCTCGATGGAACATCGTTGGTCGGCCAACTTACAACTCCGATCCTTCGTTGTCCCTCGAACCCAGGAAGCCCTTGGAACGAGGTGCACACGAATCCTACAACGGGTTTGAATTCCAGTGGCGGTTACGCTCGAGGTGACTACTTTGCTTGTGCTGGTCGCCGTGGCTATCCCGGATTTAGCAACACCCTTCCGAGTTTGTGGAATCCATTCGGTCCCGGAGCCGATTATCCTCGTCCACCAGGAACGACAACCTCTGCATCGCTGGCGAGGGCCGATGGTGTTTTCAGCCGAAACGTTGCTCGCAAACTCAACTCGATCACCGATGGTACCAGCAACACTATCATGATGGGCGAGCGAGCTTGTTTCGACCCCGTATTCGATCGATGCGGACCGGAGACAGGTTGGAGCACGACGAAGATTGGAAACTGGGGTTGGGTATGGTTTGGTGCGGAAGGAAACGTTTTTCTAGGCACTGGAGTTCCCATCAACTTCCGCATCCGAGATTGCGTCGAGTACCGCGATCCACTTCGATATGACGACCGTATCAATGCCTTCGGTAGTCTTCATGCTGGCGGTGCTACATTCACGATGGCCGATGGGTCTGTAAAATACCTCTCTGACTCGATCGATGCGATCACCTACAACGCGCTTGGAACTCGTGCGGGTTCCGAAGTCGTCACCGCACCCGAGTAGTGGATTGCTATTCTTGAGTTGACCATACCTAGTTGCTAGCAGTGGAGACTAGTTCCACTGCTAGCTCACCCTATTTTGAATGACGCAATCGCTACAGGTACCCAAGATGCTGAATAATATTTCTTCGTTTCGAAATAAACTTGGATCCATCTTCGTTTGGATGTTCGCTTGTATTTCGATCACGGCCACCGGATGCGGTCAAAAGATCAGCGTCTCTGAGGTAACAGGCACTGTCACCATGGACGGCAAGCCGATGGAACTTATCCACATCGAATTTTGGTCTTCAAACGGACCTCGCTCGTATGGCAAAACCGATTCCGAGGGAAAGTTTGAACTCAAAATCGATGATGGATCCCAAAGGAAGGGTGCCGTCCCAGGAGAACACAAGATCTGTCTGCGCGATACATGGCCGACCAAGGACGATTACTTGGACGAAGGTGGTGCGTGGGTCGATATGTCCGATGGCAAAAGAAGTCGTATCGATACGAAGTACTACGATGCGATCAAAAGCCCCATGACTTTAAACGTCGAGTCCGGAAAGAAGAATGTCTTTGAGATCAAGGTCGAGAAAGCTGCAAATTAGCAGTCGGCGATCTATTGAAGAAACGATTGTCGATTCGACTCGGATTATCAATGTCTACTTCTCCCATGAGCATGACCAACTCCGTCGAACCCGATTCCATAAAGGATTCGGGTTTGCCAAGCAACCAAGGAACTCAGAACAAACGGCTAACGTCACTCGATCAGTTCCGCGGTTATACGGTGCTGGGAATGTTGATCGTCAATTATTTTGGTGGCTACATCGCGTGCCCTCAGGTTTGGAAACATACCAACGACTACCTGAGCTACGCAGACACCATCATGCCGCAATTTCTCTTTGCAGTCGGTTTCTCACTCCGACTGACCGTCGGTAGGCAGTTGCAGACGGGACGAACACTTCAGTCCTACAGCCGTATCATCCGACGCTTGCTCGGACTGGCCTTGGTCGCCTTTGTCGTCTACAACGTTTCGCCTCGCGCGGCCAATTGGGAGCAGCTCAAAGAGATCGGAATTTGGGGGGCTATCCAAGAGCCGCTCAAGCGGCAATGGTTCCAGACTCTTATGCACATTGCTGTGACATCGCTATGGATTATCCCGGTGATTCATCGCCCCTTGTCAAGCCGGCTCGCCTGGCTCATAGGTTCGGCTATTGCCCATGTGATCCTCTCGTACCTCTTCAACTTTACATGGTGCAACACCAACCCCAACGCCATCGACGGCGGTCCATTGGGATTCCTGACTTGGACAATCCCCGCGATCCTGGGTACCTTTGCGTGCGATTGGTTCGTACCAGATCGCTCATCGAATTCCACTCCTTTAGCCCCTGCAAAAGCGATTGGTTGGTCCGTCATCATCGCTGGTTTTTTGATGCTCTTGGGCTATGGGTTCTCGTGTGGAACGAGGTTCTACGATGTCCTCCCAACGCCGACATCCACCGAGGCACCTTCCAAGCTTGCTTCCGACCCGGTCGTTCCGGATGCAACGCGCCGCAACATCAAGTTCCAAGACCTCTCGGCACAGGCATGGCTTGCTGAAGCTCCATTTGTGAAACCACCCGATGCTACCAAACGTCAATGGAACTATTGGATGATGAGTCAGCGTGCAGGAACGCTATCGTACCTAACGTTCGCCGCAGGATTCTCTCTGGCCGTCTTTGTCCTGTTCTATGTCTTGTGCGACATCGGCAAATTCGAAATCCCTCTATTCAAAACCTTCGGGGTCAATGCCCTGGCAGCCTACGTCCTGCATGATCTGACATCCAACGCGATCCAACCCTTTTTTCCTAAAGATTCACCCGCTTGGTACGCATTCAGTGGCCTGTTTCTGTTTTGCTTCATCACTTGGTTGATTCTGCGAAGCCTTCAAAGTCAGAAGATATTCCTGCGTGTGTAAACTCGGCTGAGCGGAAGTGCGCAAGCGCTCCGGTGAGTGTTGAAATCTCCAGGAATTCGCGTGATTTTTACCGGACGGCTCGCGCCGTTCCGCTTTTATTTCAGTGCCATTGGGCATAAAGCGATTTCTCAGGTTGCCGTTTTTGAAGGTTCTCCTATAAAACAAGAGTTCAAAAGCCCTTTTGCACGATCTTATCCCCGGTGAATTTCTATGAACCTTGTTGTTCGCTGTGCCTCCCTTTGTGCCTTGCTGTATCTATCAACGCTATCGACGATCGCTGCTCCCCCTATCCTCAAATCGATCGATGACCAACCGATCGAGTGGCAAACGGGCTCGAAACTCCGCGTCTATGCGTTCCTGGGTTGCGATTGCCCCGTAGCAAAACTCTACGCACGACGAATCGAGGAACTCCAAAGTCGATTTGCGCCCCAAGGTGTTCAATGGGTCGGCGTAATGAGTAGCCCTCAAGATAGCGTCGAGGACATTCGTAGCTTTGCAAAAGAAATCGAAGTCACCTTTCCAATCGTGAAAGATACCGATCAGTCTTTAGCCCAGTCGTGGAGGATCACTCGTACCGCCGAGGTCATCCTAGTCGATGCTCAAAATGAAGTCGTTTATCGAGGCCGCGTCGATGACCAATATGCCCCAGGGATCACGCGATCAAAGACCACACGCGAAGACTTAGCAGTCGCCATCAGTTCGGCTCTCGATGGCAAAACACCCGAGATCGCCGTGACCGAACCGGTCGGTTGCAAGATCGCTTATCTAAGCAGATCCGCCCCATCGAACGAACCGTCATCGCCTACTGTCAACTACGCAGACTCGATCGCAGCGATCTTCAACAAGCATTGCACCGAGTGCCACCGGCCCGGCGAGATAGGACCCTTTGACATCACCAACACCGATGAGCTTCAAGGTTGGTCGGAGATGATTCTCGAGACAATCGACACAGGACGCATGCCCCCATGGCACGCAGATCCCGCTCATGGCTCATTCAAAAACTCGCGTTCTATTTCCAGAGAAGAAATCGAAACCGTAAGGCAATGGGTTCGGGCCGGTGCACCTCTTGGAGACACCAGCAAGCTGACGGCTACGAAATTCGCCGACAGCGGTTGGCGCTTAGGCCAAGATCCCGACTTGGTCGTTCCAATGAACACCAAAGCCTATAACATTCCAGCAACAGGAACCGTCGACTATCAGTACTTTGTCGTCGATCCGAAGATCACCGAAGACCGCTGGGTTGCTTCAGCCCAAGTCATCCCAGGCGATCCATCGGTAGTTCACCATGCCATCGTCTTTATCCGTCCGCCTGATGATGCCGAATTCATCGGTATCGGTTGGCTGACAGCTTACGTTCCAGGCCAAATGGCAACCCGGTTTCCAGAGGGGTACGCACGCAAAATCCCTGCGGGCTCGAAGTTCGTTTTCCAAATGCACTACACTCCAAACGGTCGACCCACCAGCGACCTATCCAAGATCGGCCTTCGGTTTGTCGATGAACCAACCGTCACCCACGAGGTCTTTACAGTCGTCGGGATCGATCAAGATTTCGAGATCCCCCCTGGCGCCAACAACCACAGCGTGACGGCTCGCGTTCCGAGATTTCCTAAAGATGGAGAACTCTTGGCTGTATCACCGCACATGCATGTGCGCGGCAAAGCCTTCGAGCTTCGCGCACGTCGCGGTCAAGCCACTGATGTTCTGTTGAATGTTCCTCGTTACGACTTCAACTGGCAACACACCTACGAATGGACAGACCGAATTCCGCTTGCGGATGTCGACGGACTGGAATTCACTGCGACCTTTGATAATTCGGATGCGAATCCTACCAACCCTGCTCCGGGTGAATATGTGATGTGGGGCGATCAAACCTGGGAGGAGATGGCCGTGGCCTTCTTTGAAGTTTCCCGGCCCAGAGACGGTTCTGGGAATCTTCAAAGTCGCAGCATCGCTCAACGAAGCGATCGCGATGGTGGTCCGATGAATAAAGCGACTGACTCTTCTAACGAATCGGCAGTGAAGTATGCCGAGGATTACTTGGCAAAGTGGGACTCCAATGGCGATGGAATCGTATCCTGGGAAGAGTCCCCACGAGTTCTTCGCGACTTTGGTTTCTTTCGAATCGATCGGGATAATGATCGCCAAATCACACGCGAGGAATTGATCCAAGCGGGACAAAGCGGCGTAGGTCAGAGCCAGCGGCGGGGCGGTCAGTAATCCGATGCTCCACAATCCATCCAATCCAACGCCGTCGGAATCGCCGGAATTCGATCCTAAGCAAGTGAGCTTTACCGCTAAGGTCTTTGCCTCAGTGATCGATTATCCAAAGCTGTGCTTAACCCTCCTGGTCCTCCTAACGGGACTTGCCATCGGAGGCTACCTCGATCCCGATTGGCCCGAAAAACTACGTTCTCGTTGGTTTCCAAAATCCGATAATTCCGCAATCGCATCTGGCGAAGCTTCTGCTCAAGCAAACACCACCAACTCCGGCAATTCGCAGGGGCCTCGACGTTTTGGACGCCGTGGAGGGTTCGGTAATTCAGGTGGCCGAGCCGAAGCGGTCCTGGTGGTTAAGTCTCCCTCGATCTTTACACCCGAAGGTTCTCAGGCATTCCGCGCCGTTGTCGATCGCGTTGATGCTCTCGATGTAGTCGCCTCGGTACGCTCGCTTGACCAAGCCCCACCGCTGAATATCTTCGGACTCAGTGAGCCTATTTTGCCGCGTGGTAATGCAACTCAGCAGCGATTCGATGTGGCCAAAAAGAAAGCTGTATCGCACCCGTTGGTCGTCGGGCAAATGCTTTCGGACGATGCCCAAACGGCCTTGATCGAGGTCCAATACGATTGGCTTTATATTCAAGAAAATGCCGATTGTACCAAACCGATCTTGGCTGCAGCCAAAGCGGTTGCGGCAGAGCATCCCAATGTACCCTTGGAGTTTCATGTCACCGGCAATGTGCCGTTGCGAATGGAACTCATGCAAAACAATCGCAACAACGAATACAGATACCAAGCGATCGGCTACAGCATGATTTTGCTGATGGCAGCGATTCTTTTTCGCGGTCTTTCGGTGGTCTTGGTTGTCGCTGCAGCACCGGTCATCGGTGTCTTTTGGACTTTGGGATTCCTGCGATATTTCGATCTTCAAGAGAATCCGTTTAGTTTTGTGATTCTGCCGGTTTTACTGAGCCTTGTAGGCTTTACCGACGGAGTCCACATCATGATCCACATCCGCAAATGCATGCGGGAAGGACTGGCCCCCAAGGCGGCTTGCAAGCGAACATTAGAACTTGTTGGTCTTGCATGCTTTTTAACATCGCTTACCACTGCCATCGGCATGGGTTCGCTGGCTTGGGCAAACCATCAAATTGTCCGCGAGTTTGGCTGGGCATGCGTTCTGGGGGTCACTGCCACTTGGATCTCTGTCATGCTCGTAATTCCTTTGATCAGCATGACTCCATGGAGCAAGCGGCTAAGCAAGGGAACCGAGCGTGATCTGTTGCATCACTTGATTGACCGTTTCGAGCCCACCATCGGCTGGATCATCGATCGCAAACGAGCCTTCAGTTACTTTGCTATTCTCCTCACACTCGGACTCGGATGCCTCGCACTGGCACTTCGTCCGGATGATCGCAAGTCCAGTGCCTTTCCAACCGGAAGCGATGCCCAGCAGTCTCTAGCCCATTTAGATCAAGCCATGAATGGCCTGGATGTGTGCATGATCGATGTGAAATGGGATTCGACGAAACTCAGCAAGGATCAAGTCGCAACGGCGCTTGATCAAGTTGAAACGACACTAAAAAACGAGCCGCTCATAGGCCACCCTTTGTCTTTAGTAACTCTGCTGAATGCCTTGCCTGGCGAAGGAACCGTCTTGGATAAACTGTCCATGGCGGAGCTTTTGCCACCACCCCTAAGGCAACGACTCTTCAATGAAGAAAACTCCTCGGCGACGATGACCTACCGATGCAAAGATCTAGGAACGGCTACATATCAGTCCACGTTCCAGCGGATCGACCAGTCGCTTCAGTCGATCGTCGCTCAGAACCCTGGGCTTTCGATGGAGATGCAAGGCGAAGCGATTTGGCGTTGGAAGAACCTCTATACGATCGTCACCGACCTGACGGCCAGTTTAGGTTCTGCGGCCTTGATCATTTTTGCAGTTTTGGCAATCGCTTACCGATCGCTTAGGCTTGGACTGATCGCCATCATCCCCAATGTTTTGCCGCTGTTGGCTTCTGCGGCCTACATGGTGATCACGAAACAGCCTCTTGAGGTTGTCAGCGTCTGCTGCTTTACCATCTGCTTGGGAATTGCTGTCGATGATACGATCCACTTTATGTCGAGGTATCTTGAGGAATTCAAAAACGGGGGGTCGCATGCATCGGTCATCCAACGCTCGTTCCGAGAAGTTGGCACTGGGATGATGATGACGACGATTGTGTTGGTGGCAGGCTTTAGCAGTGTGTTAACCTCCGACACCCGTGACCACCGTGTCTTCGGCGCCTTGGGAGTAATCACCTTGGTCACCGCTCTGCTTTGCGACATGTTCCTTTTGCCTGCGATGCTTGCCTACTTTGATAACGCCCGAAAGAGGATCACTGAACCCCTGGCCACTGAATCGAATGTCCGATAGCCAACAAAAACTCGTTGCCGCTTGGCGCGTGCATCAGCAAGGGAATATCCCTGCGGCAAAACTGGCCTATGAAGAGGTCCTCAAAGCAGAACCGAATAACGCCAACGCTTGGTGCTATCTGGGGATCGCGTTGCATGATGAGCGAAATTACGCTAAAGCGGTCGAAGCTTACGAGAAAGCCGTCTCGCTGCAACCGTCTTTTCCCATCGCGTTAAACAACCTCGGCAACTCTTTGCGCTATTTAGGCCGCATCGAAGAATCCGATCACCGCTTTCAACAAGCGATCAACATCAAACCCGATTACTTCAACGCCTACCGCAATCGAGGTACGCTCCATGCTTGGACTGGCCGAATCGATCTGGCCCTCAGGTACTATGCCGACGCGATGCGGCTCCAACCCCAGGACGCTGAACTCCATCGCAACCTGGGTGTGATCAATCTGCTCCAAGGAAATTTTGAAACCGGTTGGCAAGAGTATCGTCACCGATGGAATTGCGTCGAAGCGATCAAGCATCCCTATGCTCAGCCGAAATGGAAGGGGCAAGATCTTCAAGGCAAGACCATTTTGCTTTACGCAGAGCAAGGACTCGGCGACACGATCCACTTTGTTCGATACGCCAAGATCCTGCAGCAGCGCGGTGCTCGAACGATTGTCCATGCCCAATCACAACTCACGGCGATCCTTCAAGGTTGCCCTGGAATTTCATCCCTAATTCCCAACTCATGGAAAGTCGAAGAACCCTTTGATTACCATTGCTCGTTGATCGATGTGGCCGATGTGCTCAAGACCGATCTGAGCAACATCCCAGGCCAAGTACCTTACCTCAAGACCCCTGAGAACTTGGTGGGCTATTGGAAACGAAAACTCAACGAAGTCCTTCCGCCTGCGAAGCATCGCATCGGGCTTGTATGGCAAGGAAATCCCGACCATCAAGCCGATATGTTTCGATCGTTCCCACTCTCGTCGCTTGAACCTTTAAGCCAACTCGAGGATGTGCAACTGGTGAGCTTGCAGTTCGGTCGCGGGAGCGAACAGATCAAGCAGTGGACGGGATCCAAACCGATCTATACACTTCCTTCGGATATCGACCGTTCGAGCGGAGCTTTTATGGACACGGCGGCAATCTTGCACCATCTGGATTGGGTCGTCACGAGCGACACATCGATGGCCCACCTTGCTGGAGCTTTGGCCAGACCCACACTGGTGCTCTTGGGCTTTACTCCCGATTGGCGTTGGTTGCTCGATCGCGATGATTCACCTTGGTATCCCACTGCAAAACTCATACGTCAAAAAAGGATCGGTGAGTGGAAGAGTCTTGGTCTGCAAGCAACCGAGGTTCTTACAAGACAACTCCACAAAATAGATCCAACCCAGCCATGATTCCAGGCATCGCCCCACTTCGTATTGGAAAAGTTGAAATTGGTTTTCCTGTCGTGCAAGCTGCACTGAGCGGCTATAGCGACTGGGCCATGCGTTTGATCGCACGGCGCATGGGTGCGTCTTACTCGCTGTGCGAAGTCATGCTCGATCAGTTTCTCATCAGCCTCAAAGAACGGAAAAAGACGCAGCACTTTCTGTACAACACGCCCGAAGAGCATCCGGTGGCCGGACAACTCATGGGAGCCGAGCCCGAGCAATTCTCGTTGGGTGCTCAGAAACTCGTCGAAGCAGGTTTTAGTGTCATCGATATCAACTTTGGCTGTCCGGTTCGGAAAGTGCTTGGGCGTTGCCGAGGAGGTTTTCATCTCAGTCAACCCGCTGTCGCCTTGGAGATCGTAAGACGCACGCGTGACATCGTGCCGCCGGATATTCCAGTGACGATCAAGATGCGGCGTGGACTCGATGACACCCAAGAGAGCCGAGACAACTTCTATCAAATACTCGATGGTGCATTTGCCTATGGCATTTCCGGGATCACCGTTCACGGACGCACGGTTCAGCAGCGCTACATCGGACCGAGCCGATGGTCGTTTTTGAAGGAAGTCAAGCAGCACGTGGGCAAGGACAGGATCATCCTTGGAAGTGGCGATTTGTTTAGCGCCGAAGACTGCTTGCGCATGATGGTCGAGACCGGTGTCGATGGAGTGACTGTCGCCCGAGGCTGCATCGGCAACCCATGGATCTTTGGCCAAGCCCAAGCGCTCTTCGATGGCAAGCCACTACCTCCACCTCCGAGTGTGCACGAGCAGCGGAGCGTGATGCTCGAACATTTTCGACTTGCCGAAGAACTCTATGGCGCGGACCGAGCCGGGGTGCCGATGCGTAAGTTTGGGATCAAGTACTCTGCCTCTCACCCTCGCGGCCTTGAGGTTCGCGAGCAATTTGCGCGAGTGAAGAACTTCGACGAGTGGAGAGGGGTGCTTGAT
Organism: Pirellula sp.; assembly: GCA_040381975.1. Classification (GTDB taxonomy): domain Bacteria; phylum Planctomycetota; class Planctomycetia; order Pirellulales; family Pirellulaceae; genus JBKCUI01. Next base: position 11,348 of record JBEIGI010000064.1, read on the forward strand.
CGTTGGTATGCCGAAGACTTACCTGGAGTCTACCCGAGTCGGATCCTTTATGAGCAGGAACAAGAGTGCGGGTAGTACTGCAATGCGTGCTCCACATCGAATCTCACTGTCAAGAGCCTGGACAGTGCTGCAATCGGATCTGTCCGTTTTGAAACTTCAGCGGTTCTTTCAAAAACCGACAGGCCTTTGCTCGCAAACCGTCGTTCGGCTAAAAATCGGTAGCCAACAAGAGTTCCAATCAGTCCTTCTCAATGGTAGGGAATTGATGGATACATCTATTTCTCAAAGAGAAAATGATGGACAACAAGAGGCTGAGAAAACTTTGGATTTCGGGTATGATTGGGACATTACTGCGATCCTGTTGGCTAGGAACGAACTGGTTGTCAGTTGGCCGATGAGTGATCCTGTCCCTCCAGAACCCCCACCGAAGTTCGAAGTATGTCTAGAGATATTCGCACCCTGATGAAATCGACGATCCGATCGAGCCTCTTTGGGATCGCGACGCTGAGTCTTCCGATCCTATCGACCGATATGCTCTGTGACCATCGGGCAAGTGCTCAGGAAACCAAACCCAAAACTGAGGCCAAAGCACCTGCTGAAAAACCAGCCGAGGCACCCTTGGATGAATCGGTCAATGTCGAGGCGTTGCTCGAGGCTCGATTGCCTGCAGAAGATCTCGACTTGGGTTGGATTCGACTCTTCGATGGCCAATCTTTGCTGGGCTGGAAGGCCACGAGCGATGTGGATTGGAAAGTCGAAAACGACCACATCGTCGCGACCAAAGGGGAATCAGGCTTCCTGCTGACCGAGGTCCGTTTCAGCGACTATGAAATCGAGTTGGAGTTTCAAGCGGATGAAAAAACAAACAGCGGACTTTTCCTAAGAACTTCCGATGACGTGAAGGATCCTGCGAAGGACTGTTACGAAATCAATATCGCTCCGACCGACAATCCGTTTCCAACTGGTTCGATTGTTGGAAGGGCGAAGGTTTCAGAACAAGTCACTGCGCCGGAGTCTGACCAATGGCATTCCTTGCATGCAATGGTCGATCAAGACCACATTCAAGTCTGGGTCAATGGCCAGCAAGCCGCCGACTACAAGGACACCACAGGACTTACGGCTGGCAAAATCGGACTTCAGTTTCGCGAAGGAGCAATTCGCTTTCGAAATATCCGACTGCGGCCCATCGGCTACAGTGTGCTACCCAAAGCCGAAAAGAGCGATTGGAATGAACCCGCCGGAGCCATCGAAGCTGCCTTCACCGATAACGGCACGATCAAACTCAAAGGCGGTCGAGGTCACATCGAGCTCCTGCAACCCCATGCGAATCTTTGCTTGCAAGCCACAGCGCTAACACTCACCGAAAACGTCAATTCGGGAATCTTCTTTCGATGCATCCCGGGTGAAGACATGAACGGCTATGAATGCCAAATCCATCATGGGTTCAAAGAAGATCGACGACGCGCCGTCGATGCCGGCTCGGGATCGATCTTTCGCCGTCAAAATGCCAAGGCTGTTTTGAGTGACGAGGGCAAGCCCGTTCACATCACGATCGTTGCTGATGGTCCAACCATGGCGACTTGGGTCGAAGGTGTCCCGGTCGTAACTTGGACCGATACGCGTGCTTCTAACGACAATCCTCGCAAGGGACTGCGAACCGAAGCTGGAACGATCATGCTCCAGGGCCATGATCCAGGTTCCGAGGTTGAATTTACTGCGCTGTCGATTTGTCCTCTTCCTTAGTCCTTTATCATGGTTCCTCACGTATTTTTGTGGATGGTTTGGAGTTTGTTTTTTAAGAAGCCTACCACTGGCTTTATGCCGAATGGCGTTGAATTAAAAGCGGAACGGCGCGAGCCGTCCGGTGAAAACTATGCGAGATTGCAGACATTCCATCACATACCGGAGTGCTTGCGCACTTCCTCTTCCACTAATTCAACGCCTTTTGGGCGTGAAGCCGGGCGGTGTCCCCTGAAGGTGTAACAACGATAATTCCCGAAGAACCATCATTATTAACCCTCATTATGGCAACTGCTGCGATGTTCAGGTACCGATGCTGTATTGAAATACGCCTTTCGAGTTTATTTCTGATCGCTTTTGTGCAAGTAGGCTTGCTATCGACAGGCAGGCTCGATGCCCAAGAACCACGCCGGATCTTTGATGGGACGCTCGATGGTTGGGAAGCGGACTGGAACCATTGGCGGATCGAGAACGAGACGATTGTTGGAGAGATTCCGAAAGGAAAAACACTTGGCAAGAACACGTGGCTCGTTTGGCGTGGCGGAGAGCTCAAGGACTTTGAACTTCAGTTGCAGTTTCATCTCTCAGGGCTTGCTGCAGCCAATTCTGGGATTCAGATTCGTTGCCAAGTCGACAACGTCGACCATGTTTCGGGTTACCAAGCGGATCTCGATATGGGGAGCACCTGGCTAGGCCGAATCTATGACGAACATGGACGTGCGATGCTTGTCGAACGCGGAGAACGTGTGAAGATCTTGCCCGATGGCAAGCGACTATCGAAACGGTATGCACCTGTTCACCAATACCCAGTGCTATTTCGCGAGAATCAATGGAACGATTACCGCATCGTGGCCATCGGCGAACGGATCGATGTCTACGTCAATGGCACTCTGTTCTCCCAATTATGGGATCAGCAGTCCGACCAGAAAGATCTTAGCGGGAGTCTTGCGTTGCAACTGCACTCAGGCCCCGAAACGCGCATCGCCTTCCGCAACATCACCCTTGAAACACTTACCCAAAAAGATGCTGGGAGATTGGCCAAGTTCGATCTTCCCGATGAATCTGCGGTTGCGCAAATCCAGCAGGAGGGATTCGAACCAGTGGGAATGGATAACAAACCACTGAACCTAGGTTTTGAATCTGGAACGCTTCAGGGGTGGAAAGCCGTTGGCAATGCGTTTGACAAACAACCGCTCAAGCAGGATGGCATCTCGAAACGCTGGCCAGGTCAAAACAGCAACAAGCAAGGAGATTACTTCATCGGTGGGTACGAAATCGTCCAAGATCCAGGAACAGGGACGCTCCAGTCAACCACTTTCAAAGTCACCCACCCCTTTGCGGGTTTTTTGTTTGGGGTTGGTCAGGAAAACTCAACCCGCGTTGAAGTCGTCCTGCACGATCCCTCTGGAGCCGAAACTAAAATCATCGCAAAAGCTTCTGGTGATAATCGAGAACAGATGCGACGCATCGCCGTCGACCTGCGGGAATACCAAGGTGCTACCATCAGCGTAAGACTCGTTGATGAGAACCCTGGGGCTTGGGGGCACCTGAATTTCGATGACTTCCGGTTCTACGATGCTCCTCCTGCGCCAAGTCTTGCCTTCGATGCAGGCCCTCGATCGACTTTTAACGCGGTGCTCCATGCGCTGGTTCCAAACAAAGTCGCTCCATCGGATAAAACCAGTGTAGCGAACAAGACTCTCGAGCAGATGCATGTACCGGAGGGCTTTTCGGTCGACTTGGTCGCAGCCGAACCGGATGTCCATCAACCGATCGCCTTTGCGTTTGACCCCAAGGGGAGACTATGGGTTCTCGAAGGCCACTCCTATCCTCAAAAACGACCTGATGGCCAAGGACTTGATCGAATTGTCATTCTGGCTGATCGTGATGGAGATGGACGCTTTGAGCATCGCAAGGTTTTTTGCGAAGGCTTGAATCTCGCAAGCGGCATCGAGGTCGGGCATTCCGGAGTATGGGTTGGTGCGGCCCCCCAACTGTTGTTTATCCCCGATCGCGATGGAGATGATTCTCCGGATGGCCCACCCCAAGTCCTCCTCGATGGATTTGGTTTTGGAGACACCCATGAGACCCTCAATAGCTTTGTATGGGGGCCCGATGGTTGGCTCTATGGCACCCAAGGAGTGTTCAACACCTCGTTGGTGGGTAAGCCTGGCGCATCGGATCAAGATCGTGTGTACTTAGCTGCAGGCGTTTGGAGATACGATCCAATCGAGCATCGATTTGAAGTCTTCGCACATGGGACGAGCAATCCGTGGGGGCTCGACTACGACGAGCACGGGCAGTTTTTTATGACCCATTGTCGAAGTTTCTGGGGCAAAGGTGGAACCACTCATGTGATGCACGGAGGGCATTATTGGAACCAAGTCAACGGAGGATACGCACCGTTTATCTCCAACGTCTCGATCCCAACTGCACCACACCTTCAAAATTTCTTGTTGGCTTCTGCAAGATACGATTCGGGGGAAGGTGGGGCAGGTAGACCAGGCACCGGCGAAATCTATGGCGGCCATTCGCATGTAGGAACTGCAATTTACTTAGGCGACAATTGGCCCAAGGAGTATCGAAACCATCTTCTAACGCATAACTTGCATGGCCATCAGTTGAACCATCAGATCAATCGTCGCGAGGCCGGCGGATACAACTCGATCCATGCCGGTAACGATCTGATGCTATGCAGCGATCCAGCGTTCGTTGGGGTAGATCTTGCCGTTGGACCCGATGGAGCACTCTACATGAGTGATTGGGTTGACACTAGGCACTGCCATAACCCAGGGGTCGAATTGTGGGATCGCGGCAATGGTCGTATCTATCGCATGAAGTACGATGCGACTTACAAGCCTAATCAGCGAGACTGGACCAAGGCCACTGACGCTCAGTTGGTCGATGCACTGCGGATGTCGGATGATTGGCATGTGCGAACAGCACGCATGGTTTTGGCTAGCCGTTACGCAGGTAAACCAGTACCACAGTCCTTGGTCGATTCGATTCGAACACTTGGACATTCCAATCAAACTGTAGACCCTCAAGCGGTTCGTCTACGTCTAAGTGCCCTGTGGGCTTTGGCATCGCTTCGGGCGCTGAGCCAACAGGACATCGCATTGAGCGTTGCTGATCCAAGCGAAATCGTCCGCAGTTGGGGCGTGAGGTTATTGAGCCAACCGGATTTGCTTGCCTCTTTGGCCAAAAAGGAAACCTCGCTGATGGTGCGACGCGAGATTGGCCTTGCTGCAGGCCGACTCGGCCAGAACCACCCCGAAAGCCCGATGGCTTGGGAGGCTATCGAAACACTCTGCAATCAACCGGAAAATGCACAGGACCGAGATTTGCCAGTGATCCTTTGGCAATCGATTGGAAAGCTTTGGTCGAAATCAAATCGATCAGTTCAAGATAGAGCGATGGCGATTGCCGAATCGACCCCATTGGAAACCGTCCGCGATAGTATCCTTTGGTATGCTGCCAAGACTTCCGAAACTGGACGCCTGGCAATCATTTCGAAGTTGTCCACAGCCAACGAAGAGCAGCTTGGTCATCATCTTGAAATACTAGAGTATGCCCTTCGTGGCCAAAGCGATTTGAAATCCAACGAGGCATGGTCCAAGATTGCATCGATGCTCTATGCTTCGACGAATCCATCGATCCGAGGGTTGGCAGAATCCATCGGTGCACAAATGGGGGATCAGGTTCTCTTTGATGCTGTTCGCAAGAGGCTTGTAAAAGAGGAGTCGATCAAGTCCCGATCGCAAGCCATGGATATCTTGCAACGCGATCGTTCGCCGGCGAATCTGCCGCTGCTACTCGACGCACTGGATGAACCTAAGCTTGCGGCCAAGGCGTTGACGCTCATGCGTCCCTACGACGATCCGAAGATCGCCGAGTCGGTGATTGGTCGATTGCAAAAATTCGCACCCGATGCAACTTCAGCGGCGATGGATCTGCTTACGAGCCGTCGTTCGCTTGCCAATGAGTTGCTCGATGCTCTGGCGAGCAAAAAAATCGATCGTTCATTGCTTACTGCTTACTATGCCCGCCAAATGACTTTGCTCGGAGACGAGAAACTCAATGAGCGGATTGCAAAGGAGTGGGGGCAAGTCCGAAGTGGCAATGAGGCCATGAAGGATCAGATCCGAAAGACGATCGATGCTTATCGAGGTGCACCCCTTTGGGCATTCGATGCAGGAGCAGGCAAAATTCATTTCCAAAAACTTTGTGCCTCTTGCCATTCACCCGAGAATCAGAACCTCGAAATCGCCCCGAAGCTTCAGGGAACCGGTGCTAAAGGGATCGACTATGCAATCGAGAACATCATCGATCCGAACGCCGTTATCGGCAAAGACTATCAAGCTCGCTTGATACGGACAAAGGACGGACAGGTGATTACAGGATTGGTGCAAGCCCAGGGCGATAGCAGTGTCTCGATAAGAACTGCGAGCGAGACGATCCAAGTGGACAAATCGGAAGTCGAGGAATTCAAGATTTCGGAAAATTCGTTTATGCCTATGGGCCTGCTCGATACGCTCGATGAGCGGCAGCGAATCGAATTGCTCAAGTATCTGCTGTCCCTTTGATCGAGGCAGAAACTAGTGGATCGATTGACACAAGATGCACTGCGGATATGGCAAGCGGGCGTCGATGCAGTGCGGGCAGATCGAGTATTGCGGGATTCTCTTCGATGGGATGGTAAGCAGCTAGATATCCAGGGTGAGCGAATCGACTTAATCGGCGCCAAGCGGCTGATCATCGTGGGGGCAGGAAAGGCTGCCGGGGGAATGCTCGAAGGGCTCCTGAGCGTAATCAAACAAGAGCCTATCGAGACCCTTGGTTGGATCAATGTCCCCGAAGGATCGATTCCTGAATCTCTATCGATTGCAACGGAAGATCAAGGAATTCCGACCACGGTATGTGGGATCCGTATTTGCGAGGCGAGACCCCAGGGCGTCAACGAACCGACCCCTAAGGTGTTAGCAGGGACACAAGAGATCCTGCGCTATGTCGAGCAAGCAGGCCCTCAAGATGCGGTGATTTTTCTGCTTAGTGGAGGAGGTTCTGCGCTGCTGTGCGCGCCGCACGCCTGGCTCTCGCTCGAAACCAAAGTTGCAATAACCCGGGCACTATCGAGCCGAGGTGCAAGTATCGAGGAGCTCAATGCTGTCCGCCGAGCCCTCAGTCAAGTCAAAGGGGGCGGGCTGGCCCGTCGATGTAGGGCGGGCCGCCTCGTGACGCTTGTGATCTCCGATGTGCTCGGAGATCCTTTGGAGATGATCGGTTCTGGGCCGACGGTGCTCGAGCCAATGCCAGATCCGATGCTTGCAGCAAGGCTACTTGAGCGGTACGCTCCGGGCGAATTTCCGGAGGTCGTTTCAAAGCTATTGGAGGAACGATCCAAAGAGCCAGTCAAGAGTAAGCCATTGCAAACTGCGGCGAGCTTGTTTGTTTTAGCCAATAATCTCACGGCTGTTGAAGCGGCTGTCAAAGAAGCAGAACGATTGGGATATCGTACGAAGAGCGAATCGAGAACCAAACCCGAAGGATCCGCAGAGCAGGTAGGTTCGGAATTAGCTTTTGGTTTATTGCAGATGGAACCCAGGAGCGCTTGGATCACCGGAGGAGAGCCCACGGTGGTGCTACCTGATGCGTCGATTCGCGGGCGAGGGGGCCGCAATCAGCATTTGGTGCTATCGGCAGCGAGCACATTGATCAGTGACCCAAGACTTGTTGACTTTATGGGATCAAGCCAAGCCCATGGGGAATCGATGGCGGTTGTTTCTGGCGGTACCGATGGCGAGGATGGATCAACCAGTGCCGCAGGTGCTTGGATTGACACTTCTTGGTTACACCAACAGAGCAAGAGCATCGAGGCGATCGACGAAGCTTTGCGACGCTGTGATTCGTATGGCTTTTTTGAGTCGACTGGAAATCTGCTTCAGACTGGCCCGACGCATACCAACGTGTGCGATCTAAGGGTCGTGCTAAGGGGTTGAAAATCGAAAAAGTAGCTTAATGCATGAAACCATCGAGGACGACTTGGCTATCGACTAAGTCGCTCGCGTACTGGTTTTGTTTGACTCCAAAGGTTGTAATCATCGTCAAATGAACTGTTTTCCGCGTCTTGGAAACCTGACGAAACACGTCGATTTTCTGGCGTAGTTGCTTGGCGTATTTCTGATCGATCACAAATTGGTCGTCAGCGTACTTGATTTCACAAAGGTTGATCACATCATCCCGCCTGTCGATCAGAAGATCGATTTGAGTGCCTTGCTGTGTTGCTAGTTTGGGTCGGTATTGCCAGCAGCCATGATGAGTTTCGACACCGGCGATTCCGAGTTCTGATTTAATTTGGGGGATATGACGATGGCAGATATTTTCGAAGGCGAATCCGCTCCAGGAATACCATGCAGGAGTACCTCGTTTATCGAGCCAAGTTGCTTTCGCACTGCGACTTCGACGCTTCATCCATTTAAGATAGAACAGGGAGAACTCGTCAATCAATCGGTAGGATGCATCGCGAGACTCTTTGCCCCATGGTTCGACCCGCTCGACAAAACCCGACACCATTAATTCTTCGATTGTTTTGGTAAGGCGTCCTCCAGAGGAGTACCTCAGCGAATCCACAAGGCCGCTTCGAGTAATTCCGCTTAGACGTTGCGCCAAAGTCTCGATAATCTCGACGTGTCTGTCTGGGTTCTCGAAAAGAGATCCGTACAACTGCGGGTACTCGTCGACGAGAATCCCTTGTGGCGAGAAGCAGATCTCTTGAATGTTCTGGGCTGCGGAAAGGCCTGGGCGGACTTCACGGAGATAGTGAGGAATGCCGCCTAAGGCCATGTAAAGCTCAGCGATCTGGCGAGGCTCGTAGCGAACCGACCGACTTTTTAGATATTCGGCGACTTCCGCTAGCGAGAAAGGTTTGAGATTGAGTTTGCGAGTAACTCGTTGATACAAGCCGCCTCGGTTGTGGATGATGTGATCAATCATCCATGAAGCCGCAGAGCCGCAGATCACAACCAAAACATTAGGTTGACGACTGGCCCAAGAATTCCAAAAGTGTTCTAGGGCCGACAGGAATCCTGAGCGTCTGGAGGCCAACCAAGGTAGTTCATCGAAGAAGACAACCTTGCGGCGATTACCGTTTTTGGTCTCAAGGAATCGCGTCAACTGCTGAAAAGCTTCGTACCAATCCTTTGGGGGGGAAGGCCTCAGATCGATCTTCATCGCTCGAGCCAGTTGGTCGGAGAAGTTTCTCAGTTGAAGCGAGCGTTCGGCACCATGGATTCCTGTCATTTCAAAGTGTAAAGAGTCTTTGAAATACGAGCGAACCAAAAAAGTCTTACCGACTCGTCGCCTTCCGATCAGCGCTACGAGTTCTGGTTCATTACTCTCGAAGGCGCGTCGAAGAACATCTTGTTCTTTTTGTCTTCCGATCAAGGGATTCATATTTGAGTGGATAGGCGTGCTATAAGTGGCCAAAAGTGGGAGCAAAAAGGTACTTATGGCCACTTATAATAATCTATAAGTGGCCATATCTACCCGAAAAAATCGACTTATGGCCACTTAAGAAAGATTCAAACTGGGTCGAAAAGGAGCTTTTCCAGCAAAACTCGAGCGATATCGACGTTCAACGCCTGAGCCGTAGCCTTCCAGCCCGGGACAGCATTGACCTCCAAAACCAAATCGCGGCCCGAGGCATCTGAGATCAGATCGACACCTGCCATCCAAGCCCCGACGGCTCGGGTAGCCTTGAAGGCAATTTGCATTTGCTCGAAGGTCGGCTCGAAGGCTTGGGCTTGCCCGCCGCGCGCAACATTCGTCCGCCAATCTCCGTTTCCCATCCGCTGAACACAAAACAAGGCATCGCCGATGACCAATAGCCGCAAGTCGTATCCGGGGCTTTCGATGAACTCTTGGCAATAGATGACGGCTCGAAGTTGCTCGAGAGTGGAAAAGACTCTCCAAGCCATATCGCTATCGGTTACGAGCATGATCCCGCGTCCCTCTCCTCCGAAGATCGGCTTGACCACGCAGCGTCGGCCGAGGACTTCCCATGCTTTCATCGCTTGATCGCGTGTCTGACAGCAGATGGTCTTTGGGATCGCAAGCCCACACTGGCGAACGGTCTCAAGGGTCAGCCATTTGTCGATTGCGATTTCCAAAGATCTTGGAGGATTGACCACGCGCAGTCCATTGGCCTGAGCCACGTGGAGTGCATTCATCCGAAAGACGGTTTGCTCGAGCGAACCGAGCGGCATGGTTCGAACTAACAGTGCATCGGGTTGCGGGAGTTGTTGCTGAGGCTCGTTGAGCTCGTAAGGCTGATCTGAGAGAGAGCTGGACGAGCCACCGAGAAAGGCGACTTGCAGATCGCCGAAGGCCATTGGCACGAGCTTGATCGCTTCGGGCCAATTGCTGAGTTCTGCGGCGCGTTGTAGATCTCGAAAGTACCAACCCTCTTTGGCACCCAACCAACCGAGCTTCTTCATCGACAATGTCTCTCGATCTGCTACTTTTGCATTCCACAGGGACGAACCCCGGAGCCTTGCGTTTTCGTCAGTGAGTCACCAAGCTCTTGGCGGCCTTGGTCGGCCAATTCGAGCAGACGCTTGAGCACTTCGGGTTGCTCCCTTGCAAGATTGGTCGTTTCGCCTAGATCGTTTTCGAGATGGTAGAGTTCCGGTTCGGTGATTTTTCGCACTTGTGATTTGCCCGGTTTGCCTTGGCCGCCGAGTTGATCCGGGACGATGCAATTGACATCGTGTGGCAACATCAACTTCCAAGGACCACTTCGGATGGCTTGAAGTTCCCCTTGGCGAAAGTAGTGGTAGAAAACTTCATGGGGGCATTTGGCATCGGGTTTCGAGGTCATCAGGTCCAAGATATCCAAGCCATCGATTGGGTGCGAAGGCAACGGGGCATCGACGATACGAGCGATGGTCGGTAGGACATCGATCGTCATGGCCGTGGCGCTTTGGACACTTCCGGGCGGGATTTGTCCTGGCCATTGGGCAAGCATCGGAACCCGCGTGCCTCCTTCATAGACAGTACCTTTGCCTTCCCGCAAAGGGCCTGCATTTCCGGCGTGATCGCCATAGGTTAGCCACGGTCCATTGTCGCTTGAAAAGATCACGAGTGTGTTTCGATCGAGCTTGTTTTGTTTGAGGAAGTCTAAGATCCTGCCGACAACAGCGTCAAATTCCTCGATCACATCCCCATAGATTCCAGCTTTCGATTTGCCTTTGAATTCTTCGCCGACATACAGCGGTACGTGAGGAAACGTATGTGCAAAGTAAAGAAAGAAGGGTTCGCCTTTGGCGGCTTGAAGAAACTCCAATGCAAAATCGCTGTACTGCTTGGTCAGTTTCGATTGGTCTTGGCCATCGACATCTTGATCGATGATTTCGTTATCGCGAATCAGTGGTAATTCAGGAAAGGTACCACGTTTGACAACAGGGCCATGGGGCCACATGTCGTTGGAGTAGGGCAACCCTAGATAACGATCAAACCCATGTTGCAAGGGGAGAAATTTTTGGTGGTGGCCGAGGTGCCACTTTCCCACAGCGCAGGTTTTGTAGCCTTTGGACTTGAGCAACTCGGATAGCAAGACTTCGTCGTCGTGGATACCGTTCTTAGCAGCAGGTCCAAGCGCTCCGTGGATACCGATCCGGTTGGCATAGCATCCTGTGAGCAAGCTGACTCGGGACGCCGAGCAGACCGGTTGCGAGGAGTGAAAGTCGGTAAAGCGAACCCCATTGGTAGCGATGGAATCGATATTGGGTGTGCGATAACGCTTTTGTCCGTAACAACCCAGATCGCCGTAACCGAGGTCATCGGCAAAGATCACGATGATGTTGGGCCTGTTTTCAAAAGCCCAGCAAGCATTCTTGTTGAGAGTCAACGCAAAAAAACAAACTGCAATCGTTGCTGCAAGATTGAGGAATTTATCCATGAGACAAGTGGTGATGATTTTTCTAGGCCAAGATATCGAATAGTACTTTTCCATGTACATCGGTCAGTCGCATATCGCGACCACTGAATCGAAATGTGGATCGAGTGTGATCTAGTCCTAGGCAGTAGAGCATGGTGGCATGCAGGTCATGCATTTCGACTTTCTTCTCAACGGACTTGTAACCAAACTCATCGGTTGCTCCGTAAACCGTTCCACCCTTGACCCCGCCTCCAGCCAACCAAACGGAGAATCCGAATGGATTGTGATCGCGTCCATCGGCACCTTGGGCAAACGGTGTACGACCGAATTCGCCGGCCCAGATGATCAAGGTTGTGTCGAGCAGTCCGCGCTCTTTGAGATCTTCTAGAAGTGCAGCGATGGGTTGATCAACCGCTCTGGCATTCTGTTCGTGTCCGGCTTTTAGGTTTGCGTGTTGATCCCACCGGTCATGCCCGACGCTTGGGCATGTCAACTGAATAAACCGAACGCCACGTTCAACGAGTCTGCGGGCCATGAGGCATTCGCGAGCAAAGATTTTCAAAGGCCCAAACTCGTGGTCGATGCCATACATCGACTGCGTCTGCGCCGTCTCCATCGACAGATCGCAAACTTGAGGGACAGCCGACTGCATCTTAAATGCCAATTCGTAGTTGGCGATCGCCGATTCGACTGCGTCGTCGTGGCCGAATCGTTCGAGTGTTTGACGGTCGAGTTGACGCAGTAGTTCGAGCTTGTGCTTTTGCAATTCCTGCGTCGGCTCTAATGGACGAACATTCGCTAAAGAGTTGCCGCTGGGACGCAGCACCGATCCTTGGTAGGTGGCCGGCAAGAAACCGTTGCCAAAGCAATCCAGTCCGCCCGGAGGGATCAGGCCTCCATTGAGAACAATGTAACCGGGCAAATCTTCGCACTCGGAACCCAATCCATAGGTGACCCAAGCCCCCATGCTCGGACGCCCTTGCAATCCGTGGCCTGTGTGGAGGAAATAGTTCGCCGAGGTGTGTTCGGGGAACTTTGAAGTCATTGACCGAATCACTGCGAGCTTATCGGCATGCCTCGCGATATTCGGAAATAGGCTGCTAATTTCAATGCCGCTTTGCCCATGCTTTTCAAACGTCCATGGGCTTGCCAAGATCGTCCCGTTGTTGTTGAACTGCGTCGGTGCGACTTCGAACAACTCACTGGGGTTGCGTCCGTGATTTTTGTTAAGCAGTGGTTTTGGATCGAATGTATCGACCTGCGATGGGCCTCCGTCCATGTACAAAAAAATGACGCTTTTTGCTTTGGGTGGAAAATGGTACTTGTCAGATCCCTGAGCCATCATCGCACTCAAGGCGACGGCACCAAAGCCGTTTGCAGACTGGGTCAGAAATTCACGTCGGGTTACCATTGCAAATATTCTTCTAGAGATTCGCGGATTGCTTCCATCGAGGCTTCGTAGCCAGTCCAAAATTCGAAATTGATAGCGAACTGATGGGTAAGGACATCCAGTTCGTCGATGCGATCGATGTGATGAGACTCCAGTTCCTCGATCCACAGCGATCGTTCTTTGCTTGCATCGACCCAACCCGTTGCTGGAGGTACCAGGATCGCCATGGGATTTGTTGCCCAGTTGGTGTCCTTAAACAGTCTAGCTCGCGCAGGAGGGCTAAAATTCATGATTGCATCGAATTGCTCGATGATCAGCGCTTTCACAGGACGCTCGGTGGGAGTGGTCTCTGCTGGCGGGAATTCGATAACGTGGTAGTCGCCAGGGATCTGGCCGATCGAGACTCGAAGGGCCTCGAGAAGTTCCGGGCGACCGACAACCCCGATCGCATGTGGACTGAATGATTCCTCGGAGTTCGCAGTTACTTGACCGACCATCGATGAGACGCGGTGAACCAGCGATCGACAAATGGCTTGGCTGAGCGTTTCGTCCCCGATCCACTGATCGGACTCCCATTTGACAACTTCGACGGCCCCTAGAGCTTTGGCGTTTGCAGAGGTACTTCCCAAAAAAGGTTCAATGCTTTTTTGAAACGGTGGGAGGATGGCTGCCCCAGACATTCCCAGAGCTTGGATCCCGCGAAACGCGGTCTCAAAGAGTTCCAGGGGAACTTCGGAAGTGAAAAAACGCCAATCCAATTCCGCTTCCCGCACCAGTTTGGTCATGACAAACTGCGTCGGATTACCCCCTACTGGATTGCCCAGGCAAGCGACCAGTGGTTGCACAACGCGTTCCAAACTCATGCCTAGTCATCGATCCTAATCTTCGAGGAATTTGGCCGACCCACTCAACAATGCTCCGCGATATCCTAACCGCTTTCGGTAGCAAGAACGCAACTGCACACAGGTTTTCCTTGAATTTGCCGTACGAAAACCCGCGATTTGTCGATTTTGGGGGCAAGACAACTTAAAAAAGAGTCCCTAAAATGCCGTGTCTTGTTTGTCCTCCTGTCCCCAGCGATTAGAAAACGGAAACACTGTGGCCTCCTACAAAACCAGCGACCTGCGAAAAGGTTTGAAAGTCCAAATCGACGGCGAACCCTACCTCCTGACTGAAGTCAACTTTGTCAAACCCGGAAAGGGCAATGCACTTTATAAGTGCAAGCTAAAGAATTTGATCCGAAACACGGTTCTGGACCGAACCCTCAAGGGTGGTGACGAGCTTGAAGTTGCCGATGTTGAAGAACTCGAAACACAGTTCCTCTACAACCAATCGGGGACTTTCGTCTTCATGGATAACAAGAGCTTTGAACAGTACGAACTGAGTTCTGATCAAGTTGACGACAATTGGAAATACCTCAAAGAGGGAATGCCCGTTGCCATGGTCCTGTACAACGGAAATCCAATCACATTGACACCACCCTCGCACGTCACTTTGAAAGTGATTGAAACCGAACCTGGCGTTAAGGGCGACACGGCAACGAGTGTGACCAAGCCCGCAAAGACCGAGACTGGAGGCGAATTCCAGGTTCCTGGATTCATCAAAGAAGGCAACGTCATTAAGATCGACACACGTACGGGCGAATACGTCGAACGCGTCAGCATGGACTAATGCTCAAGTATCAAGACGAGTACCCCTACCGGAGGCTAGCGATGATCGGTCAGCGTTTTTGTCGTTATCGATTTGTTGCGGCCTTCGGGTTGCTCGTTTTACTACTAGCTAAAGTGGCTATCGCGCAGCCGGGTAGTGCCAAGGATCCTTACGCCGTCGAACGAGAACGGCTGATTCGCAACGTGCTTATTCCAGGCGGGGTGAAGGATCCTCGCGTTTTGGACTCGGTTGCCAAAACGCTTCGGCATGAGTTTGTGCCCCCTCAGTATGTTCGGCAAGCCTACCTCGATATCGCGATACCGATCGGTGAATCGCAAACGATCAGCAGTCCGTTTATCGTTTCTCTCATGACCGAGGCTCTGCAACCCAAGCCTACCGACAAGGTCTTGGAGATAGGAACTGGTAGCGGTTACCAAGCGGCCATTTTGAGCCCCTTGGTCAAAGATGTTTACACGATTGAGATCGTCGAGGATCTTGGCCAACGGACGATCGAACTGCTTGAGAGCCTCGGCTACAAAAACGTGCACTGTCGACTTGGTGATGGTTTCAAAGGGTGGCCTGAAGAAGCACCCTTTGACAAAATCATCGTAACTTGCTCACCTGCCGATGTTCCAAAACCTTTGGTCGAGCAGCTCAAAGAGGATGGTTTGATGGTGATCCCGGTCGGAGAACGCTATCAGCAGATGCTTTATCTGATGCGAAAAAAAGGGGATAAGCTTGAGAAAGAGGCACTGATGCCCACGCTCTTTGTCCCGATGACGGGAGATGCGGAGAAAACCCGAAAAGTTCAGCCTGATCCAAAGCATCCTGCGTTGGCCAACACAGGATTCGAGGAGCCTCTGATCCGAGAGTTTCATATTCCAGGTTGGTACTACCAATTTGGATGCCGACAGATCGAGGACAGCCAAGCTCCTGATGGTAAGCATGTGGTTGAATTTCAAGGGACCGATCCTCAGTTGCCGAGCATGCTCCTGCAAGGTATGCCTATCGATGGCCGCTCGGTCAAAAAAATCAAACTTGGGGCTTGGATCAAGCTCGATGGTGTGAAGGTAGGACGAGACAAGGAGAAGTCCCCGTCGGTGGCGATCCAATGGTTTGACGGGAACCGCAATCGTATCGGATACAACTATGTTGGGGGGTTCAAAGGAACCCGAAATTGGAAACTTGAAGAACGGGTTTTCAGCGTGCCTGTCGACGCCCGAGAAGCCATTGTTTCGATCGGAATGTTCGGTTCGGAAGGAACCGCTTGGTTCGATGGAATTATCCTCGAACCTCAATAACTCTCTATGTCTTCTTCAGAATCAACCGATAGCTCGAATACCGATTTTGATACCATCATCATTGGCGCGGGGATGAGCGGTCTTGCGGCCGGAATCCGTCTTGCGATGTATGACCATCGCGTTTGTATTTTAGAAAAGCACTGGACGATCGGTGGACTCAATTCGTTCTATCGCCTCAATGGGCGCGATTACGATGTCGGCCTGCATGCGATGACAAATTTTACAGAGCGAGGTGCAAAGAAAGGGCCTTTTGCAAGACTCCTTAAGCAGCTTCGATTCCGATGGGATGATTTCAAGCTTGCCGAGCAACGGGGTTCAAGCATTGCTTTTCCTGGAGTTGAACTTTGCTTCGACAACAACATTGAATTTTTTCAGAGCCAAGTAGCAAATAAGTTTCCGCATCAAAAGGATGCTTTCGCCAAGCTCTTGGCGACTCTTGCCGATTACGACGATCTTAAACAAGAGGATTTTGATTGCTCAACGAGGAAGATCCTCGATGAGATCTTCACCGATCCGTTACTCATCGAGATGATCCTATGCCCCTTAATGTGGTACGGAAACGCGAAAGAGCACGACATGGACTGGGGGCAGTTTTGCATCATGTTTCGAAGTATCTTTCTGGAAGGTTTTGCTCGGCCTTACAAAGGGGTGCGACTGATCCTCAAAAATCTAGTGCGCCGGTTTCGCGAACTTGGGGGCCAGTTGAAACTTCGCAGTGGTGTCGCCAAAATCCATGTCGATAATGAACATGTGACAGGTGTTGAACTTGAAAATGGAACTGTGTTGACAGCCAAACGCATTCTTTCAAGTGCCGGGATGATTGAGACGCTTCGATTGTGCGATCATTTATCCGAAGAGCGTGTCAATCAAGCCGGCCAAATGTCTTTCGTTGAATCGATCTCGGTTCTGGATTGTCAACCGACTGCCGTGGGCTTCGACAAAACGATCGTCTTTTACAACGACAGCGAAAAGTTCCATTGGGAGCGATGCCGTGAGGATTTGTGCGATGTTCGTACGGGTGTCATTTGTTCACCGAACAACTACGAGTATAGCCCTGATGAAGGCTTGCTCGATGCAGGTTTTATCCGACTGACAACCATAGCTGATCCTGATCGTTGGGCTGGTCTGGACGAGGCTCAGTACCAGCGTCAAAAATACCGCTGGTACGATGCTGCTGTCTCTTCGTGCGTGCGATTCATCCCAGATTTCCGACGGCATGTGATCGAAACGGACGTTTTTACACCCAAGACGATCCGGCGATTTACATCGCATGACAATGGTGCAGTGTATGGTGCGCCTGAGAAGAAACTCGATGGCACTACGCATTTGAAGAATCTGTTTTTGTGCGGAACCGATCAAGGGTTCGTCGGCATCGTAGGTGCCATCGTCAGCGGCATCTCGATGGCAAACCGCCATTGTCTCTCGCAGTCGTGATCCACTACGGTTGGGGTGACTTGCCCCAACGGGTCATCATGAGATAGCCCAGGGCAGAGCATAGCGCCCGCCCTGGGTTCGATCCGAAAGGGTAGTGGATCATGCGGTACTGGATCTTGCGGTAGTGGATCTTGCTAAAGATCCTTGCGCTCGAGCTCACCTCAAAACACAAACAGCGCGAACAATCCAATCATTTGCCTCGGAAAACGTGCGTGCTTGTAGTGAACCAGAACTTCTCTTTTTGGCTTATCGGAAAAATTACGGTGGTTTCAATCGACAGGATCTTTCGCAAGATCCACTACGGTAGAACGTTCCCCGATGGGTTGTTACGGTGGTCTCTAGCGCTGGGATCTTTCGCAAGATCCACTACGGTAGAACGTTCCCCGATGGGTTGTTCCGGTGGTCTTAGACACTCATGAACACTGATGAGAGGGTTCGATCATGGGTTCTTCTTGACCTAGTTTCCCTGGCTGCTTATCAGCGTTCATCCGTGTTCATCAGCGGTTCTGTTTTCATCAGGATAACAGTTTGGTGCAAACCCGGCCCTCGTTTTGAGTAGCACGCTCCGGACGAC
>JBEIGI010000065.1:0-29097 GCA_040381975.1 Pirellula sp.
ATTTGGGTGCAAGCCTACACATGCGGCGCCGACGTGAGTCTTAAGAGCCTGCTCGTGATGAGCCTGCTTAGGATGGATCATCAGATGATTGTCGACGGAAAGATCATGGCGCACCAAGCAGGTATTCCAATTGATCGAAAAGATGGCATGACAACCGCATCGTTGATCGCGCATCATCTCGCAGGTGGCAACGTGTCCGGTGTTGTACGCGCAATTGTCGTAGCCAAACAAGCCGGAATGGATCTGGACTTTGATCGTGCAGCAGCCATCGATCTTTCAGGTCGTGACATACTCCTGGCCGTAAAGACCAGTATTACACCGGTCGTAATCTCTTGCCCTCGACAAGATGTAATGAACAAACGGTTCATTAGTGCCGTTGCAAACAATGGGGTAGAACTGCTGGTTGGTGTTAAAATAACGGTGCGTACGAATATGGATCAGTTGGTCGGAGGGGCCTCTGACGATACGATTATTGCAAGAGTTGGGCAAGCGATCATAGCTTCGGTGGCGTCTGCTGCATCGCATCTCGAAGTGCTGGCGCTTCCCGCGCAAATTGCGGAAAGAGCTTTGAAAGACCAACTCGATGCCAACACCGCTTTCTCCATTATTTCGATTGACATTTCCAATGTCGAACCCGGCGAGAATATCGGAGCACGCTTGCAGTTGGCTCAAGCAAACTCCGATATGTTAACTGCGCAGGCAAATGCAGAGGCGCGACTTACTGGTGCGATTGCAACGTTGCAGGAGATGAAGGCTCGCGTTCGTGGTGCGCAGGCGAAACTGATTCGGTCCGAAGCACTCGTGCCGCCAGCCCTGGCAAAGGCGTTTCGATTTGGTCAGCCTGCCTCCGTAGCGACCTAACCGCATTTGCCAACTCGTCTTCAATCCGCCCCAGCGGTAATTCTTTCGACTTGGATTTAGGGTACGACGGACTTCTAGTCCGTCGGCAAAGGTTGCCACCGACGATCGCGTTGTGTTTCCGTCGACTTTGAATCCTTGGGTCGAGGGGTCGAGTCCCTCCGCTCTCACTCCTGCGGTGAGTTTTTAGAAATCCGTCCTCACCGTAAGCGACCGAATCGTGAAACTTACACGTTTGGTTGAATGTTGAACGGGTGTCCTCAACCGTTCTCCCGCGACCGGAGGTCGCCGTCTTGGCTGTTTCGTTCAAAGCCTAACGCCCAAAGTCTAAAGCCGGACGGCTTCACCGCCCCCAACAAACAACCCTACGCGGGGTCGGCCCCCTTAGTCCCCCTGCCGGCCAAAACCCTAATGGCGTTGAATTATTTTAAACATAGTTTTCACCGGACGGCTCGCGCCGTTCCGCTTTTAGTTCAACGCCATTCGGCCAAAACCCCTGGGGGGCGAAGGGGAGCCGAGCGGAAGTAAGAAGTGAACGAATCTATTTCAGCAGGTGCGATAGCATTCGCTCGGGCGATTCCAAGAAGCTACGCGTGACTCGGTAATGTTCGGTGTCTTGATAAGCCACTGAATGGACCCCTTTTTCTCCAAACGAATAGATCAATGCATCGGGGTAACTCATGATGATCGGAGAGTGCGTGGCAATGACCAACTGGGAACCCTTCTGGATCAACCGATGCAGCAAAACCAGAAATTCCAATTGACGCTGAGGCGATAGTGCTGCCTCGGGCTCATCGAGGAAATACAAACCTTGTGAAAACCGGTTTTCAACCAACGACATAAACGCCTCACCGTGGGATTGCTCGTGCAACGACCTCGATCCGTAACTCGATTGCACTCCCAAATTATCGATCTCGGTCGCCACATTGAACAAACTCTCTGCCCGCATGAACCATGCGTCTGGGATCAACGCATGATATCTCCTTAATCGAATGATCCTATACAACTCCGAATGACTCTCTCTGGTCGAAAAGACCATGTTGCGGCTACCACCCTCGGCATTAAGACCATTGGCCACTGCAATGGCTTCGAGCATGGTCGACTTGCCCGACCCATTTTCTCCCACGAAAAAAGTCACCTTGGGATGCAAATCGAGTTTGCTAAGCCCTTGGATCGATGGCAACCCAAATGCATAGTGAGTCGGATCGGTGATCTTGCTGCGATCAAAAAGCACTGACTCGATAAACGGACCAGGGGTCACTCCCGGCTTAAGCTTTCTCATGGCGTTGCTTAATGAGTTCCACAAACTCTCTGACTTCCTTTTCGGAATCTTGGCAGTCGATCTCGACTTGATCGTGGTTGGGATACTCGAAGCGAATCACCAGCGCGGTGATCATCATGAGCCCGATGAGCGCCATCGCTCCAACGAGTAGATACAGCAAAATCGCTAGCCAAGTCCCCAGGCCCAGGGCCCACCGTAGGTACAATGTTCCACAGGCAGAACCGAGCATAGCGACCGAAAAAGGATTCACCACACGGCGCACGTGAATCGACCCTATCTTGGCAATCTCCCAAGAAGCAACTACTTTGCCGTTTTCCTCGCGGATCAAATCACTCGAAGTGACTCGAAGATTGGTTTCGGGTAGACTGAGCTCTGGATCCGTTTCATTCTCACTCATTCGAACCCACCTTCCTTATCGTGATCGGGAAGTTCCATGTTGGTCGCACTGCTCATATTATACGCTCTGGGCGTTTCTTACTTTTGCCTATGCACTCTCATCGATCCCCAGGAAAGAAAAGAAATACCTGGGTTTCTCGGATGGTACTTTGCCATCGCTCTGCCTGTGATCGCGATCCTAGGCGGTTTCCTCCACTATTTTGAGCCAGCCGTTGCCCCATGGGCCTATTATGGCTTCTTGATCCTTTGGCTAACCTCGATCGTCGCGGTCCTGGACGAACTTGCAAGCCTTAGGAAAGTCGAAGGCGGATTTTCCACTCCCAATCTTCTGATGGGAACCTCGATGCTTGCGATCATTTTTGGCCCCGGCCTGTTGCTCGGCGCGATCTGGCTCAAGATGACCCCCCATTGACCGTAACAGAGTCTATCCCTAGATCCGATCGTTGCGAATAGCAAGAGTTTTAAGTTTGCGAAGGACTTGTCCGCAAACGACTAGGCCGCACCTTCATGAATGATCGTGACGATCCCTTGGCTAGCTTGTCCGTCGGGAGTCCGGAGTGTGTAAGCGAATTGATCCCCTTGCCTTAAGCCATACACGCCAGCGAAGCCGGCTTGGTAGACAACTTTCCGAAGGACAGGGTCCCAGGTGATCATTGCATCGGAATGCTCCCAAGGCGTAATATCCACACTCAAATCATCTCGCCTTGTTGCAAAACCCTTAAACCGATCGTTGGCCAAGATATCCAGTGTCGTAGGCTGGCTTCGGCTGACGGACGTGAAATAGTCATCGACCGCATCGGGATAGAAATCACTTGGTTCCTTGGTAACCTTCACAAGAGTCGAATCACTGACGTTACCGTAATTGACCCCAATGCTCGTATAGAGGAATGCCCAGCCATCGAGCCGAACTCCCGTATTCGACGAGTAGCCGTCGGCGGGCTTGTAGTAGAGGTTCGCGAGGATTCGGTTGACTCCAGCAATGTCCCCATAAATCCAAGCCCCACCGCCCCCGATTGGATAAAGTGTTGCCATCGCTGTCGAACTTCGTGTGAGCAATTCGCCGACAAACCGTTGGCCTATGGAAAACCCTTCGGCGAACTCCCATCTCAGATACACGCCAACTTGGGCATTGCTAAAGCCTGAATACTCAAACCGTATCAGTGGAGCCGAATCGCTACCCCGAAAGTTGATCTCTTGACCCGCTGGGGCTTCCACTGCATCGGGCATGATCAATTCGAAGTTCACCGCTGTGTCTTGCTCGACTTCGTACTTGATCGATGCAAAAGCGGTTGAACGACGACCGTCTGCTGATTCAATCATGTAAAGGAATCGGTCGTAGTTAGCACTAGAGGCATTTGGCGTGTAGACCAAAACCTTGTTTTCAGGATTGCTTGACGAAGGCCTTATCGAGACGGTGCCTGTAGCGCCCATTCCGACTTCGACGATGCTTAGCCCTTGTCCGATGTCGTTCATGAGCACATCGATTTCGATCTCAGGTTTTTCGGTCGCATCGGCGGGAACGTAAACCAGTTGGTTGTCATCGACAGCAGTGACTTCGCTCTGGGTATCTTCGCCCGAACCACCCCCTGAACCACCAAAGTTCACTTTAGGCATGTTCCGAACGAACTCGGAGTTGAGTGTATCGATTACAACGAGGGCATCGACTGGGCTAACGAATCCGTCGTTGTTCGTATCGGCCATCATCCTGTTTTGTCCGTCGGCCGACTTGTCCGATCGGTTCAGCTCATCGATGACCATGAGGGCATCGATCGGCGAAGCCCTTCCGTCCATGTTCACATCGGCCGGATTCACCAAGTTGTGCCTCATCCCTACATAGAAGTCCCCTGCCATCAAGGAACGGGACTCCAGAGCTTCGACGAGCAATCGCCTACGAGCAAATCGAGCAGATCGGAACGAGTCATTCTTGGGCATCGGAATCTTCCTATTGGGAGATAATCGGGATCGGATTTGCACTGGATGATAACCTTTTACCTTAGGCGGCAAGTCAAGTCGTCGACCGACGCCCACAAGAAACTGGGAGTCTTGGCCCAAAATCACAGCGGTTTCTTGAAAAAGTTGTCTTCGGAATCGCTTTTTTATGGATTTTGGTCAGGATTTTGACCCCATGCCCTTTCGTCAATGGATGACAATGAACGCGAATACCGCTGGAGGGGGGGATGCTTTCGGAATCTGAAACGATCCAGAATCTAATGCAAGCTCGATCGAGGATTGCCGCTGCGGCGTGGTTGCTTACCCGCGACTACCATGCCTCCGAAGACTGTTTTCAGAACGTGGTGCTCAAGGCGATGACCAAAGAGGTTTCGTTCCCGAATCAAGCCGCTTTGATCTCGTGGGCATTTGTCGTTATCCGTCGAGACGCGATGGATTGGCTTGCTCGCCGAGGTCGTAAAGTCGCTGTGCTCGATGAAAATGTCTTAGCGATTTTGGATCGCCATCAGCTATCTCAGAGTCCCGACGCTTTTCGTACCTGGGCCTTGCAAGAATGCATCGCTTCACTCTCCGAAGAAGGCAGACGATTATTGCAACTTCGCTATTTTGAAGGCCTACAATGCCAGCAGGTCGCGCAGCGGTTGAGTCTTTCTCTTCCTGCCGTCTACAAAAGACTTTCGCGACTCCATGAAGGTCTGGCAAGCTGTGTCCAAGGAAAAATGAACGCAGTCGAAGGAGGTTCATAAAAACCATGGAATTGACCCAAGAGCAAGTCACCTTGATCCATCGCTATCTCGATGGCGATTGTACCCTAGGAGAGATCCACGATCTTAACACGTTACTTACCGTAAGCCAAAAGGCTCGAGAGGTAATACTTGAGATCTCTGAACAAGCGATCGTCGCTTGTGACACGCTGAGTGTTTCTCAAATTACGGATCGGCAACCAAGGGCGTCTTCCGATCCTTGCTCAGGGGCTCGGCTTGATGTTTCAGCCTCAAGGCCACGCTCGAAAGTTTGGCTGACCCTTAGCCTTGCCGTATGCACCCTTGCGGTTGCAACTGCGACGACCTGGACGGTACTAGCCTCCATTCGTCCAATTCGCCCGGTGATGGGTACGATCAAACACGCACACGGACTGATGGATCTTCGAGGCCATGGCGGTGACCCGGTTTCACGTATCGAAGCTGGTCAGCAACTCTACGCCGGCGATATCCTCGAGTCGAAGTCCTGCGATAGCTGGCTGGAACTGGATATCGCCCCCCAATCGCAACTTACCCTTGCAAGCCACTCGTCGGTCCGCATGCTTCAACCCACCGGATCGGTAACCCAAGACTACGAACTCTTAGCCGGTGGCCTCTGGGTTCACACTCAGATGGATAAAGGGAAGAAAGTTCGGATCATTACGCCGACAGCCACCATTGAGGCCACCGACAGCACCTTCAACATCCGTGTCACCGATACCGAAACGGCTCTGTGGGTTCATCGTGGCCAAGCGACCGTGCGACAAACCAAGGATGGTCAATCGGCGACTTTGCAAGCTGGTATTGAACTTTCTATGTCCTTGGAAAACTCCGGAGCACTGTCGATCGAGCCACAAGCTCCACCCACACATCATTGGTCTTTGCAATGGCCACTGGATCACCGGTATGCTTATGGTCGCGTTCTACATGAACCGAATGACAAACCCAAACTCAAAGCCATGCCGATGCTCTGGCCAATCCCCAAGCGAGATCCTCTGCTGCTACACGTCTCGGCCATCGGAGCTTGGAAATCAAGTGCAAATCCGATTGTGATCCTCGATGGATCGGTGCTTCGATTTCAGGGCAGAACACAAACTCCGCACACAGTCCGCTTCGGATTCTCGACCCAAAAATTTCAGGGTGTTTTTGGCGGCAAATTCGAAATCGATATTCAACCGGAACTCCTGGCCGCTCCCGGTCTACTCTGGCAGGTCGATTTGCCACTGGATCGCTTTCGTGCCCTGTACCCACAACTAAACGACAAATCGAGTGGACTCCAACTGATCGATGTCTATGCCTTGACCGTCCAAGACGACGTTGGCTTGGAAATTCTCGGTGTTGAACTGATCAGTCCCGAGTCCAATTAGAAATAAATCAACGACGATCGCTTGAGGAACCTCATACGATGAAAATCAGCAATACCAAAAGACTGCTTTGCCTCCTGATCATCGGTGCGTTATTTACTGCATCGATGAATGCTTGGGGCAAAGCCCAAGATGCTCCTGAGGTCATGACTCAGGGTGGTCGGGTCGCGATGATGAGCCCACAATTTCGCCCTATCATCGAGTCGGGCGAATTTATCTATGTAGCGAATACTCCCAACAATACAATCGATGTAATCGATAAAAAATCCAATCGGATCGACCGCATGATCGCCGTAGGGATCGAACCGGTCGGGCTTGCTATACGTCCCGATGGAAAAGAGCTTTGGGTCGCAAATCACGTCTCTGACTCGGTCTCGATCATCGATATCCAAGCCAACAGTCCGAGTCGATTCCTCGTTCTCGATACCATCCAGGATTTTGATCCAAAAACAAAAGCCACGCGATTCGATGAGCCCGTCGGAGTTGTGTTTGTCGATGACCATAAGGCTTATGTGTCGCTCTCTTCCGAGAATCAAATCGCCGTCATCGACGTCGATTCCCGAACCATTACCAAGCGACTTCGCGTAACGGCACAAGATCCCCGAGGTATGGTCGTTCGCAACGGTCGCTTGTACGTCATCCCCTTTGAGTCCAATAACCAAACCCAACTCTCCGGCGGTAAAAAGCAAGACATCGACGGCAATCTTGTCACCTTCGACGCTTGGGATCATTCGATTCAAAACAACAATGTGCTATCGATCGGTCACGTGGTCGACATCGTCAAAAACCCTAAGGTGCCTGATCGAGATCTTTTTGTTTTCGATACCTCTACCGACCAGCTCATTGAGACGGTTTCAGGGCTGGGAACGCTCCTCTATGGAATCACCGCCGATTCGCAAGGCAACGTTTATGTGGCTCAGACCGATGCGCGTAATGACGTCAACGGTAGGGCTGGAACGAAAAAGCATGGACTTGCACAACTCGAAAACCGACCGTTCCTCAATCGTGTCACGAAGATCGAAAAAGTCGGAGTCAAAGATGGAATTCAACCTGCGGTTTCTTGGTTCGATCTTGAACCTCTCCCACCAGAGCATCCGAGCTATGAGACCGCACAGGCTACTCCTTATGCCATCGAGCTGAGCATCGATGATCGTTGGTTGTATTTGACAGCGGCAGGATCAGATGCCTTTTCGATTCTCGATGCTCAATCGGGCAAACTCGTTGGGCGATGCCAAGTTGGGGCCGTTCCCCAAGGAATCAGCATCGAGCACCGTGATACCAAACCGATGTTTGCTTGGGTTCTAAACGCTGCTGCCAATTCGGTTTCAAAGATCGATATCCAAGACCCGACACAACCGGTGCTATCGCAATCGATACGACTCAATGATCCTACCGATTTGGAAGTTAAAAATGGTCGTATTGCTTTTTCAACCGCAAGAGCATCGACGACTGGAACTTTCTCTTGCGCAAGCTGTCATCCCGATGGTCATACCGACCAGTTGCTTTGGGTCTTGAATACTCCGGTTGTTACTGGCGGCAATCAAATCATGCCCCGTTCGACGATGCCAATAAGAGGTCTTCGTGATACAGCTCCTTTTCACTGGGATGGAATCCCAGGGGATCCTTATGGTGGAATCCACAGCGGAAGCATCCATAAGGCCGTCAAACCAAATAGCGATCTTGGCAACCCCGAGTCTACCACCCGCCACTTGATCGATGGCGGCTTGGCTTCGACCATGGCTCGCGTTGGCGATACTACCAAAAACGATGAAGGCAAAGCCGGATTGCTCAGCGCTCAAGAGCGCGATGATATGGCCAAGTTTCTACTGAATGTCCCTTATCCGCCAGCTCAGCGCCGCGCCTACGATAACCGCCTTTCAAATCGAGCGGTCCGAGGTTTTCGATTGTTTCATGTCGATGGCGATCTGGATCCGAGCAAGCCCAAGCCGAACGTTTGCGGCGATTGCCACCGAATGCCGCATTGGGTGAGCACCAACACACCCGGAACGGGCATGGATGCACCCACATGGCGAGGTGCTTACGACCGCTGGCTGATCTTGCCGCAAGGACGACTCAATATCATCGACTTCGACTTCTTCAAAAGCATCATCGATGAAGGTGCCCCCGAAAAAAGTGTTTGGCAGTTGTCTTGGGCCGGCAGACCTCGATTCGATCCAGTCTGGGAAATGGTTCTCGAAGGCAGCACTGGTTTTCCTGGAACTTTCGCCAGACAAGTCACCTTCAACCGTCAATCGTTAAAATCTCCACAGACCATGGACATGGCTAGAGCACTCATCAGTGCAGCGGAACAAGGAACCATCGAGCTAAAAGGAACCGGAATGCGTTTCGATAGCCAGCAAGCTTGGGAATTCGAAGCCCAGTGGGATTGGGGCTCACAGGATGGTTTGCGACTTGAAAGTCATGGTAGGTCGCAAAAGATCGGACTTGATGAAATCAAGAACTTAGCCGAGCAAGGGCAAATGATACTCACACTCACAGCCTATTTAGGTCCGCAGGCGATCGCGTCTAGACCACAACCGGAGCTTTGGACTTCGGGAAGTATCCAGCAGCAACGAGGTCGCCAGGTATTTCCGATTGCAAGCGGCGAGCATAAGACCTTGAGTCTCTCTGGCCGGTACTTTGGCAATGACGCTTGGATCTTCGTCGACGGCAATCGCGTTGCCGGTACGATCGAGGTTAATGATCGCGATGAGACGCTCGTCAGGCTTGAAGAGCTACCCGAATCGGGCATGCATTTTTTGCAGGTTCAAGTTCCACGCGGGTTCATCAGCAACGATTTCATCTTTTATGTCGCGCAGGATCGAGCCGCAGCGCTGGCACTGCGAGAGAAGATCGACCTGCCGCATAGTGAGAGCGGTGCGATTCGACGCGCACTTGAAGTCAAGGGCAAGATCGATGAGCCGATGGCCAGTGGCTCAACACCGCTGGCCCAAGCTGCCTTATGGGGGCAGCTAAGCCTGGTGCGAGAACTTCTTGCCAATGGAGCCGATGTGAAAGCGACCAATAGTGACGGAAACACAGCTTTGCACCTGGCGGCCTTTATGTGCCATCAGGAAGTTGTCGAGCTTCTTCTAGAACATGGAGCGGAACTTGATTGCAAGAACAAGCGCGGTGAGACACCCTTGGATGTTGTGAAGCAAGCTTGGACTGAAGAGTTAGGTGAGTTCTATCGTCAGTTGGGAGTATCGCTAAGCTTGCCGGTCGACACGACGCGTCTAGAAAAAGATCGGCCTAAGATGGTTTCTATCCTGAGTGGATCCAAGTAGGTTTTAAGTCATCAAACTACCAGTCATCGGTTCGAAAGGGAGAAGCAGGCAGCCCATCCCGATTATAGAGGTTCGCACCTTGTGGGTTCATGCTAAAGGCATATCGTATTGCAATAGGCTCTGGAACACTGGGGTGTGAGCAGACTACACGATTGCCTTCGATTTTTGCTTCAGCCCAGTACCACTTGCGATCTTGTCCAGCGATTGCGAAGCGTTTTAGCGGAGCTGTTTCAGAGTACTCGACGGGATTGCGACCGGTTTTGCTGCCTGCTACAAGTCCGCTTCCGATATGATCAAAATCGATAGTGGCTTTGTTGCCATCGATCTTCAGCGATCGAAAGAGCGGTCCGGAGACTTCGATTGGTTTCGAATATTCATTGGCAAGGGCCCAGCGGGCTAGACGTTCGCCGACATCGTACTTGTTTTTTGGATGAATATCATCGGCATCTCCGACATCGATTGCAACGGCCATTCCGGTGTGAGGTAAAGCTAAGCATTGGCGCTGGGCATCGCGAAAGAAAGCCCATCCGTCGGCAAGTCCTGGGTCATTTGTCGGTTTTTGCCAAGCGGCCAGTTGGACAAAATAGAAGGGCAAATCGGGGTCGCAAAACCACTGACGCCAATCGTTGATCATCGCCCGTTTTTTCTCGATGTATTGAAGTCCATCCGCAGGGCTTCCAGCGTTATTTTCGCCTTGATACCACAAGACCCCTTTGAGGGCAAAAGGCTTCAAGGGATGAATCATTCCATTGTGAAGGGTAACGCAACGGGGCCGAAACATTTTCTCGCCGAATGGGAATTCGGGAATGGCAGGTGGCATGGGGACTTGATCGCCTGTGCTGATAGCATCGCGAGATTGCTTGGTCCAGAGTTCGACATTGGGGATGACCTCTCGAAGGTCGTTCTGATACTGAGCTAGTGACTCTCGCATCATTTTTGCATAGGGTTCAAGGGTTGGAGTATTCATGAGGGTCTCTTGAGACATCCAGCATTCGATGTTCGTCCCTCCAACACTTGATCGAAGTAAACCGATCGGGATACCAGTTTCTTGCTGAACCCGACGCGCGAAATAGAATCCTACTGCGGTGAATCCAGGAGCGGTTTCAGGTTTGCATACGTTCCAACGTCCTTTGACATTCGGTTGGGGCGAAGATGCAAAGTTGGCTTCGACACCGAAGTGACGGATCAGAGGGAAGTTCGCAGTTTGAATATCCTCGGGTGCGTCACAACCTCCGAGCCCCCATTCCATATTGGATTGACCGCTACAGAGCCACACGTCCCCGACAAGAATATCTTTTAGCAAGATTTCATTAGTCGCTTGGATTTTCATTTCGATCGGATTTGCAGATGCAGCCAGTGGTTTGAGGATGCAAGTCCAGCGACCATCCTGTGCGACTTGGGTATTAGCGGTTTGGTCGGCTAGAGAGATAAGAACATTCTCTCCAGGTGTTCCCCAGCCCCAGACAACAATAGGACGATCTCGCTGTAGGATCATATGATCGCCAAAGAGGGCCGAGACCCGGACTTGTGCAAGCCCTATGGATAACGGGCCGCCGAGGACAAGCATCATCACCAACAGAGAACTTCCAACGTAAATGCGAGTCGAGTGATGCATCTTTTATTTTTCAAGAGGAGGACGGATATGCAACCTGGCTCATTCGAGAGATTGTAGCTTGCATTTTGGATAAAGTGCGTTGAAAAGCAAATCCCAGTGTCGCGAGGTTCAGCACGCGAATACCACAAGCGTTCCTAAGGTCGTAGGCCCATTTCATGTGCCGTCCGCGATATCAAATCGGGGGCTGTAATTTTGGCTCTTCGGGAATCATAGTGGGTAACAATCCAGGATAAAGATTCCTGGAAAAAATTTTTGAAACACAGAGACGGTAGAGAGCACAGAGCCTTGAGCACCTCCGTGTTTCTCTCTGTGTCCTTTGTGACTCTCTGTGTTTTCAATCATTCAATCCCTTTCAAGTCAATTTATGCATTCTCGAATTTGGGTTAAAGTGACTCCATAAAGGATGCTAAAATAGTCCGGTTGAACAATTTTTTTATCACTCACAGACCCCATCTTCCTATGTCCTGGTATCGATCGCTGGCACTGTTCTTTATCGCCCTGACCCTTTTCTTGCGTTTTCTCACTCCAATCGCTTGGGCACAAAATGAGTCGAGCTTTCCACCCATCGATTCATCCGAGATTCGCAAGTTGAAAGCATACCAAACTAGCGAACTCATCCAAATCGATGGCAAACTTGATGAGCCCGTCTGGAAAAAAGCCGACCGGAGCCAAAGTTTCGTCGATCTGATCACCGGAAAACCAACCTATCTAAAAACACATGTGTCCGTCCTTTGGGACGAAAAATACTTGTACATCGGTTATCACATCCAAGAGCCAAACGTCACTGCAAAATTCACCAAAGAGGATGACCCGATCTATCAGGACAACGACGTCGAGTTCTTCATAGCAGGACAAGATGCCTACTACGAATTTGAAATCAATGCCCACGGCACTGTCTACGATGGACTCTTTGTTTGGCAGTCGGCTTATGAGAAATCAGGGTTGTCTCAGTGGCCTCAGTTCGATCGTACCAAGCCCCATGTGCAGTCCCAAGTCTTTAATGGAGTTGGCTACACCAAGCATCCTCGGGGCTTGCGCTGGGCTTTTCTCGATTGGGACTTTTCCTCGATCAAGTCCGCCGTACACGTTGACGGTACGCTCAATGATCCGTCTGACAAAGACAAAGGTTGGAGTGTCGAAGTCGCTGTGCCTTGGAAAGAGTTAGCCATGCTCGATCTTTCCAAGCCCCGCGATCTACCCCCTAAGATCGGTGATATTTGGCGCATCGATTTTTCCAGGTTCAATCAGACCAAGGATCCAAACAATCCAAAAGACTCAGGCGGATGGGCTTTGAGCCCACACGGCGTTTGGGACTCACATATTCCCGAAGTTTTCCCTCAGGTGATCATCGCAGGTCCTGCTGGCTGATCACTAGAGTCGATTTGGATCATCGATTTCAAAGTTGTAGGCACATTCCATGTGCCGTACACCGTATTGAATCAAGTGTGGCTGGATTTTGGGGTGCTTGAGGAATTTTTGGGGATGAGGATACTGGCTACCTTCCTTCATCGTACTCGAAAAGAAGCACTCCAAATCAAGAGACGATTCGATGCACTTTCTAAAATCAATAACCTTCAAACGCTTTCTCGGTTTGAGCTTGGTCTGTTGTACGGCCAACCTAGGGTTTGTTTATTCAGCAGATCCAATCAAGCCTGATTCGATCAAGACCCCAAGGATCGAATCTTTTCCAAGCGAGCCTGTCGGTTACAAACTTATCGACTGGCGAAAACGAAGCTTGGATTTTGTCAAATTTTCGCTCGATCCAACGACCCAAGGAGAGTACTTGCCACTGATGTGGTGGGACGATACGAAGATTCAAGGCCGCGAAACGACCTTCGGCCTCCCGAGCTACGTTGGTATGAAGGGCCAGTGGAACGTCTTTCGCAATTCCCACGAATCTTTCGTAACCATGGGTACACTCGTTTCGGGCACTTGGTTAGGCTTGGATATGTCCAAATACCCGGTCCCTGGATCGCCGCAACCGGTAAACCTTGTTGCGATGCAGGAAGCTTACTTCTCCAACAAGCTGGAGATCTTTTCGGATCTTATCAATGGCGATGAACCCACGGGGCAAACCTTTTTCTACGAGCTATCGCCTTCGATCTTTGTGGCACCTTTGTGCGATCGATACCCTCTCGAAAAAGAACTATCGGACAAATGGCAACGCTCCTGTGGAACTTGGGCACAGGCGGCCGCTCATCTATGGCGACTCAACGACTATAACTTTCAATCCTACGATTTACGCAGCAAACAAGCCGTAGTGAAGGACTGGACCGAACCGGATGTCGCGGCCGGGTTGGCTTATTTGATGCTCATGGCCCATCAGAAATGGCCTGAGGATCAGCGATTCTATCACGAGTGCCATCATGCCCTGATGTGGATGGACAAGCATCCTAGGAACATCAACTATGGCATCTTTGCCCCCTTTGGAGTCTATGCAGCCGCCAGGGCAAACGCCGAGCATGGCTCGAAGTACGATGTTGCGAAGTTTCTATCTTGGTGCTTTGAGTCCAGCGAGGTTCGCGGTATCTCACCCCATGCCAAGTCAACGCTCGAAGGGGATGATTACGGGATCATTGCGGGCAAGTTCGGGACAGTGGATGTAGCCGGCCTGGTAGGAGCAAGCCGCATCGAACTTTTAAGTAACACCAAAGAGTCCAAAGGCAAAGGGAATTACGTCTTTGCGATGGAAACTTTCGCGCACGCTTGGCCACTGGTAGCTGCGGTGCGATACGACGAGCGACTGGCTCGCTCGATAGGTAAGTGGATGTACCACGCGGCACACAGCGCAAGGTATTTCTATCCAGACCAGCTCGACCCAAGCATGCAAACCGATTGGAGCTGGGCTTCGAAATTCACTACAGCTCTTCCCTACGAAGGGATCAAAGATCGCAACTGCGATACCGACCAACCGGGCCCTTATGGGTGCGGAGATCCTACGATCCACGCTTGGGGGCCGAGCAATTTGGGGCTTTACAGTGGCTGTCTTTCGGGTGTTTTCGGATCAATCATCGAGTCGACGAGTGATCCGCAAGTGATTTGCCTGAACTTGAATGCGACCGACACCTTTGCACCCAAGGCCTACCCTAGCCGGCTTGTTTACAACGCGGGACAACAAAAAGCGAGAGTGTCCTTGAAGGCCCCCGAGGGGGAGTGCACCGTTTGGGACTCGATCCACGATCAGTTCCTGGAAGGGGAGACGAACAGTGGCGAACTGACCATCGATATCCCCCCCGATGAGGCTTTGGTTTTGGTGTTTGTTCCAAAAGGAACGACATTGACCAGCCGTCATGGTAAACTTACGGCAGATGGGGTGGTCGTCGACTATTCAACTCTTAGGCCATGAAATGGTACTTATCATGCCAAGCGAAGAAATCCGGGTTCCCAGGTCGGTTTGGTCAAGTTCTTATTTAGAACAAAATCAAGAGTACATCATTATCGGGCTGTTTTTAATTTTATTAGTGTTGATCCTTAGCCCTCTGATTTTTCTTTACTCAAAGCGAAAACCACCGTTGGGTTGGAGGAATTGGATCTGGCTGACGAGTGCGATCATCGGATTTTCCTTCGCCAGTTTGTATGCCGGTTACCTGATGGCTTGGTATTTTGGCGACTTTGGATTAAGCCTTACAGTCATTCTGATCTCCATCGCGATGCTCCGATGGAGTTTCAAGCGATTGACAATGGGAGCCTATGCAATCCGGGCGTTGGGTGTATTGTTGTTGCTTATTGTTGCTCTTGATCTTTTCCAACCTAGAGTTGCTTCGGTTCCCCAGGCAGCGAAGCGAATGGCATGCGCGTCGAACCTAAAGTCGCTAGCGTCAGTTTTGATAGAAGCCAACTCCAAAACCATGAATCTTGATCTTCCTCCGCCGCACAATCAACCCGTTCAGGCGGGTGGACCAGATGTCAGTTGGCGCGTAAAGTTACTTCCTTTTCTCTCATTAGATCATGTTTACCGAAACTATGACTTGTCGTCCTCCTGGGACTCAGATAAGAACTGGCCGATTGCCACTCAAAAGGTTGATTCACTCAGTTGTCCGAGCGAGCCTAATCGGAGGAACTCGAAAGGTGGACGGTTCACTTCGTATGTAATGCTCGAGAACACGAACAAAAACTCCAGCAACCCGAATTTGCTCTACGATCAAAACCGCAAGTTGCTTGATTCACATCGCATATTGCTCATCGAGTCCTGCGGTGCGAATGTTCTCTGGACGGAACCTCGCGATGCGGATGTCGACACCCTCCGATGGAGTTTCAAGCCTGCAAATCGCCAGGAGG
This sequence comes from Pirellula sp., assembly GCA_040381975.1. Classification (GTDB taxonomy): domain Bacteria; phylum Planctomycetota; class Planctomycetia; order Pirellulales; family Pirellulaceae; genus JBKCUI01. Next base: position 15,771 of record JBEIGI010000065.1, read on the forward strand.
AGAACGAGCCTTGGCGATCAAAAAACGTCGGTTCGTCAGGTCACAGCGGTATCGTTCAAATCGCTTTCGGAGATGGTTCGGTTCGTTGCATACCCAAGAAGATCGATGATGATGTGCTGAAAAAGTTGCTGCTAGGGGGACTGCCGAGCGATGAAGATCTCGACCAATAGGCAGCCTTTTTGGTAGATTCTTTGGTTTCTAAAAGTAACGTACAGATGCCTAGGGTCTTTGCTTGGTTCTTCAGGTATTTTGTGGGTCTTTTCTTTGATTTTTCCTACTCAGCCGCGCGGTACTCGTACTCCCACTGGCAGTCGAATCCCCTGAGTACCAAATGCTTCTTTTCGAGTACGATAAAAGTCAGCATCCTACTAGCATTGATCCAATGAAACCTACTCGCAGAGATTGACCTTATCGTCGGAGTTGTTTTATGTTTCCATTTCGAAATTCTGTTTTGTTGGGACTGATTCTGCTCGTCTTCCGACCCCAGTGTCATGGCCAAGACTCGATCCGATACGAGGACTACTTCCAAAACGAAACACTGCGATTTGAACTTTTCCTCTTTGGTAACAAAAACGAATTGAAAGTCGTTCCTGGCAGGGTTGTCCAAGAACCGATCTGGCCAGGACCTCGCAGCCAATTGGTCTTCCCTTTTCCCTACGGAAAAAATGCAATACGAGTCTACGATCAAGCCACTGATAAATTGATTTACTCGTTTGGATTCGATACGCTCTACAGCGAGTATGCGACCACACCACCGGCGGCTCAAGGCACACTCAAAACGTTTCCCATCTCGGTTCGAATCCCCAAACCTAAATCAAGATTTCGAATCGAGTTCCTCTCTAGACGCAAAGACAATCTATGGGAAACGATCTGGTCCGAGCAGATGAAGCCCTCGGATAAGAATATCCGTCGCGAAGCAGTCGACTTCGGGGACAGCGTTTTCGAACTTCAAAAAACTGGCGAACCCAAGGATCGCTTGGACTTGGTGTTCCTAGCCGAAGGTTACTCTGTCAGCGAGAAAGAGAAATTCCAAGCCGACGCGCAGCGGATGACTCAGTACATGTTCGAGCACGAGCCGTTTCGACGGCATCGCGGAAAGTTCAACGTATCGGCCATCTTTCGGCCCTCCTCCGAGTCAGGGGTCGATGAGCCTGATCAAAGGCGTTATCGAAACACCGCCCTGGGCGCATCATTTAACACACTGGAAATCGACCGATACCTGCTAACCGATCAAGGTCACAGGCTTCGAGAGTACGCTGGACAAGTTCCCTACGATTCGGTCGTGGTGCTTGTGAATTCCAAAAGGTATGGTGGAGGTGCGATCTGCCTCGACTATTGCGTCTCGACTGTGGATGATCCACGTAGCGAAGCGGTTTTCTTGCACGAGTTTGCCCACTCGATCGCTTATCTTGCTGACGAGTACATCGGCTCGGTGACCTATAGCGATATCTATCCCGAAGGAGTCGAGCCCGTCGAACCGAATATCACCCGAGAGCTGGATCCTCAGAAGATCAAGTGGAAAGCCGAATTGACCACCGACATCCCCTTGCCCACACCCAAGGAATTCGCAACTTCAAAATCAGATGGCGCGGCGATCGTTGGAGCCTTTGAAGGTGGCGGCTATCTCAAGACAGGCATGTACCGCCCTGAGAAATCCTGCGCGATGGGTGACGGACTCGATCCATTCCGCTTTTGCATCGTATGTGAAAAAGCGATCGAACAGATGATCGAGTACTATGCTCCTTCAGAGAAGGAGTGACGATCAACAGCGGTTTTGTACATCTTCCCGATCAGTGCTCCAAGTTTTTGCAAGAGCATCTCAATTGCTGGATGGAGAACTAGGATTGTTTAGTTTGCCTTGCGCCGCGTAGGAGCTTCGCGGCTTTCGCTGACGATCGGCTGCGTATCGTCCCAGTCTTTCGTGCTGGCCTTGCCATCTGGGCCGACACTTTGTAGCTGAGCAATTCGTCGGCGGGCTCCTTCAAGTTGCCGATGACATTGCTGAACATACTCGACCGCCTTGGCATATTCGGCAAGCATTTGCTCTAAGGGTAACGTTCCACTTTCAAGCTTACGGACCGCTTGTTCGAGCGCAGCCATGGCTGCCTCAAAGCTCAATTCGTCTGCGGGGTCTTCGTTCGATTTGGATTTGGCCATCGAATCTGTCGATTTCGTTTTAGTTGCTTCGCTCAGCGGATCAGGGGTATCCACGGGACATGATTCTAACATACCCTACGAGCTTTTGCATACGAGCGGTCGAAATGGCTACATGGGCCCTCGGCTGGAATAGCTGACCGATGCCCCTTTGATTGCGATTGGCTATACTATCTCCAGACCGATCCTTCTTCGTTCCCGTTGCCAATGCCAAAATACCATCGACTTATTGCCTCCATCGCTCTGCTCGTGGCGATCCTTGTCGCTCAAGGCATGAGCTTCGCACAAGCTCCGGCGTTAGTCCAAAAATATTGTTTGGATTGCCACGATGCTAAAAGCAAAGAAGGTGGTCTGGATCTGGAAGCCTTTCTCTCTGGCGATTCGTTCGATGCAACGCTCGTGTTTGAAAATATCATCACACATCGCATGCCACCGGGCGATGCCGACCAGCCCACCTTGGATGAGCGACAAGCGATCTTATCGTGGCTGGCTCAGCAATCCAAGAAACGCGACATCGCAGGGTATCGCCGTCTAAGTCGATACGAGTATGTGCATAGCATCAACGATCTGCTGGGTACCGAATTGGACATCGCAGGCCAGATCCCAGAGGACCGTGGCACTTACGGATTCGATTCCGATCGGCGAATCATGCTCTCTAGCGAACAACTTAGCGCATACTTCCTCACCGCCGATGAGATGCTCGAGTTCGCTCTTCCTCGAAATGGTTTTCCACAAGAACGACTTTGGACGACCAACTCGATCAAAGACAGCCACGAAACCTACAACATCTACGTCCGCGACTATCACCAAGGACTCCTATACTCCTGGACCCGGGCCAACAATGGCAATAGCTACTCCTACTTTTACGACCACTTCGAGCCCCCTTGCCAAGGGTTCTACGAGCTGACCTTCGATGCATCCAAAGTCGGCGACTTCCCGGGCGATGTCAGTATCCAGGTCTACGCAGGCAAATACTACTACGCCGACGATCGACCTCAACCGCAGCGTCTTCTTGGGGTCCTCTCGGTTGGCAACGCCGAATTGAAATCCTTTACCCTCGAAGCGTTCTTGTCCCCTGGGGAAAACGTCTCGGTGCATTGTTACTCTCCGCATACATGGAGACAACAAGGTGCAACTCAAGGTGCATACATCGAGCAACTGAAAATTCGAGGGCCGATCCTCAAGCACTGGCCACCCGAATCGATCGATCGAAACTTCAAAGGACTCGCACTCGACACACCACCTCGCAAGCCCCATGCAGTCTTGATGGAACCCACTGAACTCGAACGCATCGGCGGACGCGTTTCCGTGAGTAGTTTTCAAGTCGGCATGGAAATGGAAAGGATGCTTGATCGCTCGAGTAAAACGTTCTGGCACACACGATTCACACCCGATGTAGCCAAACCACCTCATTTCGTGATCATCGAAAACCCCAATCATCACTCGATTGCAGGCTTGTCCTATTCGACTTGGACAGGTGGGAACGGGAACGGACAAGTCAAAGCTTATGAGGTCTCCGAATCGGACGATGCCAAGGTCTGGAGCTTGCCGATCGCGAGAGGAACGCTCGAAGTCATGCATGCGGCGGAACAAGAAATCCGTTTTGACACGCAGACTCAAAAACGCTTCATCCGTTTTCTGGTCACCGATTCGGTTATGCTCGATGGTAAATCGCTGGCATCCATCGGCAGCTTGGATGTAATCCCAAGTGGTCCCCCTGAAACGAACCCATCAGAGGCTCTTCTTAAGTTGTCGGTCCAATCAGATTCACTCGATGACCTCAAAGGTGTGATCCGCGATTTTGCACAGCGCGCTTTCGGGTCGAAACTCTCCGAAGAAGAGCTTGAACCCTACTTCCGTGTGGGCATGGATGCTTGGCAATCGCATTCGGATTTCCTGTTTGGTTCCCGAAGTGCTTTCAAATCGATTCTTTGCTCGCATCGGTTCCTTCTGGCTCCAGGCATTCACAGCAATCGTTCCTACCAGATCGCCGCAAATCTATCTCGCATCCTATGGCTTTCGGTTCCCGATGAGCAACTCCAAGAGATCGCCAAACAAGACGCATTGGATGCTGCGATGATTCGAATCCAGATCGATCGGATGCTCGAAGACCCACGCTCGAAGCGGATGATCCATTCGCTTTGCGACCAATGGCTGAACCTGAGGAGTTTCAACAAAGTATCCCCCTCGCTGAAACTTTATCCCGAATACAACGACTTGCTAAACTATTATCTACCACTAGAAACCCAAGAGTTTCTTCACCACGCGATCCGAGAGAATCTGCCGGTTACCTCGTTGATCGATTCGGATTTTTCGTACCTGAATCAACGTTTGGCCGAACATTACGGGATCGACGGAATCGTAGGCCAAGAGCTTCGTCGAGTCGCCTTGCCGGAAGACAGCCCCCGAGGTGGATTGCTGACGATGGGAAGTATCCTCAAGGTAACGTCCGATGGCTTTCAGACCTCCCCGATCCTACGCGGCGCGTGGATCTCGAAAAACATCGCTGGCAACACCCTCTCGCCTCCACCTCCGAATATCAAAGCCATCGAACCTAGCCCACATAAAGCCACGACTTTGAAAGAACAGATCCAAGAGCATAAAAATAGCGACGCCTGTTTTGCGTGCCACAAGAGCATCGATCCGTATGGATTTGCATTGGAAAACTTTGATGCCACGGGACATTGGCGAACGATGTATCGCAGCGAAATCCCCCACCAGGGGACTTTCTCGTATAGGCTCGAAGGTCAATTTCGCGAAACAACCGCCGTCGATGCATCGGGTGAAATATCAGGTGTCGCATTCGAGGATATCGCAGGATTGAAAAAGTCGCTCATGTCCAGCCACAAGAAGATCGCTTACAATTTCGCAAGGAAATTCTTTGAGTATGCCAGTGGTTATGAACCGACGCTCAGCCAACGAATCGCACTTTACGATTTGATCGACGATCGCCCCGAGAATTGCCGACTCAAGGATCTGATGACCGGTATCCTGATCTACTTAAGCCTAGGGGATCATCCATGAAACAGCGTATCGATCGACGCCGACTCCTGCAATTCGGCGTTGCATTGCCACTTGCGATCGAGTCGTTGTCGAACCGCCATGAGACATTCGGTTCGCATAGCCGAGCAAAGAGCCAACCCCGACGCGTTTTGTTTATTTGCAATTCGCTAGGCTTCTATGGACCAAGTTTTTTTCCCCGGAACCCTGAGGACTTGAAAACCTCGGAGTATCTAGGACGCATGCGGCTTGTCGATAAGTTAACCGTCTTTGGAAATCTGTTTCATCCTGGGATGCAGACAAGCAATCACGACTCGGAAAAATCGTTCTTGACGGGCAAGCCGAACCCAGAAGCGTCGAACTTCGTCAATGGAATATCTCTCGATCAAGTCCTTGCGAAATCGATGGGCACTGAAACTCGATTCGGATTTTTGAGTTTTAGTATTTACAATCGGGGATGGGGTTGCAGTTGGAACGATCGAGGGGTTGCGATTCCACCAATGCACGATGAAGAGCAGATCTTTGAAATGCTCTTTGGTGCAGAAAACTTGCGAGCCAAGCAGGAGCAGTTAGCAAACGACACTTTGATTCTAGAGGCGCTTAAGCGTGATATGGATGCTCTCAAGGCCCGTCCGAGTGAGGCCAGTAAACTTGAGACTTATTCCAAAGTGATTCGCGAGCTTGAGACGCAGCTTGATCGGGAGAAGTTCTGGTTGCGTACAGAAAAACCCAAGGTGACCAATTCGCTCAGCCGAGATATGGAGTTCGAGTTTTCGACCAAAATCCAAAATTTGTTTGAGCTCACGAAGTTGGCATTTCGAACCGATTCGACGCGGGTGATCACGATCTCGATGGATTGGATCTATGGAGCGATCAAGGTGCCTGGAGCGACGGGTGGTTGGCACACGTTATCCCACCATGGTGGCAATCCCGAAGTGTTAGCGAATCTGAGTTGTGTTGAGCGGGATATTTTAAAGCACTTTGATCAGTTCTTATGGGACATGGACAATATCGCCGAAGGCCAGGGGAGCTTGCTCGATCACACGACAGTCGTTTTCGGAAGCAACTTCGGGAACTCGTCGGATCATACCTGCGATCGATTGCCGATTTTGGTAGCCGGGGGAGAAAACAGGCACCAAGGCTACCAATTGCTAGATCCGCAGACACCGCTGTGCAATCTGTACCTAGAGCTTCTCCATAAACACGATGTCGATGTCGGGAGCTTTGGTACGAGTCAGAAAGACATGGGATTGCTCTAGTTAGTTTAGGATGTTTCAACCAACGAGTAATCCCTGGAAAACTCATCTTCCCCGGAACTTGGGCAAAAAAATGGTTGGGCAAAAAAATAGGCGGGCGTTGACGTCGCAATCTTTTTTTGGCCTACCCCTTGATGATTCTTTGTAATCGCAAACAACCTGAAACGATATTGACCCACAGGATGGCTTCGAGGTCTGTGTTTTGCAGGAATCGTCGCAGATGTGACAAGTAGTGATCTAGATCTTGCTTGATACATGTGATTTCGAAAGCGAGAAAAGGCGCAATAAGATTCACCGATTGCCTCCCTGTTTGCGAGCCTTTCCATTTGGTATGGGTGAATCCGCAACATTGATCTTCACCACCGAGCAAAGCTATAACGGTTTCATTGTACAAGGATCTTGAAAGTCCGGTTCCCCAATCCTGAACAAGATCTACGGCTGTTTGCTCGATACGATCCGTGGCTACGGAATCAACCCAATCGACGCGATCCAATCTAAATCTCTGCCGTTGGTTCAAGGGTTCGTGGCTGTTGACAAACCGGTGGTCAACGCAATCCATACCGAAATTAATCAGCTTTCCATGCGACAGGCCTGTCAGCATCAAGTACTGGATCAGTTGGCATTGGTGAGATTCAGCCAGAGATTCAGTCGCCTTGAATTCAAATGGACATCCTTGATCCACAAGTAAGTCGATATAGAGACGCTTCTCGAATCCTTTATGAGTCAAACGAATCTCGAATTCTTCAACAGATCGGCTACCAAGGATTTGTTTCAAAGTGGATCTAAAAACCGATTCCTTGAAGATCCGTCCAAGTTTTGCGTGCACTTTGAATGAATGATGGACAACTTCATAGGCCACCTTTCCAAACTCGTGCTGAGTATAATTCCGAGGCTCAAACGGAGTAGTAATTGGCATTTCCCTCGAACCAGTCCGTGAATTGGGGTTGGAAAACTACAATTTATCACCGAAGCAATTTTTTACCCTTTTTTGGTTCAATTTTTTCCAATCCATTTTTTTCCCACCCATTTTTTGCCGTTTTTGAGTCTCACACTTAACCATGGCTGTCGCCAAGCTAGCCTCGTTTGGGAAAATGTCCAACAAGGACATTTCTGCCAAAGATCCAATGTAGGAATTTTGCAACGGTGTCCGACGCCGTGATTATTTAGCAACCAAGGAATCGCGGCCAGATGAATTCGGTTAAGATGCAGTAAAGCGATACTTCATAGAAAAGAAGAAATCCATTCATAAAACACCTCCGCATAGAGATCACAGCGCCTTTGTCTTACAAACTTGAATCCCTTTCCAAAACATGTCATGTCCCATTCAACAATACTTCTTGGTCTTGTTCTGCTAATTATTGAATCGTCAGGAATCGCAAGAGCCCAAGATCCAGCCGAGCAAATCGGCTCCGAATCGAAACTCGCTTGGATAACCCCACAGATCCAAGGCACAGGCGTTTCGTTTCAAACCTTCGATAGCGTCTCGGCCAAGACCAAGATTAGTTATCACATCTACAAACCCAAGGCTTATGATCGCGATGCGACCGCTCGCTTTCCGGTCGTGTATTGGTTGCATGGATCTGGAGGCGGACTGGCTGGAATACCTCGCGTGGCCGCAGTGTTTGATGCAGCAATCGAGGCAGGGAAAACGCCATCCTGTTTGGTGGTCTTTGTCAATGGACTTGCCGAAGGGATGTACGTCGATTGGAAGGATGGATCGGCTCCTATTGAAACGATCATCATCAAGGAACTCATCCCTCATATCGACTCGGACTATCGAACTCTAGCAACCCGTGAGGGTCGGCTCTTGGACGGATACAGCATGGGCGGTTACGGTGCGGCGAGGCTCGGGTTCAAGTACACCGAAATGTTCAAGGGGATCTCGATCATGGGTGGGGGCCCATTGCAACCCGAACTTGTTCAAACACCTCGGGCAGGTCGACAACGAGCAGCGGAAGTTTTGCAAAGGGTCTATGGAGGGGATCAGGGTTACTTTAAGAAAGTCAGCCCACGTCAATTGGCACAGGAGAATGCAGAAGCGATCCGCAACAACTGCGTCATCCGTCATGTTTGCGGGGATCAAGACGAAACATTCGCCAACAATCGTGCATTCCACGAGCACTTAGAAAGACTTCAAATTCGCCATACCTGGACGGTGCTCGAAGGTGTCGATCACAATCCGATGAAGACGATCGAAGCGTTGGGTGATAACAACTGGGGTTTCTATCGCAAGGTTTTCGAAACACCAGAGGGTGGGCCTACCGTGAAACGACAAGAGGACTTTGAAATCAAATTCCAGATCAAGCAGCAGGATCGTCGTGCGCTGGTCGTCAATGCTCCGACCGATGACAAGAAAAGGCCCGTTGTGCTAGCTTTGCATGGCGGCCAAGGAAGCGCACAGGTAATGCGTGCCAACTCTGGCTTTGATGCAGTGGCGCGATCCAAGGGGTTTATGGTCGTGTATCCAGAGGGCACTGACTTTGGTAACCAACGCCACGCTTGGAACACCGGATTCCTATTGCGTCGACAAGTGCGAGATGCTGACGATATCGCTTATCTAGACACTCTGATCGATCGTCTCATCGCCGAGCATGGCGCAGATCCAAAGAGAATCTATATGACCGGTGGATCCAACGGTGGGATGATGACTTATGTGTATGGTGTTGAGCGTCCGGGCAAGTTGGCGGCGATCGCGCCCGTGGTTGCTTCGATGTTCACCTTCGACAAAAAACCAACCGTTCCATTACCTATTTTGATCATCAACGGTGCTAAAGACCAAGAGGTTCCGATCGAAGGCGGGATGAGCAAAAACCCCTTGGTCAGCCGCGCTCAAGAGGCTCCTTACAAGCCGATCCAAGAGGTGCTTGATTTTTGGGTGCAAGTCAACCAGTCCCAAAAGAAAGGAGAAACGATCACGCGAGGTACAGTCACTTCAACCGTGCATGCTGCAACAGATGGGGGCGCTGCAACCGAATTGGTCGTCGACTCGATGGGGGCTCACGGATGGCCCGGTTCGAGAAATCGCAGGGAAGGAAACGGACCTATCAGTTCCTTCTCTGGTGCGGAGAGGGTTTGGGAATTCTTCAAGGATAAGACCCGAGAGTTCCCACGATAGACCTGATGCAGTCTTGATTGCTTGATCGATACTTGGTATCCCATCGGCATGCGACCAATGCAAGTCGATGTAGCGAACAAACCGATTGAAAACTGACGAAGCTATTACGATGCGATCGAGCGAAAATTTCAACCAAGGAGTTTTTTCCCCTGGCCCAAATGCGACCAGTGTTCGGTCTGCTGATGGCAAGATCCACACGGTTCCCAAAGGCTGGGAGCTATTAACTCCGGGGGATGCAGCTTTGACTCGACGCGTCAAGGCAGCCGGCGATCACTGGGTTGTGCAGGAGAAGAAAGGGCGGAAAGTTTTTTCGAAAGGGGTGTGGGCTCCAGCAGCCACGATTGCAAGGATTAAAAAGGATCTTGAAGCGGAGCGATCGACCGAGAGCTTTGCCAAAAGAAAACAAGCCGACGCGCTGCGCCGAGAGAAAGTACAAAACGAATACGTGGAAGACTTCACCCAAGCTGTCGTTGATTTTCTCGCGTTCCATCAACGGCACGAGGAGTTAGCTGCGCGTATGGCCAAGCTTGTTTCGGACCATGCCACTCCGGTGGGGAGTGGTACGGTAGCTAGGACCAAGCGGATACCGGTCGAGGAGCGAGCCGAAGCGGCCGTCATCGCATGGATGCGTCACCAGACGACCGGCTACGATTCGATGGTGATTCCAAGGATCAAGGGCCAGCGGCGCGAGGTGCGTCGTATGTTGGCCCAACGATCGAAAGAATTACTCGGTCGCTACCGCCGAGGGGAACCCAGCGTTGCCAGCTGCCCCTTGGCCATCGCCGTATCCAAATCGAAGATTGACCGTTAGTAGTCGACCGTCAGCGACTGATTGCTGATAAAACTTTCCTCTTGTTGAGTGCTTCAAGCCAATCGTCCAAGCCGGTGAATAGCGAATCAAGGTTGAATGAGGACTCCCCATTGGGTTTCGACTCATTGCTTTCCTGTAGGTTAATCCAATCGATAACAATTAGAATATCCAAGGGAGTTACCACACCATCGTTATCAGCGTCGCAGTAATGCTCACCGACATTGATGATCTGACGGGGACCGTAAAGATTGAGCTGATCGATCATAATCAGTATGTCCAGTGGAGATACAAACTCGTCGTCGTCGACATCCATAGGTGCATTTTGATTATGCCAAGTAGTGTTGACAGTTGCCGGTTGTAGGTTTTCGTCTAAGATCGTAAAGGTTGGGATACCTTGGCTTGAGATGACAGTGACGACAATCCGTTTGCTTGTTAGAGCTTTCGCAGAGTAACCTGTTCCGTTAGGCCACTGCATGACGTAGACGGGCTCGAGCGTTTGCCCCGGCCACTGTTGCAACTGGGGTACTCCAGCAACATCTCTAATCGTCACCCATCGACCAGAAAACCAAACCGCATCGCTAACGCTATTGGCAAGCGAGTAAGGGCTTTGCTTAAGCGTCTGTGCATCAAAGATCGAGCCAGAACCGATCAGAACCGATTTCCCATCGAGTGTAAATCGAATGGGACGGGAAGCACTAGAATATTCATTGACAGACAACGAAACTGCAGCTAGCAACCTACCCATAGCATCGATAGGCTCGTAGATTAGAACACTCGAATAACCGCCGCTCCTGAGATAGTACATCGACCGATTTACCGAGTTAAACGCATAGTCTTGGTATTTTTCGTAATGCTCTTTCGAACTGAGTAATTCTCCGTCTCTCGAGATAACCCGATGGTTATAACGGTAAGCGGATTGTTCGACTGCAAAGATAAAGTCGCCCGCGATGTTCAAAGCAATCGGACGACCTGGAAGATTCATGAATGGAACCTCTTTTGGTTCTGACGCCTTGAGATCGATTTTATAAATCAAACCTGAGTCATAAGCGAAGTAGATCAGATCCGTAACCGGATCGTAGGCAACTGCACTGGGGCTACTGAGCAATCCGATACTGCGTTGATAGGACAAGAACATCGGATTCCAAACGAAGATGTTTTGCTGCGATTTGCTCAGAAGCATGACCCTTGATTGGTTCGAAACCGCGACCCAATCGGGAGTATATGCCAACCCGGTCGGATCGATGGGAAGGTTCGGATCGGCTGGCTGGAATTCAGTTATGGGCAAGAATTGAATGCGATAACCGCGAGGCGCTAGTGCATCCGAGAAGAAAGCGATCACGTCGGACGTGTTGACGAAAATCTTAACTGCTTTCGCACCTAGATCCACCTGTCCGGATGGTAAAAGCGCCTTCGTGTAGGCTGTAATCTTCGTGCCTTGCATCACAAAAGGGATCTCGTTTTGCAAAAAGTCTACATCATCGATCGATGCGATTCTGTTAATCAATCGCAGGTCTGAGGTGGCGATGATCGCACCAGAGGTGTGGATCAGTTTAGACTCGTCAGGAAAGACCCACGATCGCACGTCGGGTTACTGGACTGATGGCCTACGGCCATCGGCGTCTTACCAGTAACCCGAACCGTAAGGGAGGGAGCATCAGTACTAGGCCCAGCACTTTACTCCACTCTCGACATCCTAGGTGAATACGATCGCGCGAAAGGGAGCGTCGACAGTGGCTGATGAAATGGAACTCCACTCGGATGCTTCCTCGCTCACGCGTCGGGTTACTGGACTGATGGCCTACGGCCATCGGCGTCTTACCCGTAACCCGAACCGTAAGGGAGGGAGCGTCAGTACTAGGCCCAGCACTCTACTCCACTCTCGACATCCTAGGTGAATACGATCGCGCGAAAGGGAGCGTCGACAGTGGCTGATGAAATGGAGCTCCACTCGGATGCTTCCTTGCTCACGCGTCGGGTTACTGGACTGATGGCCTACGGCCATCGAGAGTAGTGGGTTAGGGTTTTCGATCTTGGCCTTGGAGCACATACAGGATGACTCGCTCTAGGGATACCTCTGTGAAAATCCATCGAATACTTCCTCGTTCAGCCCACCAGTTCTCTCTCGAGTCATCAATCTTCTCCTTGAGACGTCGTGTACACCAGGCTTTTACAGTCGATCGAATAATCTTTGGAACCACTTGGTATGTTGAAATCACAAAATGCATGTGATTCGATCTACAATTTGCAGCGTGCAGGGCCCAGTTTCGGAATTTACAGGTCTCTGCAATTTGTGCTTCGACTAAATTTCTCGATGTTTCGTTCAGTATCACGGATGTTTCGGTCATGCGAGCTTTGGCTTCAAGCTCCCTGATAGGATCAGGAAGTTGCCAGCCATGCTTGTACTCTATCCAGCCACGACTGTCGCCAGGTAGCCACACGCCATAATTTGAAACGGTAAAGAAAAAGGCCAACGGATTGGATTTCATATTCACCTCCGTATGATTTTTATCCGTTAGATCAGGGAATAATAAAATTCCAGCCAGGACACGTTCGACTTAGGCATTGTAAAGGATTACGAAAAAAACACTGTTTTTTGGTTTGCTTTTATTTTCTTTTCTTTTTGTTGCTTTACTGGTGCATCGCGAGTGGCCTGTGGCCTCATGCCGGTAATCCGACTTGTGAACGAGGACGCCGTGGAGCGATACTCGAGTGCATCGGTTGCAGATGATGGGTAGTGACGGCTGATCGTGCATGCATATGAGGCTCAGAGTGGTATGGCCGATTACGACTATACGAATGGCATTATGGACGGTGACTCATGCAATCGGAGCATCACTCCGATGCTTCCTCGCTCACGCGTCGGGTTACTGGACTGATGGCCTACGGCCATCGGCGTCTTACCAGTAACCCGAACCGTAAGGGAGGGAGCATCAGTACACGGCACAGCATCTTGTTCCACTCTCGACATCCTAGGTGAATACGATCGCGCGA
>JBEIGI010000066.1:0-28847 GCA_040381975.1 Pirellula sp.
ACCGAACTGGACTTGACTCCTTCAAGCCGTCCAGCGCAGTGCAGGCCGTCCAGCACCTAATTTCGTTTCAAACCGGTTGATTACTTTAGAAAGAATCTTCGCTTGGGTCAGTAAGACAGGAATTTCGTGCACGGCGAAACCGGCCTGGGGAGCTTTCCATAAATCCATCAAGAACCGGTAAGAATCGATGAAGTTACCGGGTTTGATAAGTCGAAAACGCCTGGAATTTTTTTACTAAAGTCCAACGAAACGCTAAGTCAACGCTCGACTCGATGCTTGAAGCAACCTGCGTCGTAAAACATACCCAGAAAGCCCGACACCAAAAATCGCGATGCTTGTCGGCTCCGGGATGGGTGTAGCCCCGTAGGTAGATAGCGACCAAGAGGCCAACACTGCTGCAGGGCTAGGCCCCGCATTCCGCCTGAAAAAAATCGTCAGATAGGATCCGATCATTCCAGGGGGGCCCCCGACATAAAGCGGATGCGATCCGACACTGAATGTCCCAAAAATGGTGATTGTACGCGTAGCGCCTAACCCACCTGTTGAACCAGCCCCGTTCGAAACGTCATCGCCAATGATCTCACCCGTGAACGTACCCCATTGGGCCGTACCAAAGGAAACGATACGATTTAGATTGGGATTTGGACTCGCGTTGGCAATCAAATCTATCTTGCCCGCGAATATCAACGTGTTGGTTGGAAAGTCAGCGAATGCGTCGACGTGCTCAAGAACCGATCCGTTGGTTTGGGCATTTGTTACACTCAGGTTACCGTTGATCGCTCCAGATGTCGGTGTCCAAGATGCAAATTTACCTGCACTGATCGCTCCACTTCCATTGTTGGTCGCCCAAGCTCCTGCACTTGCCAAATCACTCCAAAGAATCAAACAAAACGTCCAGACCCAACCCACTAGCCAAATTTTCATTTCGAAAGAGTCAATCTATTCTTCAGAGGATCATGGACGACATTTTTGCATTTGTCGCCACACCGGGTTGACCTTAAAGAAAAAAAGAGTAGCGGCGTGACTGATACGTCAGGGAATGATACTCTTCGATAACGGTCCCGCAAGGTCTAAATTTGTTTTTTTTGATAGAGCAAAATGACTCATCAATTCTAACGTTTTTGCAATGGAGGTCATTCTTACGCTCGTTCGAACGTAAGGTATTGAAAAATCTCGTTAAGCAGCTTTCGGATAGAAATCCCTACCATTGTTTTTTTTAAGCAGCTGCAGTTTAATCGACTTTTGTTAAGAAAATCGGGCAATTCTTTAAGTGTCTATCCCGCCATCTGGCTTGGCTGGCTTGGACTGTTTCTCCTCGGTCTCCTTCTTTTCACGCCAAGGCTTCTTCTCCTGATAACTCTTAAGCTCCTCCTTGAGCTGTTCGATCTGCTCGGCCTCCTCCTTGGTACCAAGCTCCACGGCCTTCGTCGACCACTCGATCGCCTTGTCGAATTGACCCAATTCCGCATAAGCCGCCGCAAGGGTACTTAAGATGTGGGACTTCTTGTACTCGGTCAGTTCACAAGCCTTTAAGCCCGTCTCCAGTGCCCTGTCACCATTTCGCACCGAATCCTCAGGGCTTGTCGATAAGACCCACGAAAGATTGTTCAAAACCCCCGAAAGATCTTCTTCGTCCTCAGGAATATTCTTGATAGCCTCCTCGTAATCATTGATCGCATCGGTATGGCGTCCCAACGCTAAGAGAACATCTCCTCGTAGCCGCAGTGCTTGCCAGTCAGTAGGCTCGGCACTGATGAGTCGTTCGGCAATCCGCAAAGCCTTGCGAGGCCGATCATCCATTTGGTACATCGACGCAAGTTGCATAAGCAATAGCCGATTCTCCGGATTCAATTGCACGAGCCTTTCAAGCTCCGCAATCGCATCCCCAACCCGCTTTTCCTGGATGGCAAGATCCATTTTGAGAAATGCAATATCGGGAATCTCAGGCCTCTTTTCCTGAAGATAATCCAGATCCTTTTTGGCCTGCTCGTAGTCCTTCAAAGCCAAACAAATCCTGGCTCGATTCAAATAAGCATCCAAGTTCTCTGCATCGAGCTCGATGGCTTTGTCGCAATCGGTCTTGCCCGATTCCAACCAACCTTTTCGCTCCTCGGGCTCGGGACTTCCCGTGCTGGCCTTGACCATCAATAAATTTGAACGAAGCGAGTAGAGCAAACTGCTGTCAGGCTGCTTCTCGATCCGCTCATTGAGAAAACGACTTGCTTGGTCCATCTTCTCGCCTTGAACCAACATCGATACCAAGCGGCGAAGTGCGTACTCGTTGTCTGGATCAGTTTCAAGAAATTTCTGAACAATCGCTTGAGCCTCATCGTTGCGACCCACCGATGCCAAAGACTCTACAGTCAACTGAATGGCTCGCTCGTTTTCTGGGTCGGCTTCAATCGCTTTGAGCAAATCTTCGATTCGATCATCGACATCTTGTCGGGATACCGAACGCATGATGATGACTTCCGAGAGCTTCTTCTTAATATCCGGATCTCTCTCGCCTGCATCAACCATCGCCTGAAGCTTCGTTCTGGCCGCATCGAGCGCCTCGCCACCTTTGCCAATCTCTTGGCGAAGCAAATGGATTCTAGCTTTCATCACATAGGCATCGACAAGGTCAGGGTCGGCCTCGATTGCCGCCTGCAAATCCTGCATCGCTTCACCGGTGACCTTGGTCACGCGGTTTGCAGGCAAGCGAGCACCAGCGAGCTCTTCGAGCGATTTTTGAGCTCGCTGAAAGTTGGCCGCTCCGAGCATCTTTTTCGCATCGGCCGTGTCGAGTTCATCGAGTCCTAGCTCCAAGGCCTTCTTGCACAATTCGATGACTTTTCCAAGGGACTCTTTGGACGTCTCGGTCACCCGCAATCGACTGGCTTCCTCGAATGCCTCGGAACCCTTGTAGTCATCTTCGCTTGAGGGCTTCGACTCGGTTGCTGCGGGTTTGTCTTGGGCACTGAGTGGCTCGGATGCTGTCCAAGCCCCTGTCACAAAACCTCCGCAAGTGAGAAATACCGCCAGAAATCTTGCTCTCGGACGACTCGCTCGAATCCAGACAAAACCTATTTGAAGATTCACAATATACCTCGTATGCGGAGAATGGACGCAAGATCCATTGACAAATCGGATCATTCGCTTTGTATTGTAGCCGGATGCCCACTGGCGGTGTAAGCCCAGTGCCTCTCGGTAGGAAGGCTAAGCCTCCAGAAAAAGACCTTTGATGAAACCCCAAAACCCTGAATCCTTTCGATTGATCCACCTAGACGATTCCGACGAGGGATCCGCTCTCGAACGGGCAATCAAAAAGCGACTGACCGACTGGAGCTGGGGGGATGTCCGAGACTCGATTCGGCGTCGAAAAGTCCAAGTCAACGGCAACCTTTGTTTGGATCCCGTTCGAAAAGTAACCCACAAAGATGTGATCAAACTTTGGAACGAGTCTCTTCCAAAGCCGATCGAAGCGACCGATATCCGCATCGTCTACGTGGACGAATTCCTCGTAGTTGTCGAAAAACCCGCAGGCATCACCAGCGTTCGTCATTTCGAAGAACGTAACCTCTCGGAGAAACGCAGACAGCTCCAACCTACCCTCGAAGAGCTCGTGCCACTTGCTCTAATGCACTACTTCCAACGCCAATCCAAACCTAGAGATGACCAAGAATCAACGCCTAAGCGTACTAAACGTATTCCAGTGAGTCCTCGCGAATTTAAAGATGTCCGCTCCGAAGAAAGAAAGAACCTAGAACACAAACTCAAAAGACTCAGCGTCATCGCAGTCCACCGCCTCGATCGCGATACTTCGGGTCTGATGCTCTTTGCAAGAACTCCCAGCGTCGCTCAATCGCTAATCGAAGCCTTTAAGCATCATAAGGTAATTCGCAAGTACCATGCAGTTGTCCACGGACATCCCCAACAACAAACCTTTAAGACCATATTGGTCCGTGACCGAGGGGACGGTCATCGCGGTTCAAAACCACCCAGCATCCAGACAACCGATCCTACCGAGCAACATGCGATCACCCATATTCGACCGATCGAAAAAATCGGTCCCTACAGCCTAATCGAATGCCAACTCGAAACAGGTAGAACTCACCAAATCCGAATCCATCTTTCCGAAGCTGGCCACTTGCTCTGCGGTGATGCGATCTATTGCAAACGAGCCGATGGGTCAATCGACAAAGACTCTAGCGGTGCACCTCGGCAAGCTCTCCACTCGGCAACGCTAGCCTTCGAACACCCGATCTCCAGCGAAAAACTCGAATTCAAAATGCCCTGGCCCGCAGACCTTCATCGCTGGCTGACGAAACTCCGTCAATCAAGCTAGCCGATGATCTCACGCTTGCGATGCACGTAGTCCCACAAAACAAAACGATCCAGGTTGTTGCCACTGGTAAAGAAGACCCGACCCTTGGTCTGCTCGGCCATCCGATGGGCAAATCGGATGTCTTCCTCGGATTGTGACCAACTCGGCACAAGAAACAAGTTGATCGTGATCCCTTCTCGGCCACACTCCATCGCCTCACGCATCGTCTGCTGCTCGGTTCGAGGGTCCGGAGGATAAAGCAAAAATAACAATTGCTCCTCGAAGTGTGCCGTTGGCAATCCGTCGGTAATGAGAATCACCTGTTTGTTCGGTGTATCAACCGTAGCGAGATTTTGCCGAGCTAACCTCAAAGCATGTTGGATATTCGTAAAGTGCGGAGGAATGTCCGATTCGCTGATCCTCTGGTCACTCATGTCGGCTTTAAGCCTGACGACAGGATTGTGGATCGTCACAGGTTTAGGCATCAAGTCGATGATTTCACCGGCAGGTCGCATTTTTGCAAACGAGTACATCTCGATGAATCGCAGAAAGTCTCCGGGGTACTCCGAGGAGATCAGTCCTTGGAGAGCTAATGCCATGCGCTTGACGTTGATGTACTGGCCATCGTAACGCATCGAACCACTCATATCCATGACGACGACGGTGGCACACTTGGGACTGTTGCGTGTCTTGAACACCTCGATGTCATCGCTCCGGAGTCGAACAGGCCGCTCATCGGGCCTCCGAAGCATCGCGTTGGTCACCGTTTGAACAATGTCCATATTGGCGATCGAATCGCCGAATTCATAAGCCTTCGTCGATGGCAATTCGACACTCCCATCACCGACGATCCTCCCCGAATGACGCCCGCTACGGGACGCTTCTAGATCTGCGAAAATTCGCTCCAGTAGTTTTGCCTGAAACGTCTTGTAAGCCTTCGGAGTCAATCGAAATGAGCCCGATTCGTCGCGATCGAGCCCTTGCCGCTCCGCCATTTCGCGAACTACATTGCGGATCTGCTCGCGGATTTCCTCCAACGCGTTTAAGTCCCCTGGCTGGGCATATTTCGAAAGGGCCTCCATATCGATTAAACCGATCTGCGCAGTCTTGGCCGCCTCTTCGAGCTGCTTGAGCAACTCGTCGATCTGCTCGAGCTCTTTCTTGATCTCAATGGCCTGCGGTATGTCGACCTTCTGACGCCCGGTAAATGTGTACTTGCTCACAAGTTCATCGATCTGGTAACGATCGGCCAAGGCTTCCATGGTCTTGAGGACCCCCTGGGCAAACTCAGGATCGCTTCTGTCGGCTTGGTACCAAAGCTGTTCCAAAAGATAGATCTGGGACTGGCGAATCGCGCGATCGTAGAGCCCCTTCAATTTGGCCGGCGGGCGCGTTCGGCGAGCAAGCTTCTCAAAATGATCGGTAGCTTTTTTATCCAATCCATCGACCTGATAGGTTTCGAGTATCTTGCGTTTGCGCTCTTCGAGCATCGCTCGCAGGGCGTCGATGCTCGGTCCTAGCCCCGCGATTTGGCTCGGATCAAGCTCAATCGCACGAGCGAGCTCTTCTTCGGTCAGCTCACGATAGCTTCCATAAGCAAGTGCATGCTCAAAGGCATTCGAGACCAGATCCGCATTGGGCTCGGCCAACGGACTTGGGAATTCCGTCGGATTGTATTTTTGGTAGACGTGGATGATCCCGCCGATGTCGTTTCGTTTTTGCATAGGTTCCTCGCCGCTATTGTAGGGTAGCTGTCCAGATTTGAAGCCAAGGCGAGCCCTTGGGCCTCGCATTCCAGAAGATCCCCTGCGAGTTTCTCAAGAACTGAACCGGACCGACAATCTCACCAAAAGCCTGAGTATCCCACTCGATCTCAGTCTCTTCGCCCGTTTGCAAATCGAGGAGCCTCAGGCGATCCCCCACCAAATAACTCAGTTGCCGGCCCTCTGGATCGATTGCTATCGGATGGGTGATGGACTCTTGGTTTTCCGAAATAAATTCCCATCGGCCATCGGACACCTCGACACGAACGATTCGGACCGTCCCCTGCGAATCCTTCATCATCGTATAAATCCATCGCCCGCAGTTCGATGCTAGGAGCCAATGCCTAGGACCCGCAATCCCCGGATGCACAGCCGACTCGCTGTGGGTTAGCCGCCGAAGCTCGATTCCCGTTGGCACAGCATAGGCCCAGGAGCCTTCCTTCTTTTGTTCACTGGCATGTATCGGCCCTTGCAACAAGCTAGGCCACTTCAGAGCACAATCGGGGAACTCTGCCACATAGATCTCATCGATCCACTTTGGATCCGTCAGGCGTGATCTGAGTCTTACGATCATGGCAAGTTTCAAAGGTCCATGCGCATCATGCGGGTTTGAAATCCAGCACTCCTCTCGAGCCGATTCGATGGGATCCTCGGGGATCAGTGCCAATGCCGACCAACCGACTCCATCGAAGTTGTCTTCGAAACACGTTTTTGTAACCGGCAGAGTTTGTCTGTTGGTTGATTCCCAACGTCCGACCAAAGTGAAACCAACGGTGCGTCGATCAGGCAATCTCGCATCGTTGTAAGTGAAGCTTACCCAGCGTCCATCGGGCGAAAAACTGTGCGCATGGGTTCCACCTGAGAGTGTCCCCCAAGTTGGCTCCGAGCGAACATTCCGATTCTCAAGAGCCGAAATCTGAACCTCAGGTTTCCTCGGATCGAAACTTGCCCAAGCACCAAAACGACGTGTCATCGCATAGGGTCGGTCTTGATCGCAATTGGTCAGCCCATGGATAAACAAAACACTAGAGTGAAGTGGGTGGCACACGACCGCTCCTACGCCTGGGCCATAGTCCGACCGACTCTGAGTATCGTAGATCACCCTTGTGGTATCATCGATCAAATCGAGTGACTCGATTCGAGTCGTCTTTATGATGTCTGGATCGGCATTGCGAGTATCGTAGTATAGAAACTGCCCGCAATGAGAAACTGCTTGGCGATGATTCAAAAAATGACCATAGTTACCATCGGTGCGTTGTCGAAGAATCGCTTTGATTCTCGCCATCGCTCGCTTAACTCAAAAACAAAAGTGCGACATTGACATAGATGAGAATTCCGAGCAGATCGCTAAGTCCAGCGACGAACTGGTTGCTCATCATCGCTGGGTCGAGCCCCATGCGTTTGAACATCAGTGGCAGCACACTACCCATGCACGTTCCACACAGCACGACGCACAAAATCGTAATCGGAATGATTAAGGCTTGTGTGTATGTCGGTGCCAAAAACAGCGCGCACAAATAACCGATCGAGCCCATGATGCCACCGAGGAGCAAGCCCATGACGATCTCGCGCCGCACGATCAGCCCCCAATCGCTCAGCTCGATATCCTTAGTCGCAAGGGCCGAAATGATCAGGGTCGAGCTCTGGCTCCCGGAGTTTCCTCCACTACTGATAATCAGCGGAATGAAAAGCACCAACCAAGCATAGCTATCAAGCCACGACTGATACATCTTCAGAGCAAAAGCGGTCGATAGAGCCGCAAAAAACAGAATCAATAGCCAAAATCCCCGCTTCCACGAAAGGATCAATAGAGGCGTCCGCAAATAGGACTCGCTCAGTGGCGCAACGGCCACGATTCTTTGAACATCCTCGGCAGCTTCTTCCCTGACCACATCGATCACGTCATCGTGGGTGATAATCCCCATCATGTGATTGCCATCATCGACCACCGGTACGGCCATGATATTGTAGAAAGCAACCTTCTGTGCGACTTGCTCTTGGTCATCATTGACGTTCACCGAAACCACATCGGACTTCATCAAATCGGCAAGCCGTGTCTCGGGCCGGCCGATCGAGGAGATCAGCAACCTACCGCTAACAACACCTCGCAAGTGATTCGTGTCATCGACCACATAGATGTAATAAATGGTTTCAAGCCGTTCGGCTTGGCGACTGAGTTCATCGAGGGCTTGGCGTACCGTGAGCGTTTCGGACAAACAAGCCACCTCGGTGGTCATCATCGCACCTGCTGTTCCCTCCTTGAAGGTCTGCAAGCGACGGATGTCTCGTCGATCGGGTGCTGGAACTAGCGCTAAAATCGCATCGACACGAGCCTCGGGAACCTTGCGCAGCAAGTCGACCGCATCGTCGGCAGGAAGCTGCGTGACGAGCACCGCGATTTGCTTCTCGTCTTGCGAAGCGATCAGATCAACTTGGCGATCGATATCGAAGTATTGAAAGACTTCGGCTTGCAAGGAAGGTTGAGCATGCTGGAGAACCCGCCAAGTTTCTTCGTTATCAAGTCCTTCCATGAACTCAGCCGTCCGCGCCGGGTGAAGCGCAGTGCAAAACTCCCGGAGTTCGTCAGTGCGATCCTCGGCGAGCATTTCTCGGAGTTCAGGAAGGAACAGCGTGTTCATCAAGCACTAATTCGATGCGATCGGGAGGTTGAAATCGCCACCCAAATCACGCCACACCGAATGGATGTGATTGGCTTTGGTTCCTTGAGGATCCGTCTGATAATTGCAAAGTTCTGCGATGAATGTTGGGCCTTGGATGCGGATGAAGTGCTGATCCTTCGGATCGGTTCCTCCAGCCCATCCAAAATGGATCTGATCCATCCCGGACTTATCGACAATCTGCCATCGCTCCTGAGCAACCGCCGTAGGCATGGTCGAAAAATAAGCATCAAGGATCGCCTTGAGCTTGGTCTTTTGCTCTGCTTGCAAAGCGATTGCTTGAATACCAACGGCCTTATCGTTCTTGGGCTGCGGTTCGCCTGCCCATTGGATATCCGCAGGGCACTCGGCATCAAAGATTGTTTGGGCTAGCTGGTCTTTGTTTAAACTTCCAAGCAACTCGTAAGCGGCTTGCTCTTCGGGTAGCAGTAGCCTTGTCCCAGAGGTGTACTTGGTCTTGGATCCGCTTTGAAGAGGATCGGGTGTTTCAAAGTCCTTGAGCAATCGTGCTGGGTTCACGCCAAAGAACTGCGGGGTCGAATCGACGATCTTGTCCCCTTGATAAGTCATGTTGATCGATAAGTGGTGGCCTTCGACACTCACACCCCAGTCGGCGTTGGGTTCAGGGTTACCATAGACGGCGAAATAGAACTTCTGATAGTCACGGCGTTTGGCTTGCGCAGGACCTTCGAGCTCCAACAGGATCGCTTCGTAAGCCATGATATCGACCGCGCGGCGGAATCCCGATTCGCTCAGAATCGCAGCCATGAGTCCCATGGCTGCCGTGCGTTGGGTGTCGTTCATTTCACGAAGCGGCAAACCTTTGCGTGTCTCCATCGGGATAAAATGCCACTCGGATCGCTTCTTGTCCTTGTAATCGATCTGAGCCATCGAGCGTTGCTGGCTCGAAAGGCTTGTTAAAAAACCTTGGGCCGTCTCGCGAGCGGCAAGGACTGGGTGAGTGGCCCAAAGTGCTTGCGAAGAGAGTTGCAAGAGGCTCGAACCAGCTGCACAAGCTGCGGCAGATCGGATCAAAAATTCGCGACGGGAACGGTCCGTTCGACTTGGGGAATCAGCTCGGTGGGTAGAAGCCATGGGACTGCTCGCAGGGGTGGGGGTGAGATGGAAGAAGTCGAAGATACGTAACAAGCGTTGCTCCAAATTATGATCGAAATATCGACCCAGCCAAAGCCCAAGACGCCCGCATGGGCTTGGATGTTCCGAAAAAGTAGGGCTAGGAGCAGCATCTGCTAGAATCTTGGCTCCTACACCAGTAAAATCTGATCCAATCATCCGACCCAAGACTCCTACCGACTACACTGCGATGAAACGTACACTCTTGCACTCTGCACTACTTGGCTTAGCCTCGAACTTCCTTCTTCACTCAATCGCTTATGGCGAAGAACTCGGTTCGTGGACATCTTGGCGTGGCCCCAAGGATTCCGGTGCTGTCGAGACCGGCAACTTTCCCTCGACCCTCACGAAGGACAAACTGAGCTGGTCGGCTCCTTTGCCTGGAAAAGGTTGCTCGACCCCCATCCACCTCGATGGAAAAATCTATGTCACGGCCCCCCAAGATGGCAAAGACGCAGTGCTTTGCATTGATGCCAAAGGCAAACAACTATGGTCGAGTGTTTTCGAAGCCGAAGACGCCGGCAAGCATCGCAATGGTTCGGGTTGCAATGCTTCGCCGGTAACCGATGGCAAGGCACTTTACGTTTACTTCAAGAGTGGAACATTCGCAGCACTGGATCTTGAGGGCAAAGTCCTCTGGCAAAGCAACCTTGTGAAGACCTATGGCAAGGACACCCTGTTTTGGGATCATGGAACCTCGCCGGTGCTTACCAACAAGCATGTGATCATGGCCAGGATGCATCAGGGCGAATCGTGGTTAGCGGCCTTTGACAAACAGACCGGTCAAGTCGCTTGGAAGGTGGCTAGGAACTACCAAGTTCCCACTGAGTGCGATCATGGTTATACGACACCATTGGTGATGGAGTACCAAGGCAAAGAGTCGATACTTGTCTGGGGTGCCGAGCATGTGACGATCCATGACTCGGGGGATGGTAAAGTCGTATGGTCTTGCGGAAACTTCAATCCCGATGGAGCGCAATTGTGGCCAGCCATCGCCACCCCGGTAGTCGTCGATTCGACGGCAGTGATCGCTTATGGTCGCAATGACCGTGGGATCCCGAGGCTCTATGGGATTCGCCTCAGCGGCACTGGAGACACCACCACGACCAATCACGCTTGGAAGCGAGAGGATGTAGGAACGTTTGTACCCACACCTGCGGTGCATCGGGGCAAGGTGGTCATTGTTAGGGACCATGGTCAGGTCGAAGGCTTGGACGCGGCAAGTGGCAAGACGCTTTGGAAGGGAGAGTTCCCCAAGGGTCGAGCGAACTTTTACTCTTCGCCGTTGGTGGCCGGGGACAAGCTCTATGCGCCCAGAGAGGATGGGGTGGTGTTTGTGGGTAAGATCGATTCCGATGGTTTTAAAGTCCTGTCGGAAACGAATCTCGAGCAACCGGTCATCGGTTCTCCAGTACCATTTGGTCAGGGGGTTTTGATTCGGGGCGAATCCCAATTGATGTACTTTGCCGACTAGCTGACCCTCATCACTCGACCTTGAGCTCTCGACTATAAATCGTCGTGCCGTTGGCAATGATCAATGTGCTGTGCTTGGCACCAGCCAAAATGCAAGTTGTCAAAGGCTGGTCTTTGTT
Organism: Pirellula sp.; assembly: GCA_040381975.1. GTDB lineage: Bacteria > Planctomycetota > Planctomycetia > Pirellulales > Pirellulaceae > JBKCUI01. Next base: position 11,474 of record JBEIGI010000066.1, read on the forward strand.
AGGCTTGGGCAGCAGCCCACAAGGTCGACCTGTCGGATCGAAGATCTGAACCCCAAGTTCGCTCGTTATGTAATATCGCCCCTTCTTATCTACCGCCATCCCGTCTCCTTTTGAGGCTGATACGTAAGGGGGCGGTTCATTGAAGCGGAACTCGCCGTTGGTATCGATCGGCAAACGCATCGGCATGACCGGCATCTTGGCATTCAGATCCCCTGTGGCGTTGATCCGGAACATCCAGGTCGAATCTCCACCGTAATCGGAGACGGCCAGCGTGCCACCATCATTCGAAAGTGCGATGCCATTGGGTTTGCTGATTCCGGAATCGACCACCGTCGTCTTGCCGGTGGTTGGATCGACCCGAACGACTTGCTGAGCACCGGTATCGGTAAAGAGAATATGCCCCTCGCTGGTCACTGCCAAATCGTTGGGCTTGACTCCTTGGGCGATCGTTTTGACTTCTTTGGTTTTGATGTCGATCGATAGGATTCGACTTTGGGATCCTTGGCAGGCGATGAGCCGTTTACCGTCGGGTGCGAACTCCAAGCCGCTGACCGACTCTTTGCACAATTCGGTCTTAGTCCCATCAGCGGCGCTGATTTTGTAAACCGCTGGTGCTTTCATGTCGCAAAAGTAAATGTTCCCTTGAGCGTCGGTACACAATGCGTCGGCAAATCCCAAGTTATCGGCGAGGACTTTCCAAGACTCGCCCGGGACAAGCAGATTGAGCAAAGTAAGATCGCCACCGAGATCGCCTCGGGTGTCGTAGACCGGAGTGTGTTTGTCATTGCGCCAGAGCCATTTCATAGACTCGGGAAATAGCGAACTGCCATAGTCGTCGTTATGAGCATAGCCATCAGTCCAATCGAATCGCAGATCGTATCCCATGTACTTAAGTGCCGATGCCATCAGTTGATTCGACCATGGCCAGGAGCCAAAAGGGTTATCGATATCGCCACTGGTATCGGACATATAGACTCGGATCGGCTTAGGCTCGGTCTTACGAACCCAAGAAGGATAGACGTTACCACCACGAAGATTGGTAAAACTTCCAACGGTGGAATAGACTTTGCGAAACAAGTCGGGGCGTTCCCAAGCGACCGTAAAGGCGCAGATCGCACCGGAACTCGAACCGGCGATGGCCCGCATATTAGGATCATCCGAGATCCGGTAACGCTTTTTGACTTCGGGAATGATCTCTTCGTGGAGGAACCGAGCGTAACGATCTCCAAGGCTATCGTATTCATAACTTCGGTTCGAAAAGCGATTGTTACTTAAAGGCTGAGATTTATCGTGTCCTGGGTTTAGGAACACCGCGATGGTCGGAGGCATCTGACCAGTTGCAATCAAGTTGTCGAAGACGATCGGGACTCGCCAGCGACCGTTGATGCTCTGCATTCGCTCTCCGTCTTGGAAGACCATCAATGCGGCGGGTTCGGAATCTTTGTATTGGGCAGGGACATAGATCCACCAGTCTCGCGTGGTATTTGGGAAAATCGTTGATTCCCAAGCGGCCATCTTTTCGACTTTTCCGTTAGGCACATCATCTCGAGTTACGGCATCGGGATGAGGCTCCCACTTGGGCCGAGTCTCGACGATCGGGATGTTGGTCGATTCGGACTCCTTGGCCCAGAGCCAGCGCAGAGCATTTGGAAGATCTTCGCCGCCGTATTTGCCACTGTGGCCACCTTCGGTCATCACCAATTTGTAGTTGTAGCCGGCGAATTGAAGTGCAGCGGCCATGTCTTGGTTACCTAGAGGCCAGTTGCCGTGCAAGTTATTGAGGTCCTCTTTGCCTTCTTGCAAATAGACCTTAATCGCTTTTGGCGATTGTTTCGTTTTTCGGATCAGGCCGGGATAAGCCCATCCGCCTCGGATGTTGGTGAAGCTTCCGATGTGGCTGAGCACTTTTCCGAACTGATCGGGCCGTTGCCAAGCGACGGTAAATGCGCAGATGCCGCTTGATGAGATCCCGCAAACGGCCCGATCGGCGGGGTCTTTCGAGATATTCAGATCCTTGAGGACCACGGGTAAGAATTCGTCGATGAGGAAGCTAGTGTAACGGTCGCCTAGGGAGTCGTATTCGAAGGATCGGTTGGAGCGATCGGAGCTACCTGGTTTGTTGGCAGGGATGTTTCCTGGATTGACAAAGACCGCGACGGTGACGGGCATTTGCTTTTGGTCGATGAGATTATCCAGGACGATCGGGGCGCGAAAGGCGCCGTCGATTTGCGAATAGCCCGAGCCGTCCATGAAGACCATGAGGCTAGCGGGTTGCTCCGGATTGTATTGAGCGGGGACATAGATGCTGTAGGCTCGTTTGGTTCCTGGAAAGACCTGGCTATCTGTCCATTCTCCTTTCGTGACTTTTCCGGTGGGGACATTGGGCTGAGCGATTCGATCTGGGTTTTCTTGTGCAGGGAGTCTGTTGCCAAAACAGATCGCTGAGACCACGAGGGAATGGCATAAAAGCAGGAGGGATCGCATGATCGAGATTCGACTCTTGAGAGCAAAGAGGATTTTGGTGGCACAAACAAAGCGGTCAGATATTGTACTCGATTTCAAAACCTGTAAACGTTCCGCTTAGAGTGGTCGTTTATGGAAGTGCTTCCATGGGACTGCTTGATAGCTTGGATCGAAGGGGCTTGGGGCAACGAGGTTGGGATGACCGAGCTCATGGCTTTTTAGCCTTGTTTCGGGGTACTTGGGGCTGATCTTCCAAAGGCCCGGTCATGGGTGCTGTTTCATAGAACTTGCCATCGTCTTGCACACGAGGATCTCCAGTGCTGGTCAACTCCTGCATCAGTCGTTCCTCGAGCTCTTTGCGGATTGTTTCGTAAGCCGGATCGCTTGCGACATCCGTCATTTGGTGGGGATCTTTCGTTAAATCGTATAGTTCGCAGTGCGGTCGTTTGCCGTAAGCTCGATCGTAAAAGGCTCGCCACTGCGGGTCGTCTCGATGGGTCACAAGCCACGCTTTGGTCGGCCCTGCGTCTTCATCCGGATGAGTCACACGCGTGTTGTTTTGGATCTGAAGAAAGGTAGGTGGCTGTGCATCGGCCAGACCATACGGGTCACCTAGTGGCCAACGATCGGGCTTAAAGTTGAGGATCAGTAGATAATCATCGGTGCGGATCGCTCGCTGAGGATAAGGAGTCCAATCGGACCGGGCAGATTCAACATGCCTTTCGCGTCCAACAAAGATCGCATTGCGAGTCGGATCAAGCTTGCCGCTTCGATCGCTTCTGAGCATTGGCACAAGGCTCCTGCCGGTCATCGTCTTTGGTATTGGCAATCCAGCCGATTCGAGGATGGTGGGGGCAATATCTGTTAGGCTCACAAGGTCGTCGATGATTCGATCTCCCGGGATATTTGGACCACTGATGGCCAAAGCAACGGAGGTTCCAAAACCGTAGAGATTGCATTTACCATGAGGAAAACCGGGTGGACCATGGTCACCACTGATGATGATCATGGTCGAATCAGCAAGCCCGGTCGATTCGAGTCGATCAAGCAGAGCACCTACCGCAGCATCGTAAGCAGCGATCTCGCCAAAGTAATCAGCGACATCTTCTCGAACCACTGGAACATCGGGTAGAAACGGAGGGAGTTTGCCTTGGAAGTCCTCTGGGTTCAATCCCCAGAGTTTCTTTCCCGAGCCTTGCACCCACTGGCGATGAACATTCGTTGGGCCGAACCAATAGCAAAATGGGCTCCCCTTAGGGCGAGCTTCGAGGAACTGATCAAAGTTGGCGACAACCTCGCCCAGAAGAGCTTCTTTAGCCTCTTGGAAGGATGTCCCTTGTTGCATCATTTTTGTAACGTTCTCGGAGAAATCATTCCAACGTCGGCCAGCTTTCTCGTAAGCGAATTTACCGGCACCATAAGGAGCATCGTTGGGTGTTCCTGGTCCCCAAACTTTGAAGCTCTCACCGATGTGATAGCCAGCATCGTGGAGCAAGAGTGGAAAGGCTGGGATCGTCGAGTCCCATTTGGCTCCCTGCAAGATTGATGCTTGACCTGTTCTCCAAAAGTGTTGACCGCTAAGAAGTGCGCTTCGGCATGGTGTGCAGCTCGGAGCAGAGACAAAAGCGTTTCGGAACAAGACCCCGCGATTGGCAATGCGATCGATATTCGGAGTGCGAACCAGGGATTGCAGGCTGTTTTCGGGTTCGTACTTTGCATACGCGCTGGCATAGCGGCCCCAGTCATCGGCGAACAGAAATAGGATGTTCGGGGACTGTGCCGAAAGGATTTGATTGAACTCAATGAGCAAGAGTACGATCAGGAGAAAGAGGAAACCAAACCTAGGATGATTGGATCGTAACATAAGCAAAACATTACTTGGGAGTTAAGCATGGGGGATGGCCCCTGGTTCCTGAGCCAGTTTACCGAAAGACGTGCTGGCCTGGACTCTTTGGAAGACGCATGTGGGCGTGGATTTCGCAATAAACGCAAATAAAATAGGGATAAAGCGATTCACTAGACTTGCTTCAATCTGTCGCGGTCGAAACCCTACAAAAGGGTGCTTTAGGCGATGAGTCAGAGTCGATGTGGATATACAATTCACTTTACCTCCTGACCTGATTTGACACACGTTTCGACTCGATTTATATGAGCCAATCCACAGCTATTGCCTCCGAGCACAGTGATTCCCAGACGACGGGTTCGCTCGAGCATTACAGTTACGACGACGACATTGTTCGCTGGTTCGTTTTTGCGACGATCTTTTGGGGAATTATCGCCACGAGTCTTGGGGTGGTTGTAGGGCTTTTATTGGTTCTTCCGGAGTTATCTGGCAAGTTCCAAAGCGACGTAGGCCAGGTGCTTTCGTTTGCCCGGCTTCGACCCCTTCATACCAATGCAGCGATTTTCGCGTTCGCTGGAAATGCGATTTTTGCGGCTGTGTATTACAGCACCCAGCGATTGTGCAAGGCTCGAATGTGGTCCGATGCGCTGAGCCGTCTTCACTTTTGGGGTTGGCAAGCGATCATCCTGGCCGCTGCCTTGACCCTTCCGTTGGGCTACACGCAGAGCAAAGAGTACGCAGAACTCGAGTGGCCCATCGATTTAGCCATTGCGGTTGTATGGTTGCTGTTCTTTGGCACCAACTTCATGATGACGCTGATCCATCGCCGTGAACGACACATGTACGTGGCCTTGTGGTTTTACATCGCGACGATTGTCACTGTGACGGTTTTGCATGTGTTTAACAATTTGGTTGTGCCTGTAGGGTTAGGAAAGAGCTACCCGATCTATGCGGGTGTCCAGGATGCGCTGATGCAATGGTGGTATGGTCACAACGCAGTTGCCTTCTTTTTGACCACACCTTTTCTTGGGTTGATGTATTACTTTTTGCCCAAGGCAGCCGACCGACCTGTGTTTAGCTACAAGCTGAGTATCATTCACTTTTGGTCGCTTGTGTTTATCTACATTTGGGCAGGTCCTCACCACTTGCATTACACGGCATTACCCGAATGGGCTAGCACCTTCGGGATGCTCTTTAGCGTTATGCTCTGGATGCCTTCTTGGGGTGGGATGATCAATGGTCTACTGACCTTGAGGGGAGCTTGGCATAAAGTCACCGCCGACCCGGTTCTCAAGTTTTTTGTTGTTGGGATTACGTTCTACGGTATGGCGACCTTTGAGGGCCCGATGCTGTCGATCAAGAGTGTCAATGCACTATCTCACTACACCGATTGGACGATCGCACACGTTCACTCCGGAGCTTTGGGGTGGAACGGATTTATGACCTTTGGCATGATCTACTGGCTCTTGCCTAGGCTGTATCAGACCAAGCTTTACAGCACCAAGTTAGCCGAATGGCATTTTTGGATTGGAACGATTGGAATCCTATTGTATATCATCCCGATTTATATCGCGGGAATCACTCAAGGCTTAATGTGGCGGGAGCTTACCCCTAAAGGAGATCTAGCCAACACGTTCATGGATACGGTCCCAGTATTAATGCCTTTTTGGTCTGCTCGGGTCTTTGCGGGTGTACTTTATGTGATAGGTATCTTGCTGTTGGCCTACAACGCAATCATGACCTGGATGTCCAGGCCTAGGGTTTATGAAGTTCCAGTTTACTCTGCACCGAGGCTCAGCCTAGATTATATCGAGACCATCCAAGACCATAGCCCTTTGAAGGGAACCCCAGTGCTGGAGGTTGCTACGAAGCTTGATCGTCTCAACCGCATGGATTGGCACCGTGCATGGGAGCATCTTCCGGTGAAGTTCACCGTGATGACGACTTTAGCCGTGTTGGTTGCTAGCGCATTTGAACTCATTCCGATGTTCCTTATTCGCAGCAACATTCCGACGATCAATACCGTCAAGCCCTATACACCGCTTGAGATCGCTGGGCGTGATATCTATGTGGCCGAGGGTTGTTACAACTGCCACTCACAGATGATTCGCCCGATGGTGGCCGAGAAACTCATGTATGGTGAGTACAGCAAGCCCGGAGAATCGGTCTATGATCATCCTTTCCAATGGGGTTCGCGTCGTATTGGCCCGGATCTTGCCCGAATCGGTGTTACCCAGCAAAGTGGATTTTGGCACTGGAGGCACTTCGAGAGCCCATCGACCATATCCCCCGGTTCGGTCATGCCGACCTACCGACATTTACTCGAAGAGAAGCTCAACTTGAGCGATCTGCACTTGCGGGTTAAAGCGAATAAGTACTTGCACCCTGAGTACCCATACGAAGTCGAAAAATCAGAAGATTTAGCAAAAGAGCAAGCCCAACGCGTTGCCGCCGAGATCATTTCTCTTGGAGGTCCGGTCGAATACAATGGTCGATTGATCCAAGACACCAGGGCCATCGCATTGATCGCCTACCTCAAGCGTGTGGGAACCGATCTTTTCAAACCTGAAACTCCGGCAAATCCAACCCAAGCGGGTGTTCCCGAGGCGGGAGCCCAATAACAAGATGTTAAAAGATGTTGTCTCGAAACTGGATTATTCGGTTTTCGACCAAGTCGCCTTGGTGATCTTCGCCATTTGTTTCCTTGCGATTAGTTTTTGGGCCGTAACGCTAAGGCGTTCGGCGGTCGATCGCTTCAGCGCAATCCCGCTAAGCGACGAGGTAATCGATCCAATTCCCCAGCAATCTTCCAACCGACCATGAGTAACAATCAAACTGCAAGCGGCGCAGATGCCTCGAATCACCTGGCGCCCATGAACCACTCCTACGATGGGATTTGCGAATACGACAATCCGCTTCCAGGGTGGTGGAAATGGTTGTTCATCATTACGGTCGTTGTATCTCCGATTTATCTGCTTTACTTCCATGTCGGTGCACCCAATCGGTCGCTCCACGAGCAATTCACTGCGGCCCTCGATGCGAACCAAAAGAAAAAGTATTCGGACCTTGGTGAATTGACACCCGATGCCAACACTCTCGTTAAGTTCATGAATCAAAAGGAATGGGTCGATGTGGGTCGCTCGATCTACAAGGTCAATTGCGTGTCTTGCCATGGACCTGATGGGGGTGGAGTCATTGGCCCGAATCTGTGCGATGAAAATTACAAGCACATCAAGAAGATCGAGGATATCGCCAAGGTGATTAACGAAGGTGTCGCGGGTGGTGCAATGCCCGCTTGGGCGACAAGGATTCCGAACAAGAACGATATCGTCATGGTCAGCGCCTATGTAGCGAGCCTGCGAGGTAGTAACCCGGCCACGGGCAAGAGTCCAGACGGTAGTCCGATACCACCTTGGACAGCAGGAACTCCGTCGGAAGAACCACCCAAGTAAGTTGCTTTCAACGTGACAACACGACCGAACCACTGCTCTGGATTTGAACGTTTACTAAGCGCAAATCGACGACAGATCCTCCAGGCCGGCGCGATGTCGATGCTAGGACTGCAAGTGGATCCTCGTATAAATTCCGCCTTGGGGAATTCGGTAGGATCATCACCCATAAAGGCCAAGCGATGCATTTTTTTGTTCATGTGGGGAGGGCCGAGCCAGCTCGACACCTTTGACATGAAACCCGAAGCACCTGCGGAGATACGCGGTGAGTTCAAGCCGATTCAGACGGCTATTCCTGGGATACAAATTTGCGAGCATTTTACGAAGCTTTCGAAGTTGACGGATCGAATAACGATCCTGCGAACTTTGACGCATGACGACCCAGCTCATCTTTCTAGCGGTCATGCGACATTGACTGGAAATCCAGCACCGGTGCTCAAGAGCGATGATGCACCGCCGAGCCAAAAGGATTCGCCTCATTTGGGGAGTTTGCTCACTAAGCTTCGTCCAGGTATAGACGGCCTGCCATCGTTTGTTGCGATGCCTTGGAAAGCATTCCATCCGGCGGCACCTGGAGGAGAAGCCCCTGGGCAGCATGGTGGTTGGTTGGGTCCATCCTATAGCGGTGCGTTGCTCGGAGGGGATCTTAACCATCCGGATTGGAAGCCTCAAGCATTTTCGCTTCCGTCGGACATGACGCTAGATCGGTTGGAGTCCCGTTCGCATCTTTTGAAGACGTTAGAAGCCCAGCAATCGGCTTTCCATCGCGCGGCGCAGTCCGGGATTTTGAGCAATCAGCAGATCCAAGCCTTTGAGATGCTATCGAGTCCGAAAGTCAAGCAAGCTTTTGATTTGAGCCAGGAGTCGGCTCAGACGCGAGATCGGTATGGCAGGAACATCCATGGCCAGTGTGTGCTGATGGCACGTCGTTTGGTCGAGCATGGAGTATCGTTGGTCTCGGTGAATTGGCACAACGACGGGCAAAACTTTTGGGACACGCATGGCAACAACTTCAATCGATTGAAGAATGATTTGATTCCGCCAGCCGATGCTGCTCTGTGCGCGTTAATCGAGGATCTCCAAGAGCGTCAGATGCTCGATGATACGATCATTGCATGGGTGGGTGAGTTTGGGCGAAGGCCTCAGGTCACGGCTGCGAATGCTGGTCGGGAGCATTGGCCCTATTGCTACAGCGGGATTCTAGCTGGGGGTGGGATCGCCAAGGGGGCTGTTTATGGTCAGAGTGATCGCCATGGAGCTTATCCAAGTCAAAACCCGGTATCACCTTATGACTATGCGGCGACGATTTTGCATCAGATGGGGATATCGCCTGAGGAGACGTTGTTGGATCGCGAGGATCGTCCCCATCGAATCTGCAGCGGCAAGCCGATTTTTGATGTCATCACAGGCTAGCAGTCGCTTTGCGACACTTGGGCTTTTTGGCTGTTACGCTCACCAAACCGCACTTCAAAACATCGCGCACCTAGTTCGAGTCCTACCGCCTATTCCCAATCACCTGTCCTCGGGTCGATCTTGAGCCGATATCACTGTCGCACGGATTCTTTTAGCAAAATGACCCACTAAATTACCTTAAGAACCCATTTAAGACAATTACACGTTTTGCTGTGAACTAGGAATCGGCCTAAAGGAAACTACATTTGGCTAATCAGTCAGAAGTGTCATCAACCGTGGAATTAACCAATACGAGACACCTTCTCAAAATCTCGTGGCACTGAAGGTCTGCATCCTTACATGTCTCAATAGTGTCAGCGCCAAGTTGGGCACACACTCGGCTTGCTGCATGGTTTCCAAGTGCTTGATATGCGGATGCCTGGCCAAGGTAGGCATTGGCCAGCAACTTCGATTCAGCAAGGAGACCAAAAGGTCTCATGAGGTAAATGATTTCAATCGCTTGCGAATAAGCATCGATTGCCAGATGCAAATCGCTAGAACGGAGTGCCAATTCGGCTTTTGATAAACAACTGTTGGCGAACCCTGCTCGGTAGGTTTTGACGGAGGGGTTTCGCTCGATCAATTCGGTATAAATCGAATAGCTCTGATCAAAATAGTCATAAGCTAAGACATTTTCTCCAAGTCGGCCGTGTACGGTTGCAAAGATATTCAAAGAAGCCGCTAAACCGTAGGCGTAATCCGCTTGCTCAGGATGCTCTAGGCTGAGCCTTGTCTGAATCTCAATAAGCTCACTACCTTGGGTGATTGCTTCCTGAAGCCGATTCAAAGACCCTAGAATCGCGACCAGATTGATCAGCGACTTAGCCTTCTCACCCAAGTACTCCGGTCGATCTGGATATTTGATTGCAAGCTGCGACTGAATTTGCAATGCTTCGAACGTAGAATCCAAGGCGTCATTAGGTTGATTAAGGCGAATCGATACGATGCCCAGTTCGCCGCACAGGCTCCCGTATTTTTGAAGGAGATCATGGCGAGTTGGATACATGCCTACGAGCGTCTTTTGGTACTCGAGGGCCTTGAGCAAAGATTCTTTGCATTCACCAAGCCTCCCGAGATCCCGCTGGCAGAGGCTCCTTGTGAATTGATGCACCGATAGCAAACGCAGGAGGATCGGATCCTCTGGCATTTGTGTCTGCAGATCCATCAGCTGCGGCGAAGACTCGTCAAGCAATTGGATCGCTTGTTCGGATCCACCTTGCATCCGTAACGCCATGGCCTTTGCGGTCTTCGAGGACCAAAGCTGCTCGATGATCCGACGCTGACTTTTGGCATCCAACGGTTCGGAGTTCTCCGGCCGCATTTGCAATTCCTTAAGTCGTTCGATTGAAGCACTCAGGTTGTTTTGGGCTAATTCGAATTGGTTCGTTCGAGTCAGCATCACTCCATAGTCACGCTGGATCTTGGGTGTGAGCAACGCCTGTTTTATGTCGATTGGTGAGCTTTGGTTTGCCAGCGTGCTAGTTGCGAGGGCCTGTTGAAAAGCCTTCTGCGATTCTTGTGCTTTGCCAGCGTCAAACAAGCATTTGGCCAATTCCCAATGCGTTTCAGCCAACAGGACTAAACGATGCTGATTCTTCTGGGATACGCCGGTGATTTCCTGCAAGACCTTAAGTGCCTCATTGAGCTTCTGCTCGGCCGGGCTCAATTCGGCTAGAAGCGTATGGATCGATCCTAGTCGCATCAATGCTTCGCCACGCACCAGTCGGCTCGCATCAGAACTGTCCACGCGATCTGCAAAGCGTTCCCAGCGTTGGTAGATTCGATCCAACGCTTCCCACTGGGCATCCTCTTTATCCGGAGTCGATCCGAACAATCGTTCCGAGGTCTCCTCAAAACTGGTGCGAAGTTCCTCCAGCACCGCTTCCTCAGCTTGTTCGGCTCGCGAAGTGGCCTGCTGCTGTTGGGTCGTAGCCCGCTGCATCGATGCCGTCAAATTGGCCGCAGTCTGCCGTTCATTCCACCATGCCAGTACGCCGAGGGTCAGCAGCACTCCGGTGATGAGCATCGCAAGTGTCAACCAGCCGTTGGATTTGACTCGGCGAACTATCTTGCGAACCGTACTTGGCTCTCTGGCCGAAATCGGACGGTCTACCAGAAAGGCTTGCAAGTCGTTTGCCAAAAGCTCAGGGGTCGCGTACCGATCCTGAGGCATTTTCTCTAGGCACTTCATGCAGATGCGTTCAAGGGCTGTCGGAGTTTCAGAGTGAATCTTTCGAGGTCTTTGAGGTGTATCCCTGGCCACTTTGGTCAACAGCATCGTCGATGTCGATGCTTCAAATGGAGCTTGCCCCGTCAAGAGTTCGTAGAGAATGGTGCCGAGTCCATAAACATCAATTGTTGGATTGGCCGGAATCGGTTTTCCCAAAGTCTGTTCAGGGGCCATATAAGCTGGGGTTCCGAGGATATCACCCGAGCAGGTGATATCCCACCGCTCATCGCTAAGTTTTGCGAGTCCAAAGTCGATGACCTTCAAGCTTGGCAAACCGTTTTGGGCGATTACCAAGACATTGTGCGGTTTGAGATCGCAGTGGACGACTCCGTTTCGATGCGCATGCGCGATGGCTAGAGCAAGATCCAAAACCAACTGGGCAACGAGTCGGTGATCGGGAAGCCCGTTTCGGATCCAGCGATGCAGGGTTTGGCCTTGGACATACTCCATGACCAAAGCGGGGGATTCATCAATGAGCAACACCTCGATGGCCCGAACGATATTAGGGTGATCTAGCTTGGTCAGCGCGCGGGCTTCGCGGACAAGTCGTTCCTTGCGGTCGGAATTAAACGCATCGTGTGGACGCGGCTTGATGACCTTGATGGCAACCTTTTGACCCGTTTTTTCATCGTAGGCCAGATAAACTGATCCCATGCCTCCTTGGGCAAGTGGCCGCATATCTCGATATCCAGAGATACTCGGAGTGGATCCATCGGATCTATCAAGCGGCTGGGTCTCGGTCACATCGATCGAGTTCATCGTTTCGACGAATGCCGCTCGGCATCGGGTGCATAGTGCCAAGTGGTCGCTGACAGTCCGGCTCTCTTCGCGCGATAGAGTTCCTCGAGAAAAATTCTCAAGAACTTCAGGACTGATGTGTCTGCCAGAGGAAATCGGTTCCACCGAGATTCCTCTCCTGCCTTCGAGCTACAAAAACGAACTAATCGAGATCTTTGAGGATTCGAAGTTCCTTGTTAAAGGCGGTTTCGAAGCGCTCTTTGCTTTTATAAACAAGTTCTCTGGAAATACCTAACTGGTCTGAGACCTCTGCACCTGAGTGTCCTTCGATGACCGTCAGACGGAAGGCATTCCAAGTCGATTCGTTGAAAAGCTTGCGCGTTTGGAGCAAGGCACGATCGATCAATTCCTCCTCGATCAGCAGATCGATCTGGTGGTCGATCGCGATGAGAATATGCTCGGACACCAAATGAGAAAGAATGTAAACTTGATGCCTTATGCGAGCTTGGTAAGCCGATTGGCGAACGGCTTGTAGCCAGCAACTTCGGGAGATCTCTTTGAGCCAAGCCCGGAACGAACCATGACCGCGGCTTCGGAATTGATGGATGTTTTGGAAGACTCGCAAGCACGTATCCTGAAGGATATCGTCGAGTTCCACCCCGTCGAATTCCTTCGATCGAAACCAACGTCGCATCATCCAGGTGTACTTCGTGGCAAAATCCTCCCAAGCCCTTGGCTCATGATTGCCAAGGCGACGGATGAACGTAGTGGAGGTTTCGCAGATCGAGGACATAGAGGGTGAGTGTAAACCAACATCCAACGACAAGCAAACGAATTTGTTAGGTGGATTGGTTCAAGGATCATGCATGCGATCGAGCTATCGCAATGAGCATAAAAACGCTAGGTATATAAATGAAAACAATCCTAGCGATCTGACACGATCTTTTAGGATTCTTGGAAATTTTATCTTCGATGCCTCGACGCGCGGTTTACGTGCGGGAAAACCCGCCGCCTCGAGGCGGCTTAGCACTATTTCTGGGCCCGCTTGGCCCCCAAGCCCTGACACCTCTGCCGGAAAAAAATCTTTCTCGATCCGTCGATTTCTTGTCAGATCGAACCCTGTTTTTGCATTTATATCCTCCGGAAATGATCGCTGTGTCAGCGTAGGCAACGGTGCGTTTCCAGCCTCTCGAAAGGACTCGAAGGGCCTGTATGTATTGCACATTAGGGTCGAAGGATCGAAGCGAGTTATCGCTTGATGTGGTTCAGGAAACTTACTGTGCCAGGAAGGCTTTTCGATTCATGTTTGTTCATTTTTTTGAGAGAGGTTCTTATGAACGTTCGTTTGCTTTCGAAACCCATTTTCTCCGTTGCATCGATGCTTCTTGTGGTTGCATTGACGCTAGGGATGTCGCGTAATTCGCAGGCGGCGGTTGCGACCTACACAATAGATGGGGGTACATCCACTTTGTCCGGGTTTTTTTTTAATGGTACCGACGAAATCGCCTTCAACAATGCGACCTTCAAATTCTACGGAACTGCAGATACCTCGACTGTAGGTTTTGATTCAAGCGCATCGGCATATTTCACAAACTTGAACTTGACCTTTGAGATCAACGATGGCGGGAACAAAACCGTCGCAACATTTGCCCAACCATGGTTTGTCTACTCTCAGCAGCTCAGTGGTGGGGATGCGGTAATGGGTTTTACTAATTTCTCTGCTGGATTACAAATCGGTAGTGGATCGCTACCTAGCTCTCCTGGGATTTTCAACAACCTAGCCAGTAACGGAAAGTGGTTCGGCAATTTCGCACTCCCCAATCTTGTTTCAAACGACCCGTATCAAATAGATCTTGGATATGTCTTTTTTCTTTATAGCAGTATTAACTCGCAGGGTGCGTTCTTCGAAATCTCTGGTGCTGGTGGCGGTGCTGGTGGCGAAGTCCCCGAGCCGACCTCGATGGCGATCTTTGGACTTGGTGCATTGGGCATGGCTTATCGCGCTCGACGCAAGAGCAAGGCTTAAGGCCTAGGCGAACTTAGTCATCACCGCGGATACTTTCGCGTCGATGCGGTGGGACTGCGTTGATTAAATTTATTCCCGGAGCCAGCATCAGCGGCCCGCCCAGCCGGCCGCTGATGCATGTGCTTTCGCCAAGCGTCCGACTGAGGCAGTCGCGTCGGGTCTTGGACGGTGCTGACAAGATTGACTGTGTTGTCGAGATTGACGAAATCGACGAGAATGATAGTTGGCGTTGTTGACTCGGCTGGTCGACACCGTCAATGTGGTCATCAATGTCAATCTTGTCCGCGGTCAATCTTGTCAATGCCATCGTTCGAATTTTCGCCCGATGGTGACCTGACAACGCTTTGCTGTGTCGAGCATTTTTAGGGAATCCGCTATAAGCAAATCGATCTCGCGAAGCGTTCTTGCAGTCGTAATTGCGTTGAGCTTAGCGGCTCTTGCCACGGAGGCTCAAGAGACTTCAAGCGCGATTGCCAAACACGATCCAAAACCGGCTGATATGACACGACCAGTCCAACTTTTCATATTACTCGGACAATCCAACATGGTCGGTTTGGGCAAAGTCAAAGGAGGGGAAAACTCCTTGGAGTATGCTGTCAAAGAGAAATGAAGTAACCTTATCTGTTTGACGAAAAAGGGGATTGGATACAAGGCCCACCGACACCGACGACTCCCAAGACAAAGAATCTGATATATTTGGTGACGAGTGATCGTAAGACGGCAGGTGCGTTGGCAAACATCCAACTCGATGATTCCTCGACGTCGGAATCCCATCACCACGAGCAACCGCTTACAGATCTCTATCATGTCAACAACATACATGGCCACTGTGCGAATAACAATGAGGCAATTGCAATTCCTGGCATTGCTTGCCCTTGCCTTATGCTTCCTACCCAAGAGTGCCTTGGCACAAGCAAAGCCACTTAAGGTTTTCGTTCTTGCTGGCCAGTCGAACATGGAAGGGCATGCAGCAATCAGTACATTTGACTATATCGGCAAAGATCCTCTTACTGCACCTATACTCCAAGAGATGCGGAATGCTGATGGAACTCCAAAGGTATGTGATAAGGTATGGATGTCCTATTTGACCGGACCCTATGATGGCAGCGCCAATGGCGAGGGGGTTGGAAAATTGACTACCGGCTTTGGCGCACGAGGAGATCAACCCACGAAGGATGGTGGCAAAATAGGTCCGGAGTTCACCTTTGGTATCTACATGGAGAAACGGCTGGATCAACCGATCCTGATTATCAAGACCGCTTGGGGCGGCAGATCGCTCAACACGGAATTCCGACCACCAAGTGCCGGGCCTTACAAGCTACCCAGGGAGACTCAGGAATTGTGGGACAAGCATCCCGAGGGTGCCCACGGAATTCCGAAACTCCAAGACCGAGAAAAATGGCAACAGCAGAAGGACGCTGCCTCGGGCCTGTTTTATCGGATGATGGTCGAACATGTAAATAAGGTCTTGGAAGATCCCAAGCGGGTTTGCCCGGATTATGACCCGAAATCTGGTTACGAATTAGCCGGATTTGTCTGGCTCCAAGGATTCAACGATCTAGTGGATGGGCAAACCTACCCGAACAAGAATTACGACGAATACTCACGCCTTTTATCGCACTTCATTCGGGATGTTCGCAAAGACCTATCAGCTCCGAAGATGCCGTTTGTTATTGGAGTGTTGGGGGTCGGTGGTCGAAGCGAAAACGAGGAGTTCCGCAAGGCCATGGCCGCTCCGGCCGCTATGCCAGAGTTCAAAGGCAATGTAGTGGCTGTTGAGACCGCCCCTTTTTGGGATAACGATATCGCCGCTGCGGAACCGAAGAAGGCCAAGTACGACAATATCGTCAGTACAGCGCACGCGTTGAATGCCGATGGAACGATTCATAAAGATTGGAAATGGGAGGATTACTGGAAGCCTATTGGTAAGCCTCTGCCAGAGAATAGGATTTGGCGTTTCGTTACGCTCGATGCGACCGACAAGAAGGACAAGCTTGAAACCTACGATGCTCGACGATTCCGTGATATTACTTTGCCAGGAACGATGGAAGGTTGGTATAAGCCTGACTTCGATGACAGCAAATGGACCCAGGGAAAAGCTCCGATCGGAAAGGGGCTATGGAATCACAGTGGCATTAAGTTGAATCAATTTCCTTCAAAGTGGGGCGAGGGTGAATTCTTGATAATGCGCACGACTTTTGAAGTGGAAGATCTCAACTACGACTCGTATCGCATTGCGGTGTTGGCAAGACAAGGATTCCACGTTTATTTGAACGGCCAAAAAATCCATACCTACATCTGGTGGAGAGACGACCCGCATTACCGTTCCATCGTTCTCGGAGAAGAACAAATCAAATATTTGAAGAAAGGAAAGAACGTATTGGCGGTCTATGCGAATGATCAATACGACCTTAACTCCCCAGAACATTATGCCGCGATCGATGTTTGGATTGAGGGAATCACAAAGTCCGACAAGGAAAAACTGGATTGGGCTTTAGAAGAAGTCCTTTCTCCAAAAGATAGAGAGGCACTCAGAGGCGCTTCGAACGGTGGTTACCACTACTTTGGAAGTGCGAAGATCTTTGCTCAGATGGGTAAGGCCTTCGCCGAAGCGTTGCTAGATATAGAAAAATGAAGTGTGTTGCAGAAAAATTTGGGTTGACTCAGTTTTTGCCCCAACTGCTTTGGTCCAAGCCTATAACACTTACTGTTTGGAGTCTCGCAAGTTCCTTAGGACTTGGTTTTCCAGATCGGATGCAAAAGCCGTAAGCTCTGCAAGATCCATGGCCATAAGTTCTTCTTGGGTCGTCTGTTCCAATCCAAGAAGTTTTTGGAATGATTTTATCTGGCCGAATAACAGTCCTAAATCGACGCCAATTTTAAGGCCCAGTTGTTGGCCTTCTTCCCGACCCTCTCGACGCCCCTGTTCTAGACCCTGTTCTAGACCCTGTTCTAGCCCCTGTTCTAAGCCTTGCTTAATCGAGGATTGAATAATCCATCGTTTGTCTCTTAGCAGTTTTTCGCGAGCATCATACATGTCTTTGTCCTTAGTTATCTTCGCTATTCGGTCGATAGTGTCAGTGGCTTGAACAAATGGAGTTTGCGGAAAAAGCCGCTGAAGCGACTCGAAGTCGTACTCGTGGGCATGGAGCAACCAAAAAATCCATCGCTCT
>JBEIGI010000067.1:0-27835 GCA_040381975.1 Pirellula sp.
AGCATGTCGCCTGAGCCATTTCGGCCACCCATCGCGCATGAGTTCGGCCAAATCTGGAATACATAGTAACGCTGGACATTCGGGAAATCCTGTTTCCAGCCAGCAGCCATTTCGATGAAGTAGTTGTGGTAGGTTTCCCAGCCAAAGCCACCTGTGGGGCCATCGGCACCTTGATCGTTCTCCCCTTGATGCCAAAGGATGGCTCGGATGCCGTGCGTAAGCTTGGCACCTTGGATGCGCCACAGCATACGACCGTAGATGCTCGATAGATCGGTAGGATTGCTTTCGTTGCGTTGATGCTGATCGATCCGAGTCCCGCCGACGGCGGCATTGATCATGAAGATCGGGACTTTTTGGCTTTCCACGAGTTGTTTGGCGAGTTCCATGCCCCACCAGCCGAGTTCAGCACGCTGACCGTTTTGAGCTTTCCAGACCGGAAGAACCCAGAGGTTTCCTTCGTTGTCCTTCGGGTTCTGTGATGGATTTGCGTAACTGCGGATCCATGTGTTGGTTTCCGGAGGCGATTTTTCGGGCGTGTCGGTAGCAAGAGCATTCGACTGGCCATCGATCAAATAAGCATCCCCGCAGACGATATCACCGACAGTATCGATGACTCGATCCTTATCGACACCAAACTCGATACGATATTTTATCAGACCGGCCTCGAGCTTGACCGAGAGTGAATATCTCTTGTCGGCATCGAGTTTGGAATTTGCCGTATGGATCAAACGGTCATCGGCATAGAGTTTCAGAAACACTTCTTGGGCGCTCGTTACGGTGTCAGCGTCGAGTTGACCGTTGTAGTACAAAGTTCCCTCGTTGCTATCATCGCGCGCGTAGAATTGACCCTCTTGCGGTTTCTCGTTCGTGTCGGGAGTGCGATGGAGCCAAGCATCCTTGGGTGGTTCTTTCACTTCGATCGGAATCGATTGCGATGTTATTGAACCACCGTTACTGATCGAAGCAGTGACATGGAGTGTTCCGCTTTGTTGGGATCGTTTGAGAATGAGTTTTTTCGAGTTGGATTCTTTGATGATTGCAAATGGGCTAGTTGTCCAAGAGACATTCAATTGCTCAGCGTTTGCTGATCTCATTGCATCGAGGTTAATGATCGCTGGCGTCACTTCGATCGGATCGCGACCGTTCCAATGGGTTGGTGCTATGAGGGTGAATTTCGGTTCGGGGATTTTTTCTTTGATGGAGATCTCGATGTTGCGGGTTCGTGTGCCCTCAGGGTAGATGGCCTTGCACTCAAGTTTGACGTTGGTGTCTTGGGAGACTCTGCCCGCGTCAAAGTTGTACGAGAATCGATCGACGGCAACGATCGATTCCTGTTGGTCGCGTTTGAGGATCCAGTAGATTTTTCTTGCACCGAGTGCTTTGACGGAGAATGTTTTTTGAGAGCCTTCGTCGATGGAGGCTTTCTGCTGAGAGACCGAAAACTCATTGCCTGGCTGGATGACCAGTCCGCAGAGAGTTTGCATTTCTTTTTGGTTTTCGTACTGAAGCTTTGCCCAATTTGCAGAGCGAACGGTATTCGATAGACGAATTTCGTCAACGTTGCCTACATAGTCGTAATGGTTGTACCACCCACCGATGTAGAACCTTGCGGGGGATTTGATCGCAAGCGGTGCGTTGGGGGTTTCAGAGGAGTTGCTAAGTTCGCCGTTGACGTATATTCGCGAATTGCCTTTTTCGTAGGTATGGAGAATATGAGTCCACTGGTTCATTGGAATGCGTCCAAGACTCGAGACGTTAGCTCCTGAAAAGTAGCATTCCATTTCGACATGAGGTGGGCTTTTGAAATGCATAATCACTTTTCCTTGAGCGTGTTCGTTACCCCACCCGAGTATTCGTCCGTTGGTTTTCTCTGGACGAATCCAAGCTTCGGTTGAATGGGAGGTTGCTCCGGTTGGAAGGCCTTCGATTTTTTCTCCGCATGAGATGCCTTGGCCGCTTGAAAGATGTCGTCCTGGGCCGATGCGACCTTCTGATTCGGTGGTCTTGTTGTCTTTTGAATTTACCAAGCCGACTTCATCCGTAAGGCGATCATCAAGATGAAGAACGCTTAGGTAGTGGTTTGAGGAATTGAAAACGGCTGCGCCGTTCGACTCGCTTTTGGCGTTGGGATTACCCCAACGGATTTTGATTTCATGTTGTCGGTTACCTTGGATTTTCGGGACACGGATCCAGATGCTTGCATTCCCTTTGGACGCGTCCCATTGTTCGATTTGATAAGGCAGATTTGCACCGTCGGATTCAAAGCGGATATCGTGTCCTTGGGGGTGAGCCGTCGAAAAATCGAAGAAGTCGCTGTGGATACGGATAAGGACAGGAAAATTTTCTTCGGAGGTGGCATCTGGGAGGTTAGCGCCATCGGGGGTGGTGATCAGGTAGATTGAACTTTGGTGAGTCCATTGCGATTCTTGAGCGGAGGTCCGGTTGGAATTCCACTGGATAACGAGAATGGCCAAGAGAGCGAAGAGAGTCGATCTCAAGCGGTTATGGCGGTTGGTGGTGGGGTCGTTTGGGGGATTCATCGAGTTTTTCCTAAAAACCCCCCTGGAGCGGCGGATGTTTATTTCCAGCGGGGTCGCGAGTCGATTATGTTGTTAGTGGCCGAGAGTGGATTAGATCTCTCTGCCGCCCCGCCAACAACACCCCCCGTCGTTTACCAGGTAGCTAAAGGGCGACCATGGAGCGAAATCAGATTACCGAATTACCACATTCGGAATTGCCCCCCTCACGAGTTGCTAGCTTTTTGGCCTCAGCAGCATTTCGCTTGGGGTCTGTCCCCAGCGCGAATCGTTTCGCTAGCAAATCCCAGCGGCCGCAACAAAGGTGCCTGGCACCTAGCACAGCAGGGTCTGTCCCCAGCGGTGATCGTTTCGCTAGCAAATCCCAGCGGCAACAACACAGGTGCCTGGCACCTAGCGCAGCAGGGTCTGTCCCCACCGCAAATCGTTTCGCTAGCAAATCCCAGCGGCAACAACACAGGTGCCTGGCACCTAGCGCAGAAC
Source organism: Pirellula sp. (assembly GCA_040381975.1). Classification (GTDB taxonomy): domain Bacteria; phylum Planctomycetota; class Planctomycetia; order Pirellulales; family Pirellulaceae; genus JBKCUI01. Next base: position 3,021 of record JBEIGI010000067.1, read on the forward strand.
AACACAGGTGCCTGGCACCTAGCGCAGCAGGGTCTGTCCCCACCGCAAATCGTTTTGCTAGCAAATCTCAGCCGAAGCAGCACGGGTGCCTGGCACCTAGCGCAGTAGGGTCTGTCCCCAGATTTTGTGTTTTTATGCTAGCTTTGCTGATAGCCTTTTTTTCCGACTCGACTTGGGCAGCAGATCCAAACGTCATCGTCAAATCTCAACAACCCTTCAAATTCGAACTCGATGTCCAACCAATCCTCACCGCCCGAGGTTGCAACTCCGGACCCTGCCACGGTAAGTCCCGCGGCCAAAATGGCTTCGCCCTCTCTCTGCTTGGCTTCGACTCGGATATGGACTTTCGCTCCATCGTGACCGATGCCCGAGGCCGACGCGTCCAACCCGCCTCACCCGCCGATAGCCTCCTGCTCCAAAAAGCTACGGCCCAACTCCCCCACGGAGGCGGAAAAAAACTCGAACCCGATTCACCTGACTACCAAACCCTCTTCCAATGGATCCAATCGGGCTTCCCCCGCACCTCCGATTCCGACCCCGTTCTGACCGAAGTCTCCATCACCCCAGTGCCTAAACCCCTTGCCCCAGGCGAAGAACTGAACCTCATCGTTTCAGCAACCTACAGCGACGGCACCGTGCGCGATGTGACCTCCACAAGTGCTTATCAATCGAATGAACCGGCAGTGCTTGCCGTCAAACCCAATGGACTAGTCAAAGCCGGCTCGCTTCCAGGCGAAGCGACCATCATGGCCCGCTACATGGGCAACATCGCGACGTGGTCCTCGGCCATCCCTAGACCCGATCCGGTCGATCCAAAACTTTACGCCGATCTTCCCCGCAAAAACTTCATCGACGATCTTGTCTATCAACGTCTTGCCCAGTTGAACATCGTGCCGAGCAAACCCGCCTCGGATTCCCAATTCCTGCGTCGCGCTTTTATCGATGTCATCGGCAGACAACCCACCAGCGATGAGTCTCGAAGCTTTCTCCAAGACACCAACCCCAATAAGCGAAACGCATTGATCGATTCGCTCCTCGAACGCCCCGAGTATGCCGACAACTGGGCTAACAAATGGGCCGATCTGCTACGCCCTAATCCCTATCGCGTCGGTATCAAAGCCGTCCTTAGCCTCGACACCTGGATCCGCGATGCCTTCCGTCAAAACATCCCGTACGATCAATTCGTTCGAGGAATACTCACGGCCCGGGGTAGCAACTGGAAAAACGGTGCTGTTACGATCTTCCGTGACCGCCGTGAACCAGACGAAATTGTCACTATGGTCAGTCAGTTATTCCTAGGCGTTCGACTCGATTGCGCTAAGTGTCATCAACACCCATTCGAAGTCTACGGCCAACATGATTTCTACTCCTTCGCAGCCTTCTTCTCCCGCGTCGGCTTCAAAGGCACCGGTCTTTCTCCCCCGATCTCCGGTGGTGAAGAAGCCGTCTTGGTCAAATCCAGCGGCGAAGTCAGGCACCCCCTAACCGGTAAACCACTGACCCCCAAAACACTGCGAGGTTCTGAAATCGCCATCTCCGAAGGTGACGACCCTCGCGAAAAACTTGTCGATTGGATGGTAAGCAATTCTAACCCAACCTTCGCTCAAGTCGCCGTTAACCGCATCTGGGCAGAACTTTTTGGTGTCGGAATCGTCGACCCGGTCGACGATCTGCGAGCAACGAACCCCCCAAGCAATCCTCAGTTGCTCGATCAACTCGCCACGCATTTTCGCTCGATCGGTTTCAACCAAAAGGAACTCCTTCGTACCATCCTGCAGTCGCACGTTTACTCGCTCTCATCGGAACCCAACGAAACCAATCGCGGTGACCATCGCAATTTCTCTCGCCACTATCGCCAACGCTTGCGGGCCGAAGTCCTCGCTGATGCCATTTGTGATATCACCGAGTCGAATCAGTCTTACGCAGGAACCCCAAGCGGCACCCGGGCCATGCAACTCTGGACCGTCCGAACCGAATCCGAACTGCTCGATGCCTTTGGCCGCCCAGATCCGAATCAAGATCCCCCCTGCGAACGCATCCCCGAATCGACCGTTGTCCAAGCCCTCCACCTGATGAACGCCCCAGCCATCGCCTCAAAAATCACCGATGAAAACGGACGTGCAAAGCGGTTAGCTGGCTCCGAAATGAACCCCAACCAGATTATCGAAGATCTTTATTTGGCAACCTTTTCCCGTTTTCCTGATCCGAACGAAGTTTCCGATCTAGTCAGCGAATTCGGAAAACCCAACAATGATCGACGAAAATTGGTCGAAGATATCCTCTGGTCGATGCTTAACTCTCCCGAATTTACCCACAAGGATTGAACCATGCTCCGACGTAATTGGCTTCAATTGGGAGTCGCTGGTCTAGCCGGCGGCAGTTTCTCGAACTTGCTCCAACTGCGTGAGGCTTGTGCAGCCAGCATGCCCGCCGGCAGAAAACCCGCTAGCTGCATCTTGATTTGGATGGACGGCGGCCCGACCCACTTCGAAACGTTTGATCCCAAGCCCGAAGCTCCCGTCGAAATCCGCGGTGAGTTTCAGCCCATCAATACCAACGTATCAGGCATCCAAATCTGCGAGCATCTGCCTAAACTCGCAAGCATGGCCGACAAGTACGCGATCGTACGCTCGGTTTGTCACAACCAAGGCAACCACGGTGCAGGCAATCACTACATGATGACCGGTGCACCACCGCGAATTCCGGTCGGTTGCGGTGCGTTTGTCTCTTTTCACCCAAGCCTCGGGTCCGTGGCAGCCAAAGAACGTCCCGCTCCTCACGGACTTCCTCCGTACTTCTCGATGCCCAGCATGTCCCGCTCTGGCGGCCCGAACTTCTTAGGTGCCAAGTACGCTCCTTTCGTTGTCGGTGGAGACCCCAACAACAAACACTTCCGAGTTCGCGACGTCGAACTCCCCAGTGGCATCAACGATGAGCGATTTGCCTCCCGCCGGGATCTTCGTCATTTGGTCGATCGACTTCCTCGGTTTTCCGATCCCTCAACCGCCGATCCTGTAGTAGCCGTCGACGAATTCTTTCAGCAAGGAGTCGAGTTGATCACAACTCCCGAAGCCCAGAAAGCCTTCGATATCCACTCGGAGTCCGATGCCACTCGGGATGCTTATGGACGCAATAGCTTCGGACAACGCGCTCTGCTTGCACGACGTCTGGTCGAAGCCGGGGTTCCCTTTGTGACTCTCTATGATGGAGGTTGGGATCACCACGCCGATCTCTTTGGTGCCCTCAAGACCCGACTTCCTTCTTGGGATCAAACCGTCGCGGCCTTGATCAACGACTTGGATCAACGCGGACTGCTCGAAACCACTATGGTCATCGCACTGGGTGAGTTCGGTCGGACTCCGAAAATCAGCACTCTCCCTGGCCAAAGCAAAGCCGGCCGCGATCACTGGGCAAACGCCATGTCGATCTTGTTCGCAGGTGGTGGAACACCAGGTGGCCAAGTCATCGGAGCAACCGATCGCCAAGGTCACTCGGCATGCGAACGGATCTTGGCCCCCGAGAACTTTGTCTCGACGGTCTATCTGAAGATGGGGATCGATCCAGACAAAGTCTACTACACACCTTCAGGACGACCGACGCACCTCGTGAGCGATCCGACCCCCATCAAAGAACTTATGTAGTCGATGATCAATTACCAACTCCCGGCGAAGATCGGTGTTGGTCCATGGATCGGATTTGCACTTCGTTTATCGCTTGTCATCGCATCGTTGTGGGCATCGTTCGCCCACGCGCAGAACTTGGATTCCGCAAGGCTTCTGCCTGTCGGTGGCCAACTAGGTTCGAGCGTAACGATCGAACTGCCAGGCAAATTCGAAAAATGGCCGATTTCATTTTGGACACAACCGAATCAAGTCCAATGGTCCGCTAGCGAAACCCCTGGGAAGATTGTTGCGAATATTCCAGCAGATGCGACGCTCGGTCTGCATTGGGTTCGATTGCACAGCCCCGAGAGTATTTCGTCTTTGATGCGTTTTTTTGTCAGCGAATACCCGAGCGTTCTGGAAATCGAACCGAATGACTCTTTTGCCAAGCCTCAGGTGATCGAAGCTTTGCCTGCGGAGATTCATGGAATATTGCAAAAGTCTGGAGATGTAGACCACTACCAAATCAAGCTATCCAAAGGCCAAAGGCTCGTCGCGAGCCTTGAGGCAAATCGAAGGCTCAAGTCTCCGATGGATGCCTGTTTGGAGATCGTCGACCGGCGCGGAAATGTCTTTGCCCAGAACTTAGATGCGCTCGGTCTGGATCCACGCCTCGTTTTCATCGCGCCTGGAGATGGACTTTTTTCAGTTCGTATCTATGCGTTCCCGGAAGCTCCTGACAGTACCATCGGGTATGCAGGTGGCGAAAAGTACTTGTACCGCTTGCAGTGTTTGGTGGGCGATGTGGACGACTTGGCCACCGGGTTCCAATCCGATACTCTTGCCATCAGCGAACCGAGTCAGCGAGAAATGCCTACGGTGGTTACAATCGTAGAGAACCAAAACCGTTATGCGTTTTATGGGGCTTTAGAAACACCTAAGGACGAAGACGTTTTACAGATCGAGACCAAGGAAGCAGGTTTTTGGAAAATCACTGCGATGGCTGAGTCACTCGGTTCGCCACTCGATGCGGTCATCGAGGTTCTCAGTGCAGATAACAAATCGCTGGGCAAGCAGGGCGAATCAGGAGAGATCAAAGATCCTGTGTTGGCAAGTCAGATGAAAGCACCCGGGGTGTATCGAATCGCTATCCGTGATTTGCATGGGCGCTTTGGTGCAGCATTTCGATACCACTTGGAGTTGGAGAATGAGTTTCCTGTAGTTTTTGGTACCGTCGCAAACGATGTGATTCAGGGCAAATCGGATAAGCCTACGGAGATTGAAGTAACTCTTGAACGCACCCATGGATGTGCCCAGGAAGCTACCGTTTCAATCCAAGGACTCGGTCCGGAGTACACTTGCGAGCCAGTGGTTTCCAAGATGAAAGAAGAGAGTGAGAAGAAGGTTGTTTTAAAGGTTTCAGCCGTACCCAAAGCAGATGGCAGTCCGCAGGTAGGTTGGTCGGGCCCCGTTTCGATCGAGATACAAACGCAAGGTCAAGCTGCATCGAAGCAGGCAAAAGCGACGAATACCAAAGAGCCCCACTTGTGGCTGAAAATCGCGCCTTAGTTTTCAGCAAACCGATGGATGTTTGAACTTCGGCGATGCCGATCGTTTTTCCAAGCGATTCGAGGTAACTTGCGGACCGATGGGCTGAATCGCTACAATGGATCGCTTCGAGTACGAGTACGAGTACCGCGATGCTGAGTACGAGTACGAAAAGATGCATGAACAAAGCATTGAACCGAAGTGCTCGCACTCGATCAATGCTAGAACTCGAAGGAATCTATCGAGATGCTACAAGAATGTTTTCGTCGACAGTATCCTGCTTGCGATTTCAGAAGGCTCCTAATCGCTTTCATTTTTCTGCTGAGTTTCTATCCAGTAGCCATCGCGCAGGATAACTGGGCACAGCGAGATTTTTGGCAGACGACCGATGGCAAAAAAGTCTCCGATGGATGGGAGTTTAAAGACGGCCAGGTTGCACTCGTCAAGCCTGGTCAAGGTGGCAATATCGTCACCGCGCCACTCCCCTCGAACTTCGAACTCTCCTTTAGTTGGAAAATACAAAAAGGGGTCAACGGTGGACTGAAGTACCGTGTTAGGCGTTTTGGAGCGACGATTTTCGATAGCAACTACCTTGGTTTGGAATACCAGATTTTAGATAACCCCTCGGATAGCACTTCCAATACTTCGACCGCATCGATCTACGATTTGGTAGGACCCAAGAAAGAAAAAACTCTCAACCCTCCAGGCCAATGGAATCAGGCCAAGATCGTTGCCCTGGGAGATCGTATCGAGCATTACCTCAACGGGGATTTGGTCACTGTTGGATCGACCGCAGGAGCCGCTTGGGATACGCTTATCGCGTTTAGCAAATTTTATGGTGCACGCGACTTCGGGCGAGCTAGCGATCAAGATCGGTTTATGTTGACCGACCACGGTGGAGTGACGATCTATAAGGACTTCGTCTTTAAGCCGTTACCTAATCCCGATCCGAAGCCCATCGAAAACGAAGGGCCTTTTTTGGCCAACGCCACCCGAAACAGTTGGGCCGACCAAAGCAGCATCGTGCTCTGGGCTCGTACAACCAGTAGGCCGGAGATCCTTCTCTATGGCAAGCCCTTTAATAGCATCTCCAACCAACAAGCCAGTGAATTAGCGAAGCTTAAGGATTCAAAGAAACTCGAACAACTGCAACTTCCTGCCGGTGCAAGCTTGGATGAAATGCTTGGAGCTTGTCCAGGTAAGGCCGGGCGGGTGAGACTGTCCTACTTTCAGGAGGATCATCGCAAGGATGTCAAGTCTTTGGATTGGATCACTACCCAGGCCGGAAATGACTTCACCGCGCAGTGGAAATTGGAGGGACTAAACCCGGGTGTGAATTACATCACGATCATCGAGGCGCAAAGTCTCGATGGTTTCCCAACGGCGGCGATTCGAGGTTCGTTCAAGACGGCACCTGCCGAGAGCGAACGGCGCGCGTTGAAGTTCTGTATCACCACTTGCCACGACTTCATTCGTCGCGATGACGGTCCAAGTGGTCACAAGATCTATCCAGCGATGAAGGCGATCGCACCGGACTTCATCGTCCATGCTGGGGACATCGAGTACTATGACAAACCCGATCCATGGGCAATGACCCTGCCACTGATGCGGTTCAAATGGGGCAGGATCTTCGGATTGCCGAGCAATCGCGATTTCTACAATCACACCACATCGTATTTCATCAAAGATGATCACGACACGCTTTCGAACGATTGCTGGCCGGGTAAAACCTACGGTGCAGTGACCTTTGAAGAAGGCAAGAGACTTTTTAACCAAGAGCAATTTCCAGGTCGACCCGAACGTTATCAAACGGTGCATTGGGGAAAAGATCTTCAGTTGTGGATTCTTGAAGGTCGCGATTATCGAAGCCCCAACACGATGGCCGATGGTCCGGAGAAAACGATCCTAGGTGCGAAGCAAAAAGCTTGGCTCTCCCAATCGCTCGGGGAGTCGAAGGCCACCTTTAAGATCATTTGCACTCCCACACCGATCGTCGGTCCAGACCGCGATAACAAAAAAGACAATCATTCCAATACGGTCTTTGAAAATGAAGGGAACGAACTGCGTGAGATGTTCGCCAAAGTTCCCGGAGTGATTCTTTGCTGTGGGGATCGTCATTGGCAGTATGCATCGGTCGACCCGGAGACAAGCGTCTGGGAGTTTGGGTGTGGCCCAGGGAGCGAGAATCACGAACTGGGCTGGACACCAGGCGACAGGCGACCTGAACATCGCTTTCTTCGAGTTCAAGGTGGCTTTCTCTCGGGCGAGTTGACTTATGATGCAACCGGATCGCTTCCGAGCCTCAGGATTCGCCATCACGAGGTTACAGGCAAACAGGTCAGCGAGTTTGATTTTCCTGAGGCTTTCAAGACGCGATGAAACTCGCCTTGGCGTAAGGCTCTGACCCATCTGTTAGCTATCTCATGATGCCCCGTCGAGACAAATCACTCCAACCGTAGTGGATCTTGCGAAAGATCCCAGCGCTTGAGACCACCGTCAATTTTCTGATAAGCCGAAAAAAGGAGTCGTGGTTCACTACGGGCACCACCTTCCGAAGCGAATCGTTCGATAGATCGCGATGGTTGGGTTTTGAGGTTTGCTCGAGCGCAAGGATCTTTAGCAAGATCCACTACCCTTGCGGATCGAGGACGATGGCATTCAGCCAGAGAATCCTTGTTGCCGTTTTGATCAGTTTGCTAAAAACCGTCCCGTGAACGGTTACCCATAAAGTTTATCGACAAGTTTACCGACGAAACCGCCTTCGTAACCAAAAATTCCCGAATGACCACTTTGCGGGACAATCAACTCAGCTTCATAGTATGATAGAGGAGTCCTGTTTCAACGCTCCTTTGTGGTTCTGGAGGCTATCATCTTGTCGCGTCATTGGTTGATTGGTTGTCTATCGGCCGTCTTGGGTCTCCTCGGAACATCAATGTGCATGGCACAGAACAGTGGAGCGACCATCGGAGCAGCTTCGGGTGCACCACTGCTGAGTGTATCTGCTCAAGAATCCGTCTCTCTGCAACCGGTCGCAGTGCAGTTGCGCGTCCCGTTTCGAGTCGAAGGCCGCGAGGGAGAGGAAGCGATATCAGCCCTCCGTGAACATCGCAAAACGGTCGAGAAACTTTTAGGCGAACTTGGTCGCACCGATGGATCCTATCGTTGGACGATGCCTATCCTGTCCAACACAGTCCCATTCGTCGAAAATCCCGAGTCGGCTCGTCAATGGATGCGCCGTCAGGCTGCACAGATGCAGGTGAACAATCCACAAATGCGAGGTCGTCTGCGTGAAATGCTTCTGCAAGAAGAGGAAGAACTCGATGGGGATTCAGAACCGTTGCCGTTCATTCATGCTGCGACCAATCGGCTCGTGGCCGAATGGCCTATCACCGAGGAGACGCTCGATGGGAGTATCGAGTTTGGAGCCAAGCTTCGTCGGTTGGCGCAGTCGAAGGACTTTCGAGGTACGAAGTTACGAGTGCAACTTTCAGAGGAAGAACTCGAGCAGATTATGCCCTTGATGGGCGCGAGTGCTTATGTCTCCTCCTCGATGCCTGCGGGCAATGTCGAATCGCAAGTTCTCTACGTCGGTGTCTTGAGCGAGAGCCAAGAGGCTGCTGCGTTGAAGAAGTGCTTTGAGAAGGCCAAGGGTCAAGCGCAACGCTTGGCCGAAGCAGCCGGCAAGCAACTCGGAGAAGTCCGAATGATTAGTTCAAGCATCCAGCCTATGGCGGCCAATGCCACCAATAACGGCCCTACCTATGTCAACGGGATGTTGGTAACAACACCTTTTGCAGTCCAAGACGCACAAGAGAAAACGGAGCGACGGGTGCTACAGGCAAACCCCAATGACCTCGTCTTATCCGTGACCATTCAGGTAGGCTTCGAAATCAGATAAATCAACCGTCCGATAAACCAAGTCGTAAAAACGATGCAGGCGATGAAAGCAACAGCCCCCATCAAATGTTCAGGGGTCATCAGATAATGAAGCGGGTGGTTCGCGTCGATTGGTCCGTGTCCGGCGTGTGCCAACGGCGAGGAAGTTCGACTGGTGAGTATTTGCATCGTGCCGTTCATGTTTTTAGTCCGTCTGATTCGAGCCTTGAATCTCTCTTTTTGAGGCGTTTATCGTACAATCAATGGCGAAGCGATAGAACCCCGGAACCGATGAAAACTGAGAATCCTTGCGATGCAGCCCAATTCGAGTGAAGAAAACGTGCCGCTGGCCGTGCCGATTTCAAAGAAAAAAACTCGCATTTCCTGGCTCTGGCTCGCAACAGCCCTATGCGGCGTTTTGAGCCTCGTACTCTTCGCAAGAGCTTATCAGAACGAAGGGGAGCTTATTCATATCGAGTTTGAAGAGGGGCATGGCTTGCAGCCCGGGGAATCCCTCCGCTACCGAGGGATCGATGTTGGCCGCGTCGAAAAAATCGCTTTAGCGGTACCGACTTCGGAATCTAATTTAGCCCGGGATACCACGCCGGGGATCTTGGTCTCGGTGCGATTGAATCCAAGCGCTCGACGCGTGGTGACCGATGGAACAAAATTTTGGATCGTACGACCGGTGGTTAGTTTTGACTCGATCCGTGGCCTCGATACGATCGTTGGTCCAAAGTACATTGCCATGGAGCCAGGTCCTAGCGACAAATACAGTGTGAAGCGTTTTGGAGGCTTGGAGTCGGCCCCTCCGATTCGACCCAAGGAGGGATCGGTTGAGATCATTCTCGATTCACCAAAACGGTATGGTTTGGATAGCGGCACTCCGATCCTACACCGAGGGTTCCATGTTGGCGATGTCCTATCGGTGACATTGGCTAGCGATGCACGGAGTGTTTTGGTTCGATGCGCAATCGATCCAGAGTACCATGAACTCGTTCGAACCAATTCTAAGTTCTGGCTGCGCAGTGGTTGGCGAGTCAGTCTAGGTATCACCGGGTTGGAACTCGAAGCCGATTCGTTGAGTCAAGTTCTCTACGGTGGGATCGAGTTTGCAACTCCGGATTCGAAGGGAAAGGTTGTGGGTACGGGTGCAAGGTTCATGCTTTATGAGAAACCCGATGACAATTGGGATCAGTGGAAGCCTTCGTTGCCCTACGGTGCGATTTGGGACAAGTTGCAGCGTCAATCTCCTGTCAGTTATCGCACCAGCTTGGTCTGGAAACAAAACTCATTCGGTTTTTCAGTGACCAAACAAAAACTTGGTTGGGGGCTTTTGCTCGACGACGGTTCGATGCTTTGTCGCGAGGACTTTGCTACGCTTTCGAAGTCTGCCATCGATAAAAGTGGTCAACTCGAGGTAGCCGGAGTTTCTCAGGATAGCTTCGAGCCACTCGAAACGATTCCACTTTCCGATGGGAGTAAGGTGGTGCGAGTGAAACTGACTGCACAGCCGGCGATTGCCGAGCCACTTCTGGATGCGAGTCAGTTTCTTCGGCCTGTGGATAATTCCAGCGGCGATTCACCTCCGGGCGACATTTTGATTGTAGGTTCTGAGACAGATCGATCGGTTTTGGTCGATGGCAATCGATATTCCAAGACCGATCGCGGTTTGCAGCTCGATAGCTCCTTTGAGCTCTCAGGAGAACTCGATGGTGCACCGGTCGTCGATGTGCGGCAAGGGCGTTGGTTAGGAATGATGCGCAAGGGCGGAAAAGGTTGGCTAGTCGCCCTTGTGAAGCGGTAAAGTTAGCGTTTGTTAATGTTGTGAATTTTGCGCGAAGGTGATTTCTGTAAGTTGCAAGTTGCAAGCCCCCTTGGTTGACAGGTTTGTATAAAATGCTCTGGTTGTTTATTACTGCAACGGTAGATCGAATTCGCCGCCAGAGCCACATCCTAGGAGCAGCATAAGTGTCGAGACGAATTCAAGGAACGGTCGTCGAGGTCTCTAGTACCGGAGACTTGATCACCGACATTGCCCCCAAGGCTTGGAAGGACATCCCTCGTTCGACCGAGACAAGGGTCTTGGTCGATCAGGAACATGAGACGGTGGGGCTCTTTGGGGCCGATCATCAGCAACCGGCGATGACGCTCATTGCGATCGCCGATGGCGATGCACCGCTTCATCTCCATTTGGTCGATGACTCTGCGGCGATGATGCTCGGGGTTCGAACAGGAGCGAGTGTCGAAATCCGCTGGTAGTTGAGTTATCTATTGCGGTAACAGGAAAACAGCACTCGATCGAGCCGGAAGAGTCACTGTAGCACTTGGGTTCTTCGAGTCGTTTTCGACCTGTAGGGTATTGGTGCTACCTAGAAGATCATCGCATTGAAACGACCAGCCCTTGGCTAGCGACTTACTCGGTAAGACCGATGGATCGAGTTCGATCGTAGCAGGCTGGGTGTCGTTGTTTAGTGCGATGAGCAAAGTATGTTCATCGCTGATGCGAGCATAGGCGTACTGTTGCTCGGCATCGACTAAATCGAGTGACTTGCCGGTCGTAAGTGCCGGGTAGGTTATGCGTAACGCACCTAGTTTGGCGATATGGTTCCAGACAGTCCGTTCGTTGGGCTCTCGGCCGGCATCCTTGAAGGCATTGCGTTGGTCGCCTGGAAAGCCGCCGGGAAAGTCACGTCGATTATCGGGGTCTTCGCCGCCGGGCATGGCCAGTTCGTCTCCGTAGTAGAGGATCGGCGTCCCTCGGCTGGTCATCATCAGTGTCATGGCCGACTTGAGTCCATCGATCGAGGCATCTTTCTCGTGCATAAAGCGAGGCATATCATGGACACCGATGAAGGTGGCTAAGCGGTTTGGATCCACGTAGAGCCAATCTCTTGCAAACATTTGGTGCACCTCGCGAATGCTTTTGCCTTTGGCAAAGGTATTTCTGATGGGTGTAAAAAGTCCAAAGTCAAAGAGCGTATCGATATGGGTATCGATGCCATCGTGTCCAGTACGTCCACCTTGATAATAAGCAACCAGCACTGGGTCTTGGTCGTAGAGTTCCCCGAGGATTTTTGTTTTGGGGAATTCGTGTTTGACGGCACTGGCCCATTGTTGCCAGAACCGCCGAGGCACGTGCGGGAGGGTATCCATGCGAATCGCATCGTAGCCAGCCACACCGAGCCACCAGATCGAATGCTGGATCAGGTACTTGGCGACTTCTGGATCCTCTTGATTCAGGTCCGGTAGGACATCTGCAAACCAGCCTTCAAGATTGAGTTGTTGAGTCTGATAAGCGGCGCGAGGATTCATGGCAGTCCATTTTTGCCAGTTGTTTTTCAAGTGGGATTTGGCAGTCCCGTTCCACCATGTGGGAGTCGGTGGGTCTTGCACCCAGGCATGATAGGGCCCGGTGTGGTTGGCAACTTGATCCTGAATCACCTTCATTCCCCGCTTATGCGCTTGGTCGATGAGTGTTTTGAGGTCTTCGAGGTTTCCGAAATGCTCATCGACTCGGTATAGGTCGATAGCTCCATATCCGTGGTATCCGGTTGTTGGCACTCTTTCGGTACCACCTGGTTCAGGATGCATTTCTTTTAGGTCGGGTGCATCGTTGTTATCGTAGATTGGCGTTGTCCAAATCGCGGTGGCTCCAAGATTTTGGATGTAATCGAGTTTACTCGTGATGCCTTGGATATCTCCGCCGTGATAGAAGCGGGATTTTTTTCGATCGTAGATATCAGGTGATTTTGCGGGGCGATTATTTGCAGGATCGGAATCGCAGAAACGATCGGGCATGAGAAAGTAGATAAAGTCCTCGGGGCCGAATCCAGCGGGTTGGTACTTGGGGTATTCAAGCACGTTCCATACGAACTGAGTACTGGTGCCTATCGAGGCCTCTTGGTTAAGAGTGATCTCAATTTTTACTGGACCCGGCAAGCAGTCAGGAGCGATGTGTAGATCGGCAAACAGGTAGTGACCATTTGGGCTTGGACTCAGGTTCGTAAACTGAAGTCCCTCGCGATCGGCCGAGAGCGTGAGCTCTTTCGTGAAGCCTTGACCGGTGAACAAGAGTCGGATCGGGGAGGTTTTCGATGCCACCCACCACGAAGGAGGTTCGACATGACGGACAGAAATGTCCGTGGGCAAATCGCTCGAATCCTGCGCCAGAATCGGTGGAAGCAAGAGCACTAGAGCCAGCCATAAGACCAATTTTTGAACCAGAAATTTTTCAACCATCGACGACGTCACCTTAGACCAGACCCTAAAAGTCGCACAACAAACTGCGGTTGCAGATTATACTATTCGCAGTTGGATAGCCCAGCAGTCGGCTAGCCTACCACCACCCACCGCTATGTAAACTAGAAGAGTACCCACCTATGCAACGAGCCAGCGATCGTCGTTCTTTGACCGTGTCCCATTTCAGTGCAAAAGCAATCCTCCTTGGAGGGGTGCTGGCATGCGGAACGATAAGCGGTGCGATGGCTGAGAATTGGCCTCAGTGGCGAGGCCCCAAGAATGATGGGGTATCGTCGGAGAAGAACATCGCTACGCAGTGGTCTCCTCAAGAAAACGTGCTGTGGCGATGCGAGCTGCCGGGCCAAGCCGGTGCGACGCCTGTGGTCTGGAACGATCGAGTCTTTTTGACCAGCGCCCAAGGAGACGACTTGGTTTTGATGGCTGTAAGCACCAAGGATGGAAAGAAACTTTGGCAGCAGAAGGTCACTTCGGGCAATCAGGACGCACGCGCTGGCGAAGGGAACTCTGCATCGCCTTCTCCGAGCACCGACGGCAAGCATGTTTGGTGTTTCTTTGGCACCGGTATCTTGGCCTGTTATACCGTCGATGGACAGAGCGTTTGGAAGCTGGATGTGAACGACAAGTTTGGCAAACTCGATATCCAGTTTGGGATGACCAGCACTCCGGTGCTCGACGGTGATGCCCTTTACTTGCAACTGCTCCACGGTCCGATGCGTCGGGACGACAATACGCGAATTGGAAAGGTGATCAAGCTCGATAAGAAAACAGGTGAGACGATTTGGTCCGTGGATCGAATCACGCAAGCCGAATTCGAGTGCAAGCACTCATATGCTTCCCCCTTTATCTATCGGGATAGCAACAAAGAGTTTTTGGTCGTCCACGGTGCCGACTGCATCACCGGCCACCAACTCAGCGACGGAAAAGAGCTTTGGAGATTTGGGGATCTCAACGGGCCGACGAAGATCAATCCAAAACAGAGCGATCCGACGTTCCGCTTTGTGGCTTCGCCGCTAGTGATCCCAGGTTCGATCATTGTGCCGACGGCCAAGGAAGGTCCCATGGTAGCACTCAAGGTCACCGATACGTTGCAAGGGGAATCCTCAGCCAAGTCCGATGTGGTTGCATGGAACATCCCTAGAACTCCCGACGTGTCGATCCCGCTTGTGGTTGATGGACTTGTTTACGTATTGCACAAGGATGGCAAGTTGCAGTGTTTGGATCACAAAACTGGTCAAGAGGTTTATTTTCAGCGGACTTATACCGGTCAGCATCGATCCAGTCCGACCTACGCCGATGGCCATATCTACTTTGCGTCCAACGATGGTCACTGCACGGTCGTCAAAGCAGGACGGGACTTTCAAATCGTCTCGACCAACGCCATGGGAGAGGCCATCACTGCGAGTCCAGTTGTTGCCGATGGAGTGCTGTACATCCGTTCCTACCAGGCCTTGTACGCGATAAAGAAGCAGTAATCGCGCGACGCTACGCTGCAGCAAAATGTTAAAATGAATCGGTCGAATCAGTTTTTTTGGTTCGACCGGGTCCGGTTTGCCGATGGGTTGCGATAGGCAAATTCGTCGTTATTTCCCGGACTTTATTGAGATCCATCGCCATGGCTAAGCTCAGTTGGCTACAGCGTTTGTACTGGAAGCATCTTTCCAAGCCCGTTTCCGAGCGAGCACTTTTTCTGCATGTTTTGGAAAATCCGCTCACGAGCGTCCTTGAAATTGGTATGGGATCGGGCCAGAGGATTGCAAGGTTACTTGCGCTCAATGCGAGCGTAACGGATATCAAACCGATCCGATACACAGCGATCGATCCGTTTGAATCGAACTCGGCTGCACTGGCGTCTGGCCAGGGCGTTTTGAGTTTGAAGGCCGCTCACCGCATCTTGTCTGAGCGAGGAGTCAAAGCCCATTTGGTTCCTGGCGAGCCGGCTAGTTCGGTGGCAAGAGTCGCACACAGCGTTCTTCCAAGTGACTTGATTATCATCGATGGATACTGGGAAAATGACGATGTGCATGGCCAAGCCCTTACGCAGTGGTTGCCTCGTTTGTGCCACGTTCAATCGACGGTCTTTGTAAGCAAGAAGCCTGGCGAAGCCTTCGTCAAGATCCCCGTCCCGAGCAACGCAATGCCAACGATGCAAACCAAGGCAGCTTAAGTGGCATGCGAGTCGTCCTGCAAAGGGTTTCGAGCGCAAGCGTGACAGTCGAAGGCCAAATCGTTGGCCAGATTGCCAGCGGATGGCTGATTCTATTGGGGGTCGAGCAGGGCGACACGATCGCTTCGGTGCATTGGCTTGTTGAAAAGGTAATCCATTTGAGAGCCTTTTCCGACGAGCAAGGGAAGATGAATCGCTCGGTCTTGGATGTCGGTGGGGAGTTGTTGGTCGTCTCCCAATTCACGCTCGCTGGAGACTGCCGCAAGGGGCGTCGTCCGGGTTTTGATCGTGCTGCGGCACCCCAAGAAGCCAAAGTACTCTACGAATCGTTTTGCGAGCAAGCCACTTCGATGGGTGTGGGTCTACAGCGGGGTATTTTCCAGGCCGACATGAAGGTGGCATTGGTCAATGATGGACCGGTTACTTTTGTGATCGATCATCCTGAGAAGCTTGGGTATTAGTTCCCCACGAGAGCTTGAAGTTCCGATACTCGCTGCTGGATATCCTCGAAGGACACCTGTTGCAAACGCTCGATACTAAAGGCTTCGATCGTGTAGCTTGCAACTGCTGTTCCTTGCAGGACCGCTTGAACGAAATCTTTGCGGTCGATTTCGATTCGTTGGTTGGGTTGGATGTTTGCGGTTTTTAGTCGTTGAGCTAGATAGCCGAGGAGTCCACCAGCAAAGCTATCACCTGCACCGGTTGGATCGATGAGCTTGTCGCTCGGATAGGCAGGCATAGCAAGCATGGTGTTTGGCCCGAGGACAAAGCAACCGTGCTCACCTTTTTTTAGGATTACCCAGCGGGGTCCTAGGTCTTGGATGTATCGAGCGGCTTGAAGGGTGTTGCTTTTTCCGGTGAGTTGCCGAGCCTCTACATCATTGATAAAGAGCCCATCGACTCGCGAGAGAACGTCGAGCAACTCGGATCGAGTCGTTTCGATCCACATATCGACCGTATCGGCGAAGATTAATTTCGCGTTTGGGCATTGGTCGAGAACTTGACGTTGCACCGTAGGAATAGCAGCGGCCAAAAAAACAACTTGGGAGTCTTGATAGCAATCTGGAACCGTTGGTCGATAGCGATCAAAGCCGTGCATTTGGATCTCGATCGTTTCACGGTCTTGATAATCCTGAAGATAACGGCCTCGCCAAAAATAGGATTTGGCGAATGAATCATTGGTAACACCTCGCCAATCGACTCCGTGATTTTGAAAAGTTTGAGTATACTCTTTGGGCCAATCGTTTCCGGTGCGACCTAGGACTCGAACGGGGGTGTAGAAACCAGCGGCGTAAGCGAAGTAACTGGCGCTGCCTCCGAGGACTCGCTGACGAGAACCTGCGGGTGT
Source organism: Pirellula sp. (assembly GCA_040381975.1). GTDB lineage: Bacteria > Planctomycetota > Planctomycetia > Pirellulales > Pirellulaceae > JBKCUI01. Next base: position 19,822 of record JBEIGI010000067.1, read on the forward strand.
TTCTACCGAGTCGATCGCCAATGTTCCAACGCAGAGCATATTCATCAATGAACGTTCCCAATACAAAGATACTTAGCGAAGCGGTGTTCCGGCCACCTTGGTACTTGCGCAGCGGCCATTTGCAGACTTTAATCACTGGATTCTATCGTCCGATTGCGGACCTGCCACCACTTAAGGCCCATCGTTGCCCGCTGGGTCCAGAGGGCGATAACTCGCTTGGCAACATGCTGGTTCATGAGAATTCACCGAAAAGCCCGAGCGTATCAGTGGATCGTCCGGCCGTGTTACTGCTTCACGGCCTGGGTTCCTCGCACACTGGAACCTACATGACCAATATTGCCCATGGATTGGTTCATAAAGGATACCGGGTTTTTCGGGCCGATTTGCCTGGTGCCGGAGACTCGTACCTTGAAACACCGATGCCTCCGCACGGTGCCTGCTACGATTCGGTTCGCAACTGCCTGGAACATCTGAGCCAGACGCTCAATATCAACGACTGGAATCTTGCTGGCATCTCATTGGGAGGAAACATCCTACTGAGAATGCTCGGGGATTGGAGACCGGGACGTGTGCAGATTCATCGAGCGATCGCAGTGGCACCACCGATCGATTTGGATGCCTCGTGTAGGAACGTCGAAAAAGGGATCAATAGACTTTATGCAAATTACTTCCTTAGGGCTCTTCGCAAGCAATCTCGGTTGAGAGGTCAACGCTGGCCGGTGTGGCAGGAGCGTTTGAATCAAGCCGACTATCGAAGTTTACGCCGTTTCGATAACACCGTCACCGCACCGCTCGCAGGATTCAAAGATGCGCAGGAGTATTACTCCGCAGGTTCTTCGATCCAATGGCTCAGTGGCATTCGAGCCAAAGTTAAAATCCTTGTCGATCGACATGATCCGATCGTACCCTATTCGCTATTCCCCCATGCAAACTATTCATCGACGACCGAGCTGATCGTCACGGATCGGGGAGGTCATGTCGGTTACTTGCGCAAGGGTAGTGGTAAGCAGGGGGCTATCCCACGTCGTTTTGAGCGTTGGGCGGATCGTTGGATCGTCGAGACTCTGACCGACGACTCGCAATGGTAGCCATCGCCCATTTGTGCAACTCGCTCAGCGGCAGTATCAAGAGTGCCAAAAGCAAAACAAGAGCCCATCGCTGAGGGCTTACTGGCGAGGTCTCTAAAACCGTTTGTCCGATCGGTAGATGCATCGCAGCGACGTGGACAGTGAAGGCAAGCAAGGTGCCTGCTAGAAGAATTGGGCTTCGCAACGGAGATAGCACAAAAGCGGACTTCGTTTCCGAGCGGCAATTTCCTATGTGGATGTTTTGGAATAGAACGAGCAAGAGCAGCAAGCTATTTCGTGTCGAAGCAACTTCTTGTTGCGTGGGATTTTTGGGGAGTAGCCAAACAAATAGAAAGTAGGAAATCAGTCCCATGGTCAAGGCGGCTATTATCGTGCGCTCGATCATGATTCGGTCGAAAATGGGTTGGTCTGGGCTTCTGGGTTTGCGTTCAAGAACGTCTCCTTCATTGGCTTCGAAAGCCAATGCGACATCTTGGATTCCGTTGGTCACCAAATTCAGCCAGAGCAATTGGACTGGTAACAAAGGCAGATAGGGAATTCCTGAGAGAATTGCCAGTGCCATCAATAGGACTTCAGCGGCACCCGTCGAGATCGAAAGATAGATCACTTTACGTATGTTATCGTAGGCCACACGACCTTCCTCGATCCCGCTTACGATCGTTGCAAAGTTGTCATCGCTTATCACCAAGGACGAAGCTTCTCTTGCGACATCCGTTCCGGCCTTACCCATTGCGACGCCGATATTGGCTATGCGCATCGCGGGGGCATCGTTGACTCCATCGCCGGTGACGGCTACGAAATGTCCAGCGTTTCGAGCCGTTTGCACTAGGTCGAGTTTTTGCCTCGGTGAAACCCGAGCAAACACGCGGTAGCGAAGAATATCCGGCGAGTGGATCAAGTCAGGGCTTTTCATGAGCTCTTGACCCGTGATGACTTGGTCTTCCTTTTGGATCAGTCCTATCTCTTTGGCGATGGACATTGCCGTGGCGCGATGATCACCTGTGATCATCATCACCTGAACACCAGCTTGGTGGCACTTGAGAATCGCCTGCTTGATCCCGGGTCGCAGCGGATCGAGCATTCCGATCAAGCCTAAGAAACTCAGCTCGGTTGGGATTTCAGGAGCATCGATTGAGAGCACCTCCTTGCTGACTTGGCCTTCGGCTAGAGCCAACACACGAAAACCTTCTTGGGCCATGCGATTGGCTTGATCCTTGTAGATCGATAGCCTATCGGAGCCGATTGTTTTCGCGCACATACTCAGGATGCGTTCAGGGCTCCCTTTGACGCACACGAGCGTTTGATGATCATTGCGGTGAAAAGTGGCAGCAAATTGGTGTTCGGGTTCGAAGGGAATTTGGTTCCGTTGCGGAAAGTCTGTTGATAGCTGCTGACGGATCACGCCAAGTTTGATGCCAAGGCATTGAATTGCAATATCCACTGCATCTCCGCGCCAAACCCATGATCCATTTCGATGGTGCAAATCGGATTCGTTACACAAGACTCCGCACCGAACGAGTCGCTCGAGGGGTTGGTTGTCTCCGATCGATATTGGAGATTCATCCATAAATACTTGACCGATAGGTGTAAAGCCTTGCCCTGTAACCCTCAGAATCGCGCCATCGGGCAGATCAACTCGGGCGATCATCAATTCATTGCAAGTGAGCGTTCCAGTCTTATCGGCAGCAACAAGCGTGCAGCTACCAAGACCCTCGACGGCCGTTAAACGTCTGACAATGACACCCCTTTTGGCCATGCGCGTAGCAGCGACGGATAAAGCAATGGTCATTGCGACCGGAAGCCCCTCTGGTATCGCAGAAACGGCTAATGCAACTGCAAAAAGCAACATTTCAGCGACTGAGTACTTTCCTACAAGTACACCTGTCACGGCGAGCACTCCGATGGCGATCAACAGCGCAACGGCCATCCAACGGGTGAAGGATTCCATGCGCAATTGCAGAGGAGCTTTACCTGCTGTCTGACCGAGTACGTCAAGGGCGAGTTGACCGACACTGGTTTTGGTTCCTGTTGCGACAACAACCCCTTGTGCCCTTCCTCGCATAACGATCGAGCCGGCATAAGCCATGTTGCGTCGATCTGCTAATGGTGTCAGGTGCGATCCGATCCAATCGGAATCTTTGAGTACCGACAACGACTCTCCGGTAAGTAGCGACTCGTCGATTTCCAAACCGGTTGTGCTCACAAGCCGCGTATCTGCTGGAACTCGGTTACCCGACTCGAGCAACACGAGATCTCCAGGAACAACTTCTTGGGCGCTAATCTCTATTGCTTCACGATCCCTAATCACCGTGGCCCGTATCTCAAGGAGCTTGCGCAAAGCGTAGGAGCTCTGCTCTGCACGCCATTCCTGGTAGCAACCTATCACAGAATTGATTGCCAAGACCAAGCCGATAAATGCCGCATCTTTGACATCTGCGAGCAAGACCGAAACGATCGCCGCGAGGCCTAGGATGTAGATCAAGGGACTTTGAAACTGGTGTAGGAGAATATCCCACCAAGGTCGCGGTCGAGATTCGGGAAGCCGATTGACTCCAAATTTCAGAAGCCTCTCCTGGGCTTGATGTTGGTCTAATCCGCTCGGTTGAGTATCGAGTCGCTCGTAGAGGTCTTGCAGTTCAAGCGTATGCCAAGCTTGCAGTTGATCCGTATCTTGCACGATTGAGGTCTCCTGAAGCAAGTCGCGTAGACAGGTTTCGAAAAACCCCTAGGCTCGACTCAGTATAGAGGATCGCTCAATCAAAGCCGCATGAATTATTGCATAGCAAACCAGAGCTATTCGCTGGCTTGAGCTCGATGGGCTTGGAGATCTGCCAAATCGACGAATTCCAAAGTAGATATGTGGGTCGCCTCTAGAACCACCTTGGGCGCCATGCCCGCTTCGAGTGCCTCTTTCCAACGCAGAACGCACAGGCACCATTGGTCGCCCGGCTTTAAGCCTGGGAAGTCGTAATCGGGGATTGGGGTGCTCAGGTCGTTCCCTCGACTGCGAGAGAATTGGAGGAACTCGGCGGTCATCTGTGCGCAGACCAAGTGCATGCCGTGATCTTCGGCTCCGGTATGACAGCAGCCGTCCCTATAAAAACCTGTTCTTGGATTGAACGAACAGGGCATTAGCTCTGTACCCAAAACGTTGCTTGCTCCGGCCATCCGCTGCGTCCTTTGGTTTGTTTTCTTGTGAAGATATTGTTCGTCGATTGGTGTATCTAGAAGTATAACCAACTTGGTCGATTGCAAGTCGGTACCCGAGAGAGCAAATCGGGTTATACTGTGGGTCAATCCTTTGGCCAGTGGTAAACTTTTTCTGGCCATAGCCCCTGACTTCTCGTCGAAGAACCCGAGTTGGTTTATGTCAGAACAAGCCCCTGAGCTACCAGTCGAATCACAGAAGCAAGCACAGAAGCAAGAAGGTTGGACTCCGGAGCCTAGCAGTGCAAGGACCAAGCCACCTGCTGTTTCGCCGCTGCGTCGTTTGCTACCACCGATCCTAGGCGGATTGACAGCCTTCCCGATTGCCATCGGCATCCTCTGGTATGGGTTTGGCAAGGACATCGGCAATGCGGGGCCGACCGTTGCCCGATACATCCCTTGGTTGGTACCCGAGCATCTTCGTGGTTCGGCACGCTGGCGATACAACCCCAAGACCGATAGCAAGCAGAAGCAGTTCGATGCGCCGAAGGATCTCGATGCTGGAGAGTTTGGCCGCATTGGGGGCGACAAATAATTTCACTATTTTTTGAACTAGGAAATCGAGGCCATGCAAACGACACCCTTGCGATCTAGCTACACAAAACGACTCATGCTCTCGGGATTGATGCTTTGCTTGTTTGCAGGTTGCAAGCCCGAAGCAGACGTGCAGCGGGATATTGCAGCCCAGGAGGCCGCTCAGAAGGCAGCGGCAGCGGCTGCTGCCGAAGAATCGCTTGTGGCTCAAAAAGCCGGTGTGGGCGTGGGAGTCAAAGGCCGATCGCTCGAAGGGAGTTCGGAGAGCAATCCAGCCACGCTGATCTCGGCACCTGCGGCTGCCTATTTTCGAACCAAAGAGAAAATCGCGTTCGAGATTCAGATCCCTCAGGCACTCAATTTGTACATGGCAGAAAAGGGACGCAATCCTCGCAACCACGACGAGTTTATGCGAGACATCATCGATGCGAATCGGATTGTGCTCCCTAAGTTGCCCACTGGCATGGTCTATCGTTACGATAGCGAAAAAGGGGAGTTGTGGGTTATTCCGGAGAAAGACCTTCAATCGCCTTCGGGCCAGCAACCCAGCCCCTAGCCATCAGGCCAACCACCGGTTTTTTCAACCACTCGTGGCTCAAACTCAACTTCAACCTTGTCCGGTAGATCGACGGGCTCCACTGGTCGGAAGATTCCATTTTCGAAGACTGCGTGGATTGTTTTTGACATCGCTTAGGAGCTCAATCGTTCGTTTTTTGGACAGCGTAGGTAGTCATACAAGAGCCTCATCGGCCGATTCTTGAGTCAAGTCGCAGTCGATGTTTTGAGCCTGTTCCCAGTGATGCTCAAATCGAGCCAATCGTTTTCAGCACCTCTCGAACTCTTCAAAAACATTGGCAAAACACTTAATTGTTCGGGTCCTGTCCTGTCCGAAGGACCGCTCTACTTTCTACTTTCAACTCTCTTGGCTGCTTTCCACTCTCCTGGCTGCTATGGGTTTTTTGCATTTCTGGCAAATTGCTTTGGAGTTCCGTTACGCCCATGCTGGCTCGGCGCATGGCGTCGTGCGGCGCGCGATTTTTTTAACGACGGAGAGACCAGGAGACTGAGCGTCGTCATGCCTGGGATTTGGTTAGATATTTGAATCGCTGGACTTTTGACATCGGAAAGCAATGACACGTCGTAGCGACCCACCGGTAGTACTTGTGAAGTGGTACGATTTCACCAAATGGGTACTAGGCCACGTGGAAATCGGTAGGGGTGTCTGGTTTTATTGCCAGGCACCCCTTTGTTTTACCATCACCTTCTTGTTGGCGTCCCGGGTGTAGGCCATGTCGCAGAAGGTCGCCATGTGGACTGGATTCCCTTGGAAACTAAGTCATCCGCTTTCGCAATTGCGATTGCAACTCGGTCACCAAGGTCTCAAGTTCGGTCCTCGATCTGGGGTGCAGCGCGTCGTCGGTCGACTGAGGGAGACTCAGTAAATTTTGCAACATGCGTATCTTGCCGAAAAGTTCGCCTTCCTCGCGCCCTTTGATCTCGCCTTCCTCAAAAGCTGTTTGGATTCGAGTGTTCTCATCGAGTTCCCATTTCAGCCGTGCATCGTAGTGTCGGCGTTGGTCCGGCGTTCGTGAAATCATCTCTAGTACTCCTACGGCTCGTTTAAAAACGGGATCAGGCAATCGATCTAGCAACTCCTGGACGGTCGATCCTTTCGCTCGGCGAAAGAAGTACATCCATTGATCACGCGGATCGACGATCTTCTCATTATCCTCTAATGGAGAGTACTTGGGCAACTCCAGCAAATGGATTTCCAAGCAATTTGTCAGTTCCAATCCACTGCGAGTGCGAAGTCGAAATTCGCTGTGGTACTCGGCTAATTGCGAAAAATGGATACTGTTTAAGATGCAGATGCCAATCGAAGGGCGAAGCTTCCGGTAGCTGTCTCCTTCCCCAATCTGGTCGACCAACTGAGTCGCTGAGTAATAAGCCAACCGTTGGGCAAGCGAAGCGGGCTTGGTGCGCTGCACTTCGACGTTGAGCCTGCGGTCTGCGTTGTCGATGGCCAAAATGTCTAAAATCGACAGCTTGTCAGCTTCGAACTCTTTCCAGACGATAGGGTTGACGATCTCGACCGATACGATGGGCGATGGCAACCTTAGTATCGCATTTAAAAAGTGGATGGTAATGTCAGGATACTCTGGGTTACCCAGAAGTAACTTGCACGCAAAATCCACCGTTGGATCTATCTCGATGAGCATTCCGATTACCTCCGTCTGTTGAACTCCCTCTCCACACAAACTTCAGTGATTGTATACGATACCCGCCGAACCTGATTTGTTTTTCGTACGGCTATGGCCAAAGATCTCGCACGCTTCGTCGAGGATCGATCGCAGCTCATGGAAGATCGGGCAGCTACGAATGCCGCGACCTTCGTGATGTTCGACTTTTGGCTCTGGAATGCTCATTCGATTCATCTCCCAACCGATGTCTTCCCAGCGTAGCGATAACGTTTCCGAGGGCGTTCGAAGCCCACCATAGCGGCTCGCCACCACCTGTTTCAAAACCGCGACTGTGGCCTGCGTGCGACCCTTACTATGGCGTTTGCTGTAGGCAGGGTAGCGCACCCGATTTATACTTGTCCGGGGGGGGCGTACTGGATTCGGTTGGAATTGTCTTGCTTTTGTGAGTAATCCTCGATGCAACTTTTCCAGAAACTAAAAACACTGGTCTTTGAAGAGCGCTACGTTATCGGACAGCATGCCTCCGAACGTTTAGAAGAGCGTGGTATAGTGGAATGGCAGGCTGTCGTTGGCTTGGCAAACGGAGTTCTTTTAAAAGAGCGTCTGAACGCCCACCCAAACCCGATTATCGAGGTTTCACAAATCCTTGAAGTTTGATGAGGAGTAGAAACCGATGCGTATACCAGGCAAAAGGATCAAACGAATCAAGCTCATTCAATCAGAAAAGTACGTGGTTGCGGTGGAGATCGAAATGGTAATCCCGGATGAGGATACAAGTGAGCCATGTCTAGAGTCCGAAGTGGTCGAATTCCTCAAGCAGGTAAAGTTGCATGCAGAGAACGGAGATGTTGCTTGGCTTACTCAGCATGGAAAAGTCTACGAAGCCAAAGAGGCTGCCTAATCTTTGCTATTCGTTATTTGTCTTGAAGCCAGTGTGACGCCTTTAGTGCCTTTCGAACTCTCAAAAAAACATTGGAAAAACAT
>JBEIGI010000068.1:0-27785 GCA_040381975.1 Pirellula sp.
AGCGAGCCGGTGAGTGTTTCGGGTAAGCTGTCCAAGTCTGGTCAGCCTCTTGGGAACGTCACCTTGATGCTCCAACCGCTCGAAAAGGGACACCCAGTTCCACTCAAAGTGGGTGCCGATGGTTCCTTCAAAGGGAGCATTATTCCAAGCAAGTATGCCTACTTTCTGATGCCTCTTGATGAGGCCAATGCGGCGGTTCTCGATGGTGTTGATGCATCCCTCAAGGAAGCCAACATGCAGCGAACGATCACCGTAGAGCCAGGCCAATCGAGTCTTAACGTTGAACTGTAGAGCAATCTCGTTTCTCGTATCTAGTCTTTGAAACATAAAAAAGGGGCGACGGAAATTCCCGTCGCCCTTTTTTGTTTTGCGATGACAACTAACGGCTATCGAATCTTGAGCTCTTCTCCAAGTAGAGCCCAAGCTTTCGGAGTCTGTTTGCCCGAAAGGTCGATCGAACGCAGTAGCAACCGAGTGGCATCACCGCGAAATCCTTGCGCTTTGAGCAACTCCGATAGCTTGTTCTCTAGAACTGTCACCACTTCGGAACCTTGCAAAATATCGGTGTCCTCTTGCGGGCCACCAAGCAAGCTACCAAGATCCAATCCCCCGGCAGCTTCCGGACGATGGACGACCTTGTACTTATCGATCTTGGCGTTCTTGGCAACCATCGCTAGGGCATCATCGAGTCCGCCTATTTGGTCGACGAGTCGATTCGCTTTGGCTTGTTCACCTGACCATACACGTCCACCGGCGAGGCTCTTGAGTGTCTCGACAGGGATGTTTCGTGAAGAGGATGCGATCTGCAGGAACTTGTCATAGATCGTACCGATGAACTTCTGCATCATGTCGGTTTCTTCCTCGGTCCAAGCGTGGTTGAGTGCATTCATGCCTGCGGCCGAATCGAGTGTAACGGATTCGATGTGAACACCAACCCGCCGAGCCAGCGCTCCACCGCTGAATTTCATTGAGAAGACACCGATCGAACCGGTGATGGTTCCGTGTTCGGCAAAGATCGGTTGACCGATACAAGTGATCCAATAGCCACCGGAGGCAGCAAGCTCGCCCATGGAAAACACAAGTGGCTTTTTCTTCGCCATCGCTTCGAGAGCCTGACGGATCGCTTCGCTGGCAGTGGCACTTCCACCCGGAGAATTGATTCGAACGACGACTCCCTTGACCTTCTCATCGGCCGTAAGGTCTTCGATGAGCTTGACCGTTGGTCCTGAAACGATACTTCCAGCACTTGGTGCTTTCCCATCCTGAATCGCTCCGCTTAAATGCACCACGACGATCGAGTCGTCCTTGATTTTAAGTGAGTTCTTCGGTGGTGCCATGGCTTGGCCCATGAGTTCAAAAATCGATACATCCTTCTTTGGTTTTGCCTTCGGCTTGGTCCATTCATAACTATCCCCAAGGCTATCCATCACGGTTTTTTCAAGTGCACCGTAAGGCACCAGTTTATCGACTAGCTTGCTAGCCAATGCTTCGACCGGGAGGATCATGCGTTTCTTTTGAAGGTCTCGCACGGTTGCCACCGAGAGTCCTCGTCCTTTGGCGATCCGGCCAACTTGAGCGTTGTTGATCGATTCGAGCATCGCAAGGTAATGTTCCTTGAGGTGTTTGGACATCACCGGGTTGACGTAGGGTTCAACAGCGCCTTTGAAGTCACCGGCACGAGTCACCGAGGCTTGGACACCCATCAGATCCATCGCATCGCGGTAGAACATTGTCTCCATGGACGACGATGGCATATCGATACCACCAAGATCAGCAAGGAGAACTTCGTCGCATCCCGAGGCAATCGACAGGTGGACGTTGCTTGCCGATTCAAGCCAAGCGATGCATTTTTTGCCATGGCCTCGAAGATGAGATAGTCGCCTAGAGAATTCATCGAGCTGTGCTGGGTTCATCGACAAAGACGATGAGGAGAGGTCAAAGACCACATGCGTTACGAGCTCCTCATGGCTGAGTTCATCGAGGTAATCGCAGAGTTTATAGAAGGACTTGGGTTTTCCTCCCCCACCCCCCATGATCAAATCTGCAGGATTAAAACCACTTGCACCTTGAAGATCGACATACTCACCGCTTAGTGCCAACACTCGAACTTGCTTCTTTGCGGGGGCCTTGGCAGGCTTGCTTTCCTCCGGCTTCTTTTCAGACGCCGCCTCAGGTGCTGCCGCTGCAGATTCAACGGGTGCTTCTACGGGCTTGTCCTGCCCCAAGGCAGAAACCAACGAGCCACTGGAAATGAGTGTCAACAAACCCAGGCTTGCCAAGGACTTTATAAATCCAGAGCGATAAAAAAATCTTTTGGACATGATGTTCCGATGCGAAAAAAGGAAGCGGGAAAGGGAGGCCGCGAGTAAGGAATCCATTTTGAGAGCGACGCGATTGTCGCTAAACTCTTGGAAATCGATCCCGTCGTGCCATAAACCAATTGTAATTAAAAACCCGATGATCGTAACAATCGATGGTCCTGCAGGGGCAGGAAAGAGTTCCGTTTCATTAAAACTCGCCGAGGCCTTGGGCTTCTTTTTCCTCGATACTGGTGCGATGTATCGATGTGTAACACTGGCATGTTTACGTTCAAGGATCGATATGAGCGATCCCCAAGCGACGCTTCAAATTGCTAAATCCTGTCAAATCGAACTTTCGAAAGGCACCGTAAAACTCAACGATCAAGACGTGACTCGCGAGATCCGAAATCCCACGGTAGCCAAGTCGATCAAACCCATCGCAGAAAATCCCCAAATCCGAGATCTCATGGTTCAGGCCCAGCGTCGCATCTGCCAAGATCGCGACTGTGTGACCGAGGGTCGCGATCAGGGAACCGTCGCATTCCCAAATGCCCAGTGCAAAATCTTCTTGACCGCATCTGCGGAGGAACGAGCCCGCAGGAGATACCAGCAGTTGCTCGATAACCAAATCGATGCCGATTACAACGAAATACTGAATCTTCAAAATCAGCGAGATGAAAATGATTCAACGCGTCAGGCCGGCCCACTGCGAGCTGCAGGCGATGCGATCGTCGTAAGTACCGATGGCTTAAGCGAAGAACAAGTCTTAGCCAAGCTCATCGGAATCGTGCGATCGAAAATCGAGCAGGCTGCCAGATGACCGATCCGAGCCAACCATCAACGAGAGCTAAAGAGGCTCGCCAAAAAAGCGGACTCGACTTGAGCGTTTATCTCCGCCGCGCCTTCTATCGTTTGATGCGAATAGTCGCTAGAGTGGTATTCGTGCTCTGGTTTCGGATTCGCGTCGAAGGCCGGCATCATGTCCCCCTTGATGGAGGAGGGATGCTACTATCGACCCATCAGTCCGGGATAGATCCGATCCTCGTTGGGCTCTCTTGCAACCGCAACTTGAACTACCTGGCTCGGAGCACACTTTTTAAAAATCCAGCTTTCTCATTCTTGATCCGGATTCTCGATGCGATCGAAATCGATCGTGAACGAGGTGGACTCGGTGGACTACGAGAGATGCTCTCAAGATTGCGATCCGGAGAACTAGTATTGCTTTTTCCCGAAGGGACTCGAACCACCGACGGGTCGATAGGATCGCTCAAACCTGGGTTTTTGCCGATTGCAAAGCGGTCCGAGGTGCCATTAATTCCCGTGGCCATCGTCGGCGCTTTCGAGTGCATGCCCAGGGGTTCGAGGTGGCTCTTTCCACGCCCAATCGCTGTGGTTTTTGGCAAACCGCTCTTGGCTCAGGAATACCTGCACCTTTCCGAACAGCAGATCATCGAATCGATCAGCGGATCTTTGAGCCAATTGTACGATCGAGGTAAAAACCACATCGAACGCAATTTTTGAGCGATACTTGTCTGGGTGAAATCTGATACATTAACGAACTCGTCATTCATCTTCCTAGTACCACCTACAATGATCCCTCCTCTTCGCTTGCTGCTTGTATTGGCTTGTTGGCACGCATGTTTCGGGCTTGCTATAACGGCATCTCGGTCTTGCTCGGGTTATGCCCAACAAGAAGATTTGAATTATGCTGCATCGACCGGTGGGCAAGGCCTTTCGCTTGAATCGGCTACCTTGTCGGCCCGGAGTCTACTTCAAGGTGATCCGCTGATTGTGATCCGTTGCATTGTAAGAAACGGTTCCAAGGAATCTCTAACAGGAATCGTTTCGGCTCGAGTTGCCGGCAACCTGACCGACGATGATCGCTATAAACTGATTGTTCCACCCGAACAGACACGAACCTGCGAACTGACCGTTCGCCCACCGCTTCGACTGCCCGAATCAGGGCTTGAGGTCGAAGCCTCCCTCTTCGCACTGGTCGATGGCAAAGAGACTCTGGTGGTTGTCGGAGATCAACCGGCAGTGCGCAAGGTGCCATTGTTTAGTCCGAGGAAGAAGGTTCCGGTCGTAGCCGCCACGGCCTTGGGACGCGAACTGGCTCCACCGTTGGACTGGCGTTGGGAAAAAGCAGTTCCATTCACTACTTACGAACTGGCCATGGCAAGCCGCATCGATGCGGAGTTGCCCAAAGACTCTATTGGACTCGATGGTATTGAGTTTCCAGCAGCACAAAACGATTGGAAAAACACCGATCTACTCATGCTTGCCGAACAGGGGCCCTTGAGGGACGCAACGACACTGAGCACCCTGAAAAGTTTCTTGTACTCCGGAGGACGCATTTGGGTGATGCTCGATACGATCGACACCCAAGCAATCGAGCCACTCTTAGAACCTAGCCAGCAGATTCGCTTGATAGATACCATCAAACTTACCAATTTTCTAGTCCATACGATTGGACCGGGCAGTTTGCAGCAGGAGGCACAAGTCGACTTGGATGCCCCGGTGATCTTCAAGCGATTGATGCAGCAAGGGGGCAGCGTCAAGCATCAAATCGATGGTTGGCCAGCATCGATCGTCATGCCGATTGGTCGTGGTGAATTGATCATCACGTCGCTCGAAAGCAGTGCATGGCTTATGCCTCGCCAAGGTCAACTCAGCGATGATCCTTTCTACCGTTCCGATTACGAACTGAAGACATGGGCAAAGAACCTCGTTGACATCGTGCAAGTCAAAAGGGGCGCGAACATCGTTTCGCTCAAAGGGATCGATTATCCCTTGGAACGGATCGGCAATCCGGTGGTCTCTCGCAGCATCGTTGCGGGGATTCTTCTGAGCTTTTGCACTGTTTTGATTGGGTTAAGCTGCTGGCGACTTGCGGCCAAAGATGCAAAGGCCATGGGCTGGATTGCGCCTGCTTTGGCACTGGGTGCATCGATCCCGCTGATCTACCTTGCTTGGTCCCAGAAACGGGACAAGCCTCCGATGGTGTCGCTATTCCAACTGGTCCAACTCGAGTCCAATTGTGGTGCGACACTCAAGGAATCTGCGGCGGTTTATTTGCCTCAAGACACCTCGATGTCCCTCGTGAGCAATTCCCTAGGAGTTGCTTATCCTGACCCGAAAATTGAAAATGGCATCAAGACCGTAACCACCGAAGATTTTGGCAAATGGCAGATGAGCAACCAAGCCTGGCCCACAGGCACTTGGCGCTATCAGACCGAATTTACATTGCCGGATATTCAAGCCGTCGCGCAGGCTGAATTTTCAGAAAAAGGTGTTCGCATCAAGTTACCGGAAAAGCTCCCTTCTAAGGTTCAAGATCCATTGGTTGCCTATGTTCCTGGAGCTCCAGCACTTGGTCTGAATAGCTCTGACTACGAGATCCTCGTCGATGGAAAATACCCTGCCGAGGGAGAGCGATGGACCCTCGATGCGATCGTCGGTGACGAGCAACGACGCAGATCTAGCATTTATAAGAGCGTACTCGAAGCGAACGATCGCTCCTTGACCCTATCTAGAACCGTACTTGGCTGGACAGATCTGTTCGACCAAGGTCCTCGCTGGAATACCGAGATGGAGCGTCGAGGTGTTGCTCTTGTTTCAATGCCATTGTCGCTATCTCGCCCTGCACCTGGTTCATCGATTGCAATACCGTTTCCATTTATCGACATCAAACTTGCTAGAAACACCAACTCTTCGCCGGTGTTTCTGGAAGGGACTGGCCGGTGGATAACCCAATCATCGAGCGTTGCTGAGACAAGTCTTGAATTTCGATTACCCGACGAAGTCCTACCGCTAAATCCGACACACATCGACTTTGATTGGGAGTTGCAAGTGCCGCGTCGAAAGGTCAAGCTTTCGTGGCTTCGATCGAAAGACCAAACCTTGGTTGAAATCATCAAATTCGATGGCCCGTCGATCCCTTGGAAAGCAACCCTGTCGGATCCTGAACTACTCGAAGAATTCCAAGATGGACTTCTAACATTGCGTTTAGAAGTGGCCGAAGACCAAGAGGTCGGAAGCTCGATCCCCTGGCGGATCAAGCACCTGAGGCTCAATGTCCGAGGCGTGACCCTTCCGAGCAACCCACTGAAGCCTTAGATCTGAAGTCTCCCATGAGCGAAACTGTTGTTGAAACGAAGAACCTTACAAAGCGTTACGGTGCGTTTACGGCGCTAAACGATCTTTCGATCCATGTGGATCGTGGACAGATTCTGGGCTTCATTGGTCCTAATGGTGCTGGCAAGACCACAACGATCAAGATCCTCGTAGGACTTTCAAAACCGACCTCGGGTTCGGCCACGATAGCAGGGGTTGATTGCAGTCAGAACGCTTCCAAGATCAAGCAACTGGTCGGGTACATGCCCGATAAGTTTGGATCCTATGACAACATGCGAGTGCATGAGTACTTGGATTTCTTCGGTGCGATCTTTGGAATACCCGGCAAGCAGCGCAAGGCCCGAATCCAAGAGGTCATGGAAACAACCAATACGACTTACATGCAAGATCGGTATGTCGAGAGCCTCAGTCACGGGATGCAACAGCGTGTAGGGATCGCCAGAACACTTCTCCATAACCCCGAGGTCCTCATCCTGGACGAACCCGCCAATGGATTGGATCCCAAGGCTCGCATCGAGATGCGTCAGTTGCTTTTGCAACTAGCGGCTCAGGGTAAGACCCTTATCGTCACAAGTCATATCCTGCCAGAGCTATCCCGAATCTGCAACGTGGTAGCGATCGTGACGGCTGGCCAACTACGAGCATTCGGATCGGTCGACGAAGTCATGGGCAAGTTGTGCCCCCAGCGAAACTTTGAAGTCCAACTCGCCAGCGCCGAGCATATCCCGCAGGCACAGAAGCTCTTGAGCGATGCTTTGCTGGATTCCGAGCCACTTACCGCAAGTCCAGCAGAGTTGACGTTGCGGTTCCCGACGGTCAGGACCGAATCGGAGCTAGCCGAGCTACTCCAAAAACTCGTTGCGGCAAAACTCCCGATCACTCAGTTCCGTGAATTGACGAGCGACTTGGAAGACGCATTCTTGTCGGTGGCAGGAAAAGACTAGTTGTTGTCCATTACTCGAAAGCACTCGGCGTGAACCCAAAGTCCTTTTTAAGCAACCCAATCCTCAGGCGAGAACTTACCAGTCGCCTTCGGAGCCCCAAAGCATTGATTGCGATGGCGATTGTTGCCGTCGTCTCTTGTGGTTTGGTGTTAATGCGATGGCCAAGAGAAGCCAGTATCGATTTGGTAAGCCAAGGGTCGATCCAAGTTTTCCGTCCGGTGGCTTATGCCATCGCCATCGCGATCATGATGCTCACACCGGCCTTTCCCGCGACGGCGATCGTCTCCGAGCGCAAGAAGGGGACTTTGGTATTGATGCTCAATTCTCCGACACCACCCTGGGTGGTTTACGTTGGAAAGCTTCTTGCGAATGTTCTCTTAGGGCTACTTCTTTTCTCGGTTAGTTTACCAGCGATCTTTGCTTGCTATGCGATGGGTGGAATCTCGATCGCCGGCCATATTGTGCCCTTGCTAATGATTTTTTTGGGGATGGCATTCCAGTATTCGGCGTTGGGATTGTGGGTGTCGAGCCGATCGCAATCGATCGACGCGAGCTTAAGGTGGACTTACAGCATCCTGCTGTGTCTTGTTGTTCTATCGATTGGTCCGAGCGTTTTAGTGGGGAAACTCTCTGGCGTCGCAGCTTGGGTTTCCCAAGCTCTGACAACACTCTCACCGATTCCTGCGATGCAGCAGATCACCGGTGCGCAGGGACAAGCCAAATCGATTGGAATTGGAACCGGATGGGTCGAATTCCTTGTGATGTGCGCCGTTTCAACGGTAGGACTTGCGATTGCGACCCTTTATAAATTGCATCCGACGATGATGGATCGAGCCAGGGACGCAGGCAAGGTGATCGAGGCCAAGGAGTCGAGTTGGCTTCGACGGCTCTCCTACCTAGTCGATCCGAATCGACGAAAGGCTGGGATTCCCTTTTGGCTCAATCCAGTGATGGTCAAGGAGTTTCGAACTCGAAAATTCGGTCGGTTGCACTGGTTGCTTCGGTTGGTTGCTGCAGGTGCGATCATCTCGATTTTGCTGACGGTGGTCGCTGCAACAGGAACTGTCAATTGGGGAGTGGATCGAATCGCCTCCTCGATGGTTCTGATGCAAATCGGGTTCCTGCTCTTACTTGGGCCGAGCTTAGGGGCAAACCTGATCGCTTCGGAAATCGAAAGCGGTGGTTGGCAATTGATGCGGACATCGCCGATCTCTGCTTGGAGGATTCTCACCGGGAAGCTCATGAGCACCTTTTTGACGCTGCTACTACTGCTGCTGGCGACTCTGCCGGGATATGTGATGATGAGTTACATTCAGCCAGCGATTGGAGGGCAGGTTTCGAATGTGGTTATTTCGTTGCTGATCGCTACGGCGATGGTCACAATCCTTAGCGCCTGCGTGAGCGCTTACTCCAAGACAAGTGCGGCGGCAACGGCAGCAAGTTATGGGGTCCTCTTACTGCTATTTGCAGGAACCCTCCTGATTTGGCTCGGACGTGGTAATCCGTTTGGGCCTGTTTTCGTTGAAAGGGCCTTGCTGTTGAATCCAGCCGCTACGGCACTGGCTGAAATGAAGGCCCCAGGCTTTGAGACGTTCCAATTGATCCCGCAAGGCTGGTATGTGGGACTGGGAATCTGCGCAGCCGGATTGGTGATATTGATTCTTCGCATCGTTCGATTGACTCGCCCTGATTGACCCTTGAGCATGACTAGTAACCGTAATCAGAAATTTTGGAAGAAACCAACAGCAATTCTTCAATGGCTGGCGTTTGCAGTGGCATCGCAGGTAGCTTGGACCGCGTCGGGACAACAAATCATCCCTTTGCAGCATCGATGGGAGGTTGAGCCTGGGTTTGGGGATGTATGGAATATCAATCGAGAGCCCCGAGCTAAGTATCTGGACATCAATGACATCAAAAGCGATCTAGCGAATGTTCGCTTTGAAGCCGCTCAGAACATCTGTCAAAATTTCGACAGGCCCAGTTTCAGGAAAGATCCGAAAGTGCTCGAATTGCTTATTGGGCAGTTCGGTAACCCAGAAAATTCGGTACTCGTCAAGCGATCGATCGTCTCGGCGGCCTGTCTTTTGGATAACGGCGTCAATGCCCAAGCCATCTGGCAAGCTGCCATGGAAGATCCCGGGTTAGCACCGCTGGTTGAGAACCATCTGATCCGCTGGAAATCACCTGTTGCCGCAGAACATTGGCGCAAGGTGCTCAGCGATCCAAAGTCTACGCCAAGCCAAATCCAGAGGGCCCTCGATGGTTTAGCGAATGTTGGTCAGTCGCAAGACATCCCATCGTGCAACGAGGTACTAAAGTCCGAGCAGTCGACACCGATGACGCGAGCTGCTGCAGCAAGAGCTTTGGGAATGCTCCAGTCTTCGGGTCTAGTCGGACTGGCCAAGGATCTTTTAAACACGAAAGATCAACATAAGGAAATGTTAGCCGGGTTTCTATTAGCGAATCATACCCAGGAAGATGCCTTGGTCGTCCTAGAGACCGTACTGGCTCAAGGCTCTTCTCCTGCACAACGTATCGCCGCGCACGCGATTGGTAGGAACTTTCCTAAGCAGGGACTCTCGCGCATTGAAACATGGGTAAAACATTCGGATGACCAGATTCGACTCGCTGCACTTGAACTATTAAAGAATGATGCTTCGGAGTCCAACACACGGCTTCAATCCAGCATGCTTGCAGATCCTGATCTTGTTGTGCGGCAGACAGCCAAAGCCCAGTTGCTCGAATTATGCAGCAAGGGGTTTCGTCCGCTTGTCGACGAGTGCATCAGTGAGAATTTATCGGGCAAGGCATGGCAAGGTATCGAGCAAGCCATTATTTTGGCAGTGGAATTGCAAGACCGATCGCGATGTGCCCGATTCCTTGAACTCATCGAGCACCAACGGGCCGAGGTCAACATGCATGCGGCTTGGGGTTTGATGGAACTGGCAGATGATCCGGCGATTGTCGCTGGAATCGTTCCTCACGCTCAGAAGCTTACCCAAGGATTGGACGCCGGGGACCATTATGAGAAACAAGACATCATTCGACTGAGTTTTCTGCTAGAAGTCTTCGGACGCAACCGATACGAGCCGGTTGCCGATATGCTCAAAAAGTACATCCCCAAGAGGGACTTTCGAATGGGTAATCTCAGCCGTGCGTCGGCCATTTGGGCGCTGGGAAAAATCCTCAAAGAGCAAGACGATCCGGCGCTACGGGCTAGCCTGAGCGAGCGTATCAAAGACCTTAGCTCACTGATGCCTGAGAATTATCTGGTGGGCTATGCGTGCATTCTTACACTGGGTGAATTTGGTTTTCTCGATTCGATGCCGACGATTGACCGCTACACATTGGACAGCAAAGACGGGTTGAACTCCGCGGGTCGCTGGGCCAAAGAGCAAATTCAAAAGGCTGCTCGGTAACCCGTTCCTCTATCGCTTGATCCAACGGATCGCCGGTTGTTCTACAAATCGATGGAATAGGTCTGCAACTCCCAGTGAGCATGCAAACGCGATTGCCATCGCACCGGCTGCCCAGCTAGGGTTTTGTTTTGCCCACGGGTCAATCAGTTTTAAAACGAGTCCATTGACCAAATAATGAACCAGAAAAAGGCTGTATGAGATGTCACCCAGCCAACGAAAGAACAGCGGAGGTTGCCAACTCTGCAGCCTGGGAACCAGGTACAAAAGAAGTCCTGCGACCAGCAAGGATGTCAATAGTTGCGGTCGCGGGTTGATCGCAAGGCTCAAGGCAATAGCTGTCGAGTAAAGAAGCAATGCCAAGCGAGGTAGCTTGCACTGCAGGCTCAAACCCAAGAAAAATCCTAGCACGTATTGAGAAGCAAAGAAAAGGAAGTAGGGCTCGAAGGTTTCGCTCCGACTCCAGAGCCATGCGCTGGCGACACCAAGGGGAAAAAGAATGGCTGCCTGAATTTGCACCGAGTTGAACTTGCCCGTTTGCCATCGGTTTGCAAGATACCCTAAGAGCAAAACAAAGCATGACCATTGAAGCTCGATACATAGGTACCAAGTTCCCGCCGAGAAGTTGCCATAGCCAAAGATGTCTTGAAGAAAGAGAGTGTGCGTTGCGAGTTGAGGCCAGGAAAAGGAATCAATCTGATTAAGCGACCAACCATAATGAATTGCTACAAAGTTAGTCACCAGGAAAAATGAGAGCATCACCAGATAGGGTATCGCCAGACGAAGATACCTTTTGAGGATATCTTGCAAAGTTTCGCCGAGGTTTCGACTCCCCTTATCGATACTCGCGGTCAGACCACCGAGCACAAAAAAAATGGCGACTGCATAGAGCATGTAGTTGTAAAGCGCATAGCCAACATTCGGAGCAAACCGATCGGCGAGGTCTGATTGTGGGGCATATAAGGAAAGGTGGTGCCAAACGATACAAACGGCAGCAACTCCACGCAACCAATCAGCGATGGCCAGGCGTTGGCCTTGCCAGTGGTTTTTAGGTGACTCGATCGGATGAGGATTCAAAACACACACTCAGCTTGAAATTCAAAAGCCTCTTTTAGGAATCAGACTTAATTGGATCCAAGTTCCAAATGCGAACCCCAATTCCACCAAGTAGGTATACGCAAGATCGCTTAGGGGTTCCACCGAGGGCAAAGTTGGCGTGAGAACCCTTGTGAAGGACAAAGCACACCCAAGATAGACCGGTGGCGAGATGACTACCAAAGTCCACCAATACCAATGAAACTTTCGACGCTCTAAAGCGAATCGACTCGCGAATTGCGTGTAGATAATCAAAGCCGAAAAGAACGCCGACAAAACAGTCCACATCGCGCAAATCGCGATAAAACCTAAGTCCATGCTCATCCCACTTGCAGTGAGATACTTCAGCACCATGCTCACGATCGCAAAGACCATCATCCATCCAAGCAATCCAAGAATCGAGTACTGATTACTTCCCTGCAACCCAAACTCAAGAGTCAAATCAGTTCGCTTAAGAAGCAAGCCCAAAAGCCTCGAATGCATCCAGTAGTAGGCTCCTGCCCAAGGTAAAAATATGCAGGATAGAAGCATCACTTCTGGCCATGGATTTCCCGAGCGAAAAGGGCCGGAGGCAATACTAAGCAGAATATTGATGGTTCCTGATAAAGTCACAGCAGCTACTATCAAAGAGCTAAGAACTGCCCGCAGGAGCCAACCCGAACGATAAAGTTTCAACCAAACCCAAATAGCACCATACTGGCAAACAAATAACCCAGTACATACGAACGATAAAAAGGAAACGAGTTCATACAAATAAGTCGGAAGGTTGAAAATCCATCCGGAAAAAAGGTAAGAACTCACAATGCCATTGAGTATCAAAGTAGCCAATAACAACCCAATTGCTCTCGTGGCCCACGACTGCGGCTTGCCTCGATCAGCCTCCGTTTCTTCGAGACTGTATTCATCCTCGAAGTGCGAGGTAGCTAACGGCTCGATTTGCTTTGGCTCACGCTTATTTGGTTCGAAGTACTTGGGTTCTTGGATCTCGTATTCAGAGTCATCAGGTTGGTTCATAGGCGGTTGATGTGGGCTGACTCGGGGTGGGTGGAAGTTTCGTTTGAATCCAATCGGCAACCATCAGCAGTTGCGACTCGTTGAAAAATCGTCCTGTAAGTGCAATCGTCTTGGGCTTCTTGTTGGTCAGATCCTCTCCAAACGAAACGACCATCGACGGATGGCCTGTCAGATTCGTTCGGGCAAGATCCCCATCGCCAAGATAGACATCGACTTGGCGTAATGTTTGCTCGGTCTTGCGAATTAAATCCACCCGAGCTCGCATGGCTTGAACATAATCGATCGCCGAGCAGAACTGCGCTTCGCGAAACGTCGGTGCCCACTTACCAACCTGATCGTCTTGCTTGATCCCCTCAAACAATTCTCCATGCATCGCTGCGGCCTCGACACTGATCGCGTCGGTCATGGCTTGGATCCGAGAATCGGGCTCAAAATCCAGCTCGATCACCTCGCACCCTTCTTCCTCAAGCAACCGGGCAAGCGTCCGCTCGGAGCCCCTCGGACGACTCGATACCCCAAATCGCAATTTTTTGATCGACCAATCCGCAAGGGGCCACTCTAGCGGAACGTCAAAGACTGAAGCGTCCTTGCCGTCACTTCCGAGCATCTTTGAAAAAACGACTCCGCAATCGCGAGGTGTTCGCCCGATCGGTCCTATCTTGTCCATCGACCAACCGAGCGTCATGCACCCATAACGGCTCACGCGACCAAAACTAGGACGCAGACCACAAGTGCTACACACGCGCGTCGGAGATACGATGCTACCGAGAGTCTCCGAGCCGATCGCAAAACCAACCAACCCTGCGACCACCGCGCAAGCACTACCAGCCGAGGATCCCGAGCTACCTTGCTCGAGGTCCCAAGGGTTGCGAGTCATTCCGCCAAACCATTGATCCCCCCAAGCCAACGTCCCAACCGTCAGCTTGGCAAGCAAGACCGCACCGGCTGATTGCATCCTCTGGGCAACGGTCGCCAAAACATCCCGTTTGCGATCTTTGTAATCGACCGCTCCCCAAGTCGTGGGCATCCCGGGTATCGAGATGATATCCTTGGCGCCCCAAGGTATCCCATGCAGTAGCCCAAGGTCCTTACCCGAAGCGAGCTGTTCGTCAGCGCGCTTGGCATCCTCGATCGCTTGCTCGTTGTACGAAACAACACACAGCAATTGGGGATCGTATCGCTTGAGCCTCGCAAGGTACATCGAGGTAAGCTGCTGGCTGGTAAAGAGTTTGCGCCTTAGCCCGGCTGCTAGTTGCTCGACGCTCCAGAAAGCGACTTGTTCGAGCCTCTCTTGCTCGGGTTTGTCTTGCACGAATTTGGGTAAGTCGAGCGAGCGGAGCTTCGCTGGATCCCAAGTGGAACCATCCTCATGCGGGTTGGGGCCTTCCTGACGATGTCCAAACTTTGTGGTCGGTTCAACGATTGCCGCAGGAAGAAAGACCGAAGCCATCGGAGTGTTTTCGTCGATCGAGATCGAACGCAGGGCCTGAATCGATTTGGCCTTGGCACTTAATCGTTTGGCGATCTCGTCGCACTGTGGATCGCTCAGTTCGACTCGCGATTGCCAAGAGGCTTGGCGAACCATCTGCGCGGTGATCTCCGAGAGTTCCTTGGCTGCAGGCGAATCCTGATTGTCCTGATCGATTGCGTCCAGAGGTAAGCAGGATGCTAGGGTCTGAGCTTGATGGACTGTGGCCACCGAGCCGCAGGCAAGAAGGCTGCTGATGAGCCATTCCCGGCGACCTAAGGGTACCACGATGCGCTGCGAGTGATCTTGCGAGTTCATTCGATTTCCAATTTCAATTTATAAGCAAAACACTAGCCCATGAGGGTTTCGAATCCTCGGCGAGGTTCGCGGGCCAAGAGTTTTTCGGCTTGTGAGTCTCCGAGAATCTTCTCTGACTTTGGATCCCAAGTGATCTTGCGATCGAGTCGGGCGGCGATTCCGGCCAGATGGCAAGTTGACAAAGCTCGATGGTGGCTATGGACATCAGAGATCGGTTCAACGCGATCCCGCGCCGCTTCGAAGAAGTTCCGGAAGTGATCTACTAGCGGTCGATTTTTGTAAGCGGTCTCGAGCGCGCTTGTTGGCAATGGATTGGACTTGAGGTCATCGACGGCTTTGCCCGAGATACGGCCACGATTGACGAACAGTCGGCCTTCGGTTCCTTCGAACATGATTCCATTATCGCCATCGTGACGGATTTCGATTTCGGCACCTTCTTGAAACTTGGCCCTGATAAGAAACTCCGTCGCGGTGTTGTAACGCGAGGGGTCAGTTGGGTAGCCCTCTTTGAATTCTACTGGATGTTTGACCATCTCGGGAATGATTTCGATCGGGCCTGTATCGGTAAGTCCCATTCCCCAGGTTGCGATATCCACGTGGTGGGCACCCCAGTCGGTGAGTTTGCCACCGGAGTATTCGTACCACCATCGGAACTCGTAGTGGCAACGGGACCAACTCTTGGTCTCTCCGTTGTCGCCGGCGAGGAATCGAAAGGGGGCCTGGGCCACGGGACCTTGCCATAGATTCCAATCGAGATGTTTAGGGGGATCAGCAACGGGGATCTCGGGGCTTTTGGGTGCTCCACCGATATGGCAGGTCGCTTTTTTGATTTTTCCGATCCTGCCGTTTTGCAACAGAGCGATGGCTTCGACGAATTGCCTGCTGCTGCGTTGTTGAGTACCGATTTGAACGATGCGACCTGTCTTCTTGCAGACATCGCAAATCGCTCGGCCTTCGGGCACTGTAAGCGTCATCGGCTTTTCGCAGTAAACATCTTTGCCAGCGAGCATTGCCTCGATGAGCAGTTTGGCATGCCAGTGGTCGGGGGTGGAGATATGGACGATATCGACTTTGGGATCATCGAGGATGGCTCGATAATCCTTTGGGGTAGAGGGTTGGTTTCCGGTCCATTCTTTCACGAGTGCAGCGGCCAGTTCGGTTCGGCTGCTATCGGCATCAAAGACGCTGACATAGTCACCATACTTTTTGAAGTCAGGGGCAGAGCCGTAGGAGCCCTGAAGTCCGGTAGCCTTTTGGCACCAACGGCTTCCGGTTCCGATGGCAGCCACTCGGGGCCTATCGTTGGCTTGATAAAAGCCTTCGGCTCTGGGTGCCCGGTGCACGATCGCCGCGGCGGCAAATGCCGAACTGGTCGAGTAAAGGAAGCTTCTTCGGTGCAATGCTTTGTTCATAATCAATCAAGTTGAGGAGGAGGGACTTGAAAATAGGATTTCGGAGGCGGCTTGTGTTTTTTTAGGGGTCGTGCCTACCACTGGTTTTGTGCCAGTGGAGGCGAAATTTCAAATAATATGATAGCCAGCAATTGTATTTCTTGTCGGGATCCTTGATGAATCAGTCAGTGATTTCGATCGATCGCTAAGAATAGTATGGTCACGTCTTGTTCGTCTGAGCCTGCGCGGTCAACGCGGCCAAGCGATTCATATAATCCGAAACGTCCAATCCATGGGCTTTGGCGAGTGATTCCAAAGCCTTGGGCGACGCCATCTGTTCTCCATGTTCAATACGACGCAATTGACGGTCCGTCACACCATCAATTTCGATCTGTTTTAACCCCACCGACTCGCGAAGCATTCGGATCGCATTGCCATACAACCGTTTGAATTGATCATTCTTCTTCTGATCCTGAATCGACTTGGTCGGATCGACTAGCTGTTCTAATTGCTTCCAGCCAAAATGAACATCAGCATGGGGCCAATGCAGAAAGGATCCGTCTTCATCAATTTCGAATCGCAGCCATTTGTCACGGTTGTTTCCAAGAAAACGATCAAGCTTTGAGCGAGGAATTCTTAATCGCTGGAAGGATGCCGAGAGTAGAACCAATTCATCTCCTTCAATCCACGCATCGGTGATTGTGGGATTACCGATCTGGTCGGTCATTCCGACAAAGAATCGCCGGATCAGCATAGCCTCCGAAGCGGGATTCTCTTTGTCCACCAAGTGCAACCGATCCAGACTGCGAATTTTTAGAGCCTTCAATCGAGAGGTCATTGCTTCGATAGGCAAGCCACTAACAAACAGGATATGTTTGGTAATCTTCGAATCCTTCAACGATAAAACCAGTTCGTCGGTCAGATCCGTCAACCGAGAGAAACATACTACGGCTCGGGACGAATGCTTGAGGCGTACCGCAGCATGAATTCGCGAACTTTTGGATCGCGAAATCTGATTTGCAAATAGGAGACAAACATTCGCATGATCAGCATTGGTTGCGATATATGACCAATCGGCTCCAGCGACGCGATGGGCAACCACCGCCGCGCCTCGATTCACTCGGCCTGTTCGCTTTCTCTTAGACTCTCCCATTGCGCTAGCAACTCCGGTCGATTTTGTTCCGACAATTCGATTATTTCTTTCAAGACTTTACGAGCTGGCGAACCTCGCACGATTTCGATCATGTCGGAGGCGTCCATTAAGAAATGGACTTTGACCTCCCATTCGCCACGTCGTTTGGCATGGAAATGGGGAGGTTCGTGGTCATTGGACCAGAACCAAAGTTTCAGTCCCAAAATGGAAAAGGCCCTGATAATCGCCACCGTTACCTTATTCTCCTATAGGACATTTGTCAAATGGGATTTAATTTTTTGTCCGGTCGCGATCCCAATAAGGAACCGCTCGCCCAGGTCGTCCCGAAGAACCACTCGAAGGCCGTTTAAGTGCTTCATTGTATTGGGATTTCTCTGTCCCCTATGCGTCCGACGGGGAGGGAAAACAACGCAGGCCATTTCGCCAATATCGTGCTGGTGAGTGACACATCTGGTCAATTAACCCTGTGAAATTCTGCAACTCTTGTGAAATTTGCGATATGCTCTCAGTCAACAATCTTTCAACTTTTTGGGCATAATTGAGGACTAGTAGTTTTCATCTCCCACCTCCATACTTCTTCTAACGAGCAGTTTATGAATGCTTCCAATGGTTCGTCGTATCGCAAACTCCGATTTGATTCGATCCAGGAGTGTATTGATGAAGTCCATCGAATTGCTCAGGCGCAGGAGCAAGGCAAACTCAAGGCATCAGGCAACTGGACAGCCGGAGAGGTTCTTTCGCATGTGGCCGCTTGGATCGAATACGGTTATGTGGGTTATCCGATCAAGCCTCTTCCGTTTTTCATTCGTTGGTTGCTGCGCGTGCGTCTAAGTAAGATGCTCGAAGTGGGGATGAGCAAAGGGGTACGCATTCCTGGGATCAAAGAGGGAACCACAGGGATCGACGATTTGCCCACGGGGCAGGCTGCGCAGCGTCTTCTGTTGGCCCTAGATCGGCTGGCAAGCAATGAGCCAACACCTTACGACAGCCCAGCTTTTGGGAAGATGTCGCATGAGGACAGAATCAAGTTGAATCTTCGACATGCGGAACTGCATCTAGGATTTCTAAGCTACTAAAATCCCCGAGCTAAGCTGATTTCGATCCGGGAAGCATCAGGACGAGCCTTGTTATGCCCATATCATCTGGGCGATTTCTGCGGTGACTCGACAACGCCAAGGAGATGAGATCAAGCGATTGGTGGAGCGAATCAAGTTCGCCCCACCCCAAAAACCGCAATAGACGCACGTCGAAAACTCAATCGGAAGAGGCACCAAAAGCTTCTAGCTTGGTTGGAGTCCCACCGACGTCAAGCTTGGCCAAAACTTCCATGCTGTAGATCGATACGATCCAGATCGCACCTTCGCCGGGCATCGAGATACAAGCAGTCCGGCGATCTGGAAGCAGTGCGATGTCATGCATTCCCGAGTGGTTGGCAATTTTGCTAGCTCCAATCGCCAGTTGCTTGTGAAGCTGCGCATCATCGAATCGACCATCACCGTTGGGATCCAACTCCACCGAGGAAAGTTTCTCCTGGTTTTCCGAGCCCCTCCGATGATGCACGATCCAAGCATAGTGTTTGTCATTGCCTGCGCGAAAAGCGACGGGAGTTGCAAGCGCTAGCCCCTCAGTCGCATCGATAACCAAGGAGTCAAGTTTAAGACTCGGGTTGCGAGAATCGATCATGCCAAGTTTCGAATTCGGACCTGTTCCGTAGGTGAATAAGACGTAGTTTGAATGGGTTTCAAAAGCTCCGGTGCGATAGGACTTTCCGGATTCTGGATCTTTACCCAGGTCGATATGTTCGACCGCAGGAACTTGACCAGGTTTCCATTTACCGACATCGAGCCAGTCAATTCCGTCGCTCGGTGCAAAGAACACTCGGTTTGCGATCGAGGCAGCTCCATGAAGTCCACCGCTGTGCGTTTTAAAACTCTGGATGTTGCCGGATGATTCTTCGGAAATCGATACCACGTCGATTCTCCCAGCATCGTCTCCCTCGCGGTCGGGCCAGGTTGCAAAGCAGTAGCGATCATCGACGGATGCAAGCGTGATGTGCGAACCGCCTCCAGCGAAGAACTTACTGACAAACGGACTGGATGCATCGGATAAGGATGCCGCTAGTCTTCCAAGGAGACGGCGACTTCGCCGCCGTTGGCCGAGAAAGTATTGCGGTAGGCGAGTTCTTGGACATTGTTGGAGATGAATCGCACGGAACCGTCGGCGAAACCCAACTGGACGCCACTACCATGCAAAGAACGAGCCGCATAGAAGCCTCGTCCGTGGAATCCGATGTCAGGAATGATATGGTTGGGGGTTAAGTACCCGTTGATGGTCGTAGCATGAGGCACACCTCGGATCCAGCTTTCACCGCGATTGCCTCGGTAGGAATTGACAATCCCCGGAAATATGGCCGAGAGGTTTGGGTTGGTGATGACGCTGCCACCGAACAAAAATCCGCGACCGGCATTGTTGGAAGTGGTTCCAGCCCAGTTACCGATTCGACGTATAGGTTGTCGTGAGGGCATGTCATTGCTGAATTGTTTATCGCCGAGGATTGTTTCGGCGATGATGACGGTATTGCTCGTTCCATCGGTGCATTTGGCAAGTTTCGCAAATGCCCCTGTCCAGAACATGCCATCGGTCTCAAAGCGATCGTCGTAGTTAAGATCGCGACCGCTACCGATGCTGACCATGTAGTTAAGGCCAGCGGAGACCCCAGCGCTGTTATCGGAGTAGGTGGTTGGAAATAGTGGCAGCTCCGAATCGCTTGGGCATAGAAAGGTTGGAATCGGCTGGGAGACCAAAGGAGCTAATGCGATATCAAACCGTGCAGCGAACACAGGCCCGAGCAGCAATGCTCTGGAGTAGTCGATTCGTTGGCTCAAACTGGCTTGCTCGATATGCGGCAAAATGCGGGCTTGGGCCGAGTAAGTGCTACTACCGAGGAGACCTGGAAAGCGTTTGAAGGCTGATTCGTAGTTCAGGACCGCAAGACTGATCTGTTTCACGTTGTTTGAGCAAGACATGCGTCGGGCCGCCTCGCGGGCAGCTTGGACTGCCGGTAGCAGTAATCCGACGAGGATTCCGATGATGGCTATGACGACAAGCAGTTCGACCAAAGTAAAACCACGGCGCTTTTTGGACATATTTAGCTCCCGAAAAAAGGAAAAAAACGCCCCGGCCCAAGCCAGAGCAATGTCGCAAATAATACGCAGATGCAAACCAGTTGCAAGAACAAAAATTGTTCAGGTTTTGTTTTTTGGTGCGCCGAGCTGATTGTCCTGAGGGATAAACCCTGGCCTTTCGCATCGTCACGGGAATCGAAACGCTCAGGAATCGTGCTTAAGACATGAACCCTTGTCGGAGCCGGATGAGCTTTAGGGGATTGTCAGAATCAAGGATCCTCGGCAGGATCGATCGGCAATTGGGATTCCTATGTCTCCCAGTGACTTGGCCCCAACTCCATTTCTTCAGGAGTCAGCAGACAGCCTTCGAGTCGTGACAACAGAACAACCTGATCCATACCATCGTGTCGATCTGGGCGACTTGAGAAAGCGAGTTTCCGTGTTCATCGGTAAACGTGAATGTTTCTGCAACTGGCAGAGGTTCTGAGATGCCTGTCGATTCGATCAACAGGTAGTCGAAGCGATCTTCTTTGGCCAGACGCAGGACTTCGACAAGCAGGTCCTCTCTGAGGGTGCAGCAGATGCATCCATTAGAGAATTCGACGAGTTGTTCTTCGGTACGGCTAAGGCTTCCTTGGCCCTGGACAATGGCTGCATCGATGTTGATCTGACTCATGTCATTGACAATCACGGCGACTTTGAGCCCCTGGCGATTGGCAAGCACATGGTTCAAGACGGTGGTTTTTCCTGCGCCTAGAAACCCTGAGAGAACAGTGGTAGGAAGTTTCCTTTGCGTCATTTGCAAACCTTTCTGAGAGACAAAGCCCCCTAAAAATCAAAAAAATCGGAAAAATCTCTCCAACCCCCGCTGGCATCTTATTGCGACCGTTCCGCTTTTGCAATAGATTTGTATTTACGGTGCTTTTCTAGGTTTTTCAAAAAGGAGTTTGCAATGAGAATGCACTTGGTCGCTTGGATGGCGACGATCGTTTTGGGTTTAGGAAGTTTCTCGGTCGCTGAGGCTGGGATTTGGGCTAGTGGGCACGGAGACATCGATGCCCATTTTCACAATGGTGAGCTAGAGGTCGGCTTGCATTTCCATTCCGGTGCCAAAACGTTAGACGGACAGGATATCTCTGAGGGGCACTACGAAGCTGACGCGTACAAGATATTCGTGCCAGGGGCGTCGACCCCAAGGCCAAGCGGTGCGATATGGGACTTTGCTGGCAACTCAGGGGAACAACTGTGGTTTTTGCCTGATCAGTCGGATCAAAACAAGCCCTATCTCGGTTGGGGTGCAGAGGAACTATCCGGTGCTGGATATACGGCTTTCACCTTTTCACTGTTGTCCGTAAACGGTCCTGATGGTGGCATTTTCTCGGTCTATTCTCTGGATTCCAGTGGTATGAATCCGACATTTAAACTCAGTTCAAGCACCCTTGCAGGTGCCCCTAAGTCATTCGGTCTAGGTGGAGGCCACGAGCACTATTTTGTCGCGTTTAACCGAGAGGGGCGATTCGATGTGACTTTGAAGTTTTCGGCGACGCAAACCTCAAGCAGTCTGGTTTTCGAAGGCCAAGGCACCTTTACGTTCTTCTCAGGATCGGTTCCTTCGGGAGAGGTCCCCGAACCGGCAACAATGACCGTGTTTGCAGCCTTTGCATTAGGTGCCGGCTACCGTATGAAACGTCGCAAAAAACTAGCGACTAGCTAGCTTGCCTCCCCGTGAGGCATCGCCAGCAAAAGGAAAAACAATCCAGAAGGCCAGCGGAGATTTCGCCGGCCTTCTGGTTTTTTCTAATCTTTGGGGGGGACCCTTAAGTTTTTTGCAAAAAGCTTGCATCTGTGTAAATTTGCAATTGAATATTGATCTGTTGTGTAAATACTGATCAAAACGTGTTGGACCAATGACTTTCTCCCTAGCAGAACATTTTCGGAGTTTTTTTGATGCAAAAGCCCAAGTTGTTGTCGAATTCTTTTTCAAAAACACGGCTCAATTCGAGAACTCAGCATGGCTTTACCCTCGTGGAACTCTTGGTAGTCATCGCGATTATCGGACTGCTAGTCGGACTACTGTTGCCCGCCGTTCAGGCTGCACGTGAGGCCGCACGCCGAATGCAGTGCTCGAACAATGTCAAGCAACTGGCTCTTGCGATTCATAACTACGAATCCGCGATGAAGTCCTTCCCACCAACGATCACTGGCAGTGGGATCCCAGGAAATCCCCAAGGGAGTGGATTCTATAGTTGGCTTGCAATGATTTTGCCTCAAGTCGAGCAGCTTCCCCTTTATCAATCGATCGACTTTCGTGTGCCGATGACCAGCACCGTCGGAACCAACGCGCCGAATTATTTGAGCCTAAACATCCAAGCCAACCACAGAAACGCCCAAGCGGCCGCAACCGTAATCCCCACGTTTGTTTGCCCCTCGGACCCATGGGTGCCTACACCCTTTGCTGGAACGGCTATGCCGGCTCCGGGTAGCTACGCTGCGAACGTAGGTTGGATCCGACAAACCACCGGGATCGATGCCAATCTCCCACCATTAGCTCAATCCAATGGAGCCATGCCTATCGACAATCCGGCTGATGCCAACCGAACTTGGTACCAACCCAAAATGCGGTTCAAGGACATTGTCGATGGATCTTCGAACACCGCCCTTATTTCCGAGCGAATGATCAATAGCCTTGTGCCAATCCAAGGCGCCTTTGGTGCAAGAATGCCGCCTGGCCCCCAGCCTGTGATGTCGTTTTGCGGCGGTTCAGGCACTTCTCGCTCTCTTCCACAATGGGTCTCTTTCTGCCAAGGAGTTTCTACGCCGGATTCGACCTACTCGGCACCTCACGGTAAAGCATGGATTTCTGGTTTAACTCTTGCAGCCAATACCTACATGCACGTGATGCTACCGAATCAGCGGAACTGCCATATATATGGCGGCGAGGGGAACGGCAATAACATGGTCTCGGCAAGTAGTTTCCACGGAGTTGGAGTCCACTCGGCAGCCGTCGACGGAAGCGTACGATTCGTGAGCACCTCGATCGAGAATCGTGTTTGGTGGTCCTTTGGATCACGAAACGGAAGCGAGACGATCGGTAGCTTCGAGTAATCGACCACTTACTTTTTGGTCACGACCGCTCTTCGTCTCTTGGGATAGAGTTCTTTGCAAATTCCGCAAACGGTCCCATCGCAACCACGTGCCGTGCAGTGCTCGCGACCGTAGAAAATGATCTGCAAGTGAAGCCTGTTCCAAGACTCGATCGGGAAGAGTCTCTTCAGATCCTTCTCGGTCTGCACGACGTTTTTTCCATTGGTCAGGCCCCATCGCTGCGCGAGACGATGGATGTGGGTGTCGATCGGAAAAGCAGGTACGCCGAAGGCCTGTGCCATGACAACCGACGCGGTCTTGTGGCCAACCCCAGGAAGCCTCTCCAAAGCTTCAAAGTCCTTGGGGACCATGCCATCATGCTCCTGGACTAAGATCTTCGATAGCCCTGAAATCGCCTTGGCCTTCTGAGGACTCAGTCCACAAGGCTGGATGATCTTTTGGATCCGATCCACGGGTTGCTTGCTCATCGCCTGAGGCGTCTTAGCGAGTTTCCAAAGTTCCGGTGTGACGCGATTGACCATCTTGTCGGTGCACTGTGCGCTGAGCACGACCGCAACAAGAAGGGTGTAAGGATCCGTGTGTTCCAGTGGGACATCCGTCCTAGGGTAGAGTTCATCGAGCCGTCGATGAACGATTTCGGCTCTCTCCTTGCGATTCATCGCTACTTGGACAACTCCTGAGGTGTGGACATCAGATACTTAAACAAGTTCAGCTTCGCATCCTCACTGAGTCCTTCCAAGAGACCTTCGGGCATCAAGGACGACTGTGAAGGGTTTCGTTCCTCGATCTCGATTGTGTTGAGGACGATTTTTTCTTGCGCTGTTTGAATCGTTACATCGTTGGCCGTCTCGCTTAGAACGACCCCGGTGATCACGCGACCATCGATTGTGCGAAAGGCGGTCGATCGGTAGTTCTCGGCAACAATTGCAGAGGGAGCTAGGATGTTCTCAAGCCAGTAGCGAAGGTTCGAGCGTTGGGCTCCGGTAAGTTCCGGACCGATCTGTCCACCTTCTCCGTAGAGCTTATGGCAGTTGCCACACTTGGCAATCCAGATCGCCCGACCGCTGTTGACGTTGGCTTTGGCGATTAAATCTGCGGATAACAACTCTTCTTCCTTCTCGATTAACTCCTTGCGATTTCCTGGGATATCGAGAACCTTGGTGTGCTTGCGAGCCCTTTCGAGCAATTGCCAGTTGTTTGCAGAGGCGAATTGTCGCCAGGAGGAAGCGTCGACCGATTCCTTAGCGATCTTATTGTTTTCGATCGCATCGAGAAGAACTTCGAGCGTCTCTACTCGGCTCGCAAGTGCCGATATGATCCCCCTACGTGTTGGATCGGGTGCTTGGGCGAAAAGATCGACCAGTTGACCGGCCCTGGATTTATTGAGCGTTCTTCGAAGTGCATAGGCAGCAGCGTTGCCGAGATCTTGATCATTAAAGAACGTCTTTAACCGCTCGATCACATCCGGTTCATCGATTCCACCGAGAGATTCTAAAGCCACTTTGCGTTCGGCAAGAGGAATATCCTTGTCTTCGATGATACGCACCAGGGGTTGGATATCTTTGTTGGCATCGAATACCGATCCGAGCAAGATGCACAGGCGTTGGATGGTCGCATCGGGATGTTTGGATCCAAGTGCCGCAAGCTCGTCCCAGTAGGGTGGCTTGGCAACTTGGCTGCGCCCTTGATAGGCACCCCAGAGACCTCGTATGCAAGCTGCATGAAGGTTTGGCAGATCCCGCTTAACTGCATCGGCCAGAAAGAATGACAGACCCTGCTGAGCTTGATCGCTGTTTTTCCCTTTTTCAATCACGATCGCAGCCAATCGTCGCAAAGCCAATTCCTGAAGCTTGGTCAGTTGGGTCGATTGGAGCAATTTTGCCATGGGGAGTGGTCTCTCGGCGAGTTGGTTCTTGATCCCGTACCAGAGCATCAGATTGAACGTTAGGTCTTCGGCCAAGTCATCGCTCTGGAGAAGTTGCGTCAGCATGGGTTCGAACTCTTGGGTGAACCATGGCAGGTGGGAAGCAAGTACCAACCGAAACTGGGCCGAGGCGTGAGGTTTGGATTGCGAGTAAAGACAATCGAGAATCTCCGCTTCGATTTTGGCTCTGTACTCCTGGTTGTTGATGTCAATCCTCCGTAGATTTGGCCGATCGATCCCATCGAAAAGCATCCTCACGGCCCAGCAGTGAATCGATTCGTGCTGATCGCTTCTCAAAAGCGATATGAGTTTATTGGTATTGAGCGCACCAAGGGCCCACAAAGCTCTAAGTTGCTTTGTGACTTCAAAGCGAGCTTCTGACGAACGGAAATTCTTGGGCGCTTTTGCTGCCAGCTTATACACGGGTTCGAGTTCCTTGAACTCGACATCCGATGCCGAACGCCCTCCCATTTTTAGGAACTGATGAGTGAACCACGAGTTTGGATGTGAGAGAATCGAAACGACTTCTTGCCCGGTGACTACCGGCTTGTCCCCTTTGCTTCGCGAGAAATAGATTCTCGCCAAAATTTTCATCTGTTCTTGGAACGGGGTTTGGTTCTCGTTTTTGTAGGAGATCCTGTAGATTCGACCGCTTGTGCGGTGCACCCCATCGTCGTCGTGGCACTCTCCGATATCCGACCAGTCGATCACCACTGCGCTGCCGTCGGGAGCTTGGCTAATATCGAGTCCCCGGAACCATGGGTCTTGCCAATAGACCATGTCCGGGCCGTGGGAAGCGACGAAACTTGAACCAGAGGTCTTTAAAAAATCGCGATTGATCCGGCGACCATGGAGATTCAGTGCAAACACATTGCCTCGGTACTCTTCGGGCCATTGGTCTGCTTGGTAGATCATCAGTCCGCTATGGGCGTGACCACCACCTGCCGCGTCGGTTCCACTACTAGGTGGGCCTTTGCGAGTCTCACGCCAGTCCTCGGCACTGCTATCCCAGTGCACATGGTCGGCGATTTGCGGCAGCAGTTCATAAGCGTAGGGATCCGAATCCTCGCCGTACATGCGTTGGAGGTGTGCATTGGGGATCGCTTGCCAAAGATGCCCGATGACGGTGTTGATGAAAAAGAGGTTCCCGTGATCGTCCCAGTCCATTCCCCAAGGATTGGTGGTTCCCTCGCAGACCATCTCGACGGTTCCGAATAGCGGACTAAATCGCCAGATACCACAAGTCAGTTTCGTGGTGGAAGGTGGTGCAATGCCGTTTCCAAAATTCCTCGTCTGTAGCCATTTGGCATTTGAGACATCACTCGTACCGAGGATTCCGTGCCTTCCGTAGAGCCAACCGTCAGGACCGAAACGAAGCCCGTTGGCAAAGTTATGGCGGATATCTTCGTTAAACCCACTTAGGAGAATCGAAGGTGGGGTGTCGGCTACATCGTCCGCATTGAAGTCGGGTATGAAAAGCAAGTGAGGTGGAGCCAATGCCAGTACCCCCCTTGTTGAAGGTGGGTTGAGTTCGATACTTGTTAGCCCCTTGAGCCCATCGGCAAATACCTTTCGTTTTTCAAAGATACCGTCCTTATCGGCATCTTCGAGAATCACAATCCGATCCGAGAGGTTTTTGTCGACCCGCAGAGCTGATTCGGCGTACGTGTAATTTTCGGCGATCCAAAGTCGACCGAGTGCATCCCAGGTCATGGCTATAGGTTGTTGTACATCGGGCTCACTGGCAATAGCCGTAATCTTAAAGCCCTCGGGAAGCTTGGTCGTTTGCACCACTTCCTGAGGTTTCATCTTGGGGATGTTTTCCTTTTGGCTGTCGTAGATCTCTTGGGCAAACAGAAAAGAGTCTGCAGGGACCAAAGACGTCAAGGCAAAGCAGATAACCAAACGCCAGGGAGAGCAAGTAGATTTTCGACGCATCGATCGATTCCATAGTGGCTGGGATTGGCGGTGAAAAACGATCCGCTCATTATGTCATCTTTTTGCCATCGTGTCGCAGAGGTTTTAACCTCTCACCGGGAGGAAAATGGACTTGGGGGTAAACCAAACAGATCGGTTGCTCAAGATCGCCCGAATATTCTTTTTTAGCATTTGGACTCGTCAAACCGCCCATGCCATCTAGCGTACCGAAGAAATGGTATGTTGCCAAAGTCCGATGCGGAGGATCTGCCAGGAGGTGGCAAATAGAGCCTCTATGCTTTAGGGGCTCGATTGGAGCCTCGGGTCTTCCAAGCCAAAAACAAAAGGAGCATGGCGGTTATAGCAAGGATACGCCATGTCCAATCTTTGGCGTTTCCAAGTTGCTCGGCGATCGGTTTGCCAATGTTGGTCGCTATGGAATCAACGCCGTTTTCGACAAGTTTCCTGGATCCGTCCA
>JBEIGI010000069.1:0-25755 GCA_040381975.1 Pirellula sp.
GGCACTGCCGCCATTGCATGCGGTACGGATGGACACCGGAAGATTGCTTTACCCGTGTTTGTGTGTTTCGTTCATCTGTAGGCCAGACAGGAGGGCTACTGCTATGTCACGTAAAACCCGTCGAAGTTTGATTGATCCAGATCAAGTCACCATTGCGCATGTGGTGGCAAAGACCGCTAGGAATCTGTTTCTGCTCGGAGTTGAAACTCAAGCCACCGACTACAACTCCCATCGCAAAGATTGGATCGTCGATATCCTGGAGTTCCAAAGCTCACTTATGGCGATCGATTTGTTGGACTATTGCTTGCTGAGTAATCATATCCATCAGATCCTGCGATCCAGGCCCGATGTGGTCAAGGAGTGGACCGATGAGGAAGTCGCTCGGCGTTGGCTGAATCTTTGTCCAAAGTCCAAAAAGTGTCTCAAAGTAGGAGACAAAGTCCATCGGGTACCAATTCCTCCCAAGGAAACACAAATCCAAGCTTTGGCCAATAACGAGAAGAAGATCAAGGAGATCCGAGAGCGGTTAAGCAGCATCAGTTGGTGGATGCGGCTTTTGTGTCAGAAGGTTGCCCAGAGGGCTAATTTCGAGGATGGAGGATCGATGGGGCCGTTTTGGAAAGGCCGTTTTCACTCAACGATCATTGAAGATACGGATCATCTACTTGGGTGTGCATTGTATGTCGATCTGAATGCGGTGAAGGCTTCGATGGCCCAAGGGATCGATGATTACAAGTACACGTCGGCCAAAGTCAGGCTCGATAGGCTAAGGTCTAAGCAGGAGACGCTGCAAAAGCAGGAGGTTCTCAAGTCTGATTCTGTCTTAGTAGTCGATACTCCGTGGGATGTTTCGAGTGCCGAGGGTTCTCAAGACAAGGAGGAAAAAGGTGGCGATGACGAATCAGGGTTCATACCTGGTATGTCCAAGGGGGAGTTTTTAAGTGCGATTAAGCTTGAAAGTATGGCAGATGATCCCCAGTTACACGACCGGGGCTTTCGTTGCAGTGACAAAGGATTTTTGGAGTATAGTGAAAGGGAGTACTTCGATGCGCTTGAGTGGTGCATAAGGAACAAGATCACGGAGCGAGAGAGCACCGACAAGTTACCTGGGGATATCCCAGAGTGCATTCAGAAGCATCGATTTGGGCCCAAGTTGGTGATACGGCAGGCCAAGGAATTTGACCAGATGTATCGCTACCGGACGTGCAAGGAGCCGGACGCAAGTGGGTTGCTTAAAAGCGGCGAAGACTCGGTTGAGTAATCCACAGACGCATCGTACTCAGGAGCAGGCCGGCCCTAGAGAGCAGGGGGGGCACCTTTGCGGATGGCTTGGTTGTTAATTGCCAAGAGGATGACTTAAGGCACAGCGACGATCAAACGAGAGTTAGCAAAGGGGATTGTTCCTGGGGGATTCGCCCTGAGACGCGCAGGTTGGTAGTCTTGGGGGATTGAGTCGCGGTGTTGGAGAGTGAGCGAGGATTTTTTGAAGAGTCCTAAGGGCTTCTGGGGTGGGGTCTGCGCCGAGATTGGAAAATATTGGGCTGAAGAAACGGTTGAGCCCCTCTTTTGGGTGGAATCGACGTTCGATTTTGCATCCGACGCCGAAAAAAATGCTGTCGTTTCACACCCATCAACACGGGGACTGTCCCCCTTGAACCCCGGGACTGTCCCCGACAACAGAACAGGGACTGTCCCCGTGAAGAATGCGGGGACAGACCCCGGGGGATTAGTCCCGGGAGATTTAATAGGGGGGAGATAGCGGAGCCGGTCGTTTGTGTCCGGGAATTTATTTTTTAGTCGGAAAAAGGTGTAATCCACGGTTATCGAAGGTGTGTTGGCTTGTTGCATAAGAAAAAATATCGCAATCGCTTTTGTGTTTGGTTTTGCTAATCCCGGAAAATCCTAGATGTTTTTTCTTTCGATTTCTTATCGAAGAGCAGTCTTTTGGCACAGCTTATCGGGTGCTCTGATGGAAAATTCGACCGGTTCGTAACCTTCCGTATCAACGGCACTTAGCGATCGAGCGGGTTTTGCTAGCAAAGCCTGTGTGATTCCTGGGGAAAGGTCGACTTGGACGCAATTCCCTGTTTTTTTTGGGCGATTCAAGAGCGTTGGTGGGTAGACGGAGCGGTTGTACAGTCTGGGTAGGTTCCTATACTGACCCCACTTATCGGACGCCGGTGGATTTTGCTCAGTCGGCAAACTCATCGATTTCGGCAAAGTTTCACAGTGATGATCCTCGTCGGAGAGTTGCTTGGGGCTCAGGGCCAAATCGGCGGGGTTGTTGGCAGACAACAAGCACGACTCCTCGATGAACCTCGAGCAGGATCCGTTGGCAATGCATGAGTCGCAAGGCCGTGCCTCCCTGAAAAAAGGGGGTACTGGTGGCAAGATGGACCTTTGATGGCTTACTCGGCTGCGTTTTAAGTGGCTGGGGTGAGCCAAGCGACTAGTGCGATTGATTTTTACTTGTCCCGAAGAAGGAAAGGGGTCCCCAATATGTTGCGTCGAGCAGCTGTGGCGATTTTGTTTGTTTCGGTTGGCTTTGGATTGGTTCGAGGTGCTGACCCAGCGGGGGTAACGCCGAGGATATCCGGGCCGGAAGTTCTTCCCTACGAGGTGGCTTATCGGAAAGCCCGCGATGAGCGTAAACCGCTTCTGATTCTTGTGGGGGCTGACTGGTGTCCCGCTTGTAAAACTCTCAAGGCGGATACAATTGTGCCGATGAGGGAGTCGGGTGCTCTGAAAGAGGTGGTTTTTACCCAACTCGACAAGGATGCACATCCGGAACTGGCTAGTGAGGTGATGCAGGGCAAGATTTTGCCGCAACTGGTTGTGTTTTGTGAAAGCGACACTGGTTGGAAGCGTTTTTCGCTTACCGGGATGCAAACCGAGAATCGGGTCAAGGAATTGATTCGCAAAGCATCGGAGGCACTACCGACTCGCCGCTAACCTTTTTTGATTTTTGGTAAGCTGTCGGTAAAGAGATTTCAATCGATGTTGTTCGGCAAATTTCAAGGTTCTGTTCGGGAAGGGGTTCCTTTGGCCCCTTTCACTTGGCTGCAACTCGGGGGCCCCGCAAAGTACTTTGCGGAGCCCACGGATGTCGAGCAACTTCAGCAGATCGTTCGATTGGCGACCCAAGAAGGGATTCCCATCCGTGTCTTGGGTGGAGGGTCGAATATCTTGGTAAGAGACAAGGGGTACGACGGTCTGGTTCTACACCTTACCGCACCTTGTTTCGAGAAGATTTCGATCCAAGGTGTGATTGCAGAGTGTGGAGGTGCGGCAAGGCTGGCTCATTTGATTACCGCATGTGTTGGAGCCGGTCTCGGGGGGCTCGAACACTTGGTCGGGATTCCTGGAACCGTCGGTGGTGCGTTGCGTTGCAACAGCAGCACCGACGAGGGTGACATCGGCAGCTTGATGGCCCATGCGACATTGCTGACTCGCAAGGCCGAGATCATCAAAGTGTCGGCCAAGGATGTGAACTTCTCCCACCGCCGTAGCAGTTTGGATGAGTTGCTGATTCTCGATGCAACGTTCGAGTTGCAAACTGGAGATGTACGTCAACTGACCAAGCGCGAGCAAACCTTCTGGATCGTCAAGCGGAGCAAGCAACCGAATTCCCCAACGCGTTCGGCATTGGCTTTTGTCGATCTCGATGGAGTTTCGGCTTCGGAGTTGCTTCAACGCAGCGGTGTGAGCGGGATCATCGAGGGAAACTCCCAACTCAATTCGACTTATCCAAATTACCTCACTGCAAATACGGGTGCGACGGCCGACCAAGTGATCAGTGTGCTTGAGCGGGCCAAGAAGATCGTCATGGACAAGACTGGGTTTTCCCTACAGTCTCATTTGGTGGTTTGGTAAACCCAGCGATTGCAAGAGCGTCGCACTAGGGTGCCCTTTTGCGAAGCTTTCGTTGTAGCGAACGTCGGTGAATACCGAGTCGTCTGGCGGCTTCGGAAATGTTGTTGTTGCAGTCGGCAAGTACGCGATGGATATGTTCCCACTCGGCTTGAGCTAGAGTCGGGACAGGGATTTCTTCGTCCGTCTCAGGGACTTCTACTTCGGTACCACCGCGTTTAAAGGCGTTGAGGATATCATCGACGTCGGCTGGTTTGGGAAGAAAATTAACCGCACCAAGTTTGATCGCATCAATTGCGGTGGCGATGCTTCCGAATCCAGAAAGGATCAGAACACGAACTTCGGGCGAGATCTCTTTGAGGTCTTGGATGAGAGTCAGGCCGGGTCGTCCGGGCATTCGAAGATCGACGACAGCAAGTTCGGTTGGGGTGAGTTTGAATTTTTCTACCGCTTCATCGCAGTGGCTTGCCACAACGACTCGATAACCGCGTTCCTCGAAGGCTTCGGCCAACCGATCTCGGAGGATCACGCTATCGTCAACGAGCATGATGCTCGATACACCAACAAGGTTGTCTGGTTCGGCAGACATAGTGTGGTTCTTTATCAATCGTTCTAAAGGGGTTGGGAGGACGCGACCTGACCGTGTTTATTGTAATCCATCGATTGGGTTAAGTCGTTGGACTTCTTCTGGTTCTGGGGGAGTGTTCGCGTTTGGGTGATGGTATTGCTCGTAGAGCCCCCTTAAACCGACGAGTTCTAAGCGTATATTTCGCAAGGGAGATTGCGAAATCCAGTCGCAGTATTTGTCGAGAGTTCCGGCAAGTTCGAGCAGCACGTTTTGGTTCTGAACTTCAAGGACTTGGATCCCCGGAGGCAGGATTCCAAGTTGGGTATTTGGGTGTGTTTCGGCGCGAAGCAGATGGGTGGTTCGAATTTCATCAAGCCTTGCAGTACGGACGATTTTCCCTTGACGCAGCACTCCGACTTGGTCGCAAAGCGACTCGATCTCGCTGAGGATATGAGAGCAAAGCACGATCGTGGAGCCTTGTGCGTGGATCTCTTGAATCAACTCGATAACCGTAAATCGGACCGATGGGTCAAGGTTTTCGGTTGGTTCATCGAGGATCATCAGGGAGCTTGGGCAACCCAGCACGCAGCAGATGGAGAGTTTTCTGCGCATGCCGGTGGACATAAAAGCCACGCGTCGGTTGAGATCCAAGCCGAGTCGGTCGGCGTACTGTAGTGCGGCGGATTTGTTTCCACGTGGATGCATTGAGGTAAAGAACTCGATGCAGTCGCGACCGCGCATGAGCCGAAACAGCTTGGGCTCCGCGGGTAGGTATCCTACTCGTTGGCGAACCATCAGGCTTTGGGTGCAGCAGTCGAATCCTTGTATTGTCGCTTTGCCCGATGTCGGTTTGAGGTACCCTAGTAAGCAACGGATAAGAGTGGTTTTACCCGAGCCGTTTGGACCAAGAAGTCCGAAGATTGAGTTTTCGTTGACTGTAAGCAAACACTCGTCTAGAGCACGAAATGTCCCATACTGCTTCGTAAGTTTTTCAACCGAGAGGATCGGTTGGTTGGTTTGTTGTTCAATCATTAGTGACGGGCTTCCTCAATCCGTTCGGCTTGCGAAGGATGGCTTCATTGATCTATTCTCCGGGAATTGTTGTGGTTTCACTGAATGGTAAGCGGAGGTGCGCAAGCACTACGGTGAGTGATGGAATGTCTGCGGTTTCGCAACGTTTTATCACCGGACGGCTCGCGCCGTTCCGCTTTTATTCGCCTGTGACGCCCCCTTTTAACCACAATAACTCCTGAAGAACCTTTATCTCATTTCTGGATAGAGTCGGCGGATGCGATGAGATTGGCTGTCACCGATGAGTATGGAGCCATCGCGATCGGCATAGATTCCGTGCAATCGATTGAGTTTGCATCCAAGAGGGTCGCCTGTGGGGCCATCACCTTCGAGTCCGGTGCCCGCCATGAGTTGGATTGTTCCTGTTTTTGCATCGATCATTCGGACGCTGTGGCTTTCGGTGTCCGCAAGCCAGACATTTGCTTGTTCATCGATGGCGATTCCTTTGGGGCCTTTGAGCTTGGCTAATTTAGCCGGTCCGCCATTGCCTTCGAAACCACTTTGGCCGGTACCTGCGACATGAATGTATTTACCGGCAAGCATATCGATCCGGAAGACTTGGTTCCCTTCTCGGGTTGCTAACCACAGATCGCCATTACGATCGAATTCGATTGACCGAGGTCCCTTTAGCGGAGTACCAACAAGGGGTGCGCCATCCGGAGTTGGACCAGGAACACCAGTACCTGCAAAGGTTGAAATGGTTTGCGATTCGCGATCGATTCGGCGGATGACGTGGTTGCCGATATCGCAGATGTAAAGATCCCCATTGGGACCAAACTGAATGCTATGTGGTTGCTTGAATTGAGCGTCTTTGGCTGGTCCGCCATCTCCTGAATATCCTGCGGTTCCGTTTCCAGCGATGGTTGTGATCTTTTTGGTTTCTCGATCCATTTTTCGGACTGCATGGTTCTGCATATCGACGATGTAAAGATCTCCTTTGGAATCAAATCGGATTTCGTGAGGGAGATTCAAGGTGGCTTGCAACGCTAGTCCGTTATCGCCGGTGTATCCTTTTTGGCCAGTGCCGACGACCGTTTCGATCACATCGTCGGCTCTTATACGTCTTACGCGTTGACCGGAATATTCGCAGAACCAAATTGCACCGTCGGGCCCCCGAATAACACCGAATGGATTATCGAGTTGGGCTTGCGTGGCCAGCCCACCATCACCCTGCGATCCAGCTTGCCCGTTCCCCGCGATGTCCTCGATTCTCCAGACTTGTGTGGGACTCGATCTAAAACCGGGGGCTTGGCCTAAGCAACAACTGCGACCGACGATGCCTACAGCAGTGCAGATAGCCAGTCCGACATAGATCGTTCTCACCGAGCGCATGGGTGCTTCTATTTCTTGGAGGGTTGTTGCTTTTGCTCTTTGGTCTTCTGGAGCTTGCTATTCTCCTTGAACCCTTTCTCGAACTTACCTATTTTGGGACGGATGTTTGCTTCGCAGTAAGGTTTATCGGGATGCTTTGCGAAGTAATCCTGATGGTAGGCTTCAGCCTGATAGAAGACCCGCAAGGGGGAAACCTCGGTGACGATCTTACCTCTAAAAGTTTTTTTCTTCTTGAACTCTTCGAGCACCGTTTCGACGGCCGCTTGCTCCTGCTTGGTCTTGTAAAAAATCACAGATCGGTATCGGGTTCCATAATCAGGGCCTTGGTGATTGAGGCTTGTTGGATCGTGAGACTTGAAGAAGATCCGCAGGAGTTCTTCGTAGGTTACGATCGTAGGGTCGTATTCGATCTGGATCACCTCGGCATGCCCGGTTTGATCCGTTAGGACTTGTTCGTAGGTAGGATTAGGAACATTACCCCCGGAATAGCCAGAGACGACCGAGTGGACCCCCCAGACCCTTTCAAAGACAGCTTCCATGCACCAGAAGCAACCACCTCCGAAAACAGCAGTGGCTTTCGTGTTTTCGTTCGTCTTATTCGTGCCATCTGCAGGGGATTGAGCGTTGGCTGGTGCCAAAAATACAACTTGCAAAACAAGCCAAGCCAGAAAGGTGAGTCTGGGTTTATTTGAGGTGCTTTCCATCATGAATCCTCCGTTGCTAGAACGTGTTTGATGCAAAACGACTGAGATGGTTTTAATGGATACTGAAAAAGAATCTGGTGAGATGGTAAAAAATTGGTGCGGAGAAACAGAGCGAATCGATTCGATCCAAAACACCGGCATGGCCCATGACCAGAGTCCCATAGTCACGAACCCCCCGGTCTCGCTTGATGGCACTCATGGTCATCCCGCCCAAAAAGCCTAGGAATGAGATGACCATCGCCATGCAGGCAGCTTGCCAGGGCGTAAAGGGTGTCACCCAGTAGAGCAAAGCCCCGAAGATTCCGGTTGAAAGGGTTCCTCCCAAAACGCCTTCCCAGCTACGACTGCTACTGATCTCGGGAGCTACAACGTGATTGCGCCTTAGGTGCCCCCAAATCCATTGAAGCACGTCCGAGAGTTGTGTGATCAGAACGAAAAAGAAGAGCAGTCCAGATCGAGAGCCACTCCAATCACTTCCATCGGACTGCACCAACTTTAGATCCAAGAGGGCCGGAGCGTGCGACAGGCAATACACACAGATGAGCAACCCCGCTTGAATTTGTGCAGAGCGTTCAAGGAACCGTTTGTGGTCTCCGGCGATCGCGATGCGTGCCGGGATAAACAAGGATGCATAGACCGGGATCATGACGCTATAGAATTCATAAAAGTCGATTTGGTGGCCCCAGAAACTTAGTCCTGATTGGGACAGTCCGATCAGCAGGTACTGTAATGGAGTGAAAACGACCAAGCTCCAGAACAAGGCGCGATGATCACCTCTCCTTGTGGGAGTCATGGTGATAAATTCCCGAAAAGCCCAGAAGGACACCAAGCCAAAAAGTATGATTGTTCCGATTCGGTGCAGAAACATGCCCGAGATGAGAATGGCGAACATCAGCCACCAAGCCCAAAGCCGCTGGACGAATCTTTGTACGAGGGCCGGGTTGATCGATGGGGTTTGTTGGTGGCTCAGATTCCTTGCCACGATCGACGCAACGGCAAGTACTCCCAACACCACACTCGCTAGTATGATTGTGGGAAGATCAAGTCCGGTAAGGCTCTGAGCTGGATCGACCATTGCGGAATCGGAGAGAGTCTGAGAAACTGACGAACCCCGAAATGGTTCAGGGACCACCATATCTTACCAGGAACTACCAGACTCGGCAGGTCTTTTGCAACGAACGATGCATATCAAGATTGGAACTAGGCACAGCCCGTTGGCACTTTGGCAAGCAAATTTCATCGCCGAAGGGCTTAGCAATGCAGGCCATGATGTCGAGTTGGTCAAGATTACCACTACAGGTGATACAACCACTACACCTTTGGGCCAAGCGGGTGGAGTAGGGCTGTTTACCAAAGAGATTCAAAATGCTTTGCTCGACGGTCGTTGTGATGTGGCCGTCCATAGCCTTAAGGATTTACCGACCCAGCCGATCGAGGGCCTACGCCTCTCGGCCGTGCCTAGTCGTGAAGACCCCCGGGATTGCTTGGTCTCGGAGAAATATAAAACTCTCGACGCGTTACCCT
Source organism: Pirellula sp. (assembly GCA_040381975.1). Lineage (GTDB taxonomy): Bacteria > Planctomycetota > Planctomycetia > Pirellulales > Pirellulaceae > JBKCUI01. The sequence continues at coordinate 9,070 of JBEIGI010000069.1, forward strand.
CGGGTTGCACGGTTGGGACGGGTTCACCGAGACGCCGGGCTCAATTGCTGCATTGGAGATCTGATTTGGACATCCGTGATATTCGCGGAAATGTAGACACTCGATTGAGCAAACTTGCCCGCGGCGACTACGCAGCCATCGTGCTTGCTAGTGCGGGCCTTAGCCGCCTGGGGCTGGCTCAAGAGCTTGCGACCCGACTACCCCTGGAGACGATGCTACCTGCGGTTGGCCAAGGGGCGCTCGGACTCGAAACGCGGGCTTCGGATACCCAAACTCAACAGGCCTTGCTGGTGCTTAACGATCCTATCGCAGAGTCTTGCGTCCGTGCTGAAAGGGAGGTTTTGCGGTTGCTCAAGGCAGGTTGTTTGGCGCCCGTTGGAGCGCACGCGTCGATCGATCAAGGGATGTTGATGCTCAAAGTGAGGGTTTTCTCAACTGACGGATCCGTCATGGTCTCGACCTCTGTCCAGCACAGTATCGATTTGCGGATGGATCAAACCGCTGACAATACGCCGGAAGCTCTAGCAAGATACGCTACAGATAAACTCGTGGCGCAAGGGGCCGACCGCCTGATCGCTTCGAAGTTAGTAAACCGCTGATGACCAGCCGCTAAGTGGGAAAACAGAACCGCTGATGAACACTGATGGACGCTGATGAGGGGGCGCGAAAGAGAGGGGAGGGGGGACCGCGGATGCAAAGGGGGCTTGGATGAGTGTTCATGAGTGTGTATCAGTGGTTCAAGAAGAGAACCGCTGATGGACGCTGATGGACGCTGATGGACGCTGATGGACGCTGATGAGGGGGCTCGAAAGAGAGGGGAGGGGAACCGCAGATGCAAAGGCGCTGGGATTAGCGTTCATGAGTGTTTATCAGCGGTTAAAAATCCAAGGACCCAGGATCTTGAATTTTCGACGAATAAGCGGTTATCACCGGTTGAATTGCTATCGACATTCGAGCCTGATGTCGTGTATCAGTCAAAGAGTCCCCTGGGGACTTGAAGGCTAGCAAATATATCCTTTTTATAGGGAATCCTCATCCATGAATCGCGTCGAAAGCTTCTTAGTCGGTTTGGCGTCTGGGGTTGCGTTCCTCTATTTGGTGATGCACTTTACGGTCGTTCGGGCCAATGATGGATTTCACTGGATTCCAAAAGTCAGTGCGAAGCTCGATTTGCCTTATGAGGATGTTCGAGATTTCAAGGCCGAGCACTGGCAACGTCGCCCTGCATTATCGATGTCGATCGTGAAGGCCAAAAAGGACTATCTGATCGATGAAAGAGCCAATCGGCATATCCAGCAAACAACGAGTCGAATGATCCATCAAGCAAGAGCAGTTAGCGGACAGCAGGTACGTCCTTTGCCGCAAGCACCTAATTCACTTTTAGCTGGATCCGCACCTTCGACTCGTTAACCGAGATCAGCCTTCGCTTACACGCAATTTGAAACACTCCCGATCGACGGTTGGCAGAGCCCGGATCGCTTCGTGAGCTTGGTTCGCTTCGGACTCACTGCATTCGTGGGTCATGATGATCAAAGGCACCTTGTTCGGTTCACTCGATTCCGTAGGCTCATACTGAATGATCGACGAAATCGAGATTCTGTGGCTTCCGAGAATCCCGGTGATTTGGGAGAGGACTCCAGGTTCATCGGCCACCAGATACCGCATGTAGTATCGACCGATTGTTTTGTGGAACGGGATCATATCGATTTCGCATTGCCGATCGGACCACAATTGCAATCTCCTGAAAGTGATGTCGGTGCGACCTGCTGCGGTATCGATCATATCGGCGACGACGGCAGAAGCCGTCGGCATCTGGCCGGCTCCTTGTCCATGAAAGAACATGTCGCCAACTGCATCGCCTACGACGGAAATTGCGTTATAGGGTCCACGGACTTCGGCTAGCGGACGTCCGTTGCGGATCAGAGTCGGTGAGACATGCAATTCAAGGTTGTCATCGATAAGCTGAGCAGTTGCGAGCAAGCGAATGCGATAGCCTAGCTTGTCCGCGTATCGAATATCCTCGATTGTGAAGGATTCGAGTCCCTGGCGATAGATTTCCTTCCAGTCGATTCGAATTCCAAAGGCTAGGTGGGCGAGAATAGCGAGTTTTTGCGTCGTATCGCTCCCGTTGACATCCATTGTCGGATCGGCTTCCGCATATCCCAGCCGTTGGGCTGTTGCCAACGCTCGATCGTAATCGACCCCTTTCTCCGACATTTGCGTCAGGATGAAGTTGCTTGTTCCGTTGAGGATACCCCGCAAAGAAACGATTTGATTGGCTGTAAAGCACTGCGTGATGTTAGCGATAATGGGGATCCCACCTCCGACGCTCGCTTCAAAGGCGATGGTTCGGCCAAGGCTCCTTGCGCGGTCAAAAAGCTCTTCTCCGTGCTGAGCCAGTAGCGCTTTGTTGGCCGTTACTACATCTTTTCCCGATTCGAGCAACTGGAGCATGATGGTCCGAGCAGGCTCGATACCGCCGATGAGATGGGCGACGACGCTAATTTGCTTGTTATCGAGAATTTCTTCGAGATTGTCGGTAAGTATTCCGGAGGGGAAATCGACAATCCCACGATCCTTGTTTAAGTCTCTAACGAGTGCTTTGGTGAGCCAAAGCACTCGACCGGCGTGACGTGCAAGTCGATCGCCGTGATCTAAAAGCAGACGTGCGACCCCTGTGCCGACGGTGCCCATGCCAACGATGGCAACGTGGGTCTTTTCCATTCCTCGCCAACGGTCTTTTTGTGGGGGGGATGCGAGTTTTTCGCCGTCCCCAAGCGGTTCGTTCAAGTTTAGATCCCTTATTTATCCCCCAATAGCGGGGTTTTGGCTGTCTTTGACTACAAAGTACTTTCCGTCAAAGATCGCTGAGATTATCCAAAAAACAGCCAATTTGAAGGACAAAAGCGATTTTCAAGGACGAAGAATCCCACAGAGGTTGAGAAATTCGACAAAAAAGGAAAATCGAGCCGAAACCAAGTCTGTGGTAGAGGGTTGACTTACCCCTATTGGTCCGAGATCACTGGGCATCGAAGAGATATTGATGCTATACTACCAAGTTCCCGGGCTTGATATCGTACACACACACACCAACCAGTTATAGCTCGTTGCATGAAGGGACTTGCTCATGCTCGGCACGATCAGCGCGGATTGTCTATCAACAGACCTTGGGTTCTCAGAAAATGCTAAGACGAAGTGCCAAGGCCTCCGCTTGGCGTTCTATCTGGCATCTTATGGCTTTTTGTCTTTGTTAAGTTTCCAGTTGCTCGGAATGCACGTTGGGCTGGCTCAGGAGCTAACCAAGCCCGATAGTTCGGTTCCGAAGTTGACGAAGCAAGAGACGCAGTACTTCGAAAGCCGCATTCGTCCTATTCTTGCTAATAAATGCTACGCTTGCCATTCGGTCGATTCAGGAGAGGCTGAAGGTGGATTAAGACTTGATTCACGCGAAGCGATGCTCCGCGGTGGAAACAGCGGGCCGACCATTGTCTCGAAGAACCCTGCCCAAAGTTTGCTTATCAAAGCCATCGAGCATCAAGACTCCAACTTGAGAATGCCACCCAAGAGTGCGGGAGGTAAGCTCAGTGACTCGGAAATTAAAGAGCTTACGCGATGGGTTCGCATGGGAGCTCCTGATCCACGCAAGGAAGAAGAGCACCTGCTTGCGAAGGAAGAGATCAACGAGTCCGCAAAATCTTGGTGGTCCTATCAACCGCTCAGTAAGCCAGCCGTTCCACCCAAGGATCCTTGGGCATGGACGACCATTGACCGTTTCGTCGCCTTGAAGCAACAAGAATCGAAGATCCAGCCTGTTGCTGATTCGAAGCCGGAGTCGCTTGTTCGTCGGCTTTACTTCGACTTGACTGGATTGCCGCCAACGATTGAGCAAGTTCGTGCTTTCAACTTGCTGCTCGAAAACGGAGTGTCACGGCAAGATGCCATCGAGAGACTTGTTGACGAGTTGCTCGATAGCGAGGCTTTCGCAGTGCATTGGGCAAGGCATTGGTTGGATGTGGCCAGGTATGCAGAGTCGTCAGGTAGAGACGTCAACATCCCATACAATCAGGCCTGGCGTTATCGCGACTGGGTGATCGATGCGATGCGCAAGAATATGCCTTACGATCAATTTTTAGTTCAGCAAATTGCTGGCGATTTGATCGAAACGGATAGTCCGGCGGAGAAGGCAAGTGGCATCATTGCAACCGGTTTTCTTGCTTTAGGATCAAGGAACATCAATGAAGGCAATCAGAAGTTATTTGCTTTGGATCAAGCTGACGAGCAGATCGATTCGGTGTTTCAAGCAACCATGTCGATGACCATGGCTTGTGCAAGATGTCACGACCATAAATTTGAGCCTATATCGCAAAAGCAATACACAGCCGTCGCGGGAATCTTCTTGTCGACCGACACCCGCTACGGTGCGTCAGGTGGGAACAACGCGAGAAACTCCTCGGAACCAATCGAGTTGCCTTCCGAGTGCGATCTACCTTCGTTGGCTGCTCCTTGGTCTGAAGCAGAAATCCGCAAGAAACGTGATGAGCTGAGCAAGCTTCAGAAAGAGATCGCAACGATCATCGACGAAACTGAAGAGAAGCGAAAGACCGCGAAAGCAAACGGCACGATTGATCGAAGCCGACAGCAACAGCTTCGCAAATTAGCCCAGCAAGCAAACGAGCTTGAGTTTCAGCTCTCTGCTCTCAACGAAGACAACACCGTTAGGCCATTAGCGATGGGAGCCGTCGACCGTCCATTAGAGTTGCCCAAGTCGGATGCGAATCGAGAGAAGATGAGTCGGTATCTAGGTGGTGTGCGTCGATCCGCTTTCCCGATCATCGACAATAGTCCATTCTTTTCGCGAGGTGAGGTTGGATTGCAAGGCGAGAAGGTTCAAAGGTCGGTACCAGATCTATTTGGCGATGCGAAAAACTATCGTGTACCGAGGAACTCGAGTGGTCGATTGCAATTGGCGCAGTGGATTACTAACCGGAACAATCCATTGACCGCGAGGGTCGCCGTCAATCGGTTCTGGCATTGGATGATGGGTCAAGGGATCGTCGATAGTGTCGACAATTTCGGGACCACTGGTAGCAAGCCGTCTCACCCAGAGTTGCTTGATCATCTTGCTACTGAGTTCATAGAAGAGGGGTGGGATACCAGGAGCTTGCTGCGAAAAATCGCAACGAGTCGAGTTTATCAGTTATCGAGTGTCGACCCCAACCCTGCCGCATTCACAGCCGACCCACAGAATAAGTTGCTCTGGCGGGGCAAGAGCCGAAGATTACAAGCTGAGGAAATTCGGGATGCAATGCTCAGTTTGTCGCAGAAGCTCGATCCGACTCCGGTTCTTGGGACGGCCATGGCCAAGAAAAATCTCGGCAACAGAGTCGACGTGAGTGCTGGTAAGAAGCGAGGCAAGGGGGAGGTTTTCACTGAGGACGTATGTCGCTCGATCTACTTGCCGATGCCCCGCGGAGCTTTGCCCGAAGTGTTGGAGCTTTTTGATCTGCCTGACGCAATGGTGGTGCAAGGTGCGCGCGAGACGACCAACGTTCCGTCTCAGTCTTTGTACTTACTGAATAATCCAAACGTGGCGGCTTATGCAAGTGCCATCTCCAAGAGGGTGATTGATTCGATACCTGGAAGGGGATCAGAGAATTTTGAGCCTAGGGTAGAGATGCTCTACGAGTTGATCCTTTGCAGGAAGCCGACCGGGGATGAAATGCAAATCGCCGATGAGTTGTTCAGCACCAGCGATTCGTCCGAGAGCGGTTGGATAAGCCTCGCTCGCGGGTTGCTTGCGACAGCCGAATTTCGATACCTAGATTAATCATCAATCCAACTTAGTAGTCCGAAGATACGATCCTTAGACGCCAACGAATTTCAAGGGAACTCCAATGAATCTTTGCCGAAACAGTGTGAATTTGCATAGCAGGCGGAGCGTTTTGCAAAACACCGCGTGTGGATTTGGATGGTTGGCCCTCTCGGCGCTGATGGCGAAACAAGGATTGGCAGGATCTAATGGCAAATCCCCAGGCGCACACTTCAACGCCAAAGCAAAGCGGGTGATTTTTTTGTACATGAAGGGAGGCCCATCCCACGTCGATACGTTCGATTACAAGCCTGAGTTAGCCAAGGCCGATGGCCAGACGGGCCCGCGTCCTGGTAGCAAGTGGATGAAATCACCTTGGAAGTTCCAACAACGAGGCCAAAGTGGGCTTTGGATTTCGGATTTGTTCCCAGAGCTCAGTAAAACAGCAGACGACATGCTGATCGTCAATTCGATGCAAACCGATGTGCCTGCTCACGCGCAAGCGACCATTCGCATGCATACGGGTACAAGCCAATTTGTAAGACCCAGTGTTGGCTCGTGGGTGCTCTATGGATTGGGTGCCGAGAGCGAAAGCATTCCTGGGTTCATCAGCATCGGAGCCTCAGGCAGTGCTCAAAACTACGGCAATGCGTTTCTACCCGCTTACTATCAAGGGATGCGATTGGGTAACGGTAATCGCGAAGTTGATGAAACCCAAATCGCTAACCTGGCTCCTTTGGTCGGAAGTGAGCGACAGAGAAGAGAGTTGGACTTTATCCAAGGCATGAATCAAAAGAAGCTTCAGAATGATCCCACCGACCAGGAAATCGAAGGGGTGATTCGCTCTTATGAAATGGCCCACAGGATGCAGTCGGAATTGCCCAAGGTCTTGGATATCAAGTCCGAGAGCGAGGAGACCAAGCGTCTCTATGGAATCGATCGAAAGGAAAGCAAGGGTTTCGGGAGCAAGTGCTTGGTTGCTCGCCGCATGATTGAATCTGGAGTGCGATTTATTGAGATCACTCAAGGGTCGTGGGATCATCATGCCTCGTTGCAACAGAATCTGACGACCAATACTTCTGCGATCGATCAGCCCATGTACGGATTGATCACCGACTTGAAGCAGCGAGGCTTGCTCGATGAGACTCTGATTGTCTGGGCTGGCGAGTTCGGTCGGACGCCTTATGCCCAGGGTCGAGATGGTCGGGATCACAACCACAAGGCCTTTAGCCTCTGGATGGCCGGGGGTGGAGTGGCGGCAGGAAAGCAGTATGGCAAGAGCGGCGAGTTTGGGGTTGAGGCCACGGAGAACCCAGTCCCGATCGTCGACTTCCACGCAACGTTGCTTGCGCTTTTGGGATTAGATCACGAGCAGTTAACCTATCCCTATGCTGGCCGTGACTTTAGGCTCACCGAGACCAAGGGCCGGGTCATCAAGGATCTGATCGCTTAGTTTGTTGAAAGACTCCTTGTTTCTGGATTTATTTGGGAATTTTGAGAGGTTTTCGGGCATCTTTGTTTGGATAGTCAAAGGTGCCGTCGAGACTTTCGGTGGTTTTCGGCTATCCTTTAACTGAAGCGGGAGCAGTGGTGAGTTGCTTTCGCGTGAACCTCGCGGTTTTGTAATGGAAATCGGAGGGGTTGGGATCCGAAGCGTTTTTCGAGGCGCCCTCAAGGAGACGAATGACGGTGAAAAGAAGCAAACGTTGTCAATCAAGCGGTTTTACGCTCGTTGAATTGTTGGTCGTGATCGCAATCATCGGGGTCTTGATCAGTCTGCTTTTGCCGGCCGTGCAAGCTGCACGTGAGGCTGCCCGAAGATCTCAGTGCATGAGCCATATTCGTCAGTTGGCTCTTGGTTGCACGAACTTTGAGAGCCTGTATGGCAAGTACCCCTATAGCCGCAAGTACGACATATGGGATTCCTATACTTGGACTTCCAACATTTTGCCACATATCGAGCAGCCGATGATGTACAACCTCATGTACACCCTCGGAGCACAGCCCTATGCAGCAACGTATCCAGGCCCGAACTCTGTTATTGGAGATGACCCTAAACTTCGAGAAGCTCGTCAAAATAGGGTAACCATTTTCCTCTGTCCTAGTGACGCTAAGCAGCCTGAGAACGAGATGGATACACGAGCCTATGGTTTCTACCGAGGTAATTATCGAGGATGCGTCGGTCCTGGGGATATGTACGGAACTCCTACGGACAATTCTGCAGGTCCATGGGGATCAGGGTTCTTTACGGTTATGCCCAACCAAAGTTTCGATACGAACTCTCGCGTCAAGACTATTTATAGCAAGGCCAGAGATTGCACCGATGGGCTCTCCAACACGATCATGCTCAGCGAAGGCTTGATGGCCAACGTGACTTGGTGGGGTGGGGCCATGGGTGAGATCCATTATGGAAACATGGGTGGAGCGTTGTTTTCGGCCACGCTGACACCCAATTCGACGGCTCCCGATCGTATCCTTGGTCCGTGTCCGCAAGATCAAAGCGATTCACGTTACAAAGCTCCTTGCTTGAGCCTTGGAGGTATTGCTTGGTGGACGCGGTCGGGGCAGTTGGCCCATGCGGCCGCCCGGAGCCTACACGGTAGCGGAGTGTCAGTCTCGATGGCCGACGGAAGCACCCACTTTGTGACTAACAGTATCGACCTTGGGGTCTGGCGTGGTTTGGCGACAGCCAGCAATAACGAAAAAGTGTTCCTCGAATAGCTTCGGAAAGAGTCGCTTGTGAAATCTGATAGTAGACCGATTAACCTTTTGGTTTTGCTTGCCCTTTGCGTGATCTCGACCCTCGTAGGATGTGGGGGGTCAACGGGTTCGGTGGAGGGGAATGTCAGTTACGAAGGCACACCGATTCAAAAGGGCATGATTACCTTCACGCCCGTCGATGGCAAAGGCTCTATCGTCGGTTGCAACATTGAGAATGGCAAGTATTCGGCGACCGGAGTGACTCCTGGGAAGAACGTTCTAAGCGTCGTTGCGGTGAAAGAAGTGATCTTTGCTCGAAGCTCCGAAGAGATGGAGAAAATGGCTGCATCGAATAAGGGCAAAGGGGCAATCGAGGGCTTGATCGATCCGGCCGATATTGTTCCTGCGGATGCCAAGGGTAACGGTGCCGAGCACACGGTCAACGAGGGAAGCAATACCATCGATCTACAATTGACCAAGCCTTAATCTCCTTCACCGTTTCAAGTAGCATTCAGGTCTTGGGGCCATAACGGGGCTTCACACAATAAAAGCGGAAGGGCGCAAGCCGTCCGGTAAGTGATGGGTTATCAACGCTATCGCTATGTTTTTCACCGGACGACTTCACGCCAATCGGCTTTTAATTCAACGCCTTCAAATGCCCGAAAAGTCTGTTACTTTAATCGTACGTGTATAACTATATGTTTTTTTTATCCTGAGCGGAGTATGAGCCGATGACCAAGTCGAAGATTTTAGGTGGTGTGTTACTGGCTTGTTTTGCGATCTTTATTCTTGTAGGTTTTAGTGATCGCGCGGAATCCAATAATCAAGGGGACAAGAAGACCATGCTTCGCCATGTGGTGATTTTCAAGTTCAAGGAATCGAGCTCTGCTGCAGATGTGCAAAAAGTCGTGGATGGATTCCGAGGTTTGAAGGCAAAAATTCCTGAGATTGCTTCGTTCGAATTCGGCACCAATAACAGCCCGGAGAAGCTCAACGATGGCTTCACCCATTGCTTCTTAGTCACCTTCAAGTCCGAGAAGGATCGAGATGTTTATCTGCCGCATCCTGCGCACAAGGCATTTGTCGACGTTCTCATGCCACATCTGGATAAAGCGATGGTCATCGACTACTGGGCTGCTGAATAGCCTGGGAATTGTTTGCAGTATTCATAGACGGCCATCGTGGTCGCCGTCGCGACGTTGAAGCTAAACGGCTGACCGTAAACGGGGATCTCGATCACATCATCGAGTTGATCGAGTTCATCCTGAGAAAGGCCTTCTCGCTCGGCGCCTACGATCAGTGCTGTACGCTCGGAAAACCGGTACTCGTAGAGGCAAGTAGATCCTGTTGTTTGCTCCAGTCCTGCCATGCGATAGCCTTCTTCACGCAATTGTTTGAGCACCGGTAGCAAACTTCTGCGTTGCAGTAATTCGACATAGTCAGCGGCATCACGGGCGATCTCCCGATCCACTTTTCCTTGGCCGCAATGGATGATTTTAGTGATCCCGGCGCATCCACAAAGTCGCACGATCCGGCTCAAGTTTACGTTGCTCCGCATGGGAGCTAATGCCAAAATGATACTTCGAGGTGTCGCCAGAGGAGTAGGCGGTTTGTGACGTATATGCTCGAAGCGACTCATGCCATCAACGCGTCGATTCGATCGACCAATATCTTTAGGAACTCTCTATCACTCGACGCGCGACCAGGAGCGTTAGGTGGTATGGCGTCTGATTCGATGATGCCCCGAATGGCCAACACCATCGCCGCGTTGTGTTTATAAGCGGGTACAGGTGGCCGGAAAGCGAATCCTCCAAGTAGTTGCAGGGCATCGTTGAGCTCGTAGAAACGAGAATCCCCGTTTTGCCAATACTCATCGCGCTTGGCAAAAGCCTCTGGATAAAACGCCGAGAGCCCCAACAAATAGTCGCTCCCCCATTGGATCATATCGATGGCCAAGTCATTTCCGGTGTAGATGCGGAAATCCGGTCGGTCTTTGTCTCTTAAGGCCAGTCGCTCCCACTCCATTTGGCGGGAGAGCGAGGAGTGCTTGAGTCCGGCAAGGGATGGGATTTCCATGAGTTTGCGAAAGGTGTCGATCGAATAGATGCTTCCGAAAGGAGCAAACATCTTTCCGAGTTCGAATCCAAGGAATCTATCGACCGTCGCTCCGATCTGGGCGTAAGACTTGACGATCTGATCCTCGCGTTGTTGGATCAATGGAGTGCATTGAAAAACGATCGGCGTTCCACCCAGGGACCGAATCTCGGTGACCTGAGCCTGGTAATTGGAAATCATATCGCCGGGGAGATCTTCGATAAAAGCTCCGGCTACAAACGCCCGTCCAGAGGCAAGGCTCGAAACCAAACGCAGAATTTCTCGACGCTCGCTGAGTTTCAGGAGGTTCGCAAAGCCTGTGTCCATGTTGATCGCCGGGATCAAGCCACAGGCCCAAGTACGCTCCAGTCCACGTTGGTAGGAGTCGAAATCGATTCGACCTACCGGTTTCCAGGGGAGGTAGACCGCAGAAATACCCTCGGGCCGACGACGAAACTCAATGGGCGGAATCGGGGTCATGGGCTAAGACTACGAAAAAAGGTTGCTTGGGTGGGCAGAGTCGACGGTCAAAGCATACCGTTTGGATTCGGTTCGATCAAAGACCCTATTTTTTAACCCAAGAACCCGGAAGGGGCTCTATCACCCCCAAAGGAGGGGTTTTTGCTTGAAAGAGGTGGTAAAATCGGAGTTTTGGGTAAAATAGGGCGTGCTTAGCGAAGTCTATTCGGTAAACTTTGCGGCTTGGGTTCGCTTTAACGCAGTTATGTGGAACCTTGTTCGTAATGGAATATGCGTCGACATCGATTGACTTGTGAGTTTTCGATGGGCACGGCTCAAAATTGAGTTTGTTGTCAGGGAGTCAGTGACGCTGGTCGTGGTATACCCTTTGTTTTTTGGAGAATTGAAATGCGTCGATTGATTATTGCCTTGGCGATCGTTGGATGTTCGATTGCTACTTCCGCTAACGCTTCGGCTGGTATTTTTGGCCGCAACAAGGATTGCAGCGGTGCTGCCGCTTCTTGCTGTGCCCCAGCTCCTGCTCCCGCCCCAGCTTGTGACAGTGCATGTGCTCCTGCTCCAAAGCGAGAAGGTCTTCTGACCCGATTGCACTCTCGTAAGGCGGCTTGCAGTGCTCCTGCAGCCTCTGCTTGTGCACCAGCACCAGCCCCAGCTTGTGACACCGGATGTGCACCTGCTCCGAAGCGAGAAGGTTTGTTGGCACGTTTGCACGCTCGCAAGAAGGCTTGCAGCGGTGATGCAGCCCCGGCAGCTTGCTGCGATGCAGCTCCAGCACCCTGTGCAGCTCCAGCACCTTGTGCAGCACCAGCTCCAGCACCTTGTGCACAACCAGCACCATGTGCAGCACCAGCACCAAGCTGCGAAGCTGATCCATGTGCCAAGCCAGCTCGTCCAAAGTTGCTTTCGGGTTTGATGGCCAAGTCCAAGAGCCGTCGCTCGAGCTGCGGTGCACCAGCAACATCGAGCTGCTGCGATGCAGCTCCAGCTCCGATCGCTGTTGCTGCACCCGTGGCCACTCCAGCTTGTGGTTGCAACTAGTTTTAAACTTCAGATTCTGATCCCTGTAGATTGTGAACCATTCATGATCGCTCGGTAAGGATGGAACATCAAAAAGCGGTCTTCGAAAGGGGATCGCTTTTTTTGTGCCTGCTTTTGCAATTCTCCTTATACTCAAAACACAAATATTCGTCCGATGCGATTCAGCCTTTTTCCTCCTAAATCCTCGAACGAGACGGCTTCCATCGAAGAGAGTTTCGTGCAAGCTGGCCAAGGTTCGCGAGTTGTTGTTTTCCTCCACGGATTGTTTGGATCGACCGAACACTGGACAGGAACCATGGAACATCTTGCCGAGGACTATCGTTCGATCGCGATCCAATTGCCTTTGGATAGGAAAGGGGATCGGCGTAACCATGGGGTACAGTCGATCGGTGAGCTCACCGAGATGGTCGATCGATCTCTTGAGGCCGCAGGGATTGAAGGCCCCATGGTGTTCGTTGGAAATTCCCTTGGAGGGTTACTCTCGATTGACTACACCCTCAAATATCCAGATCGAGTCAGTGGTCTTGTGCTTGCTGGTTCGGCAGGTTTGCAAGAAAGAAGTCTGACTGACGGAAACAAGCCCAAGGCAACTCGTGAGTTCGTTCGGGGGGTGATCGGTGGAATTTTTCATGACCAAGCTCTGGTGACCGATGAACTGGTCGAAGACTGGTTTAAGACCATGAGCGATCGAAACTACACTCGTTTTATCCTTCGAATATCACGCGCGACGCGAGATCGGAACGTTCAACGGGAACTCGATCAAATCAACACCCCAACGCTGATCGTCTGGGGGATGAACGACCAAATTACTCCTCCAGAGGTCGGGCGAAATTTCCAATCGAGTATCCGAGGTTCGAAGATCGTTTTTCTGGAATCATGTGGTCATGTGCCAAACGTTGAGCAGCCCGATCTATTCAATCAACATTTGACCGAGTTCTTGCCGCAGTGTTTTTCCCAGCCTCTTAAACATTAGTCATCATGAAGTTCACCCAACGAGCCTTTTTCATCATCACTCTTGCCACATCCGGTTTGCTCGGTGTATCGGTAGATGGACTTGCTCAAGAGCCCATCGAAATCCGGATGGCCAGCGATTTCGCCCTTTCTCCAGACGGAGAAACCTTGGTCTTTCGCTGGGCAAACGAGCTGTGGTCAACCTCTATCGAACCAAATGGTTCGATCAAGCGGCTGACGAACCATCCTGCTGTCGATGGTCAACCAAGATTTTCACCCAACGGCAAGCAGATCGCATTTATCAGCAACAGAAGCGGATCGAATCAGATCTATGTAATGCCTGCCCAAGGAGGCATACCACAGCAAAAAACATTTCACTCGGAAGGTTATTCGCTGGCTGATTGGTTCCCTGATGGTAACAGTGTTCTAGCGGTTGCGAGCCGAGACCACTTCTGGCGAGGATCAAATCGCATGATGCAAATCGATTTGACCAAGCGATCGGCCGAAAAGATGCTTTTGGACGATGCGGCAGCCAATCCAAAATTATCGAACGATGGCAAGAAAATACTGTTTACGCGCGAGGGTGAGCGCTGGTGGCGGAAAGGGTACCGCGGCGAGCGCGCTGCACAGATCTGGATGCTCGATTTGCAAAGCGGTGCAACAAGCGAACTGCTTCACGAAAAAGTCGAATGCTTGTGGCCCTTATGGATGCCAGGTGGAAAAGGTTTCTATTTTGCAAAAGGAACCGATCACGGACTGGATCTGTGGCGATACCGGTTTGCCTCCGATGACCAACCCCCAAGACAACGCAAAGTCTGGGGATTTCAAGATGACTCGATCGCCGAACCAACCATTTCTCGCAACGGTTCGACAATCGTCTTTCGACACCTCTTTGACACGTACGTTTTGCATCCAGGCAAAGATGACCAGCCCATCAAACTAGACCTCAAGGTTGCATCAGACACCGATTTGCCCGAGGATCTTCAAAGAAATACGGTGAATCGAGCAGATCAGGTCGCATTCACCGACGATGGGCTTGAAATCGCCTTTACCCTCAACGGTGATCTTTGGCTTATGGACACCGAGCTCAAAGAGCCCATTCAGGTAACACGCACCGATGGCTATGAAGAATCTCCGATCTTCTCAAACGACGGAAAATCTCTTTGGTTTACCCGAAAAGAGAACGGACAAGTAGACCTGTGGAAAATTGAACCCAAAGAGCCAACCAAATATTGGTGGCAACAAAAGGAGTTCGTCGAGACCCGTATGAGCGAGTCGGCAGGTTCGAAATCGAATTTGCGATTTACACCCAACGGCAAGCATATGTTGTTTGTCCAAGGTCGTGGCAATTTGGTGGCGATGAACGTTGATACCAAAGAAATCACAAGCCTTGTCGAGAGTTTCAGCGAACCGAGTTTTTCGATTTCTCCCGATAGCCGCTGGATTGCTTACGACTCCCAGGACAATGATTTCAACAGTGAAATTTGGATTATGCCACTGGATAAGCACGCACCAGCGGTCAACGTTTCGCGCCATCCAGACAACGATCAATCACCAGTCTTCTCACCTGATGGAAAGATCTTGGCCTTCACTGGAAGAAGATCCAAGGAAGAGAGCGATATCTACTACGTCTACCTACAGGAGGAATTCGACGACGAATCCTCGCGCGATCGAACCATCGAAAAGGCGATCGAAACGATGAAGAAGAAGAGGCCCAAGTCGGCTGGATCAGAGCCTAAGGCCGACGGCGGTTCGCAGGACACGAAAACTCTTGAGAACAAGAATCAGGAGAACAAACCAAGCGAGTCCAAAGTGTCTGACCCCAAAACGGCCGAGGAGAAACCCAAGCCGGAGAAGGCGACCGAACCTGAACCGAAACTGGTTCGGATCGATTTTGATAAGATCCATCAAAGGCTTCGAAGGATCAATCTCCAAGATACCCGAGAGACAAACCTGATCTTTTCTCCCGACGGGAAGAAGCTCGCGTTTTCGGCCAGTGTTGAAGGGAAGTCCGGATGGTACAGCGTCGAGTTTCCTGACAAGCTCACGCCGAAGCTAATGAGTTCGACGGTCTTGAGTGATGCCCGCTGGACGAAATCGTCAGGGAGTATTTTAGGCCTCTCGAAAGGGACACCGACGAAACTGGAAAACGGTGAGAAGGAAACAGGTTTCGGATTCAGCGTGACACACGATCGTTCTCGATCGGGTCGCTTCCGAGAAGGATTCAATGCCGCGTGGCTGGCTATGAACGAAATCTGGTACGACCCAGCGATGGGAAATAGGAACTGGGAGCAAGTCCGTCGCAAGTACGCTGATGCAGCTTCAAAGGCATTCGATGAGCGAGGTCTTGGAGAAGTCATCGAATTGATGTTGGGAGAACTCAACGGTTCTCACTTGGGCTTTACCCCATCGATCGGCGGCCCCGTCGAAACCGACACACCCCGGAAACGGGAGCATCCGACGGCTCACCTTGGTGCTCGATTTGATCCGAGCCACCTTGGTCCGGGGCTAAAGGTTCGCGACGTGTTGCCCGAGAGTCCTAGCGATAAAGCCAAGAGTCGTCTCAAAGCCGGCGACATCATCTTGAGTATCGATGGTACTCGGGTGGATCCGTCGATGGATCTGACTCAGGTTTTAAATGGTCCTTTGGATCGAGACATACAACTGGTGGTTCAGAGGGCGAAAGAAGAAGGTAGTGAGGAACTCAATCTTACATTGCGTCCAATCCCTTATGGACGGTTGCGTCCTCTTCTTTATGAGCAATGGCTGGAAACCAACCGCCAGATGGTCGAAAAACTATCCAATGGAAAACTCGGATACTTACATATTCAAGCCATGGATGAGTCGAGCTTTCTAGAGTTCGAGCAACAGCTTTACAACGTAGGGTATGGCAAAGAGGGATTGGTGATTGATGTTCGGGACAATGGAGGTGGTTCAACAACGGACCACTTGCTGACTTCCCTAACGCAGCCAAAGCACGCGATCACGGTTCCTCGGGGTGGTGGAACTGGGTATCCGCACGATCGGATGATTTACGCCACATGGTCAAAACCGATCGTTGTCCTTTGCAATCAAAACAGCTACAGCAACGCAGAGATTTTTAGCCATGCGATCAAAGCATTAGGGCGAGGGAAATTGGTTGGTGTGCAAACTGCCGGTGGAGTTGTTAGTACAGGAGTTGCCAGGGTCAACGACATCGGGGTGCTAAGGGCTCCGTTTAGAGGTTGGTTTTCAATTCGCGATGGCAAGGACATGGAGCTTAACGGAGCTGAGCCGGATTTTGTGATCTGGCCTGTACCAGGAGAGCTTCCAGCGGGAATCGACAAGCAACTTGAAAAGGGGGTCGAAGTGCTCCTTGAGGAGGTTGCCAAAGTACCAGCCTTGCCGAAGCCAAAGTATGTCACCGGCCATGAGTAGGCTGGCCTGTTTCGGCTTTTGAGTCCGCGGTCTAGGTATGGTTCAGGGCGTAGGCTCGATGATTGTCGTGGTGGATGGGTTCGAGATTTTTGGAGCTGAGAGCAGGACCGCTTCACGTACCCTACGTAGGGTGCGGTGAAGCGGTCGCAGGTTCATTGTTTAAGCATGCGCAAATAACAAGGGCGGATCAAAATGAC
>JBEIGI010000070.1:0-25738 GCA_040381975.1 Pirellula sp.
ATTTGTTAACGCGTCTGATGACTTGGTCTGGCGGTTTGGTTGGAGAATCGAGCCCAGCAGCGGCCTGGTGGATAGAAGCCATCCAAAGAACATGCGTCGACCATCAATCGGAATTACGGCATCTGGCTCCCTGGTTGCTCTACAAGGAGCCGGCAATCGCAGAGACACCCATTCCACTGGTTTCTGTCTCCTCACCTCTCGAAGCGATTCAGCGTGTCCGTGCGGTCCAGGACTCTCTCAATCGCTCGTCGACCCTGGCTTCGATCGCAAAACTGCAGGTGAAACAATTGCCCGAGATCGAAACGATCATCGAGGCGGCTCGACGCGAGGATTGGCCTCACGAAGTTGTCGCATGGCTCGACGCGATCGCAGCCTCGTTTCGCAATGCATCCGAATATGCATGCGACCAGATTCGCCGGCTGGAGCAACTTGCGAACCAAGCCCAAGAGATGGGAACGATGGACTTCACACTTCTCTACAGTCCACCTCGAGAGTTGTTTTTTACCGGCTACAACGTCAGCGATCGGCGCATGGATAGCAGCTGCTATGACTTGCTCGCATCCGAAGCTCGCCTGGCGAGTTTCATCGCCGTTGCTCAAGGACAGATCGAACAAGAGCATTGGTTCGCACTCGGGAGACTGCTTACCAGCAGTGGACGACTGGCGACATTGCTCAGCTGGAGCGGCTCGATGTTTGAGTACTTGATGCCGCTGCTCATCATGCCGAACTTTCCTGGCACGTTGCTCGACAGTACCTACCAGGCCGCCGTCCGTCGGCAGATCGAGTATGGCCGACAACGAGGTGTTCCTTGGGGCATTTCGGAGTCGGGTTACAATGCGTTCGATCAGTTTCGCACCTATCAGTACCGCGCCTTTGGCGTCCCGGGTTTGGGGTTGAAGCGAGGATTAGCGGATGATCTGGTCATTGCACCGTATGCCAGCGCGCTGGCGTTGATGGTCGCTCCCGAAGCTGCATGTGCAAATCTCCAGCGCCTGGTCGGCGAAGGGCAGCTAGGTCCCTATGGCATGTTCGAGGCAGTCGATTACACACCCAGCCGCATGCCTCCAGGAAACGAGCGTGTCACGGTGCGACAATTCATGGCCCACCATGAAGGGATGAATCTGCTATCACTGGCCCACCTGCTTGTCGACCGGCCCATGCAACGTCGCTTTCAAGCCAACCCAATCTTGCTCGCAGCGGAACTGCTCCTGCAAGAGCGCATTCCTAAAGCGACCGCACCGGTTTATCCCCATGCCATCGAGGTCGCAGCCGCCAAGCAGGTAACAAGTCAAGCCACGGTACCCATGCGCATCATCACCGATCCGAACAGCCCAACCGTCGAATCCCATTGGTTATCCAATGGCCGCTATCACGTTGCCATCAGCAGCGCTGGGGGCGGTACCAGCCGATGGGGAAACCTCGCTGTCACGCGATGGCGAGAGGATGCCACCCGAGATGCATTGGGAAGCTTCTGCTACATCCGAGACATCGAACGGAACAAACTGTGGTCGAATACCTATCAGCCAACGCGAGCGACTCCGACCCACTACGAAGCCATCTTCACTCAATCGCGAGCTGAATTTCGAAGGATGGACGCGGAGATCGAAACCTATACGCAGATCAGCATCTCTCCCGAAGACGATGTGGAACTGCGACGTGTGAAACTGACCAACCGATCCGCCAGTCCGCGATCGATCGAGATCACCAGCTATGCGGAGGTCGTCCTCGCTACACTCGCTCAAGATGAATCGCACCCTGCCTTCAGCAATCTGTTTGTGCAAACAGAATTGTATCCGGATCGCAACGCCATCTTCTGCACCCGCCGACCTCGATCGACCGAAGAGCATCCACCTTGGATGACTCATATGATGCATGTGCGAAAATCAACCATCCAGAGTGCAACCTACGAAACCGACCGCATGCGATTCATCGGCCGGCGGCGAACACTCGCATCACCGCAGGCTTTTGATTCGTTGGCCGGACTTTCCGACACGGCCGGATCAGTGCTCGACCCCGTGGTGGCTATTCGGCAAACCGTCTCCCTGCAACCCAATGAATCGGTCACCATCGATATTGTGACGGGGATCGCGGATTCGCGAGCAAAGATTGAAGCCCTGACCGAACGTTATCACGATTCCAATCTAGCCGACCGCGTGTTCGACCTCGCCTGGACTCATAGCCATATCTTGTTGCAACAACTGGGTATCAGCGAAGGAGAAGCGCAAACCTACGGGAGGCTGGCTTCTTCGATCCTCGTGGCCTCCTCCCTGCGACGGGCCAGCCCCAGCATTCTCATCAGAAACCAACAGGGGCAATCCGGATTGTGGGGATACGGCATTTCCGGAGATCTCCCGATTGTGCTGGTCCGGATCCGCGACGCCGATCAGCTTGAATTGATTCGTCAAGCGATCCAAGCGCATGCCTATTGGCGCCTCAAAGGACTCGCAGTCGATCTGGTGATCTGGAACGAAGACGATTCGGTCTATCGTCAAGAGCTCCAAGAAAGGATTTCCAATTTGCTCGCATCGAGCATCGAAACGGTCGGCACCGATCGCCCCGGCGGCGTGTTCATAAGACGCGGCGAACAGATTTCCAACGAAGATCGCGAGCTGCTGCAATCGGTCGCGCGAATCGTGCTTTACGGTGAAAACGGAACGATGGCCGAACAAACCGAACGGCGAGCTCGCTTGGAATCGACCAGCCCGCCACTGATCCCGACTCGGCGGACCACCGATAGCCCGGTCGCGGCACAAACCTCACGCAACCATTTGGCCCTCTTTAACGGACTGGGTGGCTTTTCTCAAGATGGTCGCGAGTACATCACGCACCTGGCTCCTGGTCAATCCACCCCAGCACCGTGGGTCAACGTTATCGCCAATCCCCAATTTGGTACCGTCATCTCGGAAGCGGGCAGCGCCTATACGTGGGCGGAAAACAGTCACGAGTACCGGTTGACTCCTTGGCATAACGATCCGGTTTGCGATGTCGGTGGTGAAGCCATCTACCTTCGCGATGACGAGACAGGCCACTTTTGGTCTCCCTGCCCCTCCCCAACGCCACGCTCGAATCATTACACCGTCCGACATGGTTTTGGTTACACGATCTTCGAGACGATCGAAGAAGGCATCGCGACGGAATTGATGGTCTATGTGGCCACCGATGCACCCATCAAAATTTCAAAATTGAAAATCACCAACCGCTCCGATCGACCGCGAAAGATCTCGGTCATCGGTTTTTGCGAATGGGTGCTTGGGGAAATCAGAAGCAAGACACTACAGCATATCGTGACCGAAATCGATCCTGCCAGCGGAGCATTACTGGCCCGCAACGTCTACAACCCAGACTTTGGAGATCGTGTTGCGTTTGTCAATTGCAGCGAGCCTATCCGTTCCTGGTCCGGCGACCGAACGGAATTTATCGGTCGAAATGGATCGTTGTCAGAACCCGCAGCCATGAAACGAATCCGGCTCTCGGGCCGAACTGGCGCCGGATACGATCCATGCGCTGCCATGCAGATACCATTCGAACTAGCCGTTGGACAGGAGCGAACCGTAACGCTGTCGCTCGGGGCGGGAAAGAACATGGTAGAAGCCCGGTCGCTGGCCCTCCGTTTCCGAAGCCTGGAAAGTGCCGATCGCGCGATCCACCAAGTTTGGGATTACTGGAGCCACACCCTAGGCAGCGTGCGCATTGAAACCCCCGATCCCGCCGTCAATTTCCTCGCCAACGGGTGGTTGATCTACCAAACTTTGGCTAGTCGCATGTGGGCTCGATCCGGTTTCTACCAATCCGGTGGCGCGTTCGGATTCCGAGATCAATTGCAAGATGCCATGGCTCTCACCTATTCCCAACCCCACTTGCTACGCGAGCATTTGCTGCGAGCCGCCGCGCATCAGTTTCGCGAAGGAGATGTTCAACATTGGTGGCACCCACCCAAGGGCCGCGGTGTGCGCACCCATTTTTCGGATGATTATTTATGGTTACCCGTCGCGATCTGCCGCTACGTTCAAAAGACCGGAGACACCGGTGTCCTCGACGAGGTCATTCCATTCCTCAGCGACCGCCCCCTCCGAGACGATGAAGAATCCCATTATCACTTACCCTCCATCTCGGAGGATCGCGGAACCCTCTATGAACACGGTGTTCGAGCCATCCAACATGGATTGCGATTTGGCGAACATGGTTTGCCCCTGATCGGATGCGGTGATTGGAACGACGGCATGAATTTGATCGGACAGGCGGGGAAAGGGGAAAGCGTTTGGCTTGGTTTCTTTCTGTTCGATGCCATGCGGCAATTCATTGATTTAGCAAAACTCCGAGGCGACAACGCGCTGGCACAACAACTCGATACCGCATCCGAGCAACTGCGGGTCCAATTGGAGCTTCACGGCTGGGATGGAGAATGGTACCGACGAGCGTACTTCGATGACGGCACACCTTTGGGCTCGATTCAAAACGACGAATGCCAAATCGATGCGATCTCGCAAAGCTGGGCGGTGCTGTCCGGCGCTGCGAATTTGGAACGGTCGCAACTCGCAATGGATAGCTTGGAACGGCGATTGGTGAATCGACATTCGCGATTGATCAAGCTATTGGACCCACCCTTCGATCGCTCATCACACAATCCTGGTTACATCAAAGGCTATGTGCCCGGGGTGCGCGAGAATGGAGGGCAATACACTCACAGCGCGATTTGGGCGGTGATGGCTGCTGCCAAATTGGGAGACTGCGATCGTGCTTGGGATATGTTCGCTCTGATCAACCCATTATCCCATGCGGATCGACAGGAATCGATCGATCGCTATCGCGTGGAACCCTACGTGGTTGCGGCCGATATCTACGGCGTGGAGCCACACGCGGGACGTGGAGGCTGGACTTGGTACACCGGCTCTGCCAGTTGGATGTATCGTTTGATTATGGAGTCTCTGCTCGGTATCGATCAGCGTGCCGACCGCTGGCGCATCGAACCCTGCTTGCCGCATCATTGGTCTCACGTTGAACTTCACTTTCGGTATCGCGAGACCTACTATCATGTCCGCATCGAGTCCAATGCCGACGAACCTTCCCAGCCATCGGGATCCACTCCCGAACGTCGTACGCAACTCATCTTGGATGGGACCGCGGTGGCCGACGATTTTATCTTGTTGGTCGATGACCGCCGACCCCATGAAATCGTCGTGCTTCGAGTCGTGCCAGTGGGGGCTGTGGACCAACGGTCTTGAGTTGTTCTTCTTGCAAAAAGAGAAAGGCCGCTTTGAGTCTTCCTATTCCGTCTTCAACCACGCCTTAGCATCCAGTTCTGTACCAAGGACGCATTTTTGGCTACTGGAACTGAGTATTCTACCCCAACTACCTACAGCAGAATCGCTAGCGCGCAGGGTGCTTTTGGGGGTCAAAGGGTGCCGAAGCGTGCTGTGAAAACAGCTCGCAGGGGTGCTAGCACTACCTACGAAAAAACCCCAGATTCTTTGGAAGAACCCGGGGTTTTCGTGGAAAAATCAAGAGTGAGAGCGGAGGGACTCGAACCCTCGACCCAAGGATTAAAAGTCGAGGATCACGCCAAGTAAACACAAGGCGATAGCCACCTGCTACAGCGGTAGGCGCAGCACATGGTTTCCATCGCCCCGATGAGCGATCACGACCATAAGAGACACAGCTGACAAAATGAGCCCGAGGCGATAGTAGCCGAGTTCGTTCGACGTGCAAAAAATCGGCTAGCGCCTCAGGCTCATGGAGCCGAAAATTGACTTTCGTCGACTGTGTCATAAGAGCATTTCGCGACCAGTCGAAACGCAATGCCTGTCCTTGTTTTCCTGGTTCCGTTCGCAAAAGTGTCGACAAGCGATTAAAAATGAGTGCTCTACCTGAAAGATTCTGAATATGGTTGTGTCTTCCTGATAGCCATACACACTTGCAGCAAATAGAGAAAGGACAGAACATGAACCGTATGCGAAGGTATTTGTCGTTGGTGCTCGGCACAGGCAGGATTGGGATTGCATGCAGCGCGATCTGGGGGGCGACAGCGTCGGCGCAAAATCCCTCGCCACTCCATTCACCGGTCGACGTGGCTCCGTCCGCTTCACTAGCTCCCGACTCCCTACCTCCCAACTCACCTGTCCCCCCGTGCGACATCGATTTGTCAAAGCCCGGACAAATGGCGGATATCATATCGAACGTGCTGTTGCGCGAGAAAAAAAAGCAGGAAGTCCGAACATTTCTTGATCGTGCAAAAGGGAGATTTGCAACGGGGGATGAATTGTTGAAGGCCGCTGCAGACCATTTCCAGATCGACCCAAAGGAACTAACGCAATCGGTCGAACATTGGAGGCATATTAATTGCAAGCATGCGGCGATCCCCGGCTATGCGGTACCGGATCCGGATGCATTGCGAGGTTCGAGCCCCCTGCCTGTGTCGGCGTTTGCCGCTGATGTGACGCTGCATGTTGTGTTTCACGAAATCGGCCATGCGGTCATTCGCGAATTCGATCTAATGGTCTTGGGGAATGAGGAAACCATGGCCGATGCGTTTGCAACGCACCTGCTGATCGAGCATTTTCCGGATCGCGCCGTCGGCGCGATTTCGGCCAGGGTCAAGTCCTTGATGATCGAGGCCGAGGAGGTGCCGAGAGATCGTTGGTCAATTCGCGGAGAGCACGATAACGATGCGCGGCGGGCATTTCAAATTGCAGCCTTAGCCGTCGCCGCAGACAAGAGGAAATACATCGCCGTGGCAGAGCTCGTCGGTATGACGGAGCGAGATGTACAAAAAGCATGCGATTATGGCGCCGATATCCACCGGGCATGGCGACGCACGCTCGCCCCCCTGTTGATGCCTGCGGGGAAAATCTCGAACGAAGCGCGCTTCCGGGCCGACGAGTCGATGCGGGCGTTTGTCGATGCTGGGGAGACGGGACTTGCGTCGACGATCGAATCGGCGCTTCGGGGGTTCGACTGGCATTCGCAAGTGACAGTTGAGTTTGTGCAGGGATCGGGTGGAGCCAATTGGGTCCGCTCGAAACGGACCATCTCTGTAAATAGTGAATATCTTCAGAGATTCATCGACCAGGGTAAAAAGGCTGACGCCCAAGCAGTAGCCAAGGACTTGATACAGCCTTGAGCATGCGGCAAACAGAAGGAATCCAGAAGTCGATCGCTCGCCGAAGGTTCAGGTGAGCGGTGCTCTTGATCGATGTAATCCTCGGGAAAACGAGCGGGACAACTAGGACATTCATTGTGTCACATCCCGGTGCGTGGTAACGCTAACCACCTGCACCTGCTGGTCCGGATCGATCCCGATCTGGCCGATTCCTGGACTCCCATCCATGTCGCCCATCGCTGGTTGACACTCTAAGAGCGGCGGACAGTTGCTTTGATCTGCCCCGAATGAGCTTAAACCGCAATGCAAGCATTTCGCGACCAGTCGAAACGCAATAGCTCTCATTATTTTCTTGCACACGGTCAGGCTGGCGAAAAATCGTTTAACCCGTAGCCGCAGGCGAGGGATGCGTTCGCGTGGTCATGTACGCGCTGCTGGTGGGCCAGCGTCGGGACCGTAATCAATTACCCCTCCTCGCCCCGCCTCGGGGAGAGGAGGCCGGGAGGTGAGGGGCTTGCTTTGATACCGCAAGAATTACGGACAGCTGCTTTTCGATCTGCCCCGAATATGCCGCCACGACTATGACAGCATTTCGCGACCAGTCGAAACGCAGTGCCTATCCTTGTTTTCTTTCCAGACTCAATGCCAGCAAGAATTCACACGCAAAGATGCAAAGACGCAGAGGTTTGGGAAAAGATCGGAGCATGACCCACCCAACGTGTTCGTGCACCGATCAGTGTGTTGTCAGAGCGATCAGCGTGGGGAGATAGCGATCAGCGTCGGGACTGTGATCAATCAAGCTGACCATGTGCTAGGCACCTGTTGTGCGGACTTTCGAACAAACATGAACCCGATGAAGAAACTGGCAAGGACTCTCAAGGAACGGATCGATAACATCGTGACCTACTGCACCCATGGGATCACCAACGGCGTGGCCGAAGGCATCAACAGCAAGATCATGTCCATAAAGCGTCGAGCTGGCGGTTATCCGAGATGGAACTGATTGCGCTCAAAGGGACGCGAAGAGTGACGCCGCTTGGGAGCTTGATCTCAATGGCAGTCGACTGTGCATCGGTGGTCTGGACTCTGAGGAAAGCGACCTTGTCGTTGCTCTCGGCGAGTTTACGCTTCCAGTGATAGAAGGTGGGAGTGGAGCAGCCGATGGAATGGCAGAACTGAGCGACGGTGAGCTGAGATCGCTCGAAGTCAGCGAAATGTTGTTTCCAAGTTTGGGCTTTGGTAGATTGCGTTGGCCGCGACATCGTGAGGATCCTTGCGTACGAGGGGAATCGTTGATCGAACGCAAAAACCTACACGCCGAATACTAGCCAGGTCGGAAAATTCTAAGATCGGCCAGTGTACGCTCACTCCACAGAAACAGATCGACGGATCGTGCGGCGCTACCTCAGTCATGAGGAATGGCAGTGGCTGGATGCGATCACGAGGCAACGAGGCAATCGGTTTGGAATGTCAGGGACCGAACGAGCGTTGCTTTACAGCTTGGCGATCCAGACGGGGTTGCGATCCTGTGAGATTCGATCCTTGACCCGTGGCAAGCTGCATCTAACGTCCAATCCTCCCTTTGTGATGGCAGATGCTGGCTCGACCAAGAACAAGCGTACAGCGAGGCAATATATTCAACCCGAACTTGCCCGGGAGCTTCAATCGCTTGTCGGGACGAAGCTGCGAGGGGCGCTCGTCTTCCATCTACCCCATGCATGTACGATGCCGGACATGCTCCGGGAAGATCTCGAGGCTGCACGGCAAGCTTGGCTCGATACTAAGAAAGATCCACAGGCTCGACTAGAAGCAGACGCTAGTGATTTTCTCCAGTCGGTCGATAGCGACAACGAGCGGATTGATTTCCACTCGCTCCGTCACACGTGCGCAACGTGGCTGATTCACGCTGGGGCCGATGTGAAGACGATCCAGTCGGTGATGAGGCACGCGGATATCAAATTGACGCTGGATCGGTACGGGCACTTGTTTCCGGGTTCCGAGGCCGATGCCGTGGCCAGATTGCGTTCCGCGTTCTGTAACAATGAGGTGCGATTGGCCACTGGAACTGAGGGTTTCAGCCCGCAGACCTACAGCAGAAGAGCCCTCGCTTAGAGTGGTTTTTCGCACAAACGCGGATAAGGAGATGCTGGGGGAGGAAAACGACGGCGGAGCGTCATGCCACTATGTTCTCCGATCATATTCACGCGAAGGCGCGAAGGAGTGTAGTGGATCTTGCGAAAGATCCTGGCTTCGATCGGGCTTGTGCGAAGGGGGCAAGCTTGATGGTAAACGATTGTCGTAATCGTTTTTAGCTCCTGGCGAGAGCAGTTGAGGACAACGGCTCTACATTGCGGCCCATCGTGGTACGACAGTCTCTGTCGTGAAAGGGTGTGCGGTTCCCTAGGCTAATAACCTTCGATCCATTTCACGCGAAGGCGCGAAGCCGCGAAGGGAAAGCCTTGGATCCAAGAGGTGGACGATTGTCGTAATCGTTTTTGGCTCCTGGCGAGAGCAGTTGAGGACAACTGCTCTACATTGCGGCCCCAAAGTAGCACGACAGTCCCTTGTCGTGAAAGGTTCTGCGATCGCGGGTTTTTCGCCGCTCAGGGCCGGGATTCTAGCGCACCTGCCTACAGCGCAAACTACAGCGCGCAGGGTACTTTTGGGGGTAAAAAGGTGCCAAAGCGTGCTGTGAAAACAGCTCGCAGGGGTGCTAGCAGTGCCTACGAAAAAACCCCAGATCCTTTGAAAGAACCCGGGGTTTTCGTGGAAAAATCAAGAGTGAGAGCGGAGGGACTCGAACCCTCGACCCAAGGATTAAAAGTCCTTTGCTCTACCGACTGAGCTACGCTCTCCTGGATGGGTGTTTCTGTACTAGTTCCTTACCGAATTCCAAACTCGAAATTCACTGGATCGGCCCAGTTCAGAAGCGAAAATGGTACCAAAAGCCGGAAATCTTTGTAGGGGGATCGCTCTGAAAAAAGTCTCGGAAAACGACGCTTCGAGGACTTCTCGGTATAATCCGCATCAGAATGCTCCAAATCATCGCTCTGCTTTCATGCACACGAACCCATTTGTCTCAATCATGGCCAACGCGACAGAAAACGAACCCTCCCTGACCCAAGACAGCGGATACCTGGAGTACTCCAAAGCGGCCAACCCGATCGCCTCAGGATCGATCTCCCAAATCCCAATTGTCCAATTTCCGGCCTCTCTGCACGCAAACGGTCCAACTCGTATCATCCCCCTGGACATCAGTGAGCAACTCGGATCTCCCGCTCCAGCATCGAGCGCTAGTCTGCTTGCATCGTTCGTTCGGATCAACTCCAACGAAAGCCTCGCAGCCCCGAACCGGGCAACCTCTCACCTCTTCTATGCGATCGGCGGAAAAGGCATCCTTCGATTTGCCGACACAACGATCCCTTACCAAGCCGGTGACCTGATCACCCTACCGTGCGGTCCAGATCCAATCCTTTCTGCCGACGAAGAAACCATCTTGTACTGGGTCAATGACCAACCGCTATTGAAGTACTTAGGCGTAAGCGCTACCCAACCCCGTTTCAATCCGACCCTTTATGCCAAAGAGGAATCCCAAGCGGCATTAGCCCAAGCAGCCTCGGATCCACTTGCCGCCCAGCGCAGTCGTATCAGCGTTCTACTTACGAACTCTCACTTCCCCCAAACACTGACCATCACCCACGTCCTTTGGGCGATGCTCGGCATTCTGCCAGTGGGTGCAAACCAGCTTCCTCATGCTCATAAGTCGGTGGCCCTGGATCTGATCATCTCCTGCAAACCAGGATGCTACACGGCTGTGGCTGAAAAAGTAGACAGCGATGGGAATCTGATCGACCCAATCAAGGTTCCTTGGGAGTCCGCCGGTGCATTTATCACTCCACCAGGTTGGTGGCACTCACACCATAACGAATCGGGCGAGCCAGCTTACTTGATGCCGATCCAAGATGCAGGTCTGCATACACAACTACGGACGCTCGATATCCAATTCCACCGATCCAACGTGGTCTAGATGGGACTAGTTCAGATACGACTGCAAGCAACCGGCTAGAATTAGAAGCGAGCTTGCGGCCAGAGCGATGGCGATCCACTGCGTCCATCGATGAGGGTCATTGACTCCAAGTTCTTCGGCCAGTGCATGCACCTTGGCCTCCGCTTGCGGCTGCGAGACACCCAGTTCATCTCGAACCAATCCAGCGGCTTCCGACCAGTGGCCTTCGCGTATCAATGTCTGCACGAGCGATTCGAGATTGGGCATTGCTTTGCGATATTCGTGTTAACCTAGGTGGCTTGCACAGGCTAGGGGTCCCAGCGAGCCTATTTTTCCGTGTAACCCTGAGGGATCGACACCCAAGAGAACGGACTTTAGGCAAACCTCGGTATTGAGTCGGTTTTTCGGGATTTCTATACTCCCCCGAAGCGCAAAGCCCCATGGGACAATGCTTTTGGGCATTTCACTGGGGGACTCATCCTAGGAACGATCGATCGCTAGTGGACTCCAAGCCGGACCGGATATTCCGAAAACTTCCAGCCAGATTGTTGGCTTGTTTATGCACGGCTTTGTCGATGCTCCTGGGACTCTGTGCAGATGTCCATGGTGGCGAAATCGGTCTGCCTCTTTCCGATCCTCGCTTTTCGATTGCGGTCCAATCGCACACCGCAAGTAAATCCAAGCAAGGTAACTACATCGTCTATCAGCTCGATGGGGGGGTGAAGATCTCGCAAGGCTCCTTTCGAGCCTCGTGTCAAAAAGCAACCTTGTGGGTTTTGAGCGAGGAAATCATCCCTGATGAATCCACCCAGGCATTGCCGACCTCAACGCTCAATGCTGCGATGAATCCTCGCGCGATGATCCATCGTGTGATCCTCGATGCCCAAGGCAATTGCGATGTCCAATGGTCCGAAGACCAACGCTTGCGCGATCAGAAGTGGATGGGCAGGCTCTACAGCCAGCACGAACCAAAGTTCGAGGTTCAAGTTTGGCAGCAACCGGTCAATCCCGTTCCCCCCTTGGATTGGTCGCACGAAAGCAATCCAACTTTAAAGGATACTGGCGTTAGGGACACGAGCGTAAAAGACGCAATCGTTTGGACACCGCAGGACGAACAAACCCACTTGCGATTGGCATCACAGATCCTACAAGCACAACCACCTGCGGCCACACCAAGCGTACCGGCATCGCCACCTCTGGGTTCAGGCAACTCGATGCAAATAGGGAACTCCACCTTGGGTGGAACTGTCTTGGATCCAGGTTCGGTGCCTCTGTTTGAGTCGATTCAACCTGCTCCTCAAGTACCCAACACGCCGCCGGTAGCCAAAGAGATAGAATCGTTTCAACTTCCTGCTCCTGCGGCCAACAGCGGGCCAGTGCCTGTACCGCTGGCTGCTCCCGTTGCCGCTTCGGCACCGAATGTTCGTTCAGGTGTTCGAGTCGGTGCACGAACGTTCAAGATCAGCGGTCGCAGCGGGATCGATCCCTTGTATTCGGCCAAGAGCCGGCCAGAGCGGGGCGACAGCGTGATCACCATCAGTCGTGGGATACGATTGATGATCGGCGATGTAGCGGTGCAGACATCCGGCGGTCTGTTTGATATGGGAACGGTACTGATCGAGGCAGATCGGTGCGTGGTTTGGACAGCGGACCTGAATCGCTTGCTCTCTCAAAAGATCGATGATCTGCCGGTCGAGTTGTACATCGAAGGGAACATTGTATTCCAACAAGGTGCCCGTGTGATCTATGCTGATCGGATGTACTACAATGTGCAATCCGAGTACGGAATGATCCTTGGTGCAGAAGTCCTTACGCCTGCCCCCAAGTACGAAGGGATCGTTCGGCTCAAAGCCGATGTGATTCAGCAACGCTCGCGTGAGAATTTCTTGGCCAATCGAGCCGCGATGACATCCAGCCGTTTGGGAGTGCCACGCTACTGGCTCCAAGCCGATCGGATCGAGCTTAACGACCAGCGTCAATCGACCGACCAAACAGGGCTCTTGGGCTTTGGGGTTCTCTCGCCTTCAGGGGACACAACCGCGATGAAGGCCAAGGCGCGGCACAACTTTGTGTACATGGAAGGCTTGCCCGTTGCCTATTGGCCGATCCTCAACACCAACGTCGATACGCCGAGTTTTTACATCACAGGAGTAAAGTACAAAAACGACAGTATCTTTGGGAATCAAGTGATGCTCGATTGGAATCTATATCAGATTCTCGGTATTGATGCGATCGACGGAACGCGATGGACTTTATCGACCGATTATCTGAGCAAGCGAGGCTTTGCGCTTGGCACCAACTTTCGATACAACCTGCCATCGCTCCATGGAGGTGGACCCGCCTTTGGTGAATTCGATGCGTGGGGACTCAATGACGATGGACTCGATGTCCTTGGCAGCGATCGAGTCAACATGACCCCAGAATCCGACACGCGAGGTCGCATCGTATGGCAACATCGACAATTGCTCTCCCCGGATCAAGAACTGTGGGGCGAATTTGGGTACATCAGCGACCGGAATTTTCTAGAGCAGTATTTCGAACAGGAATGGGATACGCTCAAAGATCGCTCGACAGCGCTGCGATATCGCCACTATTTCCTTGGACAGCAGATGCTCGACATCTGGGGTCAAGTTCGCTTGAACGATTTCTTCACCGAAACACAGTGGCTACCGCGAGTCGATCATTACTGGCTGGGCCAAGACATCGGTAACTTTCTCACTTGGTACTCTCATTCCCAGGTTGGATACGGGCGATTGAAGGTAGCTTCGACTCCGACGGACCCTCAAGATGCCGCCAAGTTCCAGTTGCAACCCTGGGAACAGTCCTCTTCGGGAATTCAAGCGATCACTCGACAGGAGTTGTCACTTCCCTTTGACACCGGGCACAGCAAATGGACACCGTTTGTCTCGGGCGAAGCTGCTTATTGGGGTGAGGATCTCAATGGCGATTCGCTTGGTCGACTCACGGGCCAAGCGGGCCTGAGAACATCGCTTCCGATGATCAAGGTGGCACCCGAGGTACAAAGCTCGCTATTTAATCTCAACGGTTTAGCCCACAAGGTATCTTTTGAAACCGAGACATGGTATGCCGACACCACGAAGGATCTGAGTTTATTGCCGCTGTACGATCCGATCGATGACAACAGCCAAGAGCATTTCCGTCGTCGATTGGTGTTCAATACATTTGGAGGTAGTTTGCCCTCACAGTTCGATTCGCGAGATTATGCGGTTCGTCAGGGAATGCAGCGGTACGTGACAGCCACGAGTTCTCAGATTGTGGCAGATCAATTGCAGAGTCGTTTTGGGATTCATCAGCGATGGCAAACCAAGCGCGGGGTGGCTGGTCGGGAACGGATTGCCGATGTGGTGGAGTTCGATGTCGATGCGATCTACTTTGGCAAACCCGATCGAGACAACTATGGCGAAAATTTCGGTGCACTTAATTACGAGTTCCGATATCATATTGGGGACCGAGTCACGCTGCTGAGCGATGGTTATTACGACATGTTTGATCGAGGGTTGCAGGCAACGTCGTTTGGGACGTTGATTTCAAGGCCGCTTCGAGGTGATTTTTATGTCGGCTTTACCAATTTGGATGGGCCGATTTCGGCCAAGCTCTTGACTGCGACGCTTACCTACCGCATGAATGACAAGTGGGCGGCAGTTGGCAGTTCCGTTTATGACTTTGGATCGACTGGCAGCAACGGACATACGATTGGATTGACTCGTATCGGAGAGTCCTTCCTATTTAGAGTTGGTCTAGGCATCGACAGTGGACGCGACAATACATCGTTGCAATTTGCGTTTGAACCGAGGTTCTTACCGACACGGGGATTGGGAGTTGTTGGAGGCCAAGCGATCCCGCCGGCGGGATACTTTGGGTTGGAATAAAACGACATGGCTGAGGGATGCTCGCGAGTTGATGGTCGATCGTGTTTTGCCCCAGCTGAAAGCATCGGACCGTAGCATCGCATCGCGCGATCGATGCAGTTGGGTTGTCGGTTAGCTTGAGTGCAACTCGTATGGGATAAAGACTCAAAAGTACGGGCATGGTGAGTAAACTCGATGCGGGTAAGGAGGCCAAGAGTCCTTGAAATGCCGAGATCACAGAGCACCACTGGATGCATCCGGTAATTCTAACTGTGACGATTATCCGGCTTGGGGGACTTTGTTAGGTCCGATAAGCTAGCCTATGTGGGGTTGGCTTAGCGTTTGTACAATTTGTGACGGTATTGGCAAGGAATCGCAATATTTGTCGATCGCCCGCGCGGAATGGTATCATTTATGCCCACAAGGGGACTTATCAGGAATGGCCGGCATCTTCATCAGTTGTGTTTCAAAAGAGTTTCACGGAACTACTACGCCAAGCGCTGATGCGTGG
The DNA here is from genome assembly GCA_040381975.1 of Pirellula sp. Classification (GTDB taxonomy): domain Bacteria; phylum Planctomycetota; class Planctomycetia; order Pirellulales; family Pirellulaceae; genus JBKCUI01. The sequence goes on from JBEIGI010000070.1 coordinate 15,483, forward strand.
GAGGGGTCATACCGGGCTCAACTCTCGCATTTTTTGCAGACCTGTGGGCAACACGTGGTCTATCAGGAAACGTTTGCGCAAGGACCGGGAGATCTTTTGGCGAAGCTTGAGGATTACATTGCTAAAGAGTGCAAAGCCATCATTCACTTGATCGGTCACGATGCCGGGTGGAGTCCAGACGACGATTTGCCAGAAGGTACGCTTGTTCTAGGCGATGCAACTCATGCGTTGCTAATGCGGCACGGGGACAACTTCCTTGCAGGACGCCCAACTCTCCGGCAGCGACTTGTTGACCGTGGATTTCGCGGAATCTCCGCAACGCAATGGGAAGCTTACTTAGCACTTCACTACGACAAGCCGCTCCTGGTATTTACGTTCGCAGACCAAGCTCAACGTGCGCCAACCTTTCATCCAAGGAGTGCACTTCGCGCTGGTCGGTTGACACAAACTGAGCATTTTGAGTTGCTCAAACTAACAAGTTTCGATCGTACTGAAGGAGTAGGAGATGTACGCGACTTTAAAGAAGCTGCTATCAGTGCACTCGTTCGCGCTCGCGTCTTATCGGTGCCAGCGCCTTCAAGTCAAAGCCACATTGAAACAGCCAAGTCAGAGTCACAGAGACTTAACGACATTTTCATGTCGGCAACGAATGTCGAACTCATTAATCGCGAACTGATACCTCGTGATGAAGTAGAGTCCATACATGAAGCGATTACATCAACCGAATCGCACGGCGTTCTTCTTGTAGCAACTGCAGGAAGTGGGAAGAGTTGCATTCTTGCTCAAGTGATAGAACGGATGCGTGACGAGGCAATTCATTGTATGGCAATCAAGCTCGATTCGGTTCCAGAGTGTGGCAATTCTGTACAAATCGGACGGGAGTTGGGGCTGACAGGATCCCCCGTTACAACACTTGCCGACATGGCGCAGGGGCAGGCAGCTGTGTTAATCATCGATCAACTTGATTCGATCAGCACAGTGTCTGGAAGAAAGACAAATACATGGTTGGCGTTTGAGGAGATGCGACGCGAAGTCGCTGCCATTCCAGAAATTAAGCTGATTGTAGCTTGCCGCGATTTTGATCTGCAGCAAGATCATCGTTTGCGACCACTGGCCAACTCGACATCGGGTTTTGCGAAAGTGGTAGTTGATTTACTGACAGACGACCAGATTCGGAAGGCATTGAATGCGGCCCAGTTAGAGCACTTTGTTCCAACACAGCAGCAATTGAAGATCTTAGCACTTCCGTTCCATTTGGTGTTGTTTCTGCAAGGCTATCCAGAGCTTCCGTTCCAAAGAATTGGTGACTTGTTCGATCGGTATTGGGATCGAAAACGTTCGGACCTGAAAAGTCAGTATGGTGACGATTCGGAGTGGTATGAAGTTATCAAAGCGTTGTCCCAATACATGAGCGATCACCAAACGACGTACGCGCCCAAAGACATTGTGGATGATTGGGCTCGCACCGCAAAACACATGGTCTCTATCCATGTGTTGGTGGACACTGGGCGGGATTACCGGTTCTTTCACGAGTCTTTTTTTGACTACGCATTCGCGCGAAGTTTCTGTCGAACCGGCGAGTCGCTTCTCCAGTTCTTGACTCGTCCCGGTGAGGAACAGCATCTATTTCGACGTGCTCAGGTTCGGCAGATAATGGGATATCGCCGTGAAAGTCGCCGTGACGAGTATCTTCGTGACCTTGGTGAGTTGCTTTCTTCAAGCAAAATTCGATTTCACATCAAGAGGATGGTTGCCTCTGAACTGCACCGAATACCGGACCCGATACTTGACGAGTGGGGAATCGTCGAGCCCTACGTGCTCGAAACGGAACTGTCTCCAGCGGTCTCCACCGCTCTTCGAGGTCATGATGGCTGGTTTGATCTGTTGCTCGAAGTTGGAGTTTGGAGCAAGTGGTTGTCTTCTGGAGATGCGATTCTTATCAATGCAGTGATCTGGTTTCTTTCAAACAGCGAACTGCACAAGTCAAGGTCAAAGGCAATTTCCGGTCTTCTCATTCCCTATGCGAATGCGGGTAAGGATTGGGATCTACGACTAAAACGAATCATGTCATGGGGTGTTGCCCACCACAGCCTTGAAATGACCCACCTCTATTTTTCAATGATTCGTCGAGGTTGTTTTGACGAGGGAGAAAAACGACAAGGCGGTGGAGACTTTTGGGGAAGTCATTACAGTACTGAGAAGGACAACCCTCGATTCATCATCGACCTGGTTCGATGTTGGTTGGAACATGCGGTTAACAAGTACGATGATGGCAAGTCTTCGAACTTTCTGGATCAATCGCCTTTGAACCATTCACATTCAGGTTGCCATTTACTCGCCAAGGCTGTCCAAAACGAACCTGACTACTACCTCGAAAATCTGTTTCCCCTGTTCGAGAAGACAGTACTAAAAACTGAGGTCACGAACCGTGATGTCTTACTCAATCGAGCATGGCCGTATCTGCACAACGTCAATGATCCTCATGACATGAATGACTCGGTCTTCATGCTGATTGCACGATGTCTGGAAAAGCTTGCTAAGCAGGCCCCGTCTCGGTTCCGAGAATTCACGAAGCCATGGAAAGATCATAAGCACGAATCCTTCGCGTTCTTGATGTTGCGGGCATTCGAAGCGAATGCAGCGGACTTTGCCAACGAATGCGTTGAATTTCTATGTGATCATAAACCGCGTTTAAACGTCGGTTATGCAAGCTGGTCAGGGGACGGGCATGGGGAAAGCGCCGTTAGCCGAGATGCGATCGCCGCAGTAACACCCTACTGCTCTGAAGAGCTTCTTCGGAGACTGGAGAATTCGGTGATTGGCTACTGTGACGCATATGAAAGGCAGACGCCCGGCAGACGCGGTTTTTCGGAACTACTAGTCCTACGGTCGATTGATTCGCGGCGGCGTTCTCAACGCGCTAACGTTCGAATCAACGAACTGGAATGCGGATTCCCAAATCTTCCAAACAAGACGCCTGCTCGGAATTTGCCGTCCATGGCTAGTATCATAGGGCCGCCAATCACGGGTTCCAAGGCAGCACTGATGACAGATGATCAGTGGGTTGGTGCAATGACCAAGTACGATGGGAGTACTGACCAATTTCGCGGGGGCCACGTCGAGCTTTCTCGTCTCTTGTCGGATCTAACAAGACGAGACCGCGCACGCTTCGCCAAGCTTTTTCTGAAACTACCGGAAAGTGTCGATCCAATATATTTCTCAGCGATTTTAGATGGACTCGGAAGCTATACCGCGAATTTAGTTGGCGATGCAAAAGAGGCGGATGATAAGGAATTGTTATTGTTTCCGATCGAACTGTTCGAACAAGTCATCCATCGAGCACATTCTCTCCCAACAAGACCGTGCGGTTCCGCGATTTCGCACCTAATAGAACGACTGGCGGATCGTGAACTTGATTCAGCTACGCTCGACGCGTTGGCCTACTACGCTACCAAAGATGATGACCCGGAAACCGACATTTGGAAAGACAAGTCCCTGAACTACTATGGGGGCAGTCCGTTCGATCACGGCATCAATACCGTCCGAGGTCGTGCAACCCTAGCCATCGGACACTTGCTGTTTGCACGGCAAGAATACTGGGACCATTTTCGACTCGCGATCGAGAAGGTGGTTTTCGACCCTGTGATTTCAGTACGAGTGTGTGCGATCGAAGCTTTAATGCCTATTCTAAACTGGGATCAAGACGAGGCATTGCGACTATTTAACGAGTGCTGCAAAGGTATTGAAGAAATATGGGGCACTCGGCCTTTTGATAACTTCGTTCACTACGCGATCGGAACTAAGTACCTTGAGCTTCGCGAGATACTGCTTGCAGCGTTAGCAAGCACTAACGAGGAAGCCGTCAAATCAGTTGCTTCGCAGATAACTCTATTCGATCTTGCTAATGGCTCTCTAAGCACCGAGGCGGAGTTAATTCGCAGTGGTAACGAGTGGATGCGCCAGGCCGCTTGCCGAGTGTATGCACTGAACATTGGACATGCCGAGGTTGGCGACAGGTGCGCGGAAAGAATTGTGCGGTTCTTCGAAGACGAAAGCGATACGATTAGGGACCAGATAGGCGTGGCGTTTTGGAAGATAAATGGCGAACGACTGCGACAGCTTGAATCAATGATTTTACGGTACATCGACAGCAGATCATTCGAATCAGATCCAGAAGAACTGCTGCGTGTGCTAGTAGATTCGCGAGCAGAGCTACCCAACGTAATTGTTCGCGCTGCAGAGCGAATTGTGACCATCATTGGCGACAAGGGATCGAACATCCAGTTTCGAGAATCAAGTACGGCGAATTCCGTGGCAACGCTCATCGTTCGCCAATACGCTCAGACAAATGACAAAGTTCTAAAACGCCAATGCCTGGTTCTAATCGACGAAATGGAGCGTCTGAACTATATGGGAATTAGCGATGAACTGGAAAGAATTGATCGCTAAGTCCATGGTTTAGTTTGGCTTTTCTTGGAACAATTCCGAAAAGCTAAGTGTCCTAGTATTACAACCGAAACGTTTCTCGGCGCGGATTGATTAATACTATGCATTGACGGCTATGCGCTGAGAAATTCATCGAAGTACTCTTCAAACTTTGTTGTCAATGCACCACTTGCTCGAACCCGTGCCATGAATTTCGGGAAGTGATCGACGATCGTGCGAGTCAGCAGATGTGGATTGACGCAGTATTTGGTGATGGTGAGCGTGGCATTCGCAGGGTCTGGCCCCGTCTTGGTTTCGAAGTCGGTCGAACCTTTGTCGTTGTGAATCCAAAGCCCACTCTTCGTATAGCCGACGTGGTACAGGCCGTTCCGAATTCGATCTCGGAACTCACGAATGGGTTGGACGTCCGGATTCGGCAGTTCTTTCCCTGTAGTTCCAGGCCGATTGGGGATCTTATCTTTGTAAAAGCCATTAGCGGGTGCGAAGGCTGGATAAACATCGCAGAAACCGAAGTTGAAATCCTCGCTGGATGTGCCGCTCGTATGGGATGCCGGATTGAGGGTCTTTCCGATCATCTCAAAGTACGCGAACGAGACCGAGAGCATCCCGTACGCAGCGTGTTGCCAGATCGAAGGCTTTGGTGCCGCATCGATCTCTCGAAGCATTGCGACCATGACACCAAGGGTCCAAACCTCAACTCGGCACTCAAACAAGTCGAGCTTATGCGCCGTCGTCCATGGCGGAGTCAAGCTGTTCTTCAGGTCCATCGGTGCGAGGGTTACTTCCCCAGTATCAAAGTTAATGTACTTGCTCGCTCTATATGCCACGGTACTTCTCCCGAGTACAAGCCTGATTGTCAGTGGGCGCTTTAAAAGGGGCCACTCATGGGCGCTTCGCAGGGGGCATTTTCTGGTTTCTCTGTACGCTGGCCCCTTTTGGGGGCCAGCTCTGTTACTCGTTATCGGTCACTGACCCGGTGGGCGCTTTGGCCCCTTTTGAAACTTTTTCTCGGGAACTTAGCCGGTAGCTGCTCCCGGTAATCTGAAACAACTCTGATCGGTGTAGGAATCGATCCAAGATCGCACTGGCACTTGGTACGTCTCCGATCAGCTTCCCCCAATCCTCTAACGGACGATTGCTGGTCATCATCGTAGATCTCAGCTCATGACGCCTCATGATGATCTCGAACAGGTATTCACCAGACCGCTTGGGAAGCTGCTTCATCCCCATATCGTCGATGATCAGCAGGTCAGGTTTGAGATACCGAGTTAGAACCCTCTCTTGGCCCTCCAAAGCTTCATCTTGCAAGAAGTCTCGAACCGTATCGAATATCGAACGATAGTACACCGTGAATCCGCTTCGGATTGCACACAAGCCCAGGGCTTGGCACAGATGGCTCTTGCCTGTTCCCGGCGGACCTACCCAAAGAACGTCACGCTTCTCTCGAATGTACCTGCATGTTGCAAGGTCATAGACTTTGCTTTTCTTGATCGAGGTATTGTATGTAAAGTCAAAGTTTTCAAGTGATTTCTGATCTCTGAATTCTGCCATCGAAACACGACGTTGTATCAACCTGTCGTTCCTAAGTAGCAACTCGTCCTGCAGCAAGAGTTCGAGGAACTCCCGATGATTCAAGCCGTTGGAATTGGCTTCGTGAAGCCGTATGTCTAACGTATTGATCAGCCCCGAGAGCCTGAGCTTTCTAAGTGTTGCCTGGATATTGCCGTCCATGTGCTGTTACTCCTGTGTAATAGCTTTCTTGAAGAAGTTGCCATACTCAAAGGTCGAGCGTATGACTGGATGCTCGTCCATGAATTCCATGGTCTGTTGACGACTGCCGCCATGTTCGAGCAGCTTGCGCACGGTTCGAGAGGTATAGCTCCCGCTACGCAACGCCGTATCGCAAGCATGTTCGATCGCTTGGGAATCGTATTTGCGGGTCAGGCTCAGTAGCCCTTGCAGAGCTCTCATACCATGCACACCTCGCTGTGCAAGAGTGCCTTGAGCCCATCGATTCGAATGCGGCCCAATAAGCTTTACTTTGTGAAGAAGATACTGTGCGCCTCGTTCGATACTGTTGATTTTCGTTGGTGGAACATGCTCTTTGAGTGTATGAAACTTACCTTTCCCAGTACGCTGATGAAACGCGATCGACTCTTGTCGATGGTTCAATATGCGAACCGTCTTGTCGTTCCAACGAACCCATACTTCAGAGCCCAAGTACTCTGGAGGAACTGAATAGAAACCGCCTTTGACCTCGATGTGTCCATCTCGACTTACTTTGCGAACGCCCTCTTCAAAGCATGGGAAGTATTCCAGCGGCAAGGCTCCTAATGATGCCTTCTCAATCTCCTCGAACTGCTTGCCTACATGCTTCTTGGTCGTACCGTGAAATCGAGTGTCGGCAACGGTTTTCTCCCAGTTGGCCAAGTGCATGTTCTGTAGAGCAACGCTTTCGAAGGTCATCGCCGTGATAGCGTTCTCCTGAGCATAGTCCACACCACGTTCGACTTTTCCTTTGTGTTGGGGTGTTCTTGGACGCGTCGGAATAATCGCTATTCCATAGTGTTTACAAAACGCAATGATCTTTGGATTCAGTTCCGGATCATGCCAATCGGCCAGTTTGACCACGGATTTAGCGTTGTCGAAAACCACAGTCTTTGTGACTCCACCAAAGGCACGAAAGCAGTAACACAGTACGTCCATCACTACAACACGGTCCGGCTCCACAGTGCGATTGGATACGTGACGCCTCATACGAAGCTTGCTGGCAAGGAAAAGGAACTCTTTGCCCAGCGAGATCAGAAGCTCGAAGCGGCTCGGGAAAGACGAAGGCTTCGGCGAGCTGAGGCGATGCAAAACGTTGCATGAGTGTCCGGAATCGATTAGATTGAAACTTACTTGAGCGGAGGATAGGGCAATGCCGGGAAACAACCCCCTTGGATTATTACCGCGCCGTCTCAGGTCCAGGATCGAAGGGCTGCGTCGGTCGGTCTGACATGACGCACTCCTTCCCTTCGATTCTGGTGAGAATGCGATAAATCCAAACGCTGGGATCTTGAAGATCTCAAAACAAATAAGTGACCGTTACCCATTTTCGATTAGCGCCGATCAGACAGAAATCCATTTCACGCTGAACCAAAACATTATCCCGAGCGTTTACTCAACGAAAATTTACAACCGATTGTTTTAGGGGAGTTTTAAGATGGTTTTCAACTGGAACTCGGTTCGTTTTTTCACTTCAGCTGACTCGTGGTCTATAGTTCCTTATTTGATTGCTGACATCCTTATCCCTTCGCCTGATGACTTCCCAAAACCCCCCACACCAATCCCAATCAATGAGCCCAGCGCGTTGGCTTTGGTAGTTGCCGGATTGCTAATGTCTTTAGCTCTAATAACAAGCGGCTATCTCATTATACGTCGAAAGGGATCCACTCTAGACCGCTGCATTGGAGTTTTCGTTTGTATAGCGGCAATCTCTATGGCCGCATTTTTTTCTTATCGAGCTTATTGCCAACAGCAGAAGTACCAGCGAGACGTAAGGTACAAGGCTTGGTATGAGGAGACTATCTTGCCTCAACTTGAACAACGTGAAGAGTTGAATCCGGGTTCAAAGCGAAGTAATCCGTAGGTACCGGAGTTTACCGCTCGTGAAGTGATTCAGGCGAGGGTTCATGAACGCAAAACCAAATTTGTCTAACTCGACGACATCAAGTAATATTCCATCCTCAGCATGGTTTGCACTTGGCCTGGTCTCCGTAGGGATAGCAGGTTTGATTCTTGCAGGCTGCTTTCCACTACAGCTTGCGATCATGAGCGTGTTCCTGTTTGCGGGGCCTCACAATTGGGTTGAATTTCGATACTTCCTGACGCGACTTCCAGCACGTTGGGGTAAGCTCCGTGGTTATTTTATTACCGCGATGCTTGGAGTGTGGGGCTTAACATTGGCCTTTGTGGCACTCTCGATAGCTGCCAGAACCATGGGCTGGACAACCACAGACTGGAAAATGATTCAATCGCTGTGGAATTCCGCCTTCATCTTATGGATCCTCACACTCATTGTCATCCGCAGTCATCAACCGCCTCGGCGGGACTGGTTCGCCGCCATACCCATCGGCGTGGCGATTATGGCAGTTGCATGGCTTTTTCCAGAACTGTTTTGCTTATCCTTGGTTTACTTGCATCCATGGGTCGGGTTTTGGATTCTGGATCTTGAGATCACTCGCAGCCGACCTAAGTGGTCTCGTGTTTATCGATTTTTTCTGGTCATGCTTCCACTGCTGTTGCTGCTGTTGGTCTGGCAATTACAAAGTAGTCCGGAGATCACTCCCGATGGCCCGGTAGCAACTCGGATTCTTCGTCATAGCGGTGCGGATTTGTTGCCCATGGTTTCCAATCGTCTTTTGGTTGCCACACACGTGTTCTTAGAGTTACTGCATTACGGTGTCTGGCTCGTAGCCATTCCACTAGTGAGCAATAAGATTTGGATGCGATTGAATCCTGGAATACCAATTGCTCGACGTTCGGTCGCTTGGAGAAAAGGGATTGCAATAGCACTTACGGCAATCGCTGTCGCGGTGGTGCTGTTGTGGGGAGCGTTTCTCATTGACTATTCGATCGCTCGCGATATCTACTTTACCGTGGCTATGGTGCACGTGCTTGCAGAGGTACCGTTTCTTTTGCGAGCCCTTTGAAATGATTAACTTGGATACATTGATTTTCCTACCGCTAGGCTACCTCTGTACGATCCTCCTGGAGGGATCAATTCTGCTAGCAGGTCTTTCCAAAAAGATACCCCTTAGTCACCGGATCTTCCTCTCGTTTTGGCTTACAGCATGCACCTATCCGATTGTGATCTTGGTGTTGCCAATCCTCCTAGATATCTCGGCCAACCGCGGACTCTATATCTTCATGGCAGAGAGTTTTGCCATCTTAGCTGAGTGTTTTCTTCTGGTATGGGTAAGCAAACCAAAATACGAACTCAACTTGTACCGCGATCTGACGGTGGTCGCAGTCGCGAACCTAACATCATTCATAGCTGGTGAAATCTGGTGGTGGCAATGACAAAAACTCAGGGACAGACCCTGTGCTGAGGGCGACGGCAAATACCATCATTTTTTCGAGGACTCTGGTGGTAGCTAGGGACAGTCCCTGGGGTTAGTGATCAAGCGCACCCAGGGTGGCGCTGCGCTCTACCCTGGGCTATCTCATTATGCCCCGTTGGGGCGCGGATCATGCCAACGGGGCTCAGTTACTGCAGTTCTCTTGCATCGCTGGTTCCGACGACCTGTTTGAGCACAATTGGGCCCAAGGCTACGGTGTGAAGGACGATTACTAAAACCACAGAGAACACTCCGGCAAGAATCAACCAGTTTTTCCTGAAGAACAACAAGGCAATCATCGCTAGCACGAAGGGGACTGCGGCAAGGGCGAACATGCCTGTTCGAGATACGAGAAAATTCTGTAGCGGGCTACCGAGTTGCTGATAACGCAAGTAATAGTCTGAAATCTTCTCACCGGTATCGCTCCAGGCAAACTGATCGATCGGGAAAACCTCCTCGCATCCTGCGCAGTAGGTAGCTACCATCTGCGCAAGTGGGTCCGCGAGCGCTTGGAACTCTGAACCATCGATCGTCGTGGCAGCACCACATCGAAGATGCGTATAGTCTCTTTGCTTTCTATCAGGTACCCTGCCACTTGGACCTTTCGGACCGCTTGGAACCACGGAGGCTTGAATGCTGTCGTCTACATAGAATTCCTGTACCAAGACAGGAACCACCACGATCTCTTTGCAGGATGGGCAGCGTATC
>JBEIGI010000071.1:0-25248 GCA_040381975.1 Pirellula sp.
ACCGTTGGTATCAAAACTGCCTGACTGTCCGATCGTTACGGAGCCTTGGGATTCAAGAACGATCGTGCCTGGCGATGTGGTGCGGATCCGATTCCCGATCACCAGTGCATCTTTGCTCGATAGCGTGATATCGCCCGAGCCGCTTTGAATGTTGGCATTCGTAACAATCCCACCCGCTAAGGACTGCAAGAGGATGTCCGTCGAACCGCTTCCATTGACCAAAGCGTTTAAGGTGATGGATCCTTGCTGGGTTTCCAGGGCTAGGGTACCTAAAGCTTGGAGACCGGATTGATCGTTATTGAGATCATTGACGACGATGGCCTGGGTCGATTTGATCCGCAGGTTGTTTTGCGATTGGGCATCGATTTGGTTTGCGGTGATCGTGAATTCTGCATCTTGGATAGAATTCCACAGAACTCGATTTGCCTGAAGGTCGATCGATCCGTCGGTTGCAGTGACTGAGTTCGCTTGGATTCGCAAGTCACCGTTGATGGCAAGTGAGTCTGGTAGGGACAAGATTCCTCCTGCCATATTATTCGCAGGATCGATAACCAGTGCCAAATCGCCAACGCGGCTTGAAATTCCGCTCAGGTCTGTCGCTTGGATGTTTGCATCCGAGCCTATCCAGAGTTTATTGGTGTCGACGATGGAAGGAAATTCGCTGCTGAAGATGGAGACGGTACCTTGAGTCGCGATAAAACTTGAGTCCAGCGATCCGGGTGTTCGAGCAGCGATCTCTAGAGCTTGCGCATTAGTGGTTTGTACATCGGCCGTGAGGATATTGCTCAGTGGCCCTCCGATGGATCCTGTCGTCGATGTCAAAGTGACTTTGTTGGCTCGAATATCCACGGTATCCAAACCACTGTCGGCATCTGTGATATTGCCGCGAGCATTCGCGATGAGTTCTTTTGCATCGATGTCGCTCAGAGCGATCGTGCCTTGCGATGCTTGTAAGTTGAGGGTGCCATCAACGGTTAGTGTGTAATCCAGGCTTACGAATATCGATCCGTTTGGACCCGAGGCATTCACATTCAGATCGTTACTGAAGCGAAGGAAGGTATTGGTCGGTTCTAAGGGTAACGCAGTATTGTGAATGACTACCGAACTGGAGGCTTGAAGGTTGGAGCTTTGGAGGACTGAAACCTTGCCTGTCAAATCCAGAGAGATGCTCGATAGGTCGTTGGCAGATATTTGATCGAGTTGGTAGGTGGAACCGGAGTGATCTTGCCACACAAATCGCCCGATGTTTGCAAGCGGATCGGTCGTACCAGTAATAAAGATGTTTTTCAGATCGGATTTGAGCCCGAAAAGATCCAAGCCATTGTTGTCGAACTGGGAATTGCCGTCGACGTCTAAAAAGAACTGGGTTGCATCGAGGCTACCGACGGTCGCGGTCGTGTTGTCCCCTGGGGTGATGTTTACCGAGAGGTTTCCGGAGACTGCATCGAAGATCCCTTGAACGGTTAGGACGCGCCTGGGCTCGAGTCTTTGAAATCCCGAAGAGAGTGCGCGGTGGAACGCTCTGCGGCGAAGATTACGAAGCTGAAGTTGAACGAATGCAACGATGGACTTCGAGGCAGCTTTGGAGAAGGCCTTGAGCATAGGATGCACCGGACCAGATAGGCATGAGAAACAAAAAAACGGAAACGACGACTCACAGGACCGTCTTTGGCACCCCCATGATAAGGACAGACCGCTACGGTTCGTATGTATTTTGAACCGTCTATTCCCATTTGATGGAATAAACCTTGGATGCCGGTAGGCTAAAAAAGTTGCTAACCGTAACGGAAATCGATTATTCCGCTTGTATCGGCTGGGAGAAAACCCGATCGGACAATTGGTGATTGTGAGCCGTGGCGGGCAACACCCCAGAAGAGGGGGGTGACGGGAAGAAATGCCTTCGTGCTGTTGGCAAGCCCCTGGATCCGATTGCAAGCGGACTCGATAAAGAGATCACGCGAAGATCATCTTTGAATCGGTGCGCAGGAGCCTGGGCGATGGTGACCTAAGGTGCATTCGCAGGACGTTGGAGGTTGCCTGACGAGATGAACCGGCAGGAGGGCGGCATCAACGAAAAATTTTCCTCCAGATACCAGAGCGTTGGTCGGACACCCGTAACCGATTCCGTAGCGTTCGAGGTTGGGTTGCTCGAAATACAAGGGTTTGTAGCAAAATGCAGGGGATTCCCAGGACGAATTCACACTGGGCCAATAGCTCAGGTAACGTGGATCTGGACGGTTTTCGATCCCGCTTAAGCCAGGGCCCTTTTTCAAATTATCCTCGATGAATTTCCTGTTCTCGCCGTTGCTTGAAAAGGATGCATCGGAGTTTTTGACGATTTTGAAGGGATCCAGGTTCCGTTGGAAGGCAGCTAATCCCTCCGTTTTGAGCATGGGTTTGGCTGCGTCGCTTCCTTTGTCCTTTTGCTCGGTGGGATAGGCTTCGGGACTAAGTGCCTCTGCAAGTTCTACCAGGGGCGCTGGGGCGGCAGGTAGATCTTCCAAAGCGGGTAATGGAACGAATCTAGTAGAAGGATCGGAGGTGAAAACGGCATGAGACGCTTCAAACCCAGGAAGATGCGGAAGGGGTGCGAATCGGACCTGCTCGACGACGACTTGAGAATCTCTTTGGGGATCGATTTCTTGTGCCCAGGAGGATACCTGGAGACTGATTAAAAACATCAATGTTTGGATCATCGATTTCATGGAGTCCTCCGATCGGGAGTACATCTTGGACTAGGCAAAGTCACCAGCAGGCACGCTCGATCGGCGCACCGGTTTTGATATCGGTTCGTTTGCACGATCGCGTTCTACGAATTCTGTGGGTTTTCCCAAAGATCCGGAAAGTTCTATATGTAGCGATCCGAATTGGCTCGGAATCCGGAGTTTCGTCGACGAAAGGCCGACCAACACCGAAAAGAGGTCTTATTCTTGAGTTAATTCGTGAAAAACTGGACGAAGTGTCTAATTTCTAGCATACTGAAAGCAGAATTGTGTCAGTCCTGCAACCGCGTGGTGTCCGCATCTTGAACCAGTACCCGAGAAATCTCATTCTGTCGGTCGTCGATGGCCCAAAGAAGGGTCTTCGGGTAATCGTTCCTCCAGGGGAATCTAGGGTAGTTGGCAGAACCACTGCATCCCACGTTGCATGCGAAGACGACTACATGTCCTCGAAACACTTTGAGGTTTGCAACAGGCTAGAGCACTTCTGCGTTCGGGATCTGAACAGTCGAAATGGTACGAAGATATTCGACGAGTCGATCTCCGAGAGATCCCTTACTCAGTCCGGTACGATATCGGCTGGAAAAAGCGTTTTCGAGGTTGCTTGGGAACCCTCGAATGAAGAATGGGGCACACAGGCAGGTTCTTCGATATCGATTCGAAGATCCGGTTCGAGCATTGGTCCGTCGGTAAACACTCCAATGCCAACTGATTTTTCACCAGGCCTGCCTCAATCACCTGGTTCTCAGTTAGATGTTCGAATGGCACCTACGAATCTATCGATCATGGGATCGATGGAAGAGCGGCTTGCGGGAATCTGTCTTGACCTTTTTCATGCTTCGGTCGCTGTTCGCAAGGAACAGGGCATCTCTGGAGGTTTCCAACGGCTATATACATGGACTAAACCGCCGACACCTGGAGAGTCGTTTTTAAGCGACTTCTATCTGACGAACTTGGATTTCTTCGCGATAGCTTCCTTTTCCAAACTCGGTGTTCCCAATCCGGTCGATCATGCTTGGTACCCGTTGTACCCTAGTGTCGATCCTGCTAGTACCATTTTCCCGATTGCAATCCCCAAGAGAGCATGGTTGGAGGGTTGTCATATTCGCTGGTTTGATCGTCTTTGCAGCGTCGATGGAATCTCTTTTGTTTTAACCGATTCGTCGCGAAGTCCCGAGTGGTTGATGGCTCAGCTTAACAGGGGCTTTAGTGAACTTTTGACGACCAGCAATCGTTCATCGCAAGTTGAGCAATCTGAGACTCACGTGCCAGGCTTGGTGCCTTGGTATAGCCCGCTTGAAATGCTTATGGCTTGTGGATCAAGGGGAGATGAGAGTTTATCTCGATGGATTCCTTCTGCCGTGGAAGGAATTGTTTTTCCTGTTCGCTCGACCCGACTCAGTCTTGCACTGGTGCGTCCGAATGTCGCTCCAATGCTCCGCGAACGTGAATTCCGCTCTGTATCAGACGTTTGAGAAAAGCTCTGTATTCTCTCTAGCGAATCGCATCGGGCAAGCTGACCATGGGGCTTGGAGTCGGAGTGGAGATCACAGAATCTCGATGGTGGGGTGCAGTGGTTGTGTCTTGGGATCCGACTCTTTGAATTCCCTGGCTTGCGATAAAGTCCGACGAGGGGGTTTCGTTTAAGAAGACGTTGCAATAGGTTAGCAAGGTTCCTCGCTCGAGGTTCACATTTCTGACGGCCAGTTGGTACTCAACGGCCGATTGGTGGTAGCGGATCAACGCGTCCAAGCGGCGTCGTTGAGCTTCGAGCAATACAAAGACTTGTTCAACTTGTCCCTTTTCGACTCGCGCCGCCAATGCCTCGATTTGGTTTTCTACGGATTCGTATCTGCTCTTTTGGATCACAAGGTTTTCAAATGCTCTCTTGGACTCATTGATCGCATTGCTCAGTCCGAAGTGAACCGCTCGCTCTTGCTCGATCAATACCTGAGATTCTCTTGCAAGGGCCAACTGAGTATTCCGAACGGCGGCATGACCACGTCGGTATCCCACCGGCATCAGATAGTCCAATCCCAATGACCATTCTTGAAAGTCGTTGTCGAAGGGAGTGTTGAATTGCTTGTCAAATCCCCTCAATCGGTATGCAGCGATCGCATCGAGTTGAGGCTTAAGAAAGTTTCGGTTAGCGATCAATTCCAATTCCCGCTGTTTGATCACCCATCGCTGACGCCTGAGTTCCTCACGATTAACCATCGCATCAGAAATCGAGTTTTCCCAGTCGAAGTCTAATTGGGCCAAGCTTGGCTGATCCGAGGGATACACTAGTCGTCGATCATTGATTGGCATCCCAAGGATCAATCGCAGCCTTCGTTCAGAAATTCGCACGCCGCCTGTTCCGCGGAACGTGCCACCTGTTGAACCGTTGTTCGAACGTGTACCGTCGAGAACTCGACCATTGAGCGAATCAACCACTTCGGACTCGAATCGCCATAGCTGTTCAAGAGCTTGCTCTTTGTCTACGGTTCCTAATTTTCTAGCCTCAATCCTTCCGACTGTAACAATCGCCTGATCTCTGGCTTGGGTTTTGGAATCCAAATCGCGGTAAGCAAAATAGAGATCCCAATAGGCGTTCTCTATCTCAGCAACGAAATCGCGAACCGATCGTTCAAAATCGACGAGGCTGATATCCGTTCGAACCCGCGCCAACAGGACACCATTGAGTTGTCCTGGCATGGCCCCTGGACCGGCTATCCGGTTGAACTCCGTACCTGCACCTAAAAGCAGCGGCTGGCGAACTTGTGCTTCAAGGAACGTATCCCAGGTGTAAGGGCCGAATCGGTTGGATTGCTGATTGTTCCTGTCGAAAATCTTCACGTCCCGCAAGGTGTACAACCCACCGTTTGCCGTACGCTTGCTGACTCCAAATTGAGAGGTGCTCAGATCCTGACGGAACAAGCCATTGACACCGAAGAAATTGTTGTTGTAGCCCCGGTTATTATGATCGTAGATACTCGATGCAAAAAAATTCGCATCAAACGCACTCAGCGCTGCCTCTTCACCAATTCTTGGATCGCTGTAGACAACTGCAGGATCGACCGTCGAGGCCAAAACCTGGGGAGTTCGCAGTACCGTCACCCCCAAATCCCGCATCAACTTGGAATTCGCTACTCCGAATGAGATGCAGTCCTGGAGACTCATTCCGTGGAACTGCTCTGGCGTTAGTGTTTGCACGTCAATGTCCATCGGTCCGAACGATTCCTGATAGTCAGGCATGCATTCGGTTTTCAATGGATCACTGCGCGAGATCTGCGATAGAAACTCCGAGGCCGTCTGATGACCTGCACCCTGACCAGCGTGGAACTTCTTCGAGTGCGAACATCCAGACATCAGTGCCAAGCAGGCCAAGCCACTGTGAAGCAAAGTAGCAAATGATCGACGAGCGAGACGTCGTGCGAGTCGCGTCGATCCTTGAAGTGCTGCTTGATTGTCTTGGAGCGTCTTTGGTGTCATAATAGCCGGATTAAATACTACATTCGACATCCCACCATCGATTGTTTCGACCGGAAAAGTCGGCATCCTTCATGCATTATGCTTCAATCGCCGAAAGAATCGCAGAAAAGTAAACTAGCCACTCTTCGGCCCCAAAGACTTGGGCCGTTGCCAATTGCCTGGACGTCGCATCTAACCCACCTTACCCAAGCCTCCATCGACCATGCCTGACTCGACGATCGAGAACACCGACCGGGTGCTTGGACAACTCGAAGCCATCGCCCGTAATGCCGACCCACAAAACCTGTTCTATCGCAGGCTTATCGAGGCTCTTGTCCCGATACTTCAATCCGAATGCGTTTTGCTAGCTACGCAAATCGAGGGTAAACCCCTGAGCCTCTACTTCGCAGGCAATACCCTCGAAGCTCCCCTGCTCGAAGAGGGCTTGGCCATTGCATTCTCAGAACCCATCGAGCATGAACTCCAAGCTCAGAGGGTCTGCCAGCGTTCCCATTGGATAATCACACGATTTCCGAAAAACAATCCGTCGCTACCCTTAGCTTTGTTAGCTCGTTTCGACCAACAGTCCAGTCGGCATCAAATCGCAGTTGCCAAGAATCTGCTAGAGGCTTTCGCAGAAATCGCGGAACTGCGTGAAGTTTACGTTGAGAATGCACGCTCGGTTGGCTTGTGGAGGAAAGCTTCTTTGCGGTGCCAAGAACTTGCCAATGCATCGAACCACATGCAACTCAATCGCGGGTTGGTCGAATCCCTCCGTGAGTCTCTCGATGCGGATCGCGTTTCGCTCTTTGAGTCCAATAATGAGCACGCCAGGATGATCGCCTGCAGCGGCAGCGCGTCGATCGATCCGAACTCGACGCTTGTGCAGAGCCTGGAAAAAAAGGTCTTCGAACTCCATTCAGAAAATCAGCCCAAGCTTTCTGACGACCTAGCAACGCACACACAAACTCATCGCTACAGTTTATTTATGCCCTGGGAGACCGGCGGCAGTTGCCAGTCGCACAGTTTATTCATCGAATGGTCAAACCCTCAAGCGATCATCGATCGCGTTCAGAAGGCCTCGAATCTTTTTCCGATGCTCAATCAAACATGGCAAAACCAAAACCGCTGGCTCTTTTTGTCGCCCCAGGTGCGGACCAAGGCCCAGGAGAAATCTAATGCTGCGAAACACACCCGAACTTTACCCAAGGGAGCTTTGATCCTCTGTGGTATTGCAGCCACTGCGGCTTTGGGATTGATTCCCTACCCGTTTACCATTGAGGCCCAAGCCTACCTCGAACCAGTCGATCAACGCATCGTTCATGCTTCGGCCGATAGTTTCATCCAAAACATCCTGGTCCGTGAAGGCCAATTGGTAACGGCTCAAGAACCCCTTGTAGAACTCCGGTCACCAAGCCTCGAACTTCAAATCGAGGAAGTCGCTGGCCAGCAACGGGCATTGGAAGAGAAAAAGAATGGGTTGCGTGTGGCCGTCAATCAGCTTTCCTCAAACGTGACCGATCTTGCGAATCAAACACGACTGTCTGCAGATTTGAAGATTGTCGAAGTTCAGGAAATGCAATCGCGCAAGAAGCAGGAATTCCTTCTCAAACAAAAAGAGGAACTCCTTGTTCGATCCCCTATCGAAGGGATAGTCGTCGGAGGTGATCTGAAGCGAGAGCTCAGCGACCGACCGCTGCAGCGCGGCGAGGCACTTTTCCGCATTGCCGATTTGCAAGGACCTTGGCAGTTGATACTCCTGGTAGCCGACCGAGATGGGGGCTATGTACAAAAAGCGATGGAACAAGGCCCGGTTGAATTCGATTGGGGACTAGAAAATTCGACTCGGAAAGGAATGCGAGCTTCCTTAGAGTCGATTTCAAGGGATGTTGATCAACGCCCCATCCAAGGCCCCTGCAGACTTGCGAATGCTTCGATCGATCATCAACAAATCGATCAGCCTGTCATCGGAGCAGTGGCCTACGCCCGGATCCCGTGCGGAACTAAACCCTTGTGGTACATCTGGAGTCGACCTTTGGTCGAATTCCTTCAAAAACGCTTTTGGTTGACCTCGACCCCAAAACCCATTCCTGCTCCACCATCGATAAATCCCCTGCCATGAGCCTATCTTGCTATTTACCCAAAGCGATTTGTTTTAAGTGGTGCATCGCACTTTGGATGCTTGGTGACCTGACTCAGGCGCAGCAGCAACCAGCCAGTGAAAGTCCTCCACCCGTAAAGGCGACCCATCAGATTATCATCGACGGGGCAATCCTAAAGACCGTCGAAGTCACTTCGGTAGCGGCACAGGTTCAAGGTCTGCTCAGTTCGGTATCGGTTCGCGAAGGAGACCGAGTCAAAGTCAGTGCACCGTTAGTTGCCATTCAGTCGACAACCACAGAACTGCAACTGCAACGAGCAAAAGTCGCACTGGATATCGCGCAGAAGAACTTTGAAAGCACCATCGACACCGATCTTGCTCAAAAGAACTTCGCTGTTGCTGAAAATGAATTCGTTCAAGCAATCGAGGCTAACAAACGAGTCCAGGACGTGTATTCGCCGATGGAAGTCGATCGGCTCAGGTTGGTTCGCGACCGAGCCAAACTTGAAATCGATCGAACTGTTCATGCCAAGGACATTGCCAAGCTCGAGATGTCCAAAATCCAAATCGAACATCAGCAACTAGCCGATCTACTCGACAAGCATCAAGTCCGAGCGCCCGTGTCAGGTATGGTCGTCGCGGTGGAGAAAAGAGTCGGCGAGTGGGTCGAAGCCGGTACGGTTGTATTGCGACTCGTCGAAATCGATCGCTTGAGAATTGAAGGATTCATGCAAGCCGAACAAGCCGACCCGAAATGGCTCGATTGCGAGGCACAAGTCGAATTGCTTCTTTCGGGCAAACCTATCCGAACCACAGCCAAACTCGTCTTCATCAGCCCGGAGGTCAATCCGATCAACGCGCAGGTTCGCGTCTATTTGGATGTCGACAATCGGGACGGGAAATTACGACCAGGACTACGTCCCAAGGTTTGGATACCAAACAACCCATGAACCTAGAGGGAACCCAGTCAGATTCAACATCTGGGATCGAGTCGGCCAGACTAAGACTCCGAACCGATATTCAGTGGATCGCTTACCAAGACACCGGGCGCTGGGTTGCACTCGACCCGGTATCAAACGCCTACTATTACTTTAGTCAGTTGGAACGCCAAGCGGCCTTGCTCTTGGATGGTAGCCGTTCGGTCAAGGAGGTTTTCGAATCGATCACTCGTGGCTGTCTCAAAGCGAACCTCTCTGCAGCTTGGATTGAGACATTCATTCAAAAGTTACTTCGGGCCCAACTGATCGATACTCCTGCAGGCCTTCGTCTTACACAACTTCCAACCACCTCGGGGCAAGGAGCATTCCTCAAATCGCTTGTATCGAATCCACTCTCGATTCGCATTCCGCTGATTCGCCCGCAAATCGATTATCCTTGGGCAAGATTATTCGCTAAAATTGCTTTTTCGCAACAAGCTATATGCTGCGTTTTGCTAGGACTAATTGTTGTCAGCTATTTGGTGGCTTCAAAATTCCTGAGTCATCCTCATGAGATATTGTACGATATCAGCAAGATCCAAGGAGATCGTTGGCTCGCTTTAGGTTGCCTGCTCGTAGCGATTAAATCGATCCACGAGCTTGGCCACTATTTGGCATGTGTTGCGTTGAGGGTTCGTTGTGCAGAGATCGGTGCACTAATCCTGTGCTTTACCCCTTGCTTGTACTGCGATACGACCGAGAGTTGGAAACTGCCATCGCGTTGGCAACGTGCGTCGATCGCAGCAGCGGGGATCTACTTCGAGTTCTGGATCGCGCTACTCGGGGGTATTATCTTCCTGAACACTCAAAGTGGTTTGCTGCATATCCTCGGCGGTGGAATGTGGCTAATGTGCACTTTAGGTACTCTTGTTCTGAATGCGAATCCGCTGTTTCGCTACGACGGATACTTCATTCTCTCGGACTTGCTGGGTGCGCCGAATCTAGGTTCCCAAAGCTCAACAGCCCTATGGCAAACGCTCGTAAGCTCTCTTGGGGGAGCAAAAGTCGACCGGCAGGAGTTTGATCTGCCACTTGGGTTTTTGGTGCCTTTCGCGCTGCTCTCGAGTCTATATCGATGGTTTGTGCTCGGCTCGATTCTCCTTTTCCTATGGCATTTTTTAGTACCAATGGGGTTGGGCCTGTACTTTTTGGCAATCGTTGGTGCGATGAGCTTTGGGATTGTCAAAAGCTCGACCAACCAAGCCCAATCTTTGCTGGCCGAGTTGTTTACTCCTGAACCGATATCCAAATGGCGACTGGTTCTATTTTTCACATCGATCGTTACGATGATCGTTGTTGTCTTGTTGATTCCTTTGCCCAACCGCACGGTCCATCGCGGTTACACCGAATACAGCAACTCGACTCCGCTATATGCCTCGGAAGACGGGACGATCGAGTCTGTGAGTCGATGGGCCGACGACCCTGAATTCAATTTCCCAAAGGCCGGCGAGTCGATCCTTGAAATCAATAGCCCAGCGATCGATCTCGAACGCATCGATCTTGAGCAACAGTATTTGCAAATCACTACGCAAGTTGATGTTTATCGGCAGTCGCAGGTCAACGACGAAGCTTTGGCTGCTGAGATACCACTACTTGAAGAACTCCGCGCCGAAGTTGCAGCAAAAATCGAATTGACCGATGAGCGAATCAGGAAACTGAAAATCGAGTCGCCACACCAAGGCCGTTTCATACCCAAATCGACCTGGAATTCAGTCGGTTTCCGTCAAGGGGAACCGAGCCGAAAATGGCAACCGATCGCGACCAAGGGGGATATTCATAAGCGAATCCGGCGAGGGGAACTCCTGGGTTGGTTCACTGCTGCCGAGCAAAAGGAAGCGATCGTTTTGGTCTCGGCCGAAACCCTTCGATCCATCGACATGCAAACCCAAGTTTGGGTCAAGAGCGACTCGCTCCCAGGCGAATCGATACCAGCCAGGATAGCTTACTATTCCAGCGATCCTATTGCGTATTTTCCAAACGAACTTGTCGGGGATCCCATGTTTGTCCTTGCGCGCGATGAGCGAGGGCTATGGCAAGCCGATTCTCCGCTTTATCGAGTTCGACTAGAACTGCTTGGAGACAATTCACGCATGGGTCGAGGTGGACTCTGCAGCGCGTGCTTCGAACTGCCTCGATTAACCCTAGCGCAGCGCTTTTGGCGATTTATCTCTTCGCAAGTCAAAAACGCCTAAGAGCCTTTGAGCTAAGACTTCGTTGAGGGCGAAGTCTTCTCTTGAGCGGTTTTAATCCAAGCCGTGGCGGTGAAGATCGCTAGGGCGATCCAGACGCATTGAAAACCCAGCAACCGCCATCGATCGATCGGTTCGTGATCCATAAATGCACCGATTCCAAACTGAATCGTCGGTCCGATGTATTGCAACATCCCCATGGCTACCAATGGTACCCTTTTGGATGCAGAGGCAAACAGTAGAAGCGGTATGGTTGTGATCGGCCCGCCTAGAGCTAACAACCCGATGGTCTGGGTCGAATGGCTTTGTGACTGATGGAGCCAAGCCTGCAAAAGGTACACCAAAGCCACTGGGGCGAGGATCGCCGTTTCGAGTCCCAAGCCTGCCACCGCCGAAAGCTTGGTCTGCTTTTTGACCACACCATAAAGCGCGAAGGAAAAAGCCAAAGCGACCGATACCCATATCCTTTTGCTTTCAAGCGAGCTTAAAAGCAACCCTATCGCGGCGATGCCGACAGCGAGCCACTGAGGTAAGTTGAGCTTCTCACGAAAAATCAAAACCCCGAGCACGACACTGAAAAGCGGATTCATGAAATACCCAAGGCTAGCGTCGACGACGCTCTGATTGAGTACTGCCCAGATGAACACCAACCAATTGATACTGATGAGCACCGCCGCAAGGGCTGCCAGCAACAGCCGTTTGCGATTGGCAAATGTCTGGCGAATCTCATTCCATTGGGACAACAAGCTGATACATAGCACCAGAGTCAGAAGCGACCAAACGATCCGGTGGCCGATGATCTCCACCGGATCGCTGACATGTTTGAGCAGTCTCCAATACAAAGGAAATATGCCCCAGAGAACAAATGCCGCTAGGGCTTGTAAGTAATACAAACTATTTCCCCATTTGGTCTGCGAGATGGCCCGCTTGGTAGATCTTTCGCATCGCTTCTAACACTCCGGCGATGTGAACCGATACCGATCGAGCTTGTTTATCGGAGTAATAGAAATCTCCGGGCAGGCTTTCGATGTTGCCATCGAAGATGATTCCAACCATAGCCCCATCACGAGACACTACCGGGGAACCGGAATTGCCTCCGATGATATCGCAGGTCGAAACAAAATTAAATGGAGTATCAGGATTGATCTTATCCTTGGCAGCATGCCAACTCTTGGGCAAAACCCAAGGGTCCTTTTCCAAGTGAACTTTTTCATGCTCGAAGGCACCTCCAAGCTTGGTGCTCGATGGAATCTGCTTACCGTTGCTTTCGTATCCTGAAACGGCCCCGTAGGAGAGCCGAAGCGTAAAGGTCGCGTCGGGATAAACCGAATCACCACCGACGGCGAATTTCGCCTCGGTGACTTTAGCATAAGCTTGTCGCTCTTGCTCGTCGATCGCTTCGGTTGCCTCTCGAATCTTGCGGTACTCGGGCTCCATTTTTCGGATCATGTCCACCAAGGGATCGGAGCTATTTTTGATCCCATCGAGACCTTGCTTTGCCAATTCTTTGCGAGCTTGGGCGCTGCCGAGTTTCGTTCCTGCGATTATTTCAGCAGCGCGAGCGCGTGGGTTTTTCCCGGCTAACAAAGACTTCACAAGCGGATCGTTACCACCTCGATCTTCAGCCAAACGGGAGAGTTCATCAGCCAGGAGCATTCTCTCTAAATCTTCGTACACGGGTACTTCGGAGAAGAGTTCTTGCTCGAGCGATTGGCGTGCACTATCTCGGAATTCACGCAGTCTCTGCGCACTGGGTTTGGTGTCCTCAGTTGCCATCAAGACGATTTTCTCTGCAAAACCCGCCAGTTGGGTGCGGAGCGAAGCCCCCTTGGTGATCATCTCACGACGTTTGTCTTGGAGCTGTCGGATCGTATCCCAAGCTCCCGCGAGTGCAGAGAGTTTGGGATCGGACTTGAGCGTACTGAAGATCTCTTGCTCGCTTTTGCGTTTGGATTCCACAAACGATGGGTCTTGGATTCCTGCGAGCATCCCGGTGTAAGCTTTGCGGGAGTTCTGAACGCCAAAAAGGTCATCGCGACCACGCCGGGTTTGCTCGGGACCTTCGAGTCCGTACTGTTGCAAGGCGATCTCTTTACGTCGCAGCATGTTCAATGTGCGAGGCAGGGCCGTGTCGCGTTGGTACTCGACAGCATCGGAGGTCAATATTCGTCGGGTACGTCCAGGGTTACCCGATACGAAAACCAAATCGCCATCTTTGGCTCCATTGGGATCCATCTTGAGGTAATGATCGATCTTGGCCGGCTTGCCATCTTCGTAGACCCGGAACAATGTCACATCCAGACAGTAACGGGGATACTCGAAGTTGTCTGCATCGCCGCCGAAGAATGCCGACGCGGCTTCGGGGGCCCAAACGAGCCGAACATCGGTGTACTTCTTGTAGCGGTACAAGTGATAACGCCCCCCACCATAGAGCGTCACCACATCGCTGCGAAGCCCCGTTTTGTCGAGCGATTCTTTTTCGATTTGCGCCATGGCAGCTTGGCGGGCTTTGAAAGCATCTGCCGGTGCCATGTCGGACTTGACCGCTTCGTTGACCTTGGCTGTCACATCTTCGATGCTGATGAGTTGATTGAGTTCAAGATCCGTTGCAGGGATCTCCTCCTCGAATGTCTTTGCCAAAAAACCGTCTTCATTGTAGTTGTGCTCGGCGGTAGAGAGTTTGAAGAGCGTATCGGCCGCTACGTGATGGTTGGTAAGGACAAGGCCATTGGAAGAGACGAACGATGCCGAGCCACCAGAGTTGAATCGAACGCTCGAGAGCATCACATGATCAATCCACTGCTGAGTTGGTTCGAAATTGTATTTTGTCGAGAGTTGCTTTTTAGGAAGTGCGTTAAAGAGCCACATGCCTTCATCGGCCGTGGCGGTGTTGATGGTCATTGATGGCAGCAGATTGCTTGCGATGGCCAAGGCAATACAGAGACGTTTGAGTTTCGAACTGGACATGGATGAACCTCGCAGGGAGATTGGCTAGAGGAAATAGAATCGGACGACAATGACAACGATGCGGAAGACTACTGTAACGAAGAAACCGCAGTTGGTCACCTGCTACCGAGCGGCCAAAAGAAGGAATTCACCCGTAGAAGCTCGATAGGATGCTGAGCTATTTTGGGGCCGTTGGCATATCCCCAGGAGCCTTGGGAATTTCGTCGTGGCCGTGATCCTTGGGATTTTGACCCACAGGATTTGCTCCCGAAACGACAAGTTTGATCTTGTTTTCCGCGTTGGGAACCACCTTCATGGTCAACCCACTGGTGCTATAGGAAGCATGCTTGCGATGAACCACACCCATCGTGCTTGGGCGGTAGTTAGGAATTTCCTCAATGGGTATGAATTGCACGATCACCACCTCGTGCTCTCCGGCGATCGCTCCGTCGTTTTCGCGATAGGTCGTAAGCGTAAATGAACCATCCGTAGCGATCGAACCAGTCGCCTGAATAGACTTTCCAAAAGCCTTGGTCTCGACGGTTCCCACCTTCACCGGCGAGCCATCCTCGAAGACCACTTGGCCTTGCACAGGATAAGTCTTGAGCTTTCCGGAGTTGCAACCAACAAGCATCAAGACAGCTAAGATGCAAATCCAACGCCGGTCACGAATCACAGAATCGATGGTCATTCGAAATCCGAAATTTCCAGACCGTCATTTCGATTGCAAAGTCGGCCAAGCGTGTCGGTATCGATACTTGCACTGATGGCTCGAACGCTACCATCGGCCAGAACGAATTGACACGAACCGATATGCCAACTACCCCAGCGGACCAAGTCGCTGCCTAGGGCCCGAGGATCCTTGGCAATCGGAACGGCAGGTCCACCGACACGGGCAAAGTTATAAAGGTTATCTCCATTGAAGATGAAAGCGTCTTCGGGAGATTGCTTGAGCTTGCCCATCGGTACATGCATTTCGCCCACGAGGAATGTGTTGCTCATGCCGTCGTAAACATTCTTGGAAGAGATTCGATCTTCCCAACTGACCGGCTTGCCTCCGGCGCAATTCGGTCGGCTCGAAATGATGATTCCTGTTCCGTTTCCACCGTAATTAAAATCAGTTGGAAGACCACTGGATCCCGGAGAGAGGTCTCCGTGATTGGCACCGTAATCGCCCAACGCCCCAGCAGCACTTCCTTCGTCCGAAAAGATCGGATAGCGACAACCACATGGCAGTGTCACCCAACGCGTGCTGCCACTGACAAGACTACCGATGCCTTTGGTGTCATCTGAACCGCGTCGCGATGGGCAACTGTAAGTGGCAGGGGCCGAGGTTCTCACGGTGTCATCGTGGGATGCGTAGGGCATCGAGTAATCCCACATTTTTTCGAGATTGCTTTGATCCATGTATGGCAGGATCCGAACCAACCAAGTCGTCTCGTTCCCACCGCAGGATCTCGAAGCCGCATCGCCTGGCCGGGGTTGATATCTGGCTGGTGGATAGCATTTGAACGCGGCGTGAAAATTGTCCGTCGCTAGGTGGATCTGGTGGAGATTATTTTTGCAACTCATCATCCTGGCAGCCTCACGGGCAGCTTGGACTGCAGGCAAGAGCAACCCCACCAATACTCCGATGATTGCTATGACCACCAGAAGTTCCACCAGGGTAAAGCCGTGCCGCGGTCGCAAAGATGCAGGGCCTTTTTGGTTCCTGACGAAGAATTTCATTTTCTCAACTCTTGTTCAATGGGTGCGAATTCTGAACCAGTCTGATGATGTTCAACCCCAGCTGATCTCTATAGTATCGGTGTTAGGCGAATTCCAAGCAAATTCCAAATGGCAAAAACGCCCCGTTCCCTGACAAATAAGTGTGCAAACGAGGAATATTCCCAGAGTTTCGCGTCAAAACGCCGCTCCCGGGGGGAGAATCCAAGGGGACTGTACAGTGATTTTTTGGAATGTCTTGAACATTTCCCAGACGATGCCGTATTATCATTGATTCTCCTAAACCCGTCCCGATCCGCTTAAACGCCATGAGTCCCTCCATTTTCCAAACGAACCCCAATCAGCGATCCCGCGTTTGGATCCTGTTGGTTTACGTTTGGTTCGCGGTTTTTGGGTTCGGTGCTCACCATTGGGCCGGCAGTCATCAGCACTCCCAAGGTTCGATTTCAGAGTCTTCGGATTCTAAAGCATCCGATTGTCAGCATCACTGCTGCCACAATTCTTACAGCAACGAGAATTCCAAGCTTGAATCCTACGATGGCAGACCATCGATCGAGGCGAAAACAACCTCCTGCGAGGGTTGTCAACTGTGGTGGTCGATTGCCCAGGCCTCACAAGGTTTCGAGCCGATTGAATCCATCGAGAGCCTCATGCTTTACGATGCGACGGTCGAACTAACATCTTCTTTCTATGGTGCCATCGTCGTCGCTTGGCACTCTCGCGGACCGCCTGCTCTGTAGCTTCGTTCGCATCGGTTGAGTGCAACCGATGCATTGTTCTCAACGAATCTTCAGGCTTGGTGTTTGCATGTTAGGCAAAGTATCAGGAGCCTTAAACCACGATTTTTGTCCCTGGGCGAATCGTTACGTTTACTGGCTCAAAAAACCAATCGGTTGGGTAATCCTTGCGTTCCTTTCGTCGATCCTCTTGGGATTGTACGTTTCACCTCAAGCCTTCTTGGCAACGGCGGGAATCGCGTCAGTGGCGATGATTGGATCGCTCTGGCCATGGATTTCGATGCTCGGTATTCGCGGCCAACTGAGTTGGAACGCGACTCGATGCCAAGAACTTGAATCGATCCAGACCACGTTAGTCATTGCTAACCGATGGCCTTGGCCTGCTTATGGTCTTTCTTTGGATTTGGATCCGGGACTTGTGCCAGAAGGATTCGACAAACAACGAATCAGCCTGCAAAAGATCCCGGGCTTTGCCAAAAGCACTTTCACTTGGTCAACAGTTCCTCAGACGAGAGGCGAGTATCCAAGGCAAGTGGTTCATCTCCAGACGGCCTTTCCCTTTGGGATTTGGAATTCAAGTCAACCGATTGCTGTACCCGAGCCACTGATCGTATGGCCTCGGAGCACTCGACTCATCGATTCTCCAACGCAGATTGCCAGCCAACAGTTCGGAACGGGCAGCCTATCGGATCGAGTTGGAGACGAAGGGGATTGGACTGGTGTGCGACCCTATAGACCGGGCGACTCGCTACGCCAGGTGCACTGGGCTCAGACTGCACGGCGCGATGCACTGGTTGTCTTCGAGAGACAAGCCGGCGCCAGTCAAAGTGTTCTCATCGGACTCGATGTCCAAAAGGCTCGCAGCGCAAGTCCCCAGACCCTCGATGCGATGCTGCGAATTTTTACATCCGTGGTCAAACAATTCCACCTTCATCACTGGTCGGTCTATTGCGACTTAGATGGACGACACGAGATTTCAGGCATCGCCGAGCGCTTTGTTCCGACCCACCGCCAACGCTTCCTGGATCGTCTAGCCCTTTGGAGGCCTGATGCGTCCAACGACGAAGCGGACTTGCAAGTCCCCAGAGCATCGCAAAAGATCAAACCCAATATCGCTGTGACGATCTCTTGGAACCAACGCGATCAGATCGAATCGCATGTTGAAGGATTGAGTGAATCCCGTAGTTTATACCGTTTTGATGTCATCCCAGAAGTTCCATTAGGCTTGCTCTGGGACGATCAACTTCAAGCAGCTTGGCAAGCGTTTTGCCGCAGCCAAAACGGTGTTCTCGGGAACGCAGACACCCGAGCTGAATTCTTGGCTCATGCAACAGGGAGGAGCTAAGATGTCCTCTGGCCTTGGGACTTTGGTTCTAGCGCTGCTTGCTACTTGGTGCATTTCCATGCTGCGCTACTCGGGCACATCGGATCCGATGTGGCTTATGTCTGAAATTGGAATTCTCGCCGGTTGGTGCTGTTTGGTTCGCTTGGTCTTGATCCCTCGTTTCGGTGATCGATTTTTTTCCCAACACAAGAACGTCTCGAATGCGTGGGTTTGGGGGATCGGTCTGGTTGTTGTTTTGACACCTTGGTTATCCCGATGCATCCTGGTCGGTGCGCTGGGTTCATCGGGCGAAGCGACCGAGCTGGTCGCCTTGGCGATGCTGCAAATGGCCGGTTTGTGGCAAGCAGCCGTAGCTCGAACAACGCGTGAAGAGTGGCTATCGTTTTTGATCAGCTGCTTTTTGATCCTCTTTGGACTGGCCTCTTCGGATCGAGCGGACATGATCCAGATCGCAGCCCCGTTTACGATCCTAGCTTGCTGGTGGTTGATGGCTCGCTACTGGGATTCAATCGAGGATGGGTTCTTGGTTTCTCAAACGGCCCCTGTGCTACCCTTGCGATTATCGATACTCGGGCTCTTGGGACTCTCGGCCCTGGGTTTCCTGGCTTGGAACACTGTCTCGAAAGACGCTGCCAATCGCTTAGATGGTTTCATGCCGACTTCGGGCGGGAATCGCCGAGGCGAAAGTTGGGCTCGGCAAGGTGTGGGTGATGGCGACATGCTCATCGCAGCTAAGGATGAGGCCTATACGTTTGGACCCGTCGACAGCGACCTGTTCTTAGAGTCCGAAGTTCCTTCGATGTACGACTTGGTTTCTGACCTTTACGGGGAAACCCCACCCAAGAACAGACGTTATGCTCGCGCGATCTCCTTGGACAACCAGATCAAGGAGATGGAGCGAGAGGCGACCGAAAGCAAAAAAAACAGCAAGGAGTTTTCTGCCGTCCGTCAACCCAAAGCGAGCGATAAAAAATATCAGCCAAAGGGGAGCGATTCGAAAGCCATCGCCTATCTCATCGGCGAAACCCCACAGTGGTTCCGCATCGAGTCCTACGATCATTTTGAGGAGAATGTTTGGACGCAATCCGAGGACCTCGTCGATTCCAAAGCGAACCGCAATCCATCGATGATTTCGATCCAGGATAAGCCTTGGATGCAGGTCCAGTTCCCTCCATCGGAATTGGTGTACTCGGTACGTGAACGATTGGCCACCAAGATCATCAACTTTCAATCACCGAGGCTCTTGGCACCCTCGTTGACAACCCATGTTCATATCGACCGCATCGACCAACCGGATTTTTTCAGTTGGACAAATGACGGACAGTTGATGATGCCCAACCGCGACTATGTTCCTCAATTGACCATCGTTCATCAACTCTACCAGATACCGCAATTGCACCTACTGCGAGTTCCTAGTTCAACCTTTCAACAACTCTCCCACGGCAAAAATGCTCACCACTCTCAAACGACCCACGGGCATCGCGATTGGATCGGAGCTTACACCCATCTCGAGGGCGTGCATGAAAAGCCATCCGAAAGAGTAAAGGCTTTTTGCGAGGAAGTCTTTCGACCATTGCCAAGCAAGGCAACCGATTGGAATCGCGTCGAAGCGATCGTCGATGGGCTGAGAAGATTCCAACACGATCCTACTGCGATCGCCCCTGTGGACAGCAAGGATGTGGTCGATCATGTGCTCGATGCCAAGCGGGGTCCCGATTACCTGATGGCATCGGCCGCTGCCGTCATGATCCGGCAACTGGGAATCCCTTGTCGCCTTTGCACAGGTTTTTTTGCTTCCGAGAAACGCTTTGACCGGATTGCAGGTCAAACGGCAATCATGCCTGAGGACCTCCACACCTGGGCCGAAGTTCACGTCCATGGAATGTGGGTGGCCATCGAACCGACAGGATCCTATCCGGTTCCCCGCGAATGGATGACTTGGCAACAATGGGGCATCGAAATGGCCTGGGCCTGTCGAGATTACTTTCGAAACCACCCGATTCAAACTCTTGCAATTGGCAGTGCGATTGTCCTGAGTTGCTATTTCCGCCAACGCTTGGCCCAACTTGCGATCTGTGGCCTTTCGATGTTTTCACTCTGTCTGCCTGCCACATCGAGACTTCGCCATAGCCTTCGACTTCTTCGATGGCGCATGTGGCTTTGGAATGAACCGATGCCCGTGCATTCGACCTTCGAACATTGGCTGGGCCAACAACTGCCTTTGCGATCGAGCGTTTCGCCGGGAGTGGCCCAAGGCTTCATTCGGATCGTACAACAAATGGCTTATGCACCAGTCCAAATGCGTCAACTCGAACCGCAACAGGAAAGGTTGATCGGCCAAGTCCTCCTTTCGATCATTTTCTCGGGACTCAAAACGGCAACAGCGCCCGGGCTAAGCTCCCGCACCAAGAACGGCAAACCACAAGACAGGTTAGAAAAACAATGAATGCGTTGACCAAAACCGAGCCACCAACTGCTCCGACCAACCGAGAGCTTCAAACTTGGATCGGTGGACTCCGTGAACAACTCAACCAAGTCCTGCTCGGAAAACCGCAAGTCGTCGAGTATCTGCTTGCCAGTTTACTAGCCCGAGGCCATGTGCTTTTTGACGACTTGCCTGGTCTTGGGAAAACGACTCTGGCCAAGGGACTTGCCAAAGCCGTCGGAGGTAAGTTCATGCGGGTTCAATGCACACCCGATTTACTACCTAGCGACGTGACTGGATTCAGTGTGTTGAATCAAAAGTCGCGTGAATTTGAATTTCGCCCCGGTCCGGTCTTTGCCGATGTACTGCTTGCCGACGAAATCAATCGCGCGACACCCCGAACCCAAAGCGCGTTGTTTGAAGCGATGGCCGAGAGGCAAGTCACGATCGATGGCCAAGCCCATGCGCTGAGCGAATCGTTTTTGGTTCTCGCAACTCAGAATCCCGTCGAGAGCGTCGGAGCGTATCCACTTCCAGAAGCCCAACTCGACCGCTTCACGATGAAACTCAGGATCGGTTACCCCGATCGATCGAGCGAATTAGAGCTTTTGTCTCGCAGTAGCAAAACCACCACCGAGTTGCAGGCAGAACAGATTCTCCAAGGAGACCAGTTGGTTTTGTTGCAACAGGCTGTCACGGGCATCGCTGTGGAATTGCCGGTCCGAGAGTACTTGCTCGATCTTGCCGAAAGCACCCGCAGCAATCGAAGTTTTCCGCTGGGACTCAGCCCGCGCGGACTGCTCCAATGGCAACGGGTCGCCCAAGCTTATGCAATGCTGCGCGAGCGCAGCTTTGTGATCCCCGAGGACATCCAAGCCGTGGCGTTTCCGGTGCTTGCAGTCCGGCTATCGAGCAACGCGATGTCGACCGAAAAAGCCATCGAATCGGTAATTGCATCGGTTCCCGTTCCCCGCTTATAGAGTGCATTACTATCGCAGTTTTTAAGGAAATATTGCAGGTGAAAACTAAGTTCATGCATCGCATCAGATTTCTTCGTACTCGTACTCAGCGAAGCGGTACTCAGTGCAACGGTACTCGTACTCGATGGCTGTTTGACCTACTGCGATGCCGATGGTTGATCGAAGCGGTTCGCGGTGATTTGCAGACAAATGAACTGAATTGCTATACAAGACGGCCTCGAGTACGAGCACGACTACGAGTACCATTTCATTGAGAGTCCCTATCGCAGGTATTACGAAGATGCGAAACTTATTGTATATCACAACGTGCATGATTTTGGGTCTACTTTGCTTGGGTTGTAAGCAACCGCAGGGCGATGGCTTGGAACAAGAGCATGAGCACTTTCCAGTGCATTGGCCGCAGGACATCTTGAGTGCAAGCAAGCGAATGAGTCAATTGCTGGCGGATCCTCTTGCGGATGCAACCGTGAGAAGTTCGGCCGAGAAGTGGCCAACGGCCTCTGCTGAACTGGCCGATCTAGTCGGATGGCTTCCGATCCTAGCTGCAGACAGCGATCTTGGACGCCAAGACTTTGCACGCATCGATTCATGGTCGAGCCGGTGGACTGAGTCGTTACGCAAACACGCCCTTGAGTCGCCCGACATCAAAGGCCTATCGAATCTCGAAGAACTCAGGCAGGTAGTCGGCCAATTGGATGAGATATGTCGGGCCGAGCAGGATCGTTTAGATCGCTTTGCGCGGGATTTGTAGCACTTGCCATTCCAAGGAGATTTGCTGTGGATATCCAGGTGATCGTGTTTGGTGCATTGACGCGGATGGCTCAAGCATTGGTGGCTGCTAGCCCGACGATTTTTGTCGGTTGGCTTGTAGCAGCTATCTTTGAAAGAATTCTTGGTAGAGAAGGAACCTACCGACTCTTTGGAGGCAATACTTGGAGACAACTTCCCCAAGCTTGGCTGTTAGGAATGCTCCTTCCGGTCTGTTCGCTCGGAGTCATCCCGGTGATGTATCAGATGCGCAAGAGTGGGATTTCTGGGGGAACGATTTTAGCCTTTGGCCTGACGGCACCTTTGTTCAATCCGATCTCGGTTTTGTATGGGCTGACCCTTTCGGATCCATGGGCAATCTTGGCTTTTAGTCTTTGCTCGCTTATTCTTATCACGATTCTAGGGTTGCTCTGGGACAGGCTCTTTCCAAACAGCCAGCAGCCACCTGAAGCTTTGGACAAGACACCCTATGGGCTTAGGCGCATTGCGGCAGTGGCAATGTCGATGGCTCACCAAGCCTGGAGTCGATCGAGCGTGTATATGCTCTTGGCGATCGTGGGAGTTGGGGTCTTGGCGATGCTTTTGCCCGCGGGTGCGTTGCAACGGGCTGCGGGCAAGGACGATACGATTGCACCGCTTACCATGTCGGCTGTTGCCACTTTGGCTTACATCACTCCGATGACAGCGATCATGCAGGTCGCGTCGATGTTTCAGCATGGCAATTCGGTGGCGGCTGCATTTGCGCTTCTGACCCTAGGCACTGGGGTGAACTTAGGGTTATTGGTATGGATGATTCAGCACTACAGTTTTCGTCGTTCGCTGGTTTGGCTTGGATGTTTGGTGGGGATCGTTCTGGCGATGAGTTATTCATTGGACAGACCGCTTCGGCCCAAGGGGATTGAACCGGCCGATCACACCCATGCGTTTGATACTTACTGCAATCCTTTTGTGAAAGGGGAGCAAAA
This sequence comes from Pirellula sp., assembly GCA_040381975.1. Taxonomy (GTDB): domain Bacteria; phylum Planctomycetota; class Planctomycetia; order Pirellulales; family Pirellulaceae; genus JBKCUI01. The sequence goes on from JBEIGI010000071.1 coordinate 23,332, forward strand.
CTATTGGGAATCTGCCAAACGAGTCCTCCAGGAGGCGGCCACTCCGGCAGAAACGGTTGCTTTGGGATTGTGTGGAGTGTTGCTCGGCGCGGGAGGATTGCTTGGTCGATTCGATCCCCAGAAGCGGATGATGCGGTGGTTGGTTCAGGCACCTAGTGCTAGTGCAAGTTCGCCGGCCAAGAGTTCTGCGATGCGCGATATCGTCTTGCCCGATTGGGTGATTGCAGCGGTGTCCTTAGGTGGCTTGGTTGGCGCGAGCGTTTTGGGATGTTTCCTTTATTATCCGCCGGTGGGTGAGATACGTAAGGAGATGCACAGCATCGAGGCCGAGATGTTTTCGGCTTATCAAAACGGACAGTGGGACAAGCTTGAGTATTGGATACCGATCCAGGAGGATTGGGCGCACAAGATGAAGGTCAGCGCTTATCTTCGGGGCCGTCCGTTGGATCGGTATACGGAGTTGAAGTTGCAGGTGTACAAAACGAAGCTTGAGTTGCTCGAGCATGCCACCGAGGATCGCGATCGGCAAGAGGCCTTGGAGTATGGTCGCCAGGGCTCGAAGGCCTTTGGCCGACTCAAAAAAGCGCTCGGGGATTAGTTGTTACCGATTCTTTGGTCGAAAGTGCATTGCGTCGATCAACGACCACAAACAGCGATTCGCCAGCAGATTCCTAATACTACCTTTGATTTCGGGTGGTAATAGAGATGGGTAGGTAATTTGGAATCGGATTAAAATTCCAGCTTGGAGCCCAGGAACCAGCTTCAAAGATGATAAAAACAAAGGCAAAACATCAAAAAGTTCGGTTCCTGTCCTGTCCGAAGGACCGCTCTACTCTCTACTCTCAACTCTCTTGACTGCTTTGGGTTTTTCGCATTTCTGGCCAATTGCTTTGGCTTTCTGTAGCGCCCATGCTGGCTCGGTGCATGGCGTCGTGCGGCGCTTGTATTTCGCGTCGCGCGCCGAAAATCGAGTCGTTTTTCGAGTCGCGCCGCGTCCCCAAAACACTGGGGTTTTGTATGTCCGATCCTGCCCTGCTCCGCGCCGGCAGAGGCGGTTGGATTCGAACTAGGCGTTCCGTGCTCTGACGACCCTCGGGGTACTTGCATGCACGAAAACGAAGGGCTCCTAACTATTTTGACAATTATTCGGGTTTTGCCGATTCCCGGGCATTGTCCGTGCCAGGGGGGGGGGATAAAACCACCTGTCCAATCAAGGAGGGAAATACTTATCTGAAGGATCGCTTTTTACTGGTTTCTTTCTTTGGAGTGTTCTTTCGATGAGATGCTTTCATTTGTTTCACGGGCGTTGGACGCGCTTGAGTGTTTTGAGTGTTGCCGCAGGTGCCTTGGCAACAGTGGCCAGCATGGCCGCCCCGAGCTGTGCGGCGGTCGTTTCGTTCGGCACAGGTTCCAACCAGTTCAACATGGAGTTTGTGACGATCGGCAATCCGGGCAATACCGCCGATACCACCGGTAACCCGAATCCGGCAGGTGCCGTGGGATACACCTACGGCATTGGCAAGTTCGAGGTCAGCGAGGATATGATTACGAAGTACAACGCGAATTTTGGAACGGCGAACAACTTAGTGATCACCCAGGACAACCGTGGTACGGCCAAGCCCGCGACGCGTGTTTCTTGGAACGAAGCGGCGCGGTTCGTCAACTGGCTCAATACCAGCACTGGGAACCAAGCGGCCTATAAATTTACCACCAGCGACGTTAACGGCAACATCGCTTTGTGGCAGTCTGGCGATGCCGGGTACGATGTGAATAACCAGTACCGCAACAGTCTGGCGAAGTACTTTTTGCCGAGCTACAACGAGTGGTACAAGGCTGCGTATTACGATCCAAACACGAGCGCTTACTACGATTACACCACTGGTAGTGATAGTGCACCGACGGCGGTAGCGAGCGGGA
>JBEIGI010000072.1:0-25210 GCA_040381975.1 Pirellula sp.
CTTTAGCAATAATAGATTTGTTTGCACTTCTATTACCTCTCACTATTTCAAATCCAACAATTGAAGCCTTTTCTGCATCTGTTAAACTAGATGTTTGAATTAAGAATGCTACCTGTTGTACATCTATTTTTACACCTATTGGAAACGTTGCTCTGTTTTGCATAACAGGAGCAGCAAAGTCTGTTGACGTTGTTTCAAATAAAGGACTCACTAACACATCTGGAAACTTGTGATGTCTAATTTTCTGATCAGCAAGGTCTCCCCATACATCTACATTACAAGGATATTTTTCATCTTGAGCTTCCCAATAGGCAAATTCTCCAGATTGATATGGATATGCTTGTCCTATATTTTCATTGGTAGAAACAGGATATGTAGTGGATACAGTGGCAGTGTTATATATCTTCCAATAAGGTTGAGGAGCTCCATCTCCTATATAATCTGCATTAGCTGTGGTTACGTCTGGCTGAGATAACTCTTGAGCATTTACTGCCGCGAGATGGACGTGCCATAAGACCAGGTCTCCTTACCAAAAACAAACCAGTCCAAAAAACAAAACGAATGCTGCCGGAGTCGACTTCACCTAGACACCATTTTCCAAAAAAAGAGTTTCTGTCAAGAAAATGGTCGGTTTATTTTCCGACAGCTGAAATTTTTTATGCACGCCGCGATGCCCTAATCGCCCAGTGCCTGTCCCCAGCAGGCGAGGAAACAGAAATGCTAGCAATCGCGATACGCTAGTGCGGGGGACAGGCACATGTTCAAGCGGTGTTTGAACGCTAGCTAAACATAACGGCGGTTCTACGAGTGCCTGTCCCCAGGACATGACGTTTTTTCCGGCCATCGAGATCTATCGTTTCAATCCTCTAGTCTTGAGGCATCGATATTATCATCCGCAACACTTGCCTCCCATCCGTCATATTGACCTTGATGTCTTATAGCTATACTCGAAAATGCGGTCGTCAATCGCTTAATCTCCGACTCGTCAAGCGGCATTTCTCGTGTTGTCGATACACTCCAACTGGGCTTTACGAAAAGTCGCTTCCACCAAGGCGGATCATATCGAAAAAGTTCACATTCAAATTCGATCTTCGCCAAGTCTTCGATCGCGGCTTGGGCATCGCTCTGCGTAGGAAATACCAGATAGAAATTGACCTCCCTAGGTTTGCTGAAATCAATCCCTAGTTGCTTGAATATCTCAAATAGGGTGTCGTCGCCTTCGTGGTTGTGCATTGATCTTAACCTCCTAAGTATTTTCTCACTTGAGTTTCTCCTGCCTTGTCAGGAGTATAACAGAATCTATCTCAAACCCCGAATAGGTTTTGATGGACTAAACTGGATGGATATTCATTGGTATTTCCATTGACGATTTATACGCATTTGGGATATTTCTACGATGCGTTGGAAAACTCCGCGTTTCACCTCGTGATCATCGAGCAATTATGCCACTTCGCAATCCTGATCGCTCGATACTACAGGTTTTCTTTGGATTTGTATCCTTGTTGTTGATATCGAGTCTTGGGCATACTCAGGACTCACAAGCTTTTCCTAAGCCCGGATCGATCAAAGGACTTCAAGTCCAAATGGTCGATGATGCAATCAAACTCGGTGTCCGCCACGGTGCGATCAATTTCGCCCTCAATGGAATGTTTGCAGGACATGACCAAACCGATTCAGCGAAATGGGAAAGCAACGGCAAGACCTACTATTTCTCTACGACATATCTGGCTCACATCGACCACCAAGTCAAAACGCTATCCGACTCCGGTTTAGTCGTCTACTTGATCATCCTCGCGATGCCCACTGGCAACCCCTCGATCGATTCTCTAGTGATTCACCCACAAGCACAAAAGGATCGCAGTTACACCGTAGCCTCAAGCAATGTTCAATCCCAAGACGCAAGAGATTGGCTCCGTGCTGCGAGCGAATTCTTAGCTGCTCGTTATTCAGGTATCGAAACTCCCCATGGGCGAGTCTGGGGGTGGATCATTGGAAACGAAGTCAATTCGCACCACATGTGGCACTACCGGGGCCCATGCACCCTCGATGATCTAGTCGAAGAGTACGAGACAATCGTTCGTATCTGGAACCAATCTATTCGAAAGTCATCGAACCACGCTCGCGTCTACCTATCGCTAGATCATCATTGGAGCCAACCCCACACACCCAAGGAACCTTCGAAATCCGTCCCCGGCAAAGACCTCATCGATGCCTTTGCAAAACTCGCCGAGCAACGCGGTGATTTCGATTGGAATCTAGCTTATCACCCTTACCATTCAAATCTGTTCCGAGTTGACCTGTGGGCTGACCCACAAGCCCCCCTGCGCGATGATACCCCAAAGATCACCTTTAAAAATCTAGAGATCCTTAGCAAATACATGCGAACCCCTGAACTGCTCTACAACAATCAGCCCCGCAGTATCATCCTCAGTGAACAAGGCTTCCACAGCAATCAAACACCCGAGAGCGAACAGCAACAAGCCGCTGCATACGCCTATGCTTGGGAAAAATGCCAGCGGCTCCCCTTGATCGATGCATTTATTTATCATCGACATGTCGACCATTCCCAAGAGGGAGGACTCAGACTCGGACTCTGGCGAAACATTCCCGGAAGCATCGCCGATCCAGAGAGTACCAAACCTATCTACAATCTGTTCCTCAAGGCGGGAACCCCTCTATGGCGACCAGCAGCCGATGAATTACTACCCATCACCAACCTGGGCTCTTGGGATCAAGTGATGACCGATAAATAGATGGATACTTCTTAAAAGCACATGTTTTCCTGCGATTATTCGCTCGCTGGCTTACCTAAGCAGATTCGGAAACCATCTCGCGAGTCGGAATAATGAGGACCTGCTAGTCCAAGCCTTACGGCACACCTTGCGTTTCCAGGCACATCAAAGTAATTACCACCCCGGCATACCGGACGATAGTTCTCTTTGGCCAAGTGCAACTCTTGATGTCCTCCAGTTGGATCAAAGTGATCCAAGACGACCTCCCAAACTCCACCGCACATGTCGGCCAGTCCAAACCCATTTCGGCCTCGTGAACCGTAATTGTCTACAGGAGAAACAAGTGCATAACCGTCACTCCAAGGCGCACTAGCAAGCGGCCATTTTTGATCGCGATCGGGAAGAAAGTCAACTGCGGATATATTCAAGCGACCTTGGCCCTCGGCAAGTTCATTGCCCCACCAGAAGTAGAGGCTCTCTTTGCTACCACCACGGCAGGCATACTCCCATTCAGCCTCCTTGGGAAGTCGGTAGACGAGCCCCTCTGGAACTCGTCCGGCAGATCTTTCGTGTTGGGTTAGCCAGGTTGCAAAGGCTTTCGCATCTGTCCAACTGACACACACGACCGGAAAGTCATCTCGAAGTGGAAATTGAAAGTTCGGGTCTCGCCAACTTTTGCCTGGCATCGGTTCCCACGGATGAGTGACTTGGGTGCTCAAGTTGTACCGAGTCCATGCGGGATTAAAGCATTGCGTTTTGCCCTCGGGTTTCTCCGCATCGGTGACATAGCCGGTTTCCTCGATGAAGCGTCGAAACTGGCCGACAGTCACTTCCGTGCGGCCCATATAAAAGCCTTGTGAGACCCTCATGGCACGCGGCTCTTTTCCTTCGTAGGATTCTCGCTCCGTACCCGCTTGCGCCCCTCCTTCGATGCCTGTCGCCCATTTCTTTTCCTCGGGGGTACTCCCCATCATGAACTCTCCAGGCGGGATATAGAGCACTTCGAGCGTTACACCTTTGCCAAGTTCGACCCGACGCACATCACCTTGTTTGGGCGCATCCTCGATGGCCAAGCCATCGAGCCCAATCGCGAAAACAAACAACATGGCGAAGATATTTCTTTTCATGATCGGCTCCTAGTCGCAGGGATTTGTGATTGCTCCAAAGGATACCAAATTTCGTAGCCTTTCGTGACGCGGAAGTCTAGAATGACGCGCCGTGTGTTTTCGTTCCACTTACTTAAGGCCTCAGAGGATGAGCAATGCAGAGATCCCGGATTACCTCTCGGTCGAAGAGTATCTAGCCAGGGAGGAACGAGCCTTGAGCAAGAGCGAGTACGTCGACGGTTGGGTACGAGCGATGACCGGGGCAACCAATCGCCACAATCAGATTGTATTGAATTGCCTTGTGAAACTTCACAATCTGTTGCAAGGCAAACCCTGCCAACCTTTCAACAGCGACACTAAACTCAAAATAGATCAAGCCAGAAGAAAGCGGTACTACTATCCAGATGCTCAGGTTGTCTGCCAACAGAGCGATGCTTTGCGGGTCTACCAAGAGCAACCGGTGCTAATCATCGAGGTTCTGTCTCCATCGACCCGACGCTACGACCTTGATGAGAAAAAGGAAGCTTATCTATCTGTTCCTTCGCTTGAATGCTATCTCGTTCTTGAACAGCATCAACCCATTGCCGTTCTCCTGCGAAGAACCTCCGAAGGCTGGGCCAAGGATGTGATCCAAGGTGTCGAGCATAGTATCGATCTAGCGTTTATCGGCTGCGATTTACCGATGCGGAATATCTATCGAGGTGTCGAGTTCACTGACACATGCGTTCAAGAACCAGATCCGCAATACGAACAACTGTAATATTCGGTTCTTGAGGAATTATTGTGGGTAGGAATGTGTATTATCCCTTTTCTATGCGATAGCTTTCGTACTCGTGATAGGATTGCAACTACAAGTTGCTTTCAGGCCTGGAGGGCCGACACAACCTCTGCCGGGGTCGAAGGCACCGGTTGAATGATAAAGTCCAAGAGGCTATGAACTAAAATAGCTGAAGTTTCACCCACAAGAATTCCTGAAGTGCCGTAGTTCCTAAAAAGTCTTATAATTGGCTAGGTGAACATAAGGTTCGAAATCGTGTCAGGTTTTATACTCGAAAAAGACAGCGGTGGATTCCGATGCAGGCAAACAATTCAACTGTATCGCCCAAGCGGCGGGACTTTTTAATCACCTCCAGCGCGATTGCTGGGAGCATTCTAGCGACAAGTGCCAAAGGCTACTCTCGCATCCTTGGTGCGAACGATCGACTCGATATCGGAGCGATTGGAGTTGGAGGACGAGGAGCCGGAGACTTAGACGCCGTCAGCTCAGAAAATATCGTTGCTCTTTGCGATGCACAGACCAACACCCTCGATGGAGCGGCCAGTCGCTTTCCCAACGCCAAGAAATACTTCGATTACCGAGAGCTACTCGAGCAAACCAAGCTCGATGCAGTTGTCATCGGAACACCAGATCATCATCATGCACCGGCAACCGTACGCGCCCTTCGACGCGGACTGCACGTATACTGCGAAAAACCACTGACGCATACCGTGCAGGAAGCTCGCTTGGTTGCGGCCCTTAGCAAAGAAAAAGGGGTTGCTACGCAAATGGGGACTCAAAACCATGAGCACCCAGGCTACCTGCGATTGGTCGAGATGCTGCAAAGCAACACGATCGGCCCGGTACGTCAAGTCCATGTGATCACCGATCGGCCCGGTAAGTGGTGGCCTCAAGGTGTCTGGCTACCTACCGATAAGCCGCCAGTTCCAGAGAACCTCAAGTGGGATCTGTGGCTTGGTCCTGCCCCGCGAAGGGACTACCACACCGCATTTGTCCCCTTTCGCTGGCGAGGATGGTGGGACTATGGCTGTGGTGCGGTCGGAGATATGGCTATCCATCTGATGGATCCAGCCTTCTGGGGATTGAAACTTTCTGGTCCTGTGAACGTCCTTTCCGAAGGACCTGCCCCTGACGCTCACTGCGCTCCGAAGTGGATGCATACTCGATTTGAGTTTGGCCAGCGTGGCGACTTGCCACCGGTCGAAGTCCATTGGTACGAAGGAGAGACAGCGCCAAAGGGTACCATCGCCCAAGAGTTGCCGATGAATGGCTCACTGTTTATCGGTGACAAAGGCAAGATCGCTATCGCACACGATGGGATGCCAAAGGTTATTCCCAACGAATCCTCAGCCGAACTTAAGGCTCCTGAACCGTATCTGCCTGCCTCTCCTGGGCACCATCGTCAATGGATCGACGCGGCTAAAGGAAACGGCAAGGCAAGTAGTTCGTTCGATTATGCAGGTGCATTTACCGAAGTGGTCTTACTAGGCAATGTCGCTTACCGAACCGGTCTAGCGATCACCTACGATCCATCCGAGGGGCGCGTCACCAAAGCTCAAACGACTCAGGCCACCCCGGCTACGATCGCCAATCGAGGACTCGATGCGTCGAATGAACTTCTGAGCAAACCGTATCGCAAAGGCTGGGAGTTGAGCTAGTTGTATGCCCGATTCAAGTCACGGCTTAACTGCCGAAGCGATCTTGGCCGAACTCGAATCGCTCGGTACCGAAAGCTACAAACGCGTGCTCCTGAAGCATGGGGTTTCCGAGCCTTGTTATGGCACAAAGATTTCGGATATGCAGAAGATCGTCAAGCGTGTCAAAAAAGACTATCGCCTTGCCTTGGAGTTGTACGATTCGGGCGTTTACGACGCGATGTATCTAGCAGGCTTAATCGCTGATGATGCCAAGATGACCAAGAAGGATCTCAAAGGCTGGTTGTCCAAAGCCCAATGCCGAATGCTCTGGAGTTGGACCGTGCCTTGGGTGGCCGCAGGGAGCCCGCATGGATGGGACTTGGCAATCGAATGGATAGACTCCAAGAAACACGGCGTCGCGATTGCCGGATGGGCAACACTCGGTTCGATTGTTTCCGTCAAAGCAGATGCTGAACTGGATTTGAAGCTGCTCGAAAAACTCATCGATCGGATTGCGTCAAAGATACACAGCGAGCCTGATCTAGTGCGTTATCAAATGAATGCGTTTTTGATCTCGCTAGGAAGCTACGTCGCTCCGCTTACATCCAAGGTGCTCCAGGCTGCCAAGAAGATCGGGAAGGTAACTGCCGATTTGGGTGATAACGACTGCAAGGTGCCCGACATCAGCCAGTACATCGTTGAAAAAGTGCAAGCCAAAGGGCTCGTGGGCAAGAAGCGAAAGACAGCCAAGTGTTAAAATCGGACAATGAACATTCAGTAGCAAGCAATCTGAGTAAGGTTGCTTTTTAGCGGCATCGGTGTACGAGCAGACAATTGTTTGATATCGCCGTCCACCAAAGAATCACCTTGGCAATCGTGGCAATTCCTTTATTCAGGTTATGAGTTGAGTGGCTTCCTACCGTCGTAGAATTGCGCTAAGGCTTGGCCAGTTGGCGTTTGCAATTTAGAGATTTCTTCGGGAGTACCCATGCCAACAATTTGTCCTCCCAGTGCTCCACCCTCTGGCCCTAAGTCGATGATCCAATCGCAACATGAAATCAAATCGAGCTGATGTTCGACTACGATGACCGTGTTGCCTTTATCGACCAGACCCACAAGCAAATGAACGACACGTTCGATGTCTGCTAGATGCAAACCCGTGGTCGGTTCATCTAAAATATAGACGGTAGATCCATTGGATCTTTTTTGCAACTCAGTAGCTAATTTGATCCGCTGGGCTTCCCCTCCACTGAGCGTTGTGGATCTCTGTCCCAAGGTCAAATAGCCAAGTCCAACGGATTGAAGGCATCGCAGCGCGTTTTGGAGATCCGTGAAGCTTTCAAAGAAATCGGTAGCTTGATCGATCGTCATCTCTAACACATCGGCGATACTGCGATCTCTGTATTTGACCGCCAAGGTCGAGCGATTGAATCGTCTGCCTGAACAATCAGAGCAAGGAACATCAACCTGTTCGAGGAAGCTCATTTCCAGCTTGACGCGACCGGCACCGGCGCATGTCTCGCAGCGTCCTTCGCCTGAGTTGAAACTGAAACGGTTGGCTTGATACCCTCGAATCTTGGAATCGCGACAGGCCGCAAAGACTTTGCGTATCGCATCCCATAGCCCACAATAGGTTGCAGGTGTGCTGCGGGGTGTGCGACCGATCGGAGACTGATCGATCTCGATGAGTCGTTCAAGCTTGTCGGCTCCTTGAATATTTTTCCAGTGCTCTCCAGATCGCTTTGAATCGACCAACCATGAGCTTAATGCTGGAGCGAGCGTGTCGTGAATAAGCGTGCTTTTTCCGCTGCCGCTTACCCCACTAATTGCGATCAATCTCCCCAAGGGGAATTCGATGTCCAACTCCTTGAGATTATTCTTGGTCACACCCTCGATTCGCAGCATCGGATGTTTCTTGTCGACCGATCTGCGCGTCGTACGGTGCATCGTGTAGTCTTCACGAAGGTACTTGCCGGTAAGCGAATCAGGACAGGCTAGGATTTGATCGAGCCTTCCTTGGGCTACAACTTGGCCACCTTGGGTTCCGGCCCCTGGCCCCATATCGACAACCATGCTGGCAGCCCGCATCATCGACTCATCGTGCTCGACCACGACAATGCTGTTGCCCTTAGCCTTGAGTGACTCAAGGATGGCGATCAATCGCTGGGTATCGCGAGCGTGGAGTCCAATCGAAGGTTCATCTAGGACGTAGCAGACTCCCGTTAGGCCCGTGCCGACGCTGGTGGCCAATCGGACGCGTTGTAGTTCACCCCCGCTGAGAGTTTGACCGGGCCGATCAAGTGACAGGTATCCCAGGCCCACTTGGTCTAGGTAGTTCAATCGAGGAAGGATTTCTTGCAGGATGGGCTGGGCGATTCGAAGGCGTTCTTGATCCAATTCGAGTTGTGACAGCCATGCTCGAAGCTTCTGGATCGACATGGCGGTGATTTGAGCGACCGAAAGTCCTGCCAGGTGGATCGCGAGCGATTCAGGTTTGAGCCGAGTTCCTTGGCATGCAGGACAGGTCTTGTTGTTTTCTCCAAGTGTTCCGTAACCTTCGCATTTGGGGCAAGCTCCATAGGCACTGTTGAAGCTAAACGTTCGAGGCTCAATCTCTGGCAGGCTGATACCACACTTGATGCAGGCAAAGCGGGTCGAATAGAGGTGCTCGCCTTGGTCGCTCAAAGTGCGGATCAATCCAGATGTCAGTCGCAGTCCATCGAGCGTGGCTTTTTCGACTCGATCGCGACTCTCTTGGCGGACGATGATGCGATCGACGACAGCTTCGATGGTGTGTTCTTTACGAACTGCGAGTTTTGGGATTTCATCGAGTTCGTAGAGCTGTCCATCGACCCGAACTTTGAGCAGTCCTGCTTTTTCTATTTTGCTAAAGACATCCGCATGAGCCCCTTTTCGATCCAAAACCATCGGTGCCATGATGGTCAGTTTAGTGCCCTCTGGAGCTTTGAGGATCGCCTCGATAATCGCCTCGGAGGATTGTCGCAGGATCGGTTGCTGGCATTGGTAGCAAGAGGGGATCGCCACGCGAGCCATCAAGAGTCGTAGATAGTCGTAGATTTCCGTGATGGTACCGACCGTGCTTCGAGGGCTATGCACTCCCTGCGACTGATCGATACTCAAGCATGGTTGTAGGCCGCGAACCGAATCGAGTTTCGGTCGTTCCATCTGGTCTAGGAACTGGCGGGTGTAGGTCGATAGGCTCTGGAGATATTGGCGTTGGCTTTCGGCAAACAGCGTATCAAAGGCCAGAGAGCTTTTGCCGCTACCGCTCACGCCCGTAAAGACAATCAGTTCTCCTCGCGGCAGATCGATGTCGATACGTTTGAGGTTGTGCGTTGCTGCACCCCGAATCTGCATGGAGGGGTTATTCGCGGTCTGTTGTTTCGCGGACGGAGTCATTGCGGATGGGGCCGTCCTCTGGCTGGTTCTTGAAGTAGTTGGCGTTGTACCCGAGCTCGGTGAGTTTCTTTTGGAGGGCTTCTTTGGCATGTTCTTCCCCGTGAACGAGGCGAATCTCCTTCGGTGGCTTGGGAATGCCTTGGATGAATTTGATCAAATCGAGCTGATCGGCGTGCGCTGAGTATCCACTGAGCGTATGGGTTTTGGCTCGAACCGGATATTCTTTCTGATCGATTCTCACCGAGCACTTCCCTTCCTGGCAATCTTGAATTGCCCGTCCGGTGGTGCCGACAGCTTGGTACCCGACAAAAACGACATCGGTATTGGGCCGATGGAGAAAAGCCCGCAGATAGTCCATGATTCGCCCGCCTGCACACATACCGCTGCCGGCGATGATGATCGCTGGTTTACCGGAGCGTTTAAGGTATTCGATGTTGCCTGCAGACTCGCCTCCCCGATCGATTTCGATCAGGTTGTTAAAGACAAACGGCTGACTATCGACGGTAAGAACCTCGCGAGCTTCTTGGCCCCAGTAGGGTTCCATCTGCTCGTAGATGTCGGTCAATTTGATAGCCAGAGGAGAATCGACAATGATGTCGTAGGCGCTGAGTGCTGATTGGCCGTGCTTTTTTCCAATCCCTTCGATGATTTGGTTCAGTTCATAAAGCAATTCCTGCGTTCGACCGAGACTAAAGGCGGGGATAAGGGTCACACCGCGATTCTCAAGGGTGTCGAGCAAGATCGCTTCGAGGCGTTGCATACGATTCTCACGGCCTTCGTGGATTCGGTCTCCATAGGTGCTCTCCATAACCAGGATATCGGCGCGTTCGGGAGATACCGGCGGATTGAGGATCGGCGTGCACCTCGAGCCCAAATCGCCACTGAAGCAGACCCACGACTCTTTGTTCTTAACCTCGATGACCGCTGCACCCAGGATATGTCCTGCGGTCGAGAATCTGAACTCAGCGTTACCGGGTATGCTCTGCCACTTGCCATAAGAGACCGGATGAATCAATTCTGTGATCGATTTGAGTAGGTTGGCGACGACCTTCTTATTTCGTGTGATCCCCAAACGGATGGCATCTTCGAGCATCACCGGTAGGAACTTGGCCGTCGGCGGAGTGCAGTAGATAGGTTTGTGAAACCCGGCCTCGATCAAGTAAGGGATTCGTCCGATGTGATCGATGTGGACGTGGGTTAAGAGTAAAGCGGTAATCCCATCGAGGGAGAAATCGATTTCTGGGGATGGACGCCTCCGAGCATCAGCACCTTGAAAGGAACCGCAATCGATGAGGATCGATTCCGAGGAATTCAAATGGAGCTGGTGGCACGAGCCGGTGACGCCTAGATAGCCGCCGTGATGAACGATTTCCATGGGTCGAGGAATCCCTTGCGTTGAATCGAATTGCTGTTCTACCCGTCAGTATACCAGCCGAGCGAACTTAGACGGCATCGGTGTAGTTTTCCTTACGCTTTCGGCGTCTGTCTTGCCAAAGCTCCCAAACGATAGGCAAAACACTTACGAGAATAATGCCGATGGTCACGAGGAAAAAGTTTTCTTGAATCCATTGAACTTTGGCCAAGAAGTATCCTGCGAACAGGAAAATGCTGACCCATGCAAATCCTCCGACAATATTATAAAGCCAGAACTTAAAGAAGTTCATTTTGCCAATCCCTGCAACGAAAGGGGCAAAGGTTCGAATGATAGGGACAAAGCGTGCAAGGATGATCGTTTTTGGGCCATAGCGATCGTAAAACCGCTGAGCTCGATCCAAATGCTCTCGATGAAACCATTTGGAAGTATCGCTGCGGAAAACCTTAGGCCCAGTTTTGAATCCAATCCAATAGTTGACCGCATCGCCCAAGATTGCTGCTACGGTCAATAGCGGCCAAAGTACCCAGATGCTCATTGGGCTGCCATCGATCGCACAGAGCGATCCGGCGGCAAACAACAGCGAATCACCTGGCAAAAAGGGGAGTACGACCAAGCCCGTTTCGCAGAAAACGATCAGGAACAGGATTGTATAGAGCCACGGGGCACCGACGGCCTCCATCAATTCTCGAAGATGTTTATCGACATGCAAAATCCAGTCGATCCATTGTCGCATGCTCACACACTCTCGGAATAAAATAGGGGAAGTGCCATTCGGTTAAGATAGAAAGGAGGTTGATCGCACCAGACCTCCGGACCTGCTTATCGACCTAAACCCTTACAGGCAGGGATTTTAGTCCGTTTGGCCAGTCGGAGTAACCCTCGATTTGGTCTTTTCCTAAATCTGGACTTCTGTAAACTCTCCAATCGTCAATTACTAGGAAATGTGGCACATTTTCGTTTTCTTTGGGTGAATTAAAGACTATGGACCTATCCAAACTACGCAACATTGGGATCAGCGCACACATCGACTCGGGCAAAACCACCCTCAGCGAACGCATTCTGTTTTACGCCGGACGCATTCACAAGATCGAAGAGGTCAAGGGTGATGGCGACGGAGCGACGATGGATTACATGGAATTGGAAAAGGAGCGGGGCATTACGATCACCTCGGCTGCTACCCAATTGCAATGGAAAGACAACATCATCAATTTGATCGACACCCCAGGCCACGTCGACTTTACGATCGAAGTCGAACGCTCCCTGCGCGTTCTCGACGGTGCCGTCTTGGTTCTGTGCTCCGTGGGTGGTGTTCAAAGCCAGTCGCTAACAGTCGATCGCCAGATGCGTCGCTATGGTGTGCCTCGCTTGGCGTTCGTCAACAAGATGGATCGAACCGGTGCAGATGCCTACCGCGTTGCCCAACAAGTTCGCGACAAACTCAACGCCAACGCCATCATGATGCAAATACCCATCGGTGCGGGCGAAACCTTTGAAGGTGTGATCGATCTGACCACCATGAAGGCCTTCTTCTTTGACGGCAAGGATGGTGAAGATGTTCGTGAGGAAGAGATTCCCGCAGATTACGTGGCCAAGGCCAAGGAAATGCGTCAGAAGATGCTCGATGGCCTTTCGGACTTCAACGAACAACTCATGGAATTGCTCTTCAACGAGCAAGAGGTTCCAACAGAATTGATTTATCAAGCTTGCAAGGACGCCACTCAGGCTCGCAAGATTACCCCCGTTTTCTGCGGCTCTGCATTCAAGAACAAAGGCGTTCAATTGCTCCTGGATGCCGTCTTGCGATACCTGCCTAGCCCGCTCGAGCGAACCATTTCGGCTCGTAAGTTCGGAAATGAAGAGGAAAAGATTTCCCTGGTTCCTGAGCCTGATAAACCATTCGTCGGTATGGCCTTTAAGATCGTCGAAGATCCGTTTGGTCAGTTGACCTTCATGCGGATTTATCAAGGGAAAATCTCTAAAGGCGAAATGTATGTCAACCAGCGGACTAGCAAGAAAGAACGCTTCAGCCGCATCGTTCGCATGCACGCCGATAAGCGAGAGGAAATCGATATTGCCGAAGCCGGCGACATCGTTGCAATCATGGGGATCGATTGCGCCAGCGGGGAAACCTACAGCAACGATCGCGAGTTCTGTAGCCTCGAAAGCATGTATGTGCCAGAACCAGTTATCAAGGTTGCTGTCACCCCCGCTAGCCGCGCCGATGCCGACAAGATGAGCAAGGCTTTGAATCGCTTCCGCAAAGAAGATCCGACCTTTCAAGTCTACAACGACGAAGAAACCAGCGAAACAATCATCTGCGGGATGGGTGAATTGCACTTGGATATTTACGTCGAACGAATGCGCCGAGAGTACAAGGTCGAAGTCAACGTCGGTGCACCCAAAGTCAGCTATCGAGAAACCCCAGGCGAAGCCAGGGAGTTCAACTACAAACACAAGAAGCAAACCGGTGGTTCGGGTCAGTTCGCCCACATCGTCGGCAAGCTTTCTCCGATGGATCCCGAAGGCGAAAAGACTTTCGAGTTCGAAGACCATGTCACCGGTGGTCGTATTCCAAAGCAATTCATTCCACCGGTCGAAAAAGGCTTCAAAGACTCGATGTTCAAAGGCCCCTTGGCCGAGTTTCCGGTCGTAGGTGTCAAGATCGACCTAGAAGACGGTAGCTACCACGACGTCGACTCCAGCGAGCGAGCCTTCTACATCGCCGCCTGCGATTGCTTCCGCGAAACCTTGAGAGCCGCCAACCCCATGCTCCTCGAACCGATCATGAAGTGCGACATCGAGTGCCCCGAGAACGATCAAGGTTCGGTCGTAGGTGACATCATCTCCCGTCGGGGATTGGTCAATAACACCGACGCCCGCGACGGTATCTCGTATATCACCGCCGAAGTCCCCCTTGCCAATACCTTCGGATATGCCACCGATCTTCGCAGCATGACCAAAGGCCAAGGAACCTTCGCTATGGAACTGGCCCGCTATTCCGCCGTACCTCGCAGTCTCCAAGACGATATTATCAACGAACGCAAAAAGCAATTGGCCGCAAGGGCCAAGGCCTAAGCTCGTTTGCATTCAGATTTATGCGGTCGAAATCCGATAAACCAAAGACGCAGGCTCCCAGCTTGCGTCTTTTCTTTTTCATCTCACAAATTCCGTTTAAGCATTATGCCCACGGGCATCAAGCCACCGTGGTGGCCACAGGTAATCCCCACTAAAATACCACTGTCACCGACCAAAACGACCTAGTTCTCCTTGGGCGAGCATCCGATGAATTCCTACAACCTGACCCATCTAAAACAGCTCGAAGCCGAAAGCATCCACGTGATTCGAGAGGTGGCAGCCGAGTTCAAAAAACCGGTCATGCTCTACTCGGTAGGAAAAGATTCGGCTGTCATGACCCATCTGGCGCTTAAGGCCTTCTATCCGGCCAAACCCCCGTTTCCCTTCCTGCACGTCGATACGACATGGAAGTTTCGCGAGATGATCGAGTTCCGAGATACCTACGTCAAGAAAGAACTCGGAATTGAACTGCTTGTGAATATCAATCACGAAGGTCTCAAACTCGGGATCGATCCATTTGAAAATAGCGACAAACACACCGAGGTGATGAAAACCGATTCGCTCAAAGCAGCACTGACCAAATACGGTTTCGACGCAGCCTTCGGCGGCGCTCGGCGCGATGAGGAGAAATCACGCGCCAAAGAACGTGTGTTTTCTTTCCGTGACAAGTTCCATCGTTGGGATCCAAAGAACCAACGACCCGAATTGTGGAGCCTCTACAACTGCCGAGTCAATCCTCAAGAGAGCATCCGCGTATTCCCGCTTTCAAACTGGACCGAACTGGATGTTTGGCAATACATCTACCTTGAGAACATTCCACTGCCCGATCTTTATTTTGCCAAGTTGCGACCGGTCGTGTTTCGCAATGGTGCTCTGATCAGCCCCAACGACGACCGATTCAAACTACGCGATGGTGAGGTCATCGAACACAAGATGATCCGATTTCGAACGCTCGGTTGCTGGCCACTGACAGGTGCAGTGGAATCCAATGCAGCAACCTTACCGGAAATCATTCAAGAGATGCTTCTGACGAAAACCTCGGAACGCCAAGGTCGAGTCATCGACAAAGACGGAGGAGGAGCAGGTATGGAACTGAAGAAAATGCAGGGGTACTTCTAACATGTCGCACCAAAGTGAACTGATCGCCAAGGATATCTTGGCCTACCTCGAACAACACGAACGCAAAGAACTACTGCGCTTTATCACCTGCGGTAGCGTCGACGATGGAAAAAGCACGCTCATCGGACGATTGCTCTACGACAGCAAAATGATCTACGAAGATCAGCTTGCACAACTCGAAAACGAAAGCAAAGTTCACGGGACAACCGGCGGGAAATTCGATCCGGCGCTTGTCACCGACGGCCTCAGAGCCGAACGCGAACAAGGCATCACCATCGATGTGGCTTACCGTTATTTCTCGACAGCCAAGCGTAAGTTCATCATCGCCGACACCCCGGGCCACGAGCAATACACCCGGAATATGGCCACCGGTGCATCGACTGCTGATCTTGCGATTATTCTTATCGATGCAAGACACGGGGTTCTGACCCAGACCAAACGGCATAGCTTCATCGTCTCCTTGCTCGGCATTCGTCACGTGGTCGTGACCATCAATAAAATGGACTTGGTCAATTACAGCCAAGAACGTTTTGATCGAATTTGCGATGACTACAAGCAATTCGTTTCTAGGTTGGATCTCCCCGATTTGCATTTCATCCCGCTTGCTGCCCTTCACGGTGAGAATGTTGTCGATCAAAGCCCTAATATGCCTTGGTACAAAGGAAGCACACTCATGAGTTTCCTCGAGTCGGTTTATATCGGCTCGGATCGAAACCTCGAAGACTTCCGCCTGCCAATCCAATACGTCAACCGACCGAACCTGGACTTCCGCGGGTTCTGCGGAACGATCGCGTCTGGGATCCTCCGAAAAGGGGACCAGATCATGGTCATGCCCTCGAAACGGGTTAGCAAGGTCAAGCGAATCGTCACCCAAGACGGAGATTTAGAGGAAGCTTTCTGCCCTCAGTCGATCACGGTTGTACTTGAAGACG
This sequence comes from Pirellula sp., assembly GCA_040381975.1. Taxonomy (GTDB): domain Bacteria; phylum Planctomycetota; class Planctomycetia; order Pirellulales; family Pirellulaceae; genus JBKCUI01. The sequence goes on from JBEIGI010000072.1 coordinate 16,175, forward strand.
AAGTCGACTGCTCGCGAGGGGATATGATCGTCCGGCCTGGGAACATCCCCAAGGCGACCAATCAGTTCGATGCAACAATCGTCTGGTTGAACGCTGAACCACTTTTGCCCGGTAAGACCTATCTGATCAAACATACAAGTCAAACCGTTCCTGGTCAGATCGAATCACTGCGGTACAAAGTTGACGTCAACACACTTCACCGTTCCCCCGCACCGGATTTGCAACTCAATGAAATTGGTCGCTGTTCGATTACCCTCAGCCAATCGATCTACTTTGATCCGTACAAGCGGAATCGCGTGACCGGATCGTTCATCATCATCGACCGACTGACCAATGCGACCGTCGGTGCAGGGATGATCACCGACCGCGATTCAGCGAAAACCAAGGCAGCTTGGGAATCCACCCAACAGGAAGCCTCCAAGAGCGAGTCGATGACCGATGTCAGCCCGCAAGAGCGCTCGGCACGGTTCGGACAGTCACCCGCAACGGTGCTCTTTACCGGATTGACCGGTACGGGCAAATCAACCATTGCCAGGGCCGTCGAGCGAGCATTGTTCGACGTGGGCCGAGCCGTGATGGTTCTCGATGGCGAGAAGATGCGAAGTGGGGTCAACCAAGATCTCGGGTTCTCGGTCGAAGACCGCAGCGAGAACCTTCGACGTTCAGCCCACATCGCTCGTATCATGAATGATGCGGGACTGATTTGCTTGGCCGCATTTGTCGCTCCGAGCGAATCGATCCGAGCACGCGTTGCTGAACTCGTCGGAAAAGATCGATTCTTGGTCGTACACCTCGTCGCTGACGAAGCGGTTCGTAAGGCCCGAGATATCAAAGGCCATTACGCGAAGGCCGAGGCCGGAGTGCTTCCGAATTTTCCAGGAGTCAGTGCAATCTACGAGGCCCCCCAACAAGCGGACCTCGTCGTCGATTCAGGAAAACAATCCGTACAGGAATGCGTCGATCAAGTTCTAAAATTGCTCACCGAGCGAGGCTTGATCAAACTCTAATTAGCCTCGTTTTTGGCGATGAGCTCTGCATGCAAGCCCTAGGGCTGATAGCCCGAAGATTGCCATCGAGGAAGGTTCTGGGACCGCTTGTGTTGCGTTGGTAATTTCCCAAGACATGTTGAAGGTGGTGTTACCACCGGTGAGTAGTAAATCACCCAAGTTGGTAAGCATTGGATTCCCGAAAATATTCGGATTAGATGGTATCTCCCAACGGCCTGGACTGGACAAATTGTTGTAGATACCTACGGAGCCCCCAAATGGGCCGCCTGTAAAACCAACGACGCCGTGATGGTTCATAGGGAGTGTGGCAAATCCGGCAGCACCAAAGAATGTTCCATCGATAGAAACTGCCCCCCAAGCATTTCCAGATGATGGGAGCAGAGTCATGGTGTAGACAGTCTTTCCCTCTGTAATTTCCATTTTGACAGTCATTGGGATGTAAAAGTACGAAGAGGACGGGTTTCCAGAGAAACCTATACCAGAAACCAGATCGGACGTGTCTCCAGTTCCATAGAGAGCATAAGACGCATTCGTGAAAGCCGTGCCGTTTAAAGTTCCCGTTAATCTATGGTCACCTCCATTAAGAACGTAATTCATCGTGGCGGCTTGAACCTGTCCGCAAATCGTAAGAAACAGGCAGAAGGCAAAACGAGTAACATGAGAGCTAAAATTGCTCGTCCTAGAAAATCTCATCACAAAACACGTTATTGGTCTAGCAAAACGCGATCTCCTAAAGATTGATTGCGAAAGATCCTTCCCGGTAGAGTCTTGGGACCTAGGCGCACAAGAACCTTAGCTCGCTAATCCGGGATGTAACCACCCCTATTAGGATCAACGCAAAAAGGAGAGATATCGGTTCCCAACCGCGTTCTTAAGATGTTGGGTTCTTCAGGAATTATTGTGGGTGAAAAGTCGTGCATCGCATCGGGTTTCTTCGTACTCGTACTCAGCGAAGCGGTACTCAGTGCAACGGTACTCGTACTCGAAGCCCCTGTGCACCACCGTTGCTTTTCGAGTACGAGTACCATTTCATTGAGTACGAGTACTATAAAAGCCAGAAGCGTATACCACTAACCACGATAATTCCTGAGGAGCCCCAATAGGGAAACGCTGCTAGAGATACTTGGCCAATCGGGCACATAGATCCGCCGTGCGGCAACTGTAACCCCATTCGTTGTCGTACCAAGAAACGACCTTGACCATCTTGCCCTTGTCACCAAGGACCTGGGTGAAGTCTGCGGCGAAGATGCTGCTGTGCGGATCGTCAATGATGTCGCTCGATACGATGGGGTCTTCGGTGTAGCAAAGGATTCCCTTGAGCGGCCCTTCTGCGGCAGCCTTCATCGCTGCATTGATGTCTTTGACGGTCGTTTCAACCTTTAGGTTAGCCGTTAGGTCGACTACCGATCCGGTTGCAACCGGAACACGCATGGCGATTCCCGTGAGCTTGCCTTTGAGTTCGGGAATGACCAAACCTACTGCCGATGCCGCACCGGTGGAGGTAGGGATGATGTTCAGGGCCGCTGCGCGAGCGCGGTAGGCATCTGAGTGAGGCAAGTCTTGGACTCGCTGATCGTTCGTGTATGCATGCACGGTGGTCATCAAACCACTTTCAATTCCAAAGGTCTCATGCAGTACCTTGGCAATCGGTGCCAAGCAGTTGGTCGTGCACGATGCGTTCGATACGCAAAGCATGTCCTTTGAGAGTTTATTGTCGTTGACTCCGAGCACGCAGGTTAAATCCGCTCCATCCTTTGCAGGTGCACTCAAAACGACTCGTTTGCAACCTGCCGTCAAATGGGAGTCGTACCCTGGCTTGCCATCCTTGGAGCGTCCTGTGAAAAACCCAGTGCTCTCGATGACAATGTCCACGTTGTTGTCTTTCCAAGGCAACTTCGATGGATCTTTTTCGGCTAGCGCCAAGATCTTCTTTCCGTTGACGATCAAGTGCTTATCGTCATATCCAACTGTGCCGTCATAGCGCCCGTGTACGCTGTCATATTTCAGTAGCGTTGCGAGCATTTGGTTGTCGGTCAAATCGTTGATCGCCACGACTTCGAACTCGTTTGAACGGGCCATCAAGTTTCGAAAAGTCAGTCGACCGATACGTCCAAAGCCATTGATCGCGATTCGAGTAACCACTGAATAATTCTCCGACGGAAAAAAAGAGGATGGAAAACTTCATCGCAGACAAAACCGCAACAAAGACAAACAAAATATAGCGATGCGCTCTGGTAGCTTCAATCACAAGTCGTGGCCAGTAACTCGATGAAACCTAAGCGTGGCTAATACTGCCCCAAAACCCCTATACGGGTCGCTTAAATCGCTTTGCCGGCGACTTCGTACATCAAGCCATCGCTCCAAGTCGCGATTCGATCTCATCGTAAATCGACAATGCGACGGGATTTTCCTTCGAGCCTGGGTAAACTCCCTTCTGCCACCCGATCGACCGCCACACGCAGCTGCAATCGACTCTGGAGTTCTTTGGCGAGCGATTCTCGGCAATCCTCGCGATCTTCGATCTCTAATCGCAATTCATCCAGCGCACCGGACTTGCTGAGCACCAGCCTGTACTCCCCAATACTGGGATACTCCCTAACAATCGCATCGATGCTCGTTGGAAAAATATTCACTCCACGCACGACGATCATTCCATCGAGCCGTCCGAGGACGCCTTGTTCGAGCCTCACGAACATCGACCCTGCGGTTTTCGTCTCGTTAGCATCTGCAGGCCATCGCGGTCTGACTAAATCCCCGGTGCGATAGCGGATCACCGGAGCCCCGGTACGACCAAGACTCGTCAGTACCAATTCCCGAATCGACGAGTCGTTTCGGGAGCAGGCGTCGGATTCGATGGGTAAGTACTCGGCGATAAACTCGGATTCAATCACATGCAGGGCATTGCCATCGATGCTCCCAAATCCCCAGGGTCCGATTTCGGTAGCACCTGCGTGATCCATGACCATCGCTCCGTAAAGTTCTTGGATCGCATTGCGTACACTCGGAACACTACCTCCAGGTTCTCCGGCTACAAATACGCAACGGATCGACGAATTCTTGAGTCCCTTGCCGATCGACTGGGCCATTTGACCTAAATGGATCGCATAGCTTGGGGTGCTAAACAAGACGGTTGGCTCAGACGCGTGGATCAAATCAATTCGAGCTTCAGAAGACATTCCACCCGATGGAATGACCATGCAATCGCGATGCAAGCACGCGTCGTGCGCGCTCCAAAAGCCGATGAATGGACCGAAAGAAAATGCCATCAAAACCCGATCGTTGCGGCTTATCTGGCAAGCATCCAAAACGTATTGCCAGGTGTCGATCCACCACTGCCAATCCGACGGGCTATCGAGGATGACCATCGGACGGCCTCGAGTCCCACTGGTGCGATGGTAGCGTCGATAATGCTCCAGTGGATAACTGTGATGCTTGGCTACCCCGGAAGCATCATCGCTGATCCAATCACTTTTGCTCATCAGTGGCAGTTGCTGCAACTCGTCGAGTGAAGCAAGTTCGATTCGGTTAGCCTTGTAACGCTGTCGATAGAATTCGTTATTGGCTAGGACTTCGGCCAAAAGTTGATTGAGTCGAGTTAGTTGCCAAGCTTGCAACTCGGCTCGGGTGGCTTGGTTCCAACGCTCTCGCAAAATTCGCTGCGTGCTTTTATTCGCTTCTTCGGTGTTCATGTAAGGCTATTGCCTTCGAATTCGTTTTGAGAATTCCGGATCATCTGCGTAAGCCCCGGCGAGCTGGTTGATCTGGGAAATGCTTCGAGCATACTCGAAGGAACCTTGGATTTCGAGCAGTCCAAGTTCGTAGGCGAGGCGGTCGGAATGTCCGGGAAATAGAACCCTCCAATCCCGTGGGATCCTGCCAGGCCTTAACTTATTGACATGATCGACCAGGTTGGTCGTGCAGTTATTCGTGAGCGAGTCGTAGTACTCTGGTTGGCGATGGAGTTTATTGATCCGCGCGAGCATATCGACAAGCAGATCCTGGATCTGCTGCGGTTCGGCCCTTCCTGGATACAAATAGACCTCGACGTCCCGAACCGACGTCCGAAGGAGAATCACATCGCGCTCGTCAGCAACGACGTAGGTAAGCGGAAAGCGTCGCCCTGTTCCTGCGACTGCCGAATAATCTTGGTCTTCTTCGAGCCGAGCTTCGACGGAAACGACGAAATGCCGTCCATCAGCAAGCCCGAAACTGAGCATCGTATGTGCGAGCAACGAAGACTCTTTAAAAGGAACAATGATAAAGTCGATCTTTCGGACATCCGAGAGTCGGAACCTTAAATCGTAATGTCGGACATCGTAATCCGACTCGCTTCGGTAACGGCAGTTTCGAACGTTGCGAATCGTGATCGTATCGCCTTCGAACTCCACGTAAGGCAAAATCATCAGGTCCGCGCGCCACGGCCTGAGCGTGAGTTGCTCAGGCGTCAATTCCGTGCGACCGTTCTTGAGGAAACCCACCAAAGCGTTTTCGTTCAAACCTTTGGCAAGCGGTGTCGAGCAAGCTGTCAGACTAAGCCAAATAAGGCAAAGCGACAAAATTCCACTAGCGAACCTGGTTTTGACCCGAGAAGTCATAGCTGGTGCTCCGTCCTACGCTCCCAGGTCGATAAGCACCGCTGTTGCTTGCCGGCGGAAGGCTCGGCATTCCAGGGGCACTGCTTGATGGAAGTAGCGGCGCTGCGGGAATAGAGCTAGGTGGAAGACCTGGGCTATTGGGCAAGCTCGGAAGCGACGGTACTCCCTGTGGTACTCCCTGTGGCATGCCTTGGGGAATTCCCTGTGGTATGCCTTGTGGAATCATCTGAGGAATCCCCTGAGGTACTCCCTGAGGAATTCCTTGCGGAACACCTTGTGGTGCTAGACCTGGGTTAACGAAGGAAGGAGTCCCGCTTACTGGAATACCACTCACTGGAATACTATTGGCAGGACCGCCATAAGCGGGAGGAAGATTCGGGATGTTGTTTTGTGAGTTGTTGTTGGGTTGGGGTACCGGTCCGTACACTGCGCTCCTGATTCCCGACCCACCAGGAGGTAAGGTCGAACCGTAAGGATTGTTATTGCTGGGTGCTTGGGACATCGTTCCCGCTTGTCCCACCGGAGCTTGAGCTAACCCGTAAGGATTTGTGTTGGTTACAGTGCTCGGCAACGATGCGCCGCTCATTGAACCATTAGGGATTGAACCATTAGGAGTAAAGCCATTGGGCAAGGCACCACTTGGTACAACTCCATTTGGTTGCGTGGTAGGCGGAATCGCAGCATAGGGATTTGATCCATTGGGGTTGGCTGCGAAGTTATTGGGAGCAGCCGGGGTTGTTCGAGGTTGGGCCGTGTTGTACGTTCCCGGGGTAAAGCCATTGTTGGCTGCTGCAGTACCAGGACTTGGGATGGCTCCTACAGGGTTGCTTGCCATAGCCGTATTTGGCATCGGGGTTCCAGGCACTGGACTAGGTGTATTGCGAGTCGCAGGGCTTACGGGGCCACCAGATTTGGATGGATCCTGGGCTAGTGACGTGACACCGCTACTTGATGAGGTCGGTAGATTCGTAGGTGGCTTGGTGCCAACGATCTTGTCGGCTGAGGGTTTCTTTGACCAAGGGAACATATTGAAGCTGGGGGATTTCCAAGTCTGGCAACCGGTTTGAGTACCGGCTAGCATGGCGAGCAACAAACCGGAGCGAACCCAATTTGGAAAACGACTGAGCATGGCGAATTGATCCTCGCAAAGCGAATCGAGCAGTAATGCTCCTTGTAGGAGCTAATCCTATAACGCGACTGGTCGACGATTGGTACAATCATCGGAACCCCATTGGAACACCGGTAGTAGCACAGTCGTCGCGTGCAAGTCAACATCGATTCGGCCCGAAGCTTATCTGCTTTTCAGCAAATTTTCCAAATGAACCACCAACACGAAATACCCATCCGCGTTCACTTCCATGAAGTGGATGCACAAGGTCGCGTCCACCATGCACAGTACCTGAATTACTTTGAACGCGGTCGGGTCGAAATGCTTCGCGCCTCGGGGATCTCGTACCGTCAAATCGAGGAAAGTGGAACCTTGTTGGTGGTTCGCAACATGAACATCCATTTTCACATGCCAGCCCTTTTCGACGACCAGCTACTGCTTGAGACACGCATCGACTACTGCCACGGAGCCCGCATCGAACACCATTACCGTTTGATCCGCAAACATCCCGATGGGATAGGCCAAGACTTGATCGTTACGGCCACCAGCGAGCTTGCATGCATCGATCGAACGGGTCGAGTGCAACGCCTCCCACCGATGTTGCAACTGAATATCCGACCTGCAAAAAGTGGCAACGACTCATGAGTGCGATCCAACAGTGGCTCGATGGACTCGCTTGCCCAATCCCTTTGCAATTGGTCCCAGCAAATGCCCCTGAGGTCGAGGGCTTGGCCAAGTCGCTCAGCGAGGCTTTAGAAAAGTCAGGATCAACCCTCGGTGGAGCCTTCGAGGCACTGCTGTATCTGAGAATTGGGCTCATGGAGCCGGCCCATGGAAATGTTCAAGATGCCAAACGGGGCATCGAGGCGTATATCCATGGAGTCCTGCATCGCATGGAGGGAGATACTTGGAATGCCAAGTACTGGTTTGGTCGAGTCAACGATCCAAAATTGATCAAACGCATCGATCAGCACATGCTCACGAGCCAGATTGCAAACTGGAGCGGTCCTGAGGACTTCGCCGATGCTTGCAAGTCTCCATCGGTTGCTCATCGTGAGGATTTGTCGCGTATAGCAAGTTGCGAGTGGGAAGCGCTTTGGCAGATCGTAAACGAAAAAAACCCTCGATGAGAACACCGAGGGTTTTTTTAGCTTGGTTGTTTCCAGTGTAGAGATCTACACGAGTTCCTTCTTGGCACCGATAAGAGTCCTGAGTCTCTCTGCAAGCAAACGGGCATCAAAAGGCTTCTTGAACGTTTCATTGATACTGGAACGATCGAAGCTCATTGTGTTTCCGTCGTCGGGAAGCAGAGCGATTAGGACGATTTCGGAGAAGTCGGCATTCTTGCGTAGATTTTGGCAGATTTGCAATGCTTCGAGCTTGCCGACTGAGAAGTCGACAATCATGCAATCTGGATGAAAACTTTCCGCTTGAATCCCTGCCTCGAAACCGCTAGCAGCGACCTGAACTTTGAAGCTTTTTTCCAGAGGAAGTTCTCGCTTCAAGTTTTCGATCAAAACCTGATCTTGTGCAACGATCAGGACTTTCGCCATGGCCTCATCTTCCAAGTCTCCCAGGGGCATTCCATGCTCCTTAAGAAACTTGATCAGATACTCACGGGGAATGCGGCGGTCTTGTGAACCGGGGATGCGGTAACCCTTGAGTCGGCCGGAGTCGAACCACTTACTGACGGTTCTCGGGGCCACCTTGCAGATCTTCGCGACCTGGCCTGTGGTGAACACCTTCATATTCTTGGTCTCCGTTACCTTCCAATTATGAAATCGAGTCAGGGTCGCTGCCTACCAGACAACGACCCAAGACAGTGGCTGCCCTTGTCGAATTCGCCCCTTGCAAGGCTCAAACAACTGGGTCTGGGCAAAACGTTGGTGGACGCTCGATGCACAGCCTGCCAACCGATCCATCGGCGAGCAAACGACACCAAGTTTTCCTGACTGCTGCTTTGCCCCCAGGGAAACTTCCAAGTTGCCTGAACATCGCACCCCTACGACGCACTGTTCGCTTGAAAATTTTCGCAGGACTCAAAGGCGACCGAGAAAGATCGACGCAGATGGAATCGAAGATGCCTGAGCTTTCGGTCGTACGGAAAACCGACCCAGACAAATCGCTACGCGCTTTTGAGGCGCAAAGCGACCAAGATTCCCCCCTAGTTTTTCCCCTCGGCTCGACCGAACTGGACTTGACTCCTTCAAGCCGTCCAGCGCAGTGCAGGCCGTCCAGCACCTAATTTCGTTTCAAACCGGTTGATTACTTTAGAAAGAATCTTCGCTTGGGTCAGTAAGACAGGAATTTCGTGCACGGCGAAACC
>JBEIGI010000073.1:0-24661 GCA_040381975.1 Pirellula sp.
ATTGGCGTGGTCTGGTGCGCTGGGGGCTGATTTCGGAGAAATCAGCGACTCTGTTGGATGTGGTAGCAACGTAGATGATTTCTCCGAAATCATCTACGGGCGCTTGGAGTGCGGCTGATTTGGATTGAGGTGGCCTGTGGCGCTGGGAGCTGATTTCGGAGAAATCAGAGACTCTGGTTGGATGTGGTAGCAACGTAGATGATTTCTCCGAAATCATCTACGGGCGCTTGGAGTGCAGCTGATTTGGATTGAGGTGGCCTGTGGCGCTGGGAGCTGATTTCGGAGAAATCAGCGACTCTGGATCACCTTTGATGAATCAAAGCGAACTTTCGTATTACCAGCATAACCGTCCTCGATGTGGCGATAGCCCATCGCACATGCCACTCGCGTGGCATACTGGCCACTTTCAAGTCCCAGCAACCGATCGTATTTGGCCGGCTCGATCCCTTCCATCGGACAAGCATCCACTCCCAAAAAAGCCGCCGTTGCCATGAGCTGGCCTAGTGCAATGTAACCTTGCTGCGTAGCCCAATCCCCCAATCGCTCGGGACTGTTGTTTAAAAAACCAATGATCACTTTGCGATAATTCGCTAAGCTATCGATCGAGACATTACGAGTGCTCGCTACGCTCTCTAAAAAACCATCGACATACTGAGCGTCCATCTTGCGGAGCGTCGCTATGACGACCATGTGCGAACAGTCCTTGGGTTGCATTTGACCCCATGACACCGCAGGCAATTGGGCTTTGAGCTCCGGATCGGTCACGATGATAAATCGCCAAGGCTGTAAGCCAAAACTGCTTGGTGTAAGCACGAGGCTCTCTTCGATCGCAGTCCAAATCTCAGGTGAGATCGTCCGATCGGGATCAAATCGCTTGACCGCATACCGCCAATGCAACGCACTGAGCAGCTCCGCTGGTGTAATCGATGGGGTTGGATAATCCTTAGGTGTTTTCATTTTTGCTTTCTATTTGGGATCGGACGGATCGGACAGATCGGAAAAATTTTTTGAACCAAAATCGGGCGAGTTTTGCAGCTAAGCGTTATAGTGCCAATCGGTTTGAAATCAACTGAAATCAGGGAGGTTGGACAATGAAAAAACTACGTCAAAGTGGAGGATACAGGACATTGGCATCCTTTCAAACGACCACAATCATCTACGATGCCACTGTACGGTTTTGCGAACGCTTTCTCGATTCGCGATCCCGCACCGTCGACCAAATGATCCAAGCGGCCCGTTCGGGCCGACAAAACATCGCCGAAGGTAGTCGAGCTTCGGCAACCTCGACCGAATCAGAACTGAAACTCACAAACGTTGCCCGTTCAAGCCTCGAAGAATTACTCCTGGATTTCGAAGACTACCTCCGACAAAAACGATTCAAACTCTGGGATCGTGACTCCGATGAATCCAAACAAGTTCGACTCAAAGCAACCGGACACCCCGAACTCGTCTCTTTCACGGATTCCGATCGTTGGGATCTCTATTCGCCTTGGCTTGAAAATGAGAGCCCTGAAGTGCGAGCCAATGCCATCATCTGCTTGATCCATCAAGCGAACTACTTGCTTGATCAACAGGTAAGTAGCTTAGAGCGTGACTTTATCCAAAACGGCGGTTACCGCGAGCAACTTCATGCTGCTCGCATCAAGCATCGCGCTGAACAACTCGGCGATGACTCGCCAAAATGCCCCAACTGCAATGGGCTTATGTCGATCCGAACCGCTCGCAACGGCAAACGTAGCGGCTCCCAATTCTGGGGCTGTGTGAAATACCCCAACTGCACAGGCACTGTGCCGATCGATTGATCGGACAGATTTTTTGAACCAAAATCGGGCGAGTTTTGCACCAAAACGCTATAGTGACTTTAGATGCCCAGAGTCAAACGAATTGGAGCTGAAAAAATGATTTCTCAGGAAACACAAGCAGTCGCGGGACTCGCTATGCGTATTTATGAGTCGAAACTCAAATCAAATTTGGAACTGTCGCACCCCAATAAATTCCTGGCTATCGAACCGGAATCGCAAGAGTATTTTTTTGGTGAGACTCTCAGCCAAGCAATTCAGGCCGCTAGGGCAGCCCACCCAGATCGTTTAGCGTTCGCCCTGCGTATTGGGCACCCTACAGCAATCGAAATCGGAGTCCTTCACCAATGATAGGGAAAGTCGATGCTCTCGGTCGGGCTCTGCTGGATTTGCAGGTCTCCCCAGATATCAATCAGGAGCCGACTGCCATCACGGCCTGGGTTGATACCGCATTCAATGGGGAGTTGGTTGTCCCTCGATCGATCATCCTATCCGCTGGGTTTAAACAAAGTGCCAGTTGTTTTGCGAGACTTGCCGACGGAAAGCAGGTCATTCTGGAATCCTACACTTGCGTTTTGGATTGGTTCGATAACAAGGAGGCTATAGAAGTTATCGCCAACGAAGGTGCAACTCCTCTGCTTGGGATTGGGCTACTCGATGGTCATCGACTCGTGGTCGATTATCGCCACCGTGGATTGGAATTGGAATAATCTATCTCACTCTTCACCCAAGATCGCTAACGCGAGCTTACCTTTCCATTGCAAAAATAGCGTCTCAAACGTTTGAGCACCCGCCAGGCACCGGATCACCGAATCGCCGTCGGTGAGGATCCCCCAAAGACTCCCATCACCGGTCCGCCCCTGACATAGCAATCCCTCTTGACCCAGTGTCCTAAGCCTCGCAAGAGGCTGGATTTGCTCGAAACCCTTTTGCCCTAACTCATCGAGCCAATCTGCATAGGAATCCTTTTGGTGACTCGTCAGCGAATCCCAATCGACCCTCAACTCCGATTCGTCTTGGACATCATTGGCCAAATACATCGCAAATGCAGCATCGTTGCTCATCGATTTTAAATCCAGCGACATGGCACTTGCAAAAGGCCCCGCGAAACCGACATTCGAATAACTTCCATCTCCAGTGCCATATTCGAACTGCAACAGAAAACACTCTTGGGGGCCTTCGAATCCCGGCCAATGCATGGTCCTTTGTTCGACAAGCTCGATCTTCGATGGTGGGATCGCAAATTGCTCGGGTTGGCTCAGCCAGATCGCTAAATCCGATTTGGCTTTCGCAAGCGAACTGGTCCACTCGGCTCCAATGCGATCCTCGGCCGAGAGCTCCTTCAAATAAGCGATCGCGCGCAAGCGGGATGAATCGTCTTGCAAGAGCTCGACGATCAAATCCAGTGCACGATTCTCACCGAGTTTCACCAACGCATAAGCCGCCTCGAGCTTGATCCGACGATGCTTAAGCTCGATCGCTTGATTGAGCTTGCCAACCGCCCGTGGATCACCGATCAATCCGAACGTATCGCAGCAGGCCACGAGCAAGGAGACAGCGTCAAATAGAATCCGCTGGATGACTTGGACGTTGTCGGAAAACTTGCGTGGGTTTTCCTCGAGATCCTGCAACTGCATGGTCACGGCACCGAAAATATTCAGCAGCATATCGTACTTGCAAGCAGCCGGATGCGGCGTTACTCCGTGCTTTCGCACCATACTATTCGCTAGATCCAATGCTGGGGCCAACACGCTTGGTTGGTCACTATCGAGGATGCGAGGAAAAACGTCCGAGAGTTTCCAATCGGTCGATTGCATCAGGGTCGATAGTCCATGTGCGGTGTCTTTCCAGTCCCAAGGAGGTGAGTCGACGAGCAAATCAACACCCAGCCGTAAACTCGAGGAATGACCGCCAAGGAACATCGCTTGGAGGAATAACCCGAGGCATTTGCTCGGTTCATAGCGACGAAAGGCTCGGTAGCATTCAAAAGCCCGTTGGGAGACCAGCAGTTGGATGAGTTTTGCGGTTTGGTCTTCGAATGTCGAATCGCTGCTGCGAGACAATTGGCACAGCCAATTGCCAAGCGTACCGAGTGCCTCGTGGAGCAATGCTATGCGATGACCGCTGAGTTGCTCGAGCAACTTGCGCTGGTTGGATTCCAGCTTGCAAATCTGCTCCGCCAGAAGCAACGTAGGTAACCATTCGTCGGGCGCATTCCATTGCAGATTTCGGGGCGAATCGGAGTCGGGAATCGAGCTGTCCAAGGCATGTTCGAGCCTCGCTTGGCACTCCAAAGCCCAGAGTCGATGCTCGGCAGAATAATCGATTGGATTGATTTCCATGTCAAAAACAGCGGGTTTGGATTAGTCAAAAGGCAGAATTGGAGGTATCGTAGACGTTAGAAATTCAATAGGAAAGTGCATTTATGACGTCATCGATGCCGGAGAGTTTCTCCGAGCTACCCCTCTCGCCGATCATGCAACGGGCTCTTGCCCAGATCGGTTGGACCAAACCCAGTCCCATTCAGGCCAAGGTGATCCCCCCTGCCCTCGATGGATTCGATATCTTAGGCCAAGCTCGCACGGGCACGGGCAAAACGGCTTCGTTCGCCATCCCGATCCTCGAACAGCTTGATCCTCTGAGAGTTCACCCGTTGCCCCAAGCCCTCGTCTTGGTGCCAACTCGGGAACTAGCAAACCAAGTGCATGGTGAGTTTGTGAAACTCGCCGAGGGCTGTCCAACCGAAATCGTCGAGGTCGCCGGGGGCAAGCACATGCAAAAGCAGCTCAAAGCGCTTGCCAAAGGGGTACAAGTCGTCGTCGGGACTCCAGGCCGAGTGATCGATCACATCCAACGCGGCTCGCTGCGACTCGAAGGTCTCTGGTGCGTGGTACTCGATGAAGCCGATCGGATGCTCGATATCGGTTTCCGCCCCAGCATCGAACGAATCCTGCGTCGTTGCCCTGAGAATCGTCAGACGATGCTCCTCAGCGCAACTCTCGACGAGCGGATCCGGGATCTTGCCAGTCGCTACCAGTTTGAACCAGTCATTATCGATTGCTCCGACAAAGATGTCTCGGTCGAGACCATCGAGCAACGATTCATTTCAGTCAGTCCTGATCGCAAGCAAGAGGTTCTCTTGCAATTGCTCGAACGCGAAGAGCCTCCGCAAGCGATCATCTTTTGCCGAACCAAAATTGGAACGGCCAAACTCCACCGTCAACTCGAAAGATATTACGCTGGTCGCACGGATCGAAAAGTTCGTGTCGGCACGATCCACGGGGATATGAGCCAACCTCAGCGTGACGAAGTTTTCAAGGCGTTGCGAGAAAATAAACTCGACATTCTCGTGGCCACCGATGTCGTCGGTCGTGGGATCGATGTCTCGAGTATTTCGCACATCATCAACTACGATCTGCCCGACGAATGCGATGACTACGTTCACCGAGTCGGACGCACCGGTCGAATGGGTCGATCTGGAATCGCGTTTTCCTTCGTGAGCAAAGACCAAGGCTACATGCTTACCGATATCGAGCAACGGATCAATCGGATGCTCGAAAAGGATCCGCTTTCGGAGAACGTCGGAAAGCGCCGTGAGTCCCCCTCAACTCTCGCTCAGGCTTCAGCGGGCAATGCTCCTAGCGATCAAGCTCAAGAGCCTCAGCCCGTCGATGCTACTTCGAGCGAGTCATCGGTTCAGGAGACCATCCAAGCCGACTTGCCGTTTGGATCCGCACCCGCACGACGCACACTTGGTCGTGCCAAGAGTCGTGGCAGTGTCCGCAAACGCTAGGTGCTGCTAGCCAAAGCGGATCCGAGGGTGATGCCGGGGGCTGGTAAGCTACTGTGTCCTCTCAAGTACATATCGATCGCACGAGCCGCTCCACGACCTTCGTTGATCGCCCAGACGACCAACGACTGGCCTCGACGGCAATCGCCGGCCGCAAAGACACCTGGCAGGTTGGTTTCGAATCGCCCATGCTCGGCTTTGTAATTGCTCCGGGCATCGGTTTGGATTCCCAAGAGTTCCGAGACATACTGCTCGGGTCCTAGGAAGCCCATCGCCAGGAGGACAAGATCCGCATCGATGATTTGCTCGCTGCCTGGGATCTCGGTCATGTTCATCTTGCCATTCTCGAATTTCCACTCGACTCGAACGGTTCTGATTCCCTTGACGTTTCCTTGTCCGTCATCGACGAATTCTTTGCTCAGGATGTTATAAGTCCGTGGGTCTTGTCCGAATTTCTCGGTCGCTTCTTCGTGCCCGTAATCGGTTCGGAAGATGCGAGGCCACTGGGGCCATGGATTATCGGATGCGCGATCCTCAGGTGGACGATCCAGGAGTTCAAAGTTCACCAACTGTGAGCAGCCATGACGCATGCTTGTCCCGATGCAGTCGCAACCGGTATCACCACCTCCGATGACGACAACTCGTTTGCCTTTGGCCGAAATGAATTTGCCATCTTGATGATTGCTATCGAGCAAACTGGAGGTGTTAGCCGAGAGGAACTCCATGGCAAAGTGGACTCCTCGGAGTTGACGACCGGGGATCGGCAGATCCCGAGGTTTGGTCGCTCCGGTAGCCAGTAGAACCGCATCGTTTTGAGCCACGAGTTTCTTTGGATCAACGTTCTTGCCGACATCCGCATTGGTCATGAAGTTGACTCCTTCGGCGGCCATCAAATCCAATCGGCGCTGGACGACTCCTTTATCGAGTTTCATGTTCGGGATGCCATAAGTGAGCAGCCCTCCGATGCGATCGGATCGTTCGTAGACGGTAACCGTGTGGCCGGTTTTGTTAAGTTGATCGGCGGCAGCAAGTCCGGCAGGACCACTGCCGATGATCGCCACTTTCTTGCCGCTTCGAACCGCAGGTGGACGGGCCGTGACCCAGCCTTCTTGAAAACCTCGATCGATGATCGCACACTCGATGTTCTTAATCGTTACCGGAGGGTTGGTGATCCCAAGCACGCAGGCACCTTCGCAAGGTGCCGGGCAGACGCGACCGGTGAACTCCGGGAAGTTGTTGGTCTTGTGAAGTCGATCGAGGGCTTCTTTCCAACGACCGGTATAGACCAGATCGTTCCATTCGGGGATCAAGTTTTGGATAGGGCATCCGCTGGCCGATTGGCAAAACGGCACCCCGCAATCCATGCATCGTGCACCTTGGGTTCGAAGGTGTTCCTCGGCAGGATCGGTGTAGATCTCGCGGTAGTCTTCAAGTCGAACGATCGGCAAACGCCAAGCGACCTTCTTGCGTTCGAATTCTTTGAAACCAGTTGGTTTTCCCATGATGGATATCGCTTTGATTTAATGCTTAAATAAATTGACTTGACAGGAAATGTGCCCGCCAGCGGCTTTACGCCGAATTGCGTTGGATTAAAAGCGGTACGGCGCGAGCCGTCCGGTTAAAAAACATTGCGAAATGGCGGACATTCCAAAACTCACCGGAGTGCTCGCGCACTTCCGCTAACATTCATTTAGTTGGCTTTAGCCGAAGCGACCGAGACATTCCCGTTGCTGCTTGCGGCCCCTTGCATTACCGGTTGCTTGGCCTGCTCGGCCAAGACTCGCTTGTAGTCCGTCGGGATGACCTTCACGAACTTTGCCACGCTTGCTTCCCATTGTTCGAGAAGTTTTTTGGCGATAGGCGATTGGGTCATTTCGGCATGCGAGGAGACCAGCGAGTGGACTTCGAGGATGTCTTGCGAATCGACCAGAGGTTCGAGTTCGACGGTGCCAAGATTGGTTCGAATGCGAAGCGAGTTGATGTCATCGAGCACATAAGCGATCCCGCCGCTCATGCCGGCAGCGAAATTTCGCCCCGTCGGACCTAGGATCAAGACACGACCGCCGGTCATGTACTCGCATCCGTGGTCACCGACTCCTTCGATCACCGCAGTGCAACCGGAATTCCGAACGGCGAACCGCTCGGCGGCGCGGCCTCGAACAAATAGTTCGCCCATGGTAGCTCCATAGAGGCAAACATTGCCGATGATGATGTTGTCTTCTGCTTTGAAGCCCGCTCGTCTGTCAGGATAGATCGCGATGCGACCACCCGAGAGACCTTTGCCGACATAATCGTTAGCGTCCCCTTCGAGTTCGAGTGTCACGCCGTGAGCCAGGAAAGCTCCGAAGCTTTGGCCTGCAGATCCTCGGAACTTGATGTGGATCGTATCGGTGGGCAATCCGTTTTGACCGTACTTCTTGGCGATATTGTGACTCAGGATAGTGCCAACGGTTCGGTTGGTGTTGATGATCGGCAGATCGAGTCGAATCGCTTCTGCGGTTTCAATGGTCCTGCGGCAACGGGGCAAGAGAACCTGCATGTCGAGGGACTTTTCCAATCCGTGATCCTGAGGGATCGCTCGATGCATGATCGTATCGGGATTGGGACCCTTGGCAGGCTTGAGGATAGGAGTCAGATCCAATCCGTCGGACTTCCAGTGCTTGATCGCATGATCGACTTTCAAACAATCGGTTCGGCCTACCATTTCATCGATGCTCATCAAGCCCAAGGATGCCATGATCTCGCGGGCGTCTTCGGCAACCATGAACAGATAGTTGACCACATGCTCGGGCTTGCCCGCAAACTTAGCCCGAAGCTCGGGGTCTTGCGTTGCGATCCCTACCGGACATGTGTTCAAGTGACACTTGCGCATCATGATGCAACCGAGAGTGATCAACGGTGCGGTTGCGAATCCGAACTCTTCGGCACCAAGCAAAGCCGCGATAACCACATCGCGACCGGTCTTGAGTCCGCCATCGGTTTGGAGTGTGACTCGGCTGCGCAGGTTGTTCATCACGAGCGTTTGGTGAGCTTCGGCAATCCCAAGTTCCCAGGGGAGCCCGGCATGCTTGATACTCGTCAGGGGGCTAGCTCCCGTTCCGCCGGTGTCACCACTGATGAGAATATGATCCGCATGGGCCTTGGCCACACCCGAGGCGACCACGCCGACACCGACTTCGCTCACGAGTTTCACACTCACGCGAGCCGAGGGGTTTGCGTTCTTAAGATCGTGGATCAATTGAGCGAGATCTTCGATCGAGTAAATGTCGTGGTGAGGAGGTGGGCTGATAAGTCCCACACCCGGAGTGCTGTATCGAATCCGGGCGATGTACTTGTCGACTTTTTTGCCAGGCAATTCTCCACCTTCGCCTGGCTTAGCGCCTTGGGAGATTTTGATTTGCAATTCATCGGCATTGGCTAGGTATTCGATCGTAACACCGAATCGTCCCGAAGCCACCTGCTTGATCGCCGAGCGTTTGCTATCCCCGTTGGGGAGGAGTTTGTAGCGTACCGGATCTTCTCCACCTTCGCCCGTGTTGCTTTTACCACCCAAGCGGTTCATGGCAATGGCAAGTGTTTCGTGGGCTTCGGAGCTGATCGATCCGAGACTCATCGCACCGGTGCAGAATCGTTTGACGATGTCTTTGGCGCTTTGTACTTTTTCCAGTGGCACTGGATCGCGGGTGCTTTGGAACTCAAAGAGTCCTCGCAACGCATAACGCATGCGGGCATCTTCATTGATGTGGTCGGCAAAGCGCCGATAAGCGTTTTTGTCGCCATTGCGAGCGGCGACTTGGATGTCAGCGATCGCTCCCGGATCCCAACCATGCTTTTCACCTTCGGCTCTCCAGTGGAACTCACCGACGTTCGGTAGCATCGACCAAGCATCAGCGCGATCGTTAGGAAACGCCAACGCATGCCGGCGGAGCGTTTCTTCTGCGAGCACATCGAAACCGCAACCTTGGATTCGGCTGCTGGTACCTTTGAAACAGCGATCGATGACTTCGTCTTGCAAACCTAGAGCTTCAAAGATCTGTGCACCCTTGTAACTGGCAAGGGTGCTGATGCCCATCTTGGCCATCACCTTAAGCATCCCCTTAGCGACCGCTTTACGATACTGCGAGACGATCTTCTCTTCGTCCTTTTCTTCGAGCATGCCGTCTCGGGAAGCTTGCCACAAGGATTCGAAGGCAAGGTAAGGATTGATTGCATCAGCCCCAAAACCGATCAGCAGGCAGTGGTGATGGACTTCGCGTGCTTCACCGGTTTCGACGATGATCCCGATGGCCGTACGCTTAGCGACTTTGACCAAATGTTGGTGAACCGCACCACATGCTAGCAAGCTACTGACAGCGACGCGGTCTTTGGAAATCGCACGGTCGGTGAGCAATACCAAGGTGTAGCCATCATCGATCGCTTTTTCGGCTTGGGCACAAATACGGTCAAGTGTGGCTTGTAGACCTGCTTTACCTTCGGAGCGCTCGAAGGTGATGTCGATCGTCGCGGTTTTCCAGCCGCGAATGTCCATGTGCTTGAGGGCACCGAGTTCCTCGTTGGTCAAGATCGGGTGGTGGATCAGCAATCGATGGCAATGCTCGGGGGTGGCTTCGAGAAGGTTCTTCTCTGGTCCGATGTAGCACTCGAGCGACATGATGACATCTTCGCGGATCGAGTCGATCGCGGGGTTGGTCACCTGTGCAAAGAGTTGTTTGAAGTAATCGTACACGAGTCGAGGCTGGTCGCTCAGGCAAGCGATGGCCGAGTCATTGCCCATCGAGCCGATGGGATCGACCTGCGTTTGAATCATTGGAACGAGCATAAAATGCATCGTTTCGATCGTGTATCCAAAGGCTTGCATGCGAGGCAAAAGCGTCTCTGGATAGAAACCGTGCCACTCCTTGGCTTTGGTCAATTGATCGAGAGTGATACGACCATTTTTCAACCACTCCTGATAATTACGTTTGGCTGCAAACGAGGACTTGAGCTCTTCGTCAGGAATCAAACGTCCCTGATCGAAATCGATCAGGAACATGCGACCGGGCTGGAGTCGACCTTTTTCTTTGACGATCGCCGGGTCGACCGGTAGCACACCGACTTCGCTGGCCATGATCACGCGATCATCGGTCGTTAAGTAGTAGCGGCTTGGACGCAGCCCATTGCGATCGAGGGTCGCACCGATGTACTTGCCATCGGTAAAGACGATCGATGCGGGGCCATCCCAAGGTTCCATCAGGCAACTGAAGTATTCATAGAATGCCTTTTTCTCCTGAGACATCGTGTCGTGCTTTTGCCAAGCCTCTGGGACCATCATCATGATGGCTTCTTGCAAGGTTCTTCCGTTCATCAGAAGAAACTCAAGGACGTTATCGAAGGTTCCCGAGTCGGAGCACATCGGCTCGACGACCGGAAAGAGTTTCTTGAGCTCGTCACCAAAAAGTTCGCTTCTTGCCATCCCTTCGCGAGCTCGCATCCAATTGATGTTTCCGCGAAGCGTATTGATCTCCCCGTTGTGGCTCATGAACCGCAGCGGCTGAGCTCGATCCCAACTCGGGAAAGTGTTGGTCGAAAAGCGGGAGTGGACCATCGCAAGATGGGTCTCGAAATCCTCCTCGGATAGGTCTGGATAGTACGGGACGACCTGTGCAGGAGTGAGCATCCCCTTGTAGATTAGGGTCTTGGTAGAAAGCGAGCAGACGTAAAACAACGAGGCTTGTTCCATCGTGCTATCGTTGCGCAGTGCATGGCTGGCCTGCTTGCGAATCGCATAAAGCTTGCGTTCAAACTCTTCGCTGGAGATCCCGTCGGCGGCACGGATAAAGACTTGTTCGGTCCAAGGTTCCGCCGAGCGAGCTGTCGGACCGATGTCGGCAAGGTCGGGTTGTTGTGGCACATCTCGCCAGCCGATGAGCGTTAGACCTTCGGCTTCAATCAGACGGTTGAAAACCCTTCGGCACTTGTCTCGCTCCGAGGCAATCTTGGGAAAGAAAATGTTGCCCGCGGCCCAGAGACCTTTGCTGGGCAGATCCACTCCAAACTCCTGTTTCGCCATGCGACGAAGAAATTTGTCGGGCAAAGCGACCAAGATACCTGCGCCGTCACCGGTGTTCTGCTCGCAACCGCAAGCACCCCGGTGATCCATGTTCTTGAGGATCGTATCGGCATCGACGACGATTTGATGGCTAGGAACCCCTTTGACATTTGCAACGAAGCCGACCCCGCAAGAATCTTTTTCAAGTTCGGGATCGTACAAACCTTGTTTTTGTGGGAATCCGTAAGGAGTATTCATGGAATAGAATAAAGCTGGAGTGGGTTACGAGTGGTCGAGACAGAACACCTGATGCCAGTCGCACGCACAGAGGCCTTCCTTGGTTGCGACTTTGCAAAACTTGAGGCCCTTAGGTCGATACCGATGCGGGTGCATCCGACAACACGTTGCTGCGACTGGAGCCGTTTGATGGTGTCGATGATTCGTTTTTGGAATGGCCCGCGGTATCCAATTCCGAATCCCCAGGCCAGACGACATTGCTCAAAATCAGTTCCATAAACGAACGCGCAACGCGGGACATCGATGTATCCCGTTTTTGGATAATCCCCAGAGGACGCGTCAGATTGAGACCTTCGCAATGAAGCATTTTCAAGGAGCCTGCCGCGACTTCATTTTGAACCGTGAGTTTCGGAAGGATCGCTACCCCGCTATTGACGATCGCCGCGTGCTTGACCGAATCGATGTTGTCAAGTTCAACAGCGATACGCATCGTGACGCCCAATTGGCGAAGTTGCCGGTCGATCTCATGCCGTATCTTGAGATTCTGTGCAAAGGCAACCAAGGCGACTTGTGAGAGATCCTCGGGGCGGATCGGTTGGCTCAATGTGGCCAATCGATGACGTGGGGATGCAACCAACGCCATTGGTTCGTGCCTCCAATTGGTAGCAACGATCGAGTGCGTGGATTCCGGGTAACTGACCATACCGAAATCGACCGTGCCTTGCTCGACCATCCGGTAAACTTCGTGAGGGTGGGCCAAGTGGTAGTTCATCGTGGCCAGCGGACAAGCCTTGGCGAACATCTCCTGAAGGCTTGGCAGATAGGAAAGTCCCATCGAATAGATCGAAGCGACCATGACTTGGCCGGTGATGGCTGCCGGCGAGTTGTTTCCGGCACGTACATCTTCGACCAACGCGTCGAATTGACGAAGGACACCCGAGAGGCCGTCAAAGAATTTTTGTCCTTCGGCGGTCATTACAAAGGGCCGTTTCGTGCGGTCGATGAGTTTCACACCGAGGAACTCTTCGAGGTGCTGCACGCTTTGACTCGCAGCGCTTTGGGTCATTCCATGCTCGATTGCAGCTTGGGAAAAGCTCCTTTTTCGAACCACATCGAAGAAGACTTTTAGGGACCGAATATGAACCGCTTGGCTAGCCGCTCTTTTATCTGCTTTGCTAATTTTAGATCTCCCTTCATTAAAATAGAAGATGCAGGATAGCCGATGCGGTTTGGTTCGTCAAGTTGATGGGGAGTGCAATTGGCTTGACGAAGATCGGAAAACCCAGGCAAAACCGCAGAAAAATCGAGCTAGCGGGAGAATAATTACCTTTGCAACTGTCGTAAGGGTGGGTTATCGAATAAGCAAATAATCCAAAATTTTAATTGAATCAGTTTGTAGTATTAGATTTGCGATCGGACGGATCGGACAGATCAGACGGATCGGACAGATCGGACAGATCAGACAGATCAGACAGATCAGACAGATCGGACAGATCGGACAGATCGGACAGATCAGACAGATCAGACAGATCAGACGGATCAGACGGATCAGAGAGATCGGACAGATCAGACGGATCAGACGGATCAGACGGATCAGACGGATCGGACGGATCAGACGGATCGGACGGATCAGACGGATCAATTAGGCAAGGATCGTATTTTTCGCCAAATCGATTCCCAGGCCTGCCGATCCCCAGTGGGCCATCGCTCCAACTCAGACGGCAAGCGAACGGACACAAAACTGGGATTGCGCAGAGTCAAATTCCAAATCTCCAGCAACTGGTCTTGAGTAAGCTCCGACACTTTGGTGTCATCATCGAACCAATGGAGCAGTTCTTGCATGGTACCAAGCGCCTGTTGCTCGAACTCCGTTGCTTGTACCTCTTGCTTTGCCAGATGCGCTTTGTCTGCCTCCAGCAAACTTTGCTCAGCCACTGTCACTTTTTGCTTGATCCGATCGATCCAATTTGCATCGCTAGTTAACTCGACCGACAGATCCCCGGTGGCTTGATTCTCTAGCGTAGCCTTAAGGCCCTTTACTTGCTTTGCAGTTTGGGAATCTTCGGCCCTGAAACAACTGTATTCCCAATGGTCCAAGATCACCTTGCGTTCCTCGTTTGTCATCGAAGCATTCGTTCCTAACGCACTGCGTGTGTTCCAGTGTAGCTCGAAACTCTTCATCGCATCTTGCCACTGACCATTTAGAAGTTGCGATGTTGCTTGATGCCGCACGAGTTCTGGGTACAACTGCAAAATGGGTTGTAGTGACGGGTTGGACTCTAGAACTCGCTCAGATAATTCGTAGGCTTCCTTGAATGATTTTTCCGCTTGTTGGTCGAGGAAATTGTCCAACTGCAAATGACCAAGGAAGTGAAGTTGTGTGATCAAGTCGACTCGGTAAACGGAATCGTTAGGTGATTCTCGTAGTAGTTCTCGATAACCTTTGATCCCTTGGCTGGTAAACTCAATGGCTTGGTCGATTCGTCCCATTCCTCGGACGGTTAGTGCCAGATCGATCATCGTCCCTGCGACATCGGCACGGTAACGACTGACCGAAGGATACATGATTGCAAGTACCTGTCTTTCATTGATCGCCTCTTTCAATATTCCTTCGGACGCCTCGAGTCGACCGACGGTTCGGTAGTGCGCACCTAGGTTTCGAAGAGCCCAAGCGAGTTTTAAGCGAGTCTGTTCGTTGGCATTCCCTTTTTGGATCTTTCCTTTGAGCATCCCGATATGTTTTTGGAACTGGCGAAAATGGCTCTCGCTATCGCCGTACTGCAGGATAAGTGACACATGTGCGTAGTCTTGGCGAAACTGATCCAGTTTCTCGTCGGTAGTCTCTATCAGTTGCTGTTTGATCTCATCGGATTTGGATGTGGAAGTCTTCACTAGCTTGAGTAAGTCTTCCAGATCCTTGATCGCCATCTCAAACAGTTCAGCCATCCCTTGAGGATTCCGCTGCTCTGCTTCCAAGATAGCCTCAAGGGCATACAGATCCGCACGGTCATCTAGCAACCGCTTCGTGTTTTCCTCGGTCGGATTGGACTTGTTGATTTCAGAGGCTTGGTCGAATAGTTCTGTCGCTTGCTGGAAATCGTAGCGTGCTGCGGTTGGATCGATGGGCATTCGGAGTCTTCCACGCAACCGGTAGCAGGCACCCAGGTCGATCTTGGCAAAGGCAAGCCGCTCTTGGGATTCTCGTTGATCTCGTTTGCCGACGCTCGTTTCTGTCGCTAACTCAACTAATTGAGAGCAGCGTTGGATGGAACGCTCGGCCCAGCGAGCGCACTGGACTGGATCGCCGTACTCGAAACTGAGTTTGGCGAGTTCAAGCGTGGTTCGTGCTAATTCGGCAAGGTACTCCCATGAGGGATTGTTGGCGAGCGTTTCATCTTGGTCGATCTGTTCGAACAAGGCCAAGGGGTTTTCGAGAAGCTCACGCCGCACGGATCCGAGCTCTTGGGAGTTCTTGAGTTTTTCGTTCGAGGTGATTGCATCGGTATAGGATCGAAGTGCTCTGAGGGCTAGGACTTCGCGTTTGCGAGCGACATCTTCCTGGTTTTCGGCCCGTAGTCTGGCGGCCTTTTCTTGCTCTTTGAGCTTCGATTCTTCAATCAGCAACTTGGATTCTTTTTCCAGAGAATCCGAGAGCTTCTGAGATTTGTCCAGGAGAGCTGCGTTGTAAGTGATCTGCTGGATCGCGATGACTCCCATCGAGACGGTTGCAAGAGAGCCAAAGGCAAGCCATGCCAGGGCCAACATCCGATTATTGCTTATCCAACGGATCGTGCGATCGATGCGGCCTTCTCGAAGTACGCTCACGGGTTGTCCAGCTAGGTAGCTTTCCAGATCGCTGGCAAGCTCCAGCGCCGAGGCGTATCTATCTTGGGGGTCGGTAGCGATCGCTTTAAGGCATATTGCTTCGAGAGCTTTGGGGATATCTCGTTGGACTTGGCCGGGAGGAAGGATTTCAAACGGTTTCGAAATCCGCTTATTGCTCGATGCGTTCTTGCTTGAGTTGCTCTGATGCGATCGATTGTCCGATTTGCTTCTGGGGGATTTACCCGTAAGTATGCAGTAGAGAATGGCGCCCACGGAGAAAACATCGACGCGAGGCCAACTGGCAATAGGCTCGTGGCGATAGCACTCGGGGGCTACAAATCCTCGCGTGCCAATGCCAGTGCTAAGCGAGTTTATCAAGGGGGAATTCGGTGATGATTCGATCGGAGATCCCGTTTGTGTATTGTCTGAGTCATTGGCGTTTGACTCAGGGTTGGGATTGCTTGATTTGCCGTTGAGTTGGAAGGTCTTTGCAAGTCCCCAGTCGACAACGAGCGTTTCCCCGAATGGCCCAATGAGAATATTCGCAGGTTTTAAATCCCGGTGGCACACACCTTGGCTGTGCGCGTAAGCGACGGTGTTGCAAACATCGATCAATCGGCGCAAAAGATTTCGGAGATTCGACTGATAGTCATTGGATTTGGGGTCTGTACGATCGAATTCCTCAATAGCTTGATGCAGCGTTTTTGCATTTCCGCCTGCGACCAATCGCATCGTGAAAAAGGGGCGTTCCTGGGAGTTGATGCCCCGATTGTAGATCGGCAAAATGCCTGGATGCTCAAGCCGAGCCGTCACAAGCGATTCTTGGAGGAATCGACGTTGAAAGCGTTCGTCATCGGCGCTAGCGTGCTGAATCTCTTTGAGAGCGACGCGCCGAGAGAATTCCTCATCCCATGCGACCATGACTTGGCCCATGCCCCCTTGGGCAAAGGTTTCGAGTACTTTGTAGTCGCTTTTCGTCTCGTATCGAGAATTGCGGCTTGAGTTCCGAGATTGAGAAATCGGTGATCGAAGTTCGTCGAGAACACCTTGGAGTTCTATCCTCGCGACCGTTTGGTATTCCGGGGCGAAGGCACCCAGGAGAGCTTCTAGATCGATGCTTTGTCCGGAGTGAAAAGCAACCTCGATTGCCTGGCAACTATCGGACAATTGCTTGAAGAATTCGAGGGGCAAGAGGGGTTCGTCGGTCGATGGCATCTCAATCGGCTTGGAGTTTGAGATGGTAATGCCATATCGCTTGGATCAGATTGATTCGAGCCGAGATGGTGAATCGGGTGTAGCCAAGCTCTCTAGCGATTTGGGCCTTGCTAGCCCCATCGAGTCGCATGAGGGCGATTTTTTTCAATTCACCACTGGAGTCTTGCTTGTCAAGGAGCTGTAGCAAGAACTCACATTGATCTGCGATCATCGAGGGCCAGTCGGGCGATTGGGTCATCAGGTCATAGGCTTCTTTGGTTCGTCTCTCGATGAGTTCTTTGGAAGCGTTGTCCGAGGGCCGTTTTGGCTGTGCATTGTGTCGTAAGACATCTCTCGATTTGTTTAGGGCGATGGTCACCAAGAGTTTCCAAAGTTGCTCTCGATTCGCGGGCCGAGAAAGACTGTCCTTGGTTAGCTGTTGGTGAAACGCTTGGATCGTGCTCAGCGCAAGATCTTCTTCGTCATAGGCAGGATCGCGCGAGGTTTGAAATTGGCGGCGTGCAAGGCGTATCAAGCGAGCCCCGAAGCGTTGCATGAGCAACTGCGCACCGTAAGGATTTTGGCCGTTGCCGGGGTTGGCTAACCAGTGAGAAATCGAGCCGAGTTTGTTGTCAGAATTCATCGAAGGTCCGTACCGATTGCCGGGAAATCGATCGTTGGGATGACGAAAGTTTAATGACAACAGCATTTGCTCGCAACAAAAAAAGCGCTTTGGCAGGTATTGGAGTGGGTAGTAACGATTTGGTGCCCACCACCCGGCCGTAAGCCGGGTGGTGTTGAAGATAATGGTGTAGCTTGATCTTCCAGATCGGATAGATCGGATAGATCGGACGATAATTGGGTGCCTGGCACCTGTTGGGTGCTGGTTCTCGAAAAGAACCGTTGGGATTTAGGGGCTTCGAGTACGAGTACCGCATTGCTAAGTACGAAAAAACCAGCGATCCAACTCATTTGGATTGCTGGTCTAAATGATGTTTCCAAATAGCTTGTATCAAGTTTACCCGAGCCGATATTGTAAATCGCGTGTACCCCATCGACGCTGCGATTTGGGACTTACTGGCCCCATCGAGTCGCATCAATGCGATGGTCTTCAACTCCCCCGTAGAGTCTTGTTGATCGAGCAACCCCAATAGGAAATCGCATTGGTCGGCGACGGTAGCCACCAAATCGGGGGCGTTAGCGGTTCCATCCGGGATCAGTTCCAAATCGTCTTTCGATAACTCCACTGCAACGCCTTGCAAGCAACGCTTATGCCGACTTAAATACTTCCGGTGGTTTCTCGATTTGTTTAGCGAGATTGTGACTAGAATACGCCAGAGTTCATGTCGATTTGTCGGACGGATACTGTCATTGCTGAATGCCGCACGGCAGTACGCGTCGACTGTGCTATTCGCAAGGTCATCTGCGTCATAGGCGGGATCTCTGATTTGGCGTAGTTGCCTGCGAGCTAAGCGAACTAAACGAACTCCGAACCGCAACCAGAGCAAGTCAGCACCCGACGGGTATCTATTGCTATCGGGGTTCGCAAGCCATTGAGAAACTGAACCTGGGCTTGAATTCTCTTTCATGATCCTACTTGTCGCCAGTAACCTGACGGTTGAAGAGCGTTGATGACTTGACGATCTTGCCTGAATCCTTCGTTTGCAAATCGACTATCCTCAAACCGAAATAACAGTGGGCAGACTAGATAATAGGTTCTTTTGAGGAGCGGTCCGATCAAGCAAAAACCGCCCCCAAAAATGACCCAATACCTCTGGCGAAGTCGATCTCGATATTATATTATGTCAACTCATTCCGCTGTAAACAACATCAAGACTCTTAAAACAGCCAGTACATTTCAATGCACACGCTCTCTCCATTAGGTGGCCGGTATGCTAACTTCTTCGCCTTGCCACCATGTTTGTATTTAAACGCTCAAGAAATTCGAGGCTAAGCGATCACTTTGCGACGAGTTCGGTAGGCCATACCTAAAGCTCCGAGTCCAAAGATGACGATTGAGGCGGGTTCGGGAACCGCAGCGTTGCCGGAAGCCTCAGTAAGTTGAAAGCCGTTGACATTTCCCTCACCAGCGAGCTTTTCCCAAGTTCCCACAATATTACCACTCGAGTTCGGTGTTAGACCGGAGAGCTTGAGATAGTTCTGTCCCAGAATGAACGTGCTAGCATTCGCATTTGTAGCAGTAGTACCAAAAACCGTACCGCCAACAGTGACTTTCAATCTCCTTCCGCTTGATCCTGAATCTCCTTGGCTGTAGATGTAGAGATCATATGAGTTCGACGGATTCAATCCCCCGATCGTGAATACAGAGGGATTTAGTAGTACCAAATAACCCTGCATCAAGTTTGCATACTGTGTCCCAGAAAATCCAAATCCATAGTTGTCTGTGATGGCAAAACCGTTGCTATTCGTAAAAGTCACCGAGGTATTGTTGCCCCCCGAGTCCAATAGCGAGAGATTCGTCGGAGTACCAGAGGCTTGGTTCCAGATATCGCCGCTACTACCGATAACCGCTGCTCCCGTGTAGGTCGGATTGCTGCTACCGCCAAAGTTGACATTGATGACACCAGAGATCGCTTCTTGCCTCAATCCAAAAACCAAGCAAATTGCCAAGAAAGCAGCCCCTGCCGACCTGGTCCAACACGATACAAAACGCATACTCAATCTCCAAAAGTAGAAATCCAAATCTGCGCCCTCCTAGCAAACAATCCTCCCTCTATCTTTAAAGACAACCTTTCGCGATTGCATTGCGCAATCAATTTTCGTGGCGAGCAAAAAAAATCCAAAAAAAGCCATCACGGAATAACGTTTTTTGCAGGGTCGCTAATTAGATCTTTCAAGATTCCAGTGGTTTTTTGGCGGTTCTCTAGATCTAATAGAAGTGGGTCTTCGCAATCTCTTCGCCTTGATGCGGGCGGTGGCGCTTTTTTCATGGGATTGGGTCGCGAGAGCTTGCAGAGATTTTGGACCTTTGATCCAAAACGTGAACTAGGCCTCTCTCAGCTCACCCGGGGTATCTATACCATTGGGGAGAAAAGGTCGCCGGGTGCCGGTCAGCTGGTAGATCTGACGGATCAGTTAGTTCTTACCATTTTCGGCTACTTGGCAAGTGTTTGGTTAAATCATGCTTTTGCATCTAGCGCGGTAAGCAAACCCCAATGCACCTAGTCCGAAGATCGCCATTGAAGTTGGCTCAGAGGCTTGGCCACCGCCACCGGCTGGATTGACGAATCGCATGGTGACCGTGTCCGATCCCCCCCCTGTGTAGATGTAGCCTTAGACATGGTCGCCGAAGTTGGTTTTCCAATCGGAAACGATCGACTTATTCGAAAAATTTATCTTGCCGGAAATCGGGGTCCCCGATGTGCAGTTGCTCCAAAAATAGATCGCTCTGAAGCCCGAATCGTCCCGTAGGATCAGGTCTTGGAGTCCGGGCTGGAGAAACTTCCTCCCGATTCGGAAAACTCCTTTCCAATCTAGCCCGGCAACCCGCTAGTTCGAGTCATCGTAAAATATCGAGGGCTATTGTTGGTCGACCGCGCTCTAAAGAT
This sequence comes from Pirellula sp., assembly GCA_040381975.1. Taxonomy (GTDB): domain Bacteria; phylum Planctomycetota; class Planctomycetia; order Pirellulales; family Pirellulaceae; genus JBKCUI01. Next base: position 20,443 of record JBEIGI010000073.1, read on the forward strand.
GTTTCCCGGAATGGCTTGACCAATTCTGACTTGAGGGGCGCCAAACGTCGTGTTGAGTCCACCGGAGAAGGAAAATGAGCCAGAGAAATTGAGTGCGATTTCGGAATGTGGAGCGGGCCTTTACGAGGATATGCTCCCTTTCATTCCGACTTTGGCACTATGCGAAAAACCTTCGCCGCACGACGCGGCGAAATCCCCGTGCAGGATGCCTTCAAACTTCGTTAGCTATGAGACGGTAGATTCCACTTGCCGGTGAACCAAAACAATCGGACGGATCAGACGGATCAGACGGATCGGACGGATCGGACGGATCGGACGGATCAGACGGATCGGACGGATCGGACAGATCGGACAGATCGGACAGATCGGACAGATCGGACAGATCGGACAGATCTTCTCTTAAGCACTCGCCAATTTCTGGAACGCAACCCGCACATCCGATGCGTCGGCGTTTGGAAAATTGGCCCTCTGTACAAAAAGCAAATAAGCTCGCTCTTTAACAGGATCGACCCAAGCTTGGGTGCCATAAGCTCCACCATGCCCATAAGTTCCCTTCGAGAGCATCGACGTGGGACCTTGTGGATCTTGCACGACACAGCATCCCACCCCCCAAGCATTCCCAGGTGTGAAACCAGTCGAGAGCTCTCCCGTGCTCGACTCACCCAACCTCTTTACGGAGGGCTCACTCAGGATCCGTTTGCCTTCCCAAACCCCTCCATTGAGGAGCATCTGGCAAATGCGACCATAGTCTGTCGGCACGCAAAACAGCCCTCCGTTGGCAGCCGGCAGACGGCTACTATCGGTCGGTTGCTTGCCAGCAAGTAAAAAGATTGGAGACTCTTTGAGTTCTCCCTCCGGAGTTCTTGCGTAACTCTTGGCTAATCGCTGATTCTGGGACTTGGTCAAATAGAAAGCCATGTCGCTAAGCCCAAGTGGCTCGCAGAGACGCTTGCTTAAAAATGCATCAAAGCTTCTCTGCGAAACAACTTCGACAATCCTGGCCGCAGTATTGATGCCCGTTTGGCTGTACTGCCACTTGGATCCAGGTGCAAAGTGAACCGGCAATTTCGCATACTTATCAACAGCTTGGGCCAGCGAAGCATCACCGTAGGGGGCCGCAAGTTCCCGCATGCCGCATGTGTGATTGAGGGTCTGAAGAACGCTGACACTCACAGCCTCGCCCGCTTCATTCTTAAGTTGTTTCATCTGCGGTAGGTACTTGGCGATCGGATCATCGAGCGAAATCAAGCCCTCGTCAACGAGCATCATCACGCAAATAGCTGTGATTGGTTTGGACATCGAAGCGATCCAAAAGAGATTCTCCGGTGTCAAATCCGTTTTGGCTTCCAAGTCGGCATAGCCTACTGAGTCCAGATGGAGCACTCGGTCTTTCTCGACGACCATCGTCACGGCTCCTGCGATCTCCTTGCGATCAACAAAGCCTTGCATCGCATCGCGAATCCCCACCATCGACGGTTTGTCTTGGGCGCGTCCCATCGATGCCAGAGCCACCGTCCCGCAAGCAGCTCCAAACATAGCGCTGCGCCGAAGTATCTTTTCATTGTTCCAGAGGTTCGTTTGCATCATGAAATACCTTTTGCTTGAAAACTTGTCCTGGGCATTGCATGGCCAGGAGTATAAGCGAATTCCTCAGGGGATGTTGACACAATAGATCCGTGTTACCGCTGGTCGTCGGCCGTAGTGGCCACCGCGATGATTCCAAGTTATAATGGGGGATCCTCCCCGCCTTGGGCTCGAGCTTGTTGAGCCCTACCCTCCCTTTGGCGTTTGCCAAACCACTTGCGAAAAAGACCTGCCATGAGATGGATGTTAGGATTGCTGATTTTGAGCCCGCTACTTGGCGGTCAATCCAACCTTGCAAGAGCCCAAGAGCCTCCCCCCGATTACAAGACATTGGGGAAAGGCTTCGTCGAAAAGTATTGCTCGAAATGCCATTCGCAGGACGATCCGCAAGCCGAATTGGTACTGACTCGATTTTCGGACTCCGATTCGATCCTTCGCGAGCGAAAGATCTGGATGAATGTCATCAAACAGGTTCAATCCAGCTCGATGCCACCCAAAGAAGAGCAACTCCCGTCGAGCTCTGAATCCGAGAAATTCGTCGAGCACATCAAGGCGATCTTTGACCACGCAGATCGAAATGCCAAGCCTGCCGCAGGACGCGTGACGATGCGTCGGCTCAATCGTCTCGAATATAAAAACACGATCCGAGATCTGATCGGAGTGGACTTTGACCCCACGAGCGAATTTCCATCGGATGACATCGGGTATGGATTTGACAACATCGGGGACGTTCTGAGTCTCCCACCGGTTCTGATGGAACGCTACCTGGATGCCGCCGAAGGGATTCTTTCCCGGGCTATCACTCCCGAGCCGCCCCCTGTCCCCAAACGGCATCTTTCAAGCCAGTACACCGAGCCGGCATCGGCAGATGTCGCAGCAAAACTCATCGAAGCGGGATACCGCCGGTTGGATACGGCAGCCAAAGAAGGGATTGAGACCGGACCAATAAACACCCTTTACCAATGGGAACCGTCCGGCGAATATACGTTTCGAACGAAACTCTATGGTGTGTCCACCGATGGCCAAAGCGTTCAAGGCGTGATTTTGCTCCATGGCAAAGACCTACCCATTCCATCCAGCGATGCAGAACTTGAGACCATCAGCGGAAACTTTCCTAAGCCAGCCAAGATTCTCAAGACCTTTGAGGTCACGGCCAAAGCTGCCGATCAGGCTCAGGTCGTCGAAGCCAACATCCCTGCGATGGCCAACCGCGAGCGAGTATTCGTTGGTCAGTTGAAGAAACCCGAAGGCCAGTCGGCCAAACTCTATGTCGAGCATTTGGCCCTCGACGGACCGCTCGATACGAGGCCCGAAAGCCATCGAAAGTTACTGGTCGTTACGCCCGGCAAGTCGACAGCAGAGCAAACCCGCGAGGCGCTGGGTCGCTTCATGCGAAAGGCTTATCGTCGCAGTATCTCAGCCGACGAGCTTGAAAAACTCGCACAGTGGGTCGATCAGTTAACGGCCACGGGAGAAAAATGGGAGTCGGCGATGCAGATTGCGATGCAAGCTGTTTTGTGTTCACCCAAATTCTTGTTTCGAGTCGAACTCGATGACCAGCCGACCAATGAAGGTTTGCGCAAACTCGATGCGTTTGCGATCGCTTCTCGGTTGTCGTATTTTCTTTGGAGTTCGATGCCTGATGATCTACTCTTGGACGCTGCCGAGAAAGGAACCCTTGAGCAAGAGTTGCCCGAGCACATCGCTCGCATGTTAGAAGATCCAAAATCAATCGCTCTGGTCCAAAGTTTTGCGACACAGTGGTTGCAGATCCAAAGGCTAGAATCTTTTGCCGTTGATACTCAGATGTTTCCATCTTTCAATGCCAAGCTCAAGTCGGCGATGATGCGTGAGACAGAGCTTTTTTTTGAGTCGGTGCTTAAGGAAAACCGAAGCGTCTTGGAACTGATCGATTCGGATTACACGTTCCTCAATGAACCGCTTGCGAAGCATTATGGAATTGCCGATACGGTTGGCAATTGGATGGGGCAAACGGCAAGCAAGCCCGACGGTAAACCGATTCAAGGGGAAGTGTTTCAGCGCGTTTCACTCCAAGATCGCAATCGAGGTGGACTGATCACCCAGGCCAGTGTGCTTGCAGTGACCTCGAATCCGACGAGAACTTCGCCCGTCAAGCGAGGCCGATGGATCTTGGAGCAGTTTCTAGGGGCCCCGCCCCCACCCCCACCTCCCAATGTGCCCGAGTTGCCCAGCAAGGCCGAGGATGTGTCGACCGCGTCGCTCCGCAAGCGGATGGAGGTTCATCGCCAGAATCCGGCTTGTGCCAACTGCCATGCCAAGATGGATCCGATCGGATTTGCACTCGAGAACTACGATGCCGTGGGTGCATTTCGGACCAAGGACGGTTCATTTGATATCGATGCTTCTGGCGAGTTTGCCGATGGTTCGAAATTCACCGGGCCGGGAGATTTGAAGTCGATTATTCTGTCTAAGCGAGAGGATTTCGTCCGATGTTTGACCGAAAAAATGCTGACCTATGCTCTAGGGCGTGGAATAGAATACTATGATCGTCCAACGATCGAAAAGATCGTTTCAGCGATGCCCGCTCAGGAGTACAAGATCCAGTCGCTCATCCGAGAGATTGTTTTAAGCGACCCGTTTTTAAAGCGTGGCC
>JBEIGI010000074.1:0-24575 GCA_040381975.1 Pirellula sp.
AAGCGGCCCGTAACCCAATGCTAGCATTCAGAACTTTGCAAGTCTCCAGGGGACAGGCACACGGCGAACCGTCAGCGCATTTTGCTAGCATTCAAAAACCGCCTCTACATGTGCCTGTCCCCAGAAGTATCGTTTCTCGATTGCTAGCATTTCTAGATGCATGCTCGCTGGGGACAGGCACTGGGTAAACATGTCGAGACATGCTAGCAAATATTTGCTTCGCAAAAACAATATGTCCAGACTGCTAACCTGCTAGCAACTTAGCACCGTGAAGCGACTCGCATGCCACCACCACACTTTCAACTATCTTGTCGGCCTGCTGACTGCGAAGGGTCTCAGTATCACTCTGGATTGTCAAGGTAAGCAATATCCGCTTCTTGCCTTCCCCATCTCGCTTGGGATCTCGATAAATCTCTCTAAATGCAACCTCTTTGCACAATTCCCCTGCCGCACTCGAAATCGTCGAACTTATCTTGCTCCAGTTGATTGTCTCATCGACAACGAAATTCAAATCCCTGAGAATCGCTGGGTAGGGACTCAAGGGGCGAAGCTTCGGAATTGCTCTGGCTGAGACCAAAAGCCTATCGAGATCCAATTCCCCGATCGCTACAACTCCATCGATTTTTATCGACTGCGCAAGCGATTTACTCAGCGATCCTACCCAACCGAGCATCGCATCTTGCAGGAACCAAGCTACACCCGTGCCCTTCTCAAGAAACTCAAAGTCGATCAAACGCTCTTGAACCGTTGGGCCCTCTTGACCCCAAACCCTAGTAAGGATTTCCTCAAAGACTCCGCGTATCAATCGAGGGTCGCTTTCACTCACACAACCAAGATTGTTCTGCTCCTTGGGCAACCGATCGGCTTGAGGCAAATAGACGTTTGCCGTCTCAAACAACCTTATATCTCGATTCGATTGCGCCTGGTTGTGAAGACGCGCTGCAATAAGACTCGGTACAAGAGACCGTCTCAAATGGCTGGCCCCCTCGAGCAAAGGCATCCATGTGCTCAATGGCTCGATCGTTGTCCATGGAGATATTCGATCGATGGGTGTTTTTCCAATGAGACTCGGGTTTAATGTTTCACTAAAACCCGAAGCACATGCAACCGCGCGGACTGTTGCCATCATGGTGTCCTTAGGCCGACGTGCCGACGATACCATCGGAACCATCGCATCCTCCGGGATCGCGTCATATCCATAGATCCGAGCAATCTCCTCAATTAAATCCGCTTCGCGCGTCAGATCTTGTCGGAAGGATGGGGCAAGCACTTCAAGGACTTCTTGTTCGGCCTGAACTTTACACCCCAAACGAGAAAGGATTTCTGCGCACTGCGACCAAGGTACTTCGATCCCTAAAACCTGAACAACTCTAGATCGCCTGAGTCGTACTTGTGCCAATGGCTTCGCCTCTGGATTGGTATCGATAAGTCCATCTAGCAACTTACCTCCGGCGAATTCCAATATCCATTGGCAGCATCGTTTCGAGGCCCAATCCAATCCATTTGGATCGATATGACGTTCGAATCGGTGGGAGGAAGGTGAGTGGAGTTTGAGTTTCCTGGCTGTTCGACGAATTCCCATCGGTACGAATGACGCTGCTTCGATCAGCAAGTCCACAGTCGATTCGGAAACCTCACTATCCACTCCGCCCATGACCCCACCGAGAGCTAACGGTCGCTTATCGTCAGCGATCATAACCATTTGTGCATCGAGCGAATAATTGCGATGATCGATCGCTTGGAAGTTCTCTTTGTCAACTGCAGGTCGGATGATGATTTGTCTGGATCCGACCTTCGCCAAATCGAACGCATGCAACGGTTGACCACATTCCATCATCACATAATTGGTTGCATCGACGACATTGTTGATCGGACGAATGCCGATGGATCGGAGTCGTTTGGCGAACCACTCGGGGCTCGGTCCAATCTTGATCCCACGGATAACTCTTGCGGTATAGCGTGGACAAGCCTCCGTGAAACGATTCTCCACTTTCAAAACTTCATGCACGGACTCTTTGGATGTCTCAAGCACAAGGTTTGGCATCTGAAGCGGCAAGGAGTACAGAACCGATGCCTCTCTGGCTATGCCAATGTGCCCCAAACAATCAGCACGATTGCTGGTGACCTCTAAATCGATCACCGAGTCGCCTTCAACCTCATGGGTGCTCTCGTGATTGAGCCCAGAAAGAGCCCATCTATCCACTACCTTCTCAATCGGCTGATCAAGTTTGATGTAATCAGACAGCCATTCCCATGAAATCAACATGACTTAACCCGTGTGGTGATCAATTGGCAAACTGGCTCAAAAAACGAACATCACTTCGGTAAAGATCTCGGATATCGGTGATCCCGAAACGTCGCATGCAAAGGCGCTCAACACCTAGACCAAAAGCGAAACCAGACCAAGCCTCTGGGTCAATCCCCACGGATTGGAATACATTAGGGTCAACCATTCCAGCGCCGCCAAACTCAACCCACTGCCCATTCCACCAGTAATCGACTTCAACACTCGGTTCAGTGAATGGGAAAAACGATGGTCGAAAGCGGATACTGACATCCCCACCTAGATAGCTTGTGGCAAACAATCGCAAAACACTTTTTAACTGGGACATCGTCACGTTGCGATCAACCCATAGTCCTTCCATTTGATGGAACATTGGGAAGTGGGTCGCATCGGGCGCATCAGGTCGATAAACACGACCAAGAGATATGATTCGAAGAGGGAGCGATTGGGTTTCCATGACTCGAATCTGAACCGTACTGGTCTGACTTCGAAGCAAGCGTGCCTCTGGTGCCTGACTCGACCCACCCAAGGACGAAGCAGAAGACTTGGATACGGCCAAATAAAAATTGTCTAATGGATCTCGGGCTGGATGATCCTCTGGGATGTTCAATGCGACGAAGTTGTGCCAAGGGTCTTCGATCTCAGGACCTTCGGTTACATTGAATCCCAAACGACCCATGATCTCTTTAAGATGCTCGAGCGTTTGGGTTATTGGATGAACAGTACCCAGGCGAGGACGTAACCCTGGAAGCGTTGGGTCGAAAACAACTCCCGAAGCTTGTTTGGAGACGCCTGAACCAAGCCTCTGAGATGCTTCTGCCAGCGCCGCTTCAATGCCGTCTCTAACTTCATTGAATTTCTTGCCAGCGGCGGGCTTGTCGTTGACACCAATCGAACCCAGAAGCTTTTGCACGCTCTTCAAAGCGCCGCTTTTGGCACCCGTGTACTTTACCCGAAGTTGCTCCAACTCCTCTGCTGACTGCACTTGGGACAAGCATGCGCGTGCTTCCTCGAGCATGCTGTCCAATGCAGTTACGAATTGATCCAGCGCCATAGAATCCGCCGGTTTTGCTTAGGCCGACTTGTTGTTCTTCGACAAGGCGTCTTTGACTGCAGCAACGACGACTTCGAAACCACTCGGATCGTTGATCGCCATCTCTGAGAGCTGCTTGCGATCGATTTCGATACTGGCAAGATTCAACCCGTCGATGAACTGGCTGTAACGAAGCCCATGCAGCCTTGCAGCAGCATTCAAACGAATGATCCACAGTCGACGGAAGTCTCTACGTCGACGACGGCGGTCGCGGTAAGCGAAACGGCCAGCGCGAACCAAGTTCTCTTTGGCGGTTCTATAAAGCCTACGACGACCGCCTACATAACCCTCGGCGCGCTGAAACATGCGCCTCTTGGCCTGACGGCGTGCTGAACCCTTACGTGTTCTCATCGAAAATCAATCTCATCTTCTGGAGCGACTCAGGTCTCCGCACTCACTAAAGGATCGTCAGCTTTGGACGACCAACCCACCGGCCTAGATGGGGAATACGTGCAGAAGTTGTTACCCAGACGCTTGGTACTTCGAAAAAAGGCCGTTGGTTAGTAACTATTGCCCCGCAAAGCATCCACGATGGCTCGAGTCAAATTTGGCTCAAGCACTCTGGTGCCTCGAAGCTGTCGGATCTTTTTAGCCGGCTTGCTGATGGCCAAGTGGCTGGTTCCACACTTGCGATGCTTGACCTTGCCCGTAGCAGTCAATCGGAAGCGCTTCTTGGTCGATTTGTGTGTCTTTTGTTTGGTCATGGCAAAGCAAACCTTTTGGCTGGTCGTGCTGGCGGATTGGACCACCGCAGCATCTCGGATCAATTGGGGTCAAAAGTGTAGCCGGAATCAGGCAGGTATCCAAGGGGAAAAACTCGGATTCCTAGGAATCAGGGGCCGGGCGTTGCAGACCGCCATCTGTCCTTCAGGCGGCACTCTGGAATTCGGTCTCGTTTCCCGATTCGGTCGCATCGTGGCCGGAGTCGAAGCGTCGACGGACTTTATGCCTAAAAATCAAGAAAAACCTTGAGAAAAAACCATGCTTGGTAGTTTTCGGATCAAAAACGCATCCCAAAGGCCCAGCCAGAATTGCGGGCAATAGAACCAACTCAGCGATCACCCCGGCAACGAGAATCGTAAGCATCAACCATCCGAATCGCTGCGTCGGTGTAAAGGTGCTAAACGCAAATACCGAGAGCCCAAGCCCGCTGATGCACGCAGCTTGGAGGGTCGGAGTCCCGCACTGCTTATAGGAAGCAATAATCGCTGCCCGACGGTCCTTTAATTGCAAAACATTGCCACGGAACCAAGACAGAAAGTGGATCGTATCGTCAACGGCCACCCCCAAGGCAATACTGGCTGTCATCATCGAGCCGATGTCGATGGCAATCCCCATCCAGCCCATGAGGCCGAATATGAATATCACTGGAACAACGTTGGGGATCATCGCTACCAAACCAGCACGGAAACTCCTGGAAACAAAAATCATCAGCGGAGTAATCGTCAGAAATGACCAAAGGGTACTCTCCATCAAGCTTGTTAATAACGCTCGCTGAGCTTTGTAAACGATGGGGACGACACCTGTAAAAACCGAAGCAACCCACTGTTTGGGCTGCAGTGGATCACGCCCCTCCAAATCGATGATCTTGCTAAGTGCAGTCTCGAGTGTGCGAACTTCGTTGTTCGAAAAGGCCCCCGCCAAAACGATCGCATCGTAATCTTCGAGTTCTTGCAATTGCACCAGTGGCATCGATTTCGAATCGATACTTGCTCTGGCTACCTTCAATCTTGCGTTCTTGAGCAGATTGGAAATCTCATCGGCTCGAGCTTTACCTGCAGTAAAAGCCTCTCCGCTTGGCCCATCGACTATCTCAGGATCCCACAAAATCACCTTCTTGCCGACAAACTTGGTGTCTCCACTCCAAGCCGCCAGTCGTCGGAGTATCTGCACTCGGTCGCTTTGTGCCTGAAGCACAGGTTGAACCACATCATGCAACTCGTGGACAAACTGACCGTAATCGACCCCTTCAAAGGCCGCCACCCGCAGACTGATCCTCCAGAGCTCGTTCCCAGTGTCGGGATCGACCCTCAAGAAACCGGACTTCATAAAGTCCTCCCGCTTGGACTCAAGCGTTGAGTTGTAGACGCTCCGCTCGATCATTTTCTTGGTGCTTGAACCATTCGTCGGAAGCGAAGGAGCAAAGGTTGCAGCCGATAAGCTACGTCCTACCCAGCCCAAGGCATCTTCTCCGAAACGCTTCTGAATGGCCTCCTGCACCCGAAGGGTTGTCTCCATACGCTCCAAGAAACTCAGCTTGCCAATATCCTCAGGTGTAACCTCTTCAGATCCCTGAGAAGTTGCAGGTGTGCTAGTTGCCAAGCTGGCAGGATCGAATTCAAGCACGATCTCCATTGGCACCAGTTTTCCAAGGTGTGTCTCAAGCCAACGGTAGTCCTTCAGTATTCGAGCTTGGGAATCAAAAAGCTCCAAAAGATCGATGCTTGTTCGAATCCTAAAGAGCCCAAGCCCAACGGCGCCGCAGAAGACCATGCTAGCCAGAGCAACGCCGACATGGTTTCGGACGATAAAGCCCGAGAAAACTCCCCAAAATCGCTCGCTAAAGGATTCCTTGACCTGGGCTTGATCTTTCAGCAACCCTTGTGGGGCAGTCTTAACCGCCAATTCCTCGGGACTCAACTCCCATCTTTTCGCATAACGAATTAAGTGCAACGTTGCCGGCAAAAGCAAAAACAAGACGACGTTCAGGATCATTACCCCTGAGGCAGAGTAAAGCCCGAATTTCCGAATCGGTACCAACTCGCTTGAACAAAGTGACAAAAGCCCGAAGGCCGTCGTCAATGAGCACAACACCGCTGGTTTTAACGCATGGATCACGGCCCTTTCGGTCGAACCCTTGAGGCCGCCCTCTCGCACGGCATCTTGATAATAATTGATGAAGTGAACCGCCCCGGAAATTGCCAGAACGTATACCAAAGAAGGCATCGAAAGAACAATCGCGTCGACCGTCTCCCCAGTGGCCCAAATCATCCCCAATGCCGCAGCGGCGCTGGTGACCGAGCAAAGAAAAACAATCCAAGTCAGCAGCAGACTTCTTAGCGACCACCACGCCAGGAACAGACCTAAGATTCCTGAAAAGCCTGCAAGCCGAACCAGCGTCCGTTCTCCCTCTTCATCGATCGAAATGTTGTCGACCGGCGGCCCCCCCATGTGCAAATCCGCATCCGGAATCCCCGCACGGTCGATGAGCCTCCTCAATACGCCCGGAGGAATGTTAGGCCTGAAGATTCGTTTTTGTCCGTGACCCAAAACCGGCTTGAGCTTTCCCGAAGTGCTCGGATCGAGCGACACAATAACACAGGTTTGTCGTCCATCGGGGCCCAAGATCGCTCCCTTGAGTCTCTCAACGGCCTCTTGATGCCCCAACGCATGTTGGCCGGTGGTGAGCTGATCCAAAAGCGTTCTGGCCGATTGAGCCGACTTGAAATACTTCTTGGCCTCCAAAGCATCGACGTCATTTGGGTCGACCTGCTCGGGAGCGACCAAGCCGATTAGCTTTGAAATCCGAGGGTCATCTTGGTTTGGATCCGCCGGATCCTCGCCAATGGTGCAGCCGTCCCAACTGACGATAATGAATTGATCGGAGGGAAAGTTCTTTCGGAACTTGGCTAGCTCATCGGTTTCCCGATAAGACTTCGGGAGCCAGTCCTCGACTTTGTTGACATTGCTCTGTACCGCTTGGCCAGCCCCGTAGTATGCAAACGGAACGCAAGCCAAACTCACCAAGAGGACCAACCAGCCCCATCGGTCGTAGAATGTTTTGCCGCTAATTGAGGAGTTCTGCACTTCTTCGCCTAGATCGATTCTTTAGGGGTCGCCTAGTTGGACTCTTTAGGGCTAAAGCTTACTTGCGAACGCAAGAACTTGGCTGGCGTTTTTTCACGACAAATTGTCAATCGACAGCCGACGAGGTGATCGAGTTTACAAAACCCAAAGCGATTTCCATAGTTTGAAAACCCGCAAAGGTGGAGTTTTTCCCAAAGTGGGCTGTTTTAGGGGTGTCAGGCAAAATGTATCGATTTGGTCATTTGACCCTTCCCCCATGAGGGGGTTTTGTCCTCCCCAACCCGGTTTCCATCGGCTAAATCTGTCGCAATTGTAGAGAAAAACCCCTTTCCTCCTGCTCCTTGGCCAAGTTTCGCACTATAAGGTTTTTGAATATGGCCGCAGTTCGTATCAAAAACAGGGATTTTGCCTCTTTTTTGTCCCACAAAAAGGATCTTGCTTTTACGAGACATTTTTCCGACCATCTCTGCTCGCAAGCAAACCTTCTCTCAAACACACGGATGTGCCCTATGACAAGCTACGGACCCTACGTTCCCTATTGGTTCGAAGCCTTCTCGCAATGCAATCCCTGGATCGTTCCAATCCTTGCACTAGCTGGCCTCTGGATCGCTAGACTGTGCGAGGACACCAGGATCCGAAGCGCCGCAGAAGCTTGCTACTTTGGAGCGATGGTCGTCGCCTCGATGATCACCCTGCGTACCATCCTTGCCGATGACAACTGCTGGCTCTTGCACACATCAAGCCTCGGTCTGATGATTCTAGGAGCGATTTTCCCTCACCACATGCTCGAAAATTCGGCTCACGAAAGCGTCAGCGAGAACAACTTGAGCGATGCCCCAACCCGATAACTTGCCAAGTGCCCTCCGTTTGGCCTACATCCTTGCAGGTGGTCAAAGTTCTCGGTTTGGATCGAGCAAAGCTCTCGCGTGCATCGATGGTCGACCTCAGATTCAAAGATTGGCTACTCAACTCGTCGCCGATGATTGGCAAGCGGTTGCTATCTCTCAAACCGCAAAAGAATTCGAGCCACTGGGAATCCGAACCGTCGCGGACATCGAACCGGATCAAGGTCCCGTGGCGGGAATCCTCTCAGGGATGCTTGATTTACTGGTCAATGAGCGATCCGCATCGCCTTGGGCTTTATTCACCACTTGCGATCTTTGGCTATGGAATCCCCACTGGAGCAAACTGCTTGTTCCTGACCAAATCATCCCTGAAGCAAATGGGTTGTTGCACTATTTTCAGTACAGCGTTCAATCCGGCACTGCTGAAACGATTCCATTTGTTCCGTTCCCATGCGCGATTCACCTGGATGCATTACCCACAATTCAACACGCTTGGCAAGCCGGTTGCCGTTCGATGCGAGAACTTTTCGCAATCTTCGGTTCCAAAGCGATCGCCCAATTGATTTCGATGGACTTGCTACCGTTGTCCTTCAATACTCTCGATGATTTAGAGCGACTTCAGCGACGAGTGGCCCTCGATGCGTCGCATACTCCGCAATGACCTTTGACCAGCACCTCGCTGATCCTGGCGATATTCAAATTGCGTCGAACCGTCGGGCTCGGTAGAGCCATATCATCGATGCACGAAACACTTCCACAATCGATGCACACAAAGTGAGGGTGGCTGCTGCGATCGTGCTTCGGATCCCGCAGTTCGAATCGCCACACATGATCACCGAGTTCTGTTCTGAGAACCAATTCGGCTTCGGCCAAGTCAGTCAAATTCCGAAAAACCGTAGCTTTATCAAAGCCCAGTGGAACGAGCTCGTCGGCAAGTTGCGAGTGGGTCTGAGGTTTGCTCGAACGCTTCAATGCATTGATCACCGAGATCCGAGCCGGTGTGCTTCGTAGACCAGCCTCCTTGAGCATCTTACGAGCTTCATTGACTTCGTCGGCTGGACTTTTCTTATTCTTGTTCATCATGCACCTGCATTCGCCATTGTAGGCTTGAGTACCGCTTCGAGCCGCTTGAGCGTCTCGGGTGCATTGAGTTCAAGCTTTCCAAAACCGAGGATAGCTCCTGCTGCGATCGCTTGTTGCTGATGTTCAGCATAGTTGGTAATGAGCATGACCGGTATATCACGGTAGGCATCAGAACGTTTCACTGCTTGGAGAATCTCGATACCATCGCTGTAATCGATATCGAGTTTACGATTGATCAGGATGAGATCCACCTCTTGGCGCTGCAAAGTCGCAAGCGTGTCGGACAACTGATCGGCCCTGAGGATTTCGACATCGAAATGCTTGCGAAGCATCGCCGAGATCGCCGAATGGTCAGGTCCACAGTTGCCAACGTCGAGAACAATTTTGCGGTTAATCATGCGACTTCGAATTTGAGACAGGTTGGAAAGCCATTTTTGGGTGTGATTTTCTAAAACTAAATCTATTTGGGATGTAAAAAGCTACTTGAACGTCAACAGCAAGGCTTCTCCCTGCGAAATGGAGCTTAGATTAGGGGCTGCATCCTGAGCTGTAAGTATAACACACTCGCCATTGGTAATGGAAACGTAGGTCACACCTCCAATTTCCCTATCAGAATCCTTTAGAATTCCACCCCAAGACTTCTTTAGGTACTTCAAGCCGTTGATCGTTACCGTAGTACCTTCGGAAACTTTCCAGTTTTTACATTTCATCTCATAGGAGGACAAAAACGCGGCAAGATGTTGCTCCTCTGAGAGTTTAGGGTCTACCTTAGCTTTGTCTGTAACACCCACAAGGAGTTGAGATGTCGATTCATCAGCACGCTTGGGGCCGAGGAACACAACAAGGGTCAGTCCGTCTGGAACGTTCTTATTCGGTACTGGGGTAAAATCTTTTGGCACGTCGAGACTGTGCCCACGTATCGCATAACTTTCACCTAATTTCCCAGGTGGATTTTCTTGAATGGTTGTTACTGCTGGATTAGGTCCGTAAGAAGGATTTGGTGCTGCCCCACCTAGGAGTTTGACCTCTAGCTCGCGGACAATGTCGGTCTGAAGATATTGTTGCATGAGCACCCGAGTCACGTCGATCATCTTATCGATCCGCTCGGCGACCGGTGCAGGAACGGGTCCCATCTCCGTGGAAGTCGCTCTTCGGAGGATGTTTTGAATCTGCGCCGATAGCGCCTCGTAATTCTTGACCTTCTTGAGTTCGTCAAGCAACGCAAAGGCTTCGTCTTTCTTTCCATCTTCGATCTTCTTTTTGATTCTTGCATCGAGGATTTTGCGGCGGACAACCAAATCGAGAACCTCGCCTTGCAATCCCTTGAGGAACGCTTCGGCTTGCAATCGCCGGCGATCGTCCGGCAAATCAGCTTTTTCCTGCTCACGATAGCCTGTGATCATGGGCAAGCGTGCCAAGAGTGTCTCGCCGTTCTTGATGTAGTAAAGGTACAAAGGAAGTTTGATTTGCATGGATCGTGTCGGAGCGCGTTCTCGCTTTTTAGCCGCTTCGGCGGCCGCTGCAATTGCCGCTTCATCGGCTGCTGCCGCAGCAACGGCTGGATCCTCTGCCCCATCGCTGCCACCTTCGGTTGCAGAGGACTGATTTTCTTTGAGACTCTTTAGCCGGATCGCAGTGGCTCGAGCTCTTGCAATCATTTCAACAGAACTCGAAGTTGGCTGATCATAAGTAATCGTCGGAAGCTCGGTGTTGGTCACACCGATCATCCCTCGCCAATCGGTCCTACCTAGCATTTTCAGATCGTCCGACCCTGGTGTTCTTAGATAGACCTCAGCACCTGGTACGGCGCTATTGGGCTGGCCACGGATTCCAAGTTTTAGATCGGTAGTCGGATAGTGAGGCTGAACTTTCAGTGCCACCCGCTTGGTGCGACGGTTCTTTGCCGCGACCAATGACCCACGACTGGCCGCAAAGATCGCACCGTAGTATCGAGCACTATCGATCGGCTCCGTCACTGCGATGTAGGTAAAGGCGATGTTCTGAAGTTGGGTCGGGTTTCCGTTCAAGTCGTCCCGTCGGATAAACGGAGCAAGCACATCTCCTGGAGCAATGACCACGGGTGAATCAGGCGTAGTGACTAGCCCGCTGGCCCTTACACGAATAACTGCCGTTTTGTTGTCGTTGTCTTCGATCCGAGCCATCGGAGTAAAGCACCTGCGTTGCAGATAAGCCACCGCATGAGGGATCTCTTGCACGCTGCCGACGGTGGTCGACTCCATCAAACCGATACGACGAACAAAAGCATCCAGCTCTTTGACTTGGATTCGAATGCGTTCACCTTCCTGTTCAACGGCCACCAAGAAGATCTTGTCCTTGTCTCTGAGCATCGCCTCGGGTTGCCAAGGGAATCGGGTAGGCAAGGATCGGGCTACTTCCTTGAATCGGTTCGCCTCGTTCTTTGGCACCAAAGCAGCAAACGTTTTGCCGGTGCGCAAATTTTCTATCAGTGCATCGGCACTGGCTTCAGCCGCATCGAGCTTGGCCTGCATCTTGGTCCACTTCGGGTCCTTTAAATACGGGACGATGTCTCGCTGCATGGCTGCATACTGCAAAGGGAACATTGCGATCTTGGGAATTCTCTCAATGACCGAGTCGAGTGTTCGAACGCTGTTGAGACTCGCCGCGCGAGCTTCAAGATCCGCCTTGGCTTTCAATTCTTCTTCTTGTTGCTTGGTAAGCTTTTTGTTCTTTCTGAGTTCTTCGATGGCAGGGTCAGCCACCGGCTTGGGTTGCATGGCCATGAAAGCTTCCTTGGCCGTGTCGCTCTTTGCGAGCATCAGAACTAGTTCTCGCGAGAGCAACTGGTCGATCGTCAGATCATCGAGATGGTACAGAACCGATCCGAAAAGAGCGTCGGGGGTCTCTAGCACATCGCACTGCATGGTCGCTCCGAATTCGATCTCCATGCACTCGGCAATCTTGCGCTCGATGAGTTGTTTGGTCGCTTCGCTGAGTCCAAGCGTCGGAGAGACGCTTAGCCACACGCGAGCTTTGTAAGCGGAGTATTCCCAGACCTCGACCGGCTCGACTTTTCGAGCCTCACGAGCCTCGGCGGGTTTGGCCTCGGATGTTGTCGATGTATCCTGCGCCGTGACATCAGCCAAGTAGCAAGCCCATAGGCCAAAGCAAATTGCAAGAAGTAGTGGTCTCATGGCATACATCACGGTGCTCGAACCCTCCATTTCTGGAGATCTTGGTAGAGTCCCAGCGGCTTTTTGGTCACTCCACTGATCTCACCTCGATAGGCGAACGATTCACCGACTTGCCACAATGGCAAGACCGGTAAGTGGGCAGCGACCAACGCGTGCAAGTCCTGACAGCTTTGTCGAACCTCACGCCAGTTCCTCGATGCACTCAGCCCTCCGAGGACTTGGACGATGAACTGATTGTTCGACTGAGCGGGTCCACCGATTCCAAACAAACGTTCGGCGTCGGTTGCTGGCTCCCAAATCGAAGCCGTCAGATAAAGGATGTCGATGTTGGGCATCTCGCCAGGTTCTGGGACTTTGTCCAAGACGGCCAAGTCGGCTTGGATACCGATGAGTTTCCATTGCTCAACAATGGCTTGGCCAGCTACGCGAGCGGCCTCGTAGTTTGGAACCCCGAGAGTCATCTTTGGGATAGGCGGCACTGGTTCTTTGCGCTTCTCATACTGCATCTTGAGCTTGCTGTTGGTGATGAGCATCAATACCTTGGCTAGTCTTGGATCATAAGCAAGATTGTCGACGCTGGTGTTGTAGGCGTAGGCGATTGGATCATTCTCGGTAACTCCCCGGGGGAACGGACCGCTGATGACTCGCGATTGCTCTGCATCGGCTCCACCAAGGATCTCACCCTTGAGGATCCCCTCGCGATTGATTGCATACAGAAGGGCTCTTCGGAATTCTCGATCGTCCAGATAGGGGTTCGACGTGCGAGGCACGAGCATGTGAACGGTTGGCAATGCATAGGACTCGACATTGATCGATTTGGAAACAATCGACGCCTGGAGTTTTCTTGCATCGGCCGGGAACAAACGATCGATCGCTTCGATTTCACCACGGAGCAAATCGTTGATGGCTTGCGATGGATCTTCGTAGAGGATCTCATGGATTTCCATCGGCTGGAAATCAGCCGCTTTGGTGCTAGGAGCCCATTCAAAGCGTTGGGTGTTTCCGTCTTTGGATTTTGGTTTGTAGAGCACTCCCATCGGAAGATTGCCTTCGCCAATGGCTTCGATCGGCCACTGTAAGAATGCTTGAGGCAGGACGTGCGGTCTGCGAAATCGCATTTTGAGTTTCTCTGGACCTGCGACCGAAACCGAGTCAAAGATGGCAGCCCATCCGGGTACATAATCGCTTTTTCCGATCGTTGCTCGTCTTAGAAAAGACTGCGAAAGATCCAGGCTGTTGGGGACACCTGCTTGGCCTGGGTTTTGAATCGTCATTTCAAGCTCGAGTCGATCATCGCTCTGGAGAAAGGATCCAAGCGAGAATCGATATTGACCACCCTCGGGACCGGTGCTTCGAAACTCAAACAGAGGTCTTGAAATAAGCTGGCCAGATCGGAACGCCGGCCAATTGGCGATGGCGGCCGTATCGGGTTTGTCGGCGGTTTGAAACACCCCGACTCGTACGATCGGATACTCTTTGAGCAGGTCTCGCAGTAGTTCTTTACCACCTTCGATTTGCGGTTCGATATCTAGCATCTTGGTCGCTTCGCGGCGAGCAGCTAGATAGTCTTTCTTCTCGCGGTACTCGATGGCTTTGGCTTTGTACTCGTTGGCAAGATCCAAGAACTTTCCCTTCCACTGCTCGACCACAGGCAGTGGATCGTCTTGGTATTGCTTAGCTAGCCGATTGATCATCGTCCTTGCCGAGGAGAGATCTTTCTTTTGGAAGTAGGAGTCGATCAGTTGTCCGGAAACATCGGTGATGAGTCCTCGCACACGCTCTTTTTGGAAGTTCGGGAAAGACTTTTGCAATTCTTCTAAAACGGCCATGGTGTGTGCCAAGCGGTTTTGTCGAGACATCTCCTCGGCGCTCTTGAAGAGAAACTCCTGTCGCAAAACCTGCAGACCTGGGGTTTGCGGATAGTTGACGAACAAGAAGTTCAAATGCTCAAAGGCTTCGCCAAAATTTTTGTCATCGACGAGTTTCTTCGCTCGGGCCAAGATCATTTGTTCATAGAGCCAAATCTTGCCGATGTCTTTCCACTGCACTTCATAGCGATTTGTTGGAAATAGCAAAATGGTGACCTGGAGTTTATCGGTCTCTTTGACGTTCGTCGGAATTCTTCGATTCTCGAACTCAAGTGGTGCGATCTTGACGCTTCGCCCCATGGCTTCGGGTTTGAGCGTGATGACATCGAAAGGTGCTTCGTCCATGAGTGAACCTGGAACTTCGATCTCTTCGAGAACTTTGTCCAGTTCACCCTGAGCTCGGAGTGGTCCGCTCAAGAGTGCAGCCCAAACTAGGCTCAATACCAGCAGTAACCAGGAGAGCTTGATCGAAAGAAGAGTGCTATAACAACCGCGGATCATCGATTTGCCTCACTGGTTGCTGAATTCGCTCCTGGCGTATTTTCGAGCGGAAGCGAAACTCGGAGTACCGTTCCTTCATCACCCGGGACCAATAGTCCCTTGGGTGTGATCACCGGTGTACCGCTGATCGGCTCACCCGCGGTGGTCTTTGCGATGATCTTGCCATCGGTGGCAGAAACCCGGATCAGCTCGCCCGTGGTGCTTGCGATCAAGATGTCCGAGCCATCGAAGATTGGTTTGCCGACGAGCACCGTTTGTGGCATGGGTTGACTCCAAAGCAACTTGCCTTGGCTACTGAAGGCGACGAGGCCTTCGATATCGCTCAGAGCCAATCCGATGGCTTGTGAGTCGGTCGAAGCGGTATAGGGGCCCCAAGCAAAACGGCCTTCAAAGTTCAGTGAGCCGACCTTCTTGAACTCACCGGATTCATAAAAATCTAAGAAGTCGCCCGAGGGTCCTGGTGAGAGTCCGACGACCACGTCATTGATCACATCGATACGGCCTTTGATCCCACGTTCTAAAGGTTGAGCGTTGAGGAGTCGCAATTGCTTGCCGGTCGAAAGCTTGTAGAGGTTTCGTCGTTGGTCGGCGATGACGACCGATTGCTTGTCCCCAAGAAGCACCGGGTTCATCCATACCGGGCGTTCGCCTGCGGAGATCGTCGGTTGAAACGCGGTTCCGATCTGCTTGCCGGTTTCAGGATCCAGAAGCAGAAGTTGAGCGTTTTCCAGTGGTACGAGAATCAAATTACCGACGGTGATCGATTCGGAGATTGGGTAGGAACCCGCTAGATCCAAAACCACGAGTTTGGACGTGGAAGTGCTCTTGCGAGCTGGGTCGACCAGAAGCATTTGGCTACCTTGTGCCGAATTCAGTAGCAGGCTACGGCCATCGGTCAGTTGGATTGGGTTTGCGAAAGTCATCGAACGCTGATTGCGTCCCATGTTCTCGATCGACATCGTTGGCTTGAGTCCGACGGGCTCGGTTGCAAAGGCTGCATCTGCAACATCGAACGTCGCAGCTTGGCTCGTGACTGCAACGATGCCTTGAGGCCCAAGAGCCAGCGAGGCAACCGGATTGCCAATGTCGGTTTCCCAATAAGCATCCCCTGTTTTGGGATTGATCGCGGCAACTCTCACACCGGCATTGCCTCGCACGACGCGCGAGTGGAGGATCACATCCCCGAGTTTGATCGGGCGAGCGGTGAATTCATCGAGATCCTCTTTAAGCCAAATCGAGTTGAGTTTTTGTCCCGTGATTTGGATTTGGAAGTAGGAAAGTCGATTGGAGGCCAACCATAGATCGGTACCTGACATTAACGGCCAGGTTGCTTTCGGGGCGGCTTCATTGGAGACCAAATTCACCATCTTGAAAACCTTTTCTTTGGGGTTGGTCACCTCGACATCCAAGATAGCGATTTCACCAAGGTTGGTAGCAACGGCCAACCGTCGACCTTCGACCTGTGGCTCGACGACCACGTGACCTTTGAATCGAACGGGGGACTGAGCCTGCGTCAGTTCGGTGCCTTCGTCATTGGTCGAGTAGACACGCATCAACGAGTGATCAGGTCCGGCATTTTCAAAAAGGATCAGTTGGTTCAACACCCAAATCGGGGGCACCGCGATCGTTCCTGGATTGTGCCCGATGTAAACGACTTCGTCGCATTCACCATTGCCGCGGCTAAGGACATATAGGTTCGAGTGGTTACCAAGTAGATAGCGTTTCCGTTTGCCAGCAGCCCCTCCAGTTGGAACATCGATGGCTTGAGGTATTTTCTTTGACCAACGAGGCTGACCGCTGATAGCGTCCAAACAGTGAACGCTTCCACCGGTAGTCGTCACAAAAATATCGTCGCCATCAATACTTGGCTCTTGGATCGGCTCGGGGAACTTTGACTCCCAGACGACTGCACCGTCTTTGGCTGCCAGCCTTGAGACGGTTCCACGGGAAGCGACAGCCACGAGGGTATCGGAGTCGGCGGTTGCTGAAATCCGTTTGGGATCACCGGACCAATCGCGACCGATGAACTTGCGCCACAGGACTTTTCCGTCGGCTACCGCGAGAGCAACGACGGAACCTTTGACGCGTAGGAAAGCAACATCATCGGGGTTTGAATCGATGGGGTTACCAACACGGCTTGTGAGCAGGGCTGTCGGTGCAGCGAATGAACTAACTGTGTCTTGGATCATCGGCACAGCGTTGGACTTAGCCACCGAGCCTTTCT
This sequence comes from Pirellula sp., assembly GCA_040381975.1. Taxonomy (GTDB): domain Bacteria; phylum Planctomycetota; class Planctomycetia; order Pirellulales; family Pirellulaceae; genus JBKCUI01. Next base: position 16,879 of record JBEIGI010000074.1, read on the forward strand.
GGATTTCGGTTGCTTGGAGCATCAGGTCTCGGAGTTTGCTATTTTGATCCAGGATGGGGTATTTCTTGACCAGGTCCTTTCGGAGATCGTAGGTCTTATTGACATCCTTGGCTTCGACGCTGGCGGTCATGGATTTGATCGTCACGTCGAGATCTTCGCTTTGCTGAATTTCTCGCACGACACGTTGCTGGTCTTCTTCGATACGTCGGATGCGTAGTTCGTTTTGTGTTCGTTCTTGGGTGCCGACATAGCGAGGATCGCGAATGAGTTCCATCTGTTGATTCATGGATGCCACGAGCGTCTTACGGTCTTCGATGCCTGCGGTGTTATCCGCTTTCGCGATGAATTTCTCGGCGATTCTCAAGAGTACATCGGTGATTTCGACTCGCATGTTGGACATGCCCGCTTCGTTGACGACTTTGGGCAGTTGCTCCTGAGCGGACTTAAGCCCCACCGATGGATCCGCATTTTTCTCCGAGGCCTCGCGGACTTTGGCCAAGTTTGCTTTGACCTTAGCGATACTGGCGTTTTCATCGGCTGGAAAATTCGTCGAGAACAGTTCGTACTGTTTGGCGGCGCGTTCGTAGTCGCGATTCTTATAGAAATTTTCGGCGATTTCCCAGCTTTCCTTTGCGTTCCCCGCGGAGAACCAGATGTAAAGTGGGACTAAAAGGGTCAGCAGCAATAGGACGATAAAGCCTACTCCGATGATACCGAAGGTTTCCCATGGGCTTTTTTCAGGGATGGTTTTGGCAACGGGTGCTTTGGCCATGGCCACATCCTTGAGCGAATCATCGCCTAGTGAATCGGATGTTCGTTGCCTTTTTTTCTTGGACTTGCCTGAGGAACCACTAGACTCTTCGACAACTTCAGCGACCTCGACAATCGCGTCTTCGACGACATCCTCGACGACCTCGACAACTTCCACGGGCTCGACCTCGTCGGCAGGAAGGAGATCGTCGATCGAGTCGTTTGGAGACTTTCTGCTGCCAGAGGTTGCAGCACTGGGGGAAGCTTTTGCGGCGGCAGAGGCCTCTTGTTGCTGCTTGAGTTCCGTGACAAGCTTGGTGGCTTGGAAGCGAGTCAGTTGTCCGTTTTCGACCAGGATACGAGCGAGGGCTTCGGGAGTGACCCGAACTTTGGATTGCTCGACCATCTTCTGAAGTTCGAGGATACTCTCGGGATCGAGTAGACCTTTGCTTTCGAGCATTTGGATGAACTGCGATGCGCTCATGGACTACTCAAACTCCTCGACCACTGTCACACTGAAACTACCAAAGCCGGCTTCTCTGCCAGCGTCCAGCGCAGCGACAATCGATGCGTGGATACATTCTTCGTGGGCGTCTATTTGTAATTTAAGAACTTCATCTTGCTTGCCGCTGGAAGCCTCGGCTCGGGCTTCACCCAAGGCCAACAGGAGATCTTGTTTGCTGCTAGCTTCGCGTTCATCGCCGGTGGAGAAGATGACCGTGTAGGCGTTAAATTCATCGATTTGAACTCGAACCGTATCGGATTGATCGGGTGGGGTCTCGGGAGGTTTGCTTGTGGCGTTGTCAGACAGGGGCGGAGGTTTCTCGAAAACCTTTTCGCTTGAGAACGACGCGGTGATCATGAAAAAGATCAGCAACAAGAACGTCACGTCGACCATGGGGGTCATATCCATGTCGTCCTTGGGGAGTTCTTTTTTCGCAAAGCTAACTTGTTCGAGTTCTTCTTCTTGATCGATCGCAGAGCCGCTCATTTACCCACCTCCGAGACGGCCAAGTTGATCATTTTACCTTCTTCGAGCACTTCACCGACGGCTTGTTCGATGCGTTTAAGTTGTTTGGCTGTGACGTTTCCTTCGGCTCGAATCAAGACTTCGGTCTTTCCGCCGGATTCGAGTTGCAACTGAACATATTCGGTGATCTCGGCAGATTGTTGCTCAGGATCGTCGGAAAAAATGCCACCGTCTTCTTTGGTAACCAGCGGTGTGTCGCCATTGCCTCGCTGGACCGTGATCATCACGCAATTTTTCGTGGCGATAGCGCTACCGTTTTTGGCTGGGGGGACCTCGTAGGATTTTTCACCGGTCATCTTGGACGTGAGGATAAAGAAGATCAAAAGGAGGAAAGTCATATCGATCATGGGCGTGATGTCCATTTCATCGTCCATAGGAGGACGCGGGCCCATGGAAACCTCTTCGGGTTCATCGTCCAAAGGGGCGACGATCACTGGTGGATCTGTGGATTCGATCTGTGATTCGCCTTGGTATTTGTCTTGGTTTGGATCCATAAGTGTCACAGGTTGCTCGAGTATTCTTTAGGTAAACCAAGCTTAGCTTTGGGATATAGCAACGATTCCTGCAGATATCGCCCAGTGTGGTTGACGCAATCGTTCGAGGTTGGCAAACGGTGGTAACCGATGAGGTGACGTGGGCTTGGAGTTCTAAGCACTTTGGCGAACGCCACGTTGTTCTTCTCGGGCTGCACCGACTTTGAAGGCTTCGAGAACCTGTGCCAATCCAGCCCCGACCAAATCCTGCATGTGACGGATTCGGTTGTGAATGGCTGCCATAGCCATAACCAAAGGGATCGCGATAGTAAGACCGATGGCGGTCGTTTCGAGAGCCACGCGAATATCGCCTGCAAGGTCAGTAGGGTTGACGTTGGTGGCCGAAGCGAGTTTCCCGAACGCACCCATCATCCCGACAACGGTTCCGAAGAGTCCGAGCATGGGGGCGGTTTTGATCACCGTGACAATCCAAGCGATACTGTAATCCAAATCGGCGATCACGTCCCGTTGAAATCGGTCAAGGGTCATCTGTCGGACCTTGGAAAAGCCGAAGGATCTATGTTTGCAAAGATAGGAAACCATCATTGGTAAGGCTTTTTTGTTTCCTTCGCATTTACCGATCACCGCATCGAAGTTGCCTCGACGCAAGTCATCTTCGACCGAGCTGATGAATTCATCTTGCATCGCCTCAGTCTTGAATCGCTTGGCATTGACGCGGGTCAAAACCAGGAAGACATAGTAAGCGCCCCAGAGAGCCACGGCCGCCAAGGCGACATAGGATAGCTGACCGACGATGTTGAAAACATCGGACGCATCCCCCAGGGGTAGCGGCAGCGATGGGAATAAGCTTAGGACTTCCGCACGAATAAGCATGAGAATCGCGGTGCTTTCAATGAAGAGTAAAAAAACAAAGGCACGCCTGGGACTGCTCAAGATCGCCGAACCGGCCACCACCATTTCGTCCCAATATACTCAGAAAAAAGGGGTTTGAGGACAGTCTATTTAACAGATTTGCGAAACGGACTAGGTTCTCTCGGGAATCGCCCGGAGTTCTTGATCTCAGCCCTTGGCATGATTTCTCAAAGGGTCAGGCCATGGCAAAGGCGGTTGCATGGAGATTTCTGAATCTTCATGCTTGCCAGCTTTCAAGTCCGATGCTCTGGGTTGGGAGGAATGCCATTGGGCCGTCAGCAGAGTTTTCGGCATATTAGTGTTTTGAATGACAGGTTGACGTGATCCTTACGATCCGGATCGTCAAAGGTGGTAAGTTCGCTACGAGCCGAAGTGGACGAAGCGGTTCGAAAGATTGTTTGAGATTTTCCTAAAGTCTTTCGCGACCTGTCGCTTGTTATTGGGCATCTTTAGCGAGTCGGTAAAGACGGCGGATTGTGCGGATCGTTCCGACCGCCGACTTTTTCCTTTACAAAGATCGTTCCCCCAAACCAACTTACCATCAAGAAGATGTTCAAGCCTCCTGCCAATCGAGCCTACCACAAGTCGACCAAACGCAAGCAGATTGATCCGACGACTTGCGAAAGAGATTACACGTTAGATGAGATCGAGTTCATGCAGGCACTTGAGCGGTATAAAAATAGTAGCGGGCGTAAATTTCCAACGTGCAGTGAAATACTGGAGGTCGTTCGTTCGATAGGTTATCAGAAAGTAGTTCCGATGGGTCTTTCAGGGGGCACTTCTGATGCGGTTGCTTTGAGTGCCGAATCGAACCTTGAGAAGATCGAACTAGCGATTCGCGATTGCTAGGATCGCGTCAGCAAAGTCGACAGACTTTTGATAGACCACAAGTTTCTCGAATGCAAAGGACATGCACCGAGTCTAGAGAGATGCCTGGAAAAGACAAACATTCCAAAGCAGCCAAGAGAGTAGAAAGTAGAGAGTAGACCGAGTCGAGGGGAGAAAGCAGAACTAGAGCGTTGTGGTCACTTTATCGATAGATAGACAGATGGTTTTTGGCTTTTCTACTTTCTACTTTCTCCCCTCAACTCTCTGATTCTCCCCTCAACTCTCTGATTTTCGTCTAACTGTCCAGTCGCCTTTGGGCGTTTAATCCCGGTTTTCTAAACCACTGATCAAGCCCGAGAGCATTCTGGAGATCTCCTCTAGTTGCGCTTTAAGCTCCAGGTGTTTTGCTGGGCTGATCAAACCTCGTCGCTTAGCGATTTCCAATTGCGGAACGCACTCTTGTACCGATCCTCTTGCGATAAAGAAAAAATTCTTTCGATCGGCCTTGGTGAACCTACCGTTACCCTCTGCGATGTTCGACGAGATCGAAAGTGCAGCGCGATTTAGCTGATCTGCAAGGAACCCAAATCCGCGTCCAAACGCGTCGGTCACCTCGCATATCTTTTCCCGCCTAGACCGAACCAAAAACGGCAAGGAAAGCTCCTATGCAACCGATCCGATATCGATTCAAGAAACCGCCTGCTCTCTCAGTACAATGATTACCAAGAAGTAAACGATTCGCCCGAGTCGATCCCTGTTACCATCCCGTTTGTTCATCGCAAAGCCAAAGAGCCTCTTGGACCAAGCCAAGGAGTCGCTCAGCAAAGAGCCATCCGGGTCACTGCTGAATTGCAAGATTCAAACTGCTCCTTTGGTGCAATCGTCGATGCGGTGATCATGCCAAGTGGACAAGCCATGGTATCGCCACCTGAGAGGAAAGCTTTTCTACTCGAACAACACCAGTTCGAACTTGTCTAAGACCGCTTCGCCAGTGGTCTACGGCATCTCCGGTCGCCGCTCCGCGCTCCCTTCGTGCCTACGACCACCAGCTCCGCTCGGGCTGAACCTGTCTCGGCTCCGCCTACTTGGGGATTCCGGAGGAACTCAGGGCAACGCGGAAGCCGTAGTCGTTGAGGCGGTCCAACGGGTAGCGCCTGCTCCGGTCCGCCGACCGACAAAGCGCGGCCACGTCGCGCCAACTGCCGCCACGGAACAAGCGGTACGAGCCCTCACGTGGTCCAACAGGATCGCTGACTGCACCTTTGGGATAATCACCGTACCAGTCGCTGCACCACTCCCAGACGTTCCCGTGCATATCGTATAGGCCCCAAGCGTTTGCCTTCTTCTCACCGACAGGGTGCGTTGTGTTGCAGTTGTCGCCAAACCAAGAATAGTCACCTAGTAATTTTGAACCCTCTCCAAAACTGTACGCGGTTTTACTACCTGCCCGACAGGCGTATTCCCATTCTGCCTCGGTGGGCAGACGATACACGCGACCTGCAGCCTTCTCCTCGGGCAAGTCCGAAAGCTTCTTGCAGAACTCTACAGCCTCTTTCCACGAAACTCGTTCGACCGGGTGATTGGAACTGCTTCCGTTAATCTTGTCACCTTGGAAGTAACTCGGCTTGGCACCCATCACCTTTTCGTACTGTGCCTGCGTTACTTCATACACACCAAGGTAGTAGTCCATGCTGATCGTCACCTCGTGCTGGGTTTCGTCGTCGCGACGGTATTCCTCACTAGCAGGAGAACCCATCGTGAATTTCCCCTTGGGGATCAACACCAGTTTCATCCCAATGCTGTTGGTGATCTCTTTGGGAGCTTGGGCTTTGGCCGGATGCAGCAGCGCAAGGAGATGGAAAAGAACAAGGACCACAGAAAAAAACGAAAGCGAGCGTTTCATGGCAAGATTTCTCCTGAAGTAGTCCATGGGGCTATTTGAAATACGAACATCCCCGCAATTTTACACTGGATGGAGGCTTGTTGCTGTATTGATAGAAAAAGTTTCTTTCTTTGGTAACTCGCCGCTTAGCCTGCATACTTGCGATTTGAAGCCTGAAGGAATCTCAGGGTACGTTTCCGTGCATGGGTGCAAGGCGTGGAAAATTCGACGAAGAGGAAGCAGGTTCTCTGGTAGAGAACAATCTGGTCGCATCGGCAACGCTGGTTCTTGAGCAGACCTTTGAGCGTTCGTTCGAGTCAGCATTGCTGATGGACTCCGGATGGCAAGAAAGCCTTCTTCGCGCCGGCCTTGCGTTTGTCATCTACAACACGATCAAAGCTTGGAGCCTCCTGGTCCGCGACGAACATGGGCGCACGCGGGTTCGGGAATTTGGCGCATATCTTTGGCGCAATTGCAAGGAATGGATCCTGCCATGAAACGACGAATTGCAAAACGTTGGCGGAGCAAGGCAAGGGAGTTATTTGCCAAGCATGGTTCGGATGTTCGGGCCATCCGTGCTGATCTTCGAGAGCAATACGGAAGTGCCGCGACCTTCTTGCTCATCGCCAAGTGGGTGATTTTCTTTATCGAGCTTTGGCTAAAGCTCGGGGTTACCCAGCCACCAGAAACGCCAAGCTCAGAAGAGATGCAGCACGTAGAACTCACCGATGCGGATGAGTCTGGGCTTACCGAAGAGTAGTAGTTGTTTGCTTCTCAAAATAACAAAGGACTTTTTCCACGATGGCAAAGCGAAGCGCAAGGGCTAGAACGACCTTGTTTTGCCCCCGCTGAATTTGGAGTTTTGATTTGATCGAGTTATTCTAGGCCCAAAGGAGGCTTTCAAAATGACCCGATCCAGAAGAACTTTTACCTCGCAAGAAAAAGCCACGATCGTTTTGCGGCATTTGATCGACAAAACACCCGTTTCAGACCTGTGTGACGAATTTGGGCTCCATCCGACTCAAATCTACACTTGGCAAAAGCAGCTTACAGATAACGCTGCTTTGTTATTTCAGACGCCCCGCCAGTCGACCAAGCAGGAGGATGCCAAAGACCGTAAAATCATTGCTCTTGAGGCCAAAATCCAGCAGAAAAATGAAGTCGTCGCCGAACTGCTCCACGAGCACGTGCAGCTAAAAAAAGAACTTGGGGAACTCTAAATGGATGTTGGGTTCCCCCTGATACCCGCGACCAAGTTGTCGATTACGTGAATCACTGGAATCACCGAACCGAAATCCCAGCTAAGCAAATCGTTGCATGGCTCGGGGTTGGCGGCAAAGCAATGGAAAGATTGAGCGATATCATCGGACGATCAAAGGGGACTGCATACGGGCCAAGAGCATGACCAGCGTTGATGATGCTCGTCAAGCAGTAACACAGTACGTCCATCACTACAACACGGTCCGGCTCCACAGTGCGATTGGATACGTAACGCCTCATACGAAGCTTGCTGGCAAGGAAAAAGAACTCTTTGCCCAGCGAGATCAGAAGCTCGAAACGGCTCGGGAAAGACGAAGGCTTCGGCGAGCTGAGGCGATACAAAACGTTGCATGAGTGTCCGGAATCGATTCGATTGAAACTTACTTGAGCGGAGGATAGGGCAATGTTGGGAAGCAACCCCCCGTTGTTTGATTACCGCGCCGTCTCAGGTACAGGATCGAATGGTTGCGTCGGTCGGTCTGACATGACGCACTGATTCCCTTCGATTCTGGTGATAATGCGATAAATCCAAACGCTGGGA
>JBEIGI010000075.1:0-23346 GCA_040381975.1 Pirellula sp.
GGGCGGTCGGGAGGGGGTCTCACGCAAAGACGCAAAGACGCAAAGGGAAGAGGCAAAGGTGGTGACGCGAAGTGGGGTTCTATATTGGCGATATTTCGTTTAACCCGCAGCCAACGGCGAGGAATTTGAATAAGCCCCCCAGGAGCGCTTGTTTGGGCACAATCGAAGGAGTTTTCACTGTGTCGTCTGTGCGATTCTATGGGCGGTAGGGTAGGGGGGCTGGGTTTTCTTGAGGCAATCCCAACCGGTATGCTATTTTTTTGCCAAGCAATTTTTTTCCCTGATCTGCCCTAAGCGATCTGGCCAGATGATTTGGATCACCTGGCCAGAAAACTTGATTCGACCACTAGTACAAACTACCGCCGTTCTCGGTCGTGTAGATTGTTCCTTGGCTGACAAAGATCTTGTAGCTCGGCGAAGCAAGCGCGGCGGCTTGGGTCGTCGTCGTTCCGGCTGCAATACGGGTCACATTCAGCGGGTTGTAGGTCAACCGGCCACCATCTTGATACCTAGGTGTTACCTTATTGCTCGAAGGCGATACGAGGTACACATTCCCTTCACCAAAGACGGTCCATTTCCATTCATTGCCTACACGGCTGATCAGCAGCGCGGTGCTATCGTCGACCCCCAGACCGCGATGGCCGTTACGAGCCATGAAAGCCGTGAGTCTTCCCATCCGATCTCGCGTTGCGAAATGCGTATCGGTGATAATTCCCCCCAGAGGTGCGTTCGAGACGCAAGTCAGGCCAGCAAAAGGCAATTGGGCACCTTGGGTCATGATCTGAACACGCGGACTTTGTGGCTGTTGGGTTACAAATCGACTCTTGACGCTGTCCCAAGGGACATCGATGTAGGCCGATTGGCCCAGCATCGCCATGCCGGCACTGGTTCCTCCGATCGCAACATTACCACGCGAGGCGTTTGCCAATGCCGAGAACAGTGGAGTACCGACGAAAATCGATTGGTACAGCGACTGCGCACCACCTCCGAACCAAATCGCATCAGCACCCGAAATGATGCTTGCGATCCTCGGATCCATTGCCTGCGCTCTAGTGGTGATGTTTACACTCGTGACCGAACGTACTTTGCCTGCGGCGTAAACATCAAAAACTTCGTTGATGAACTCGAGTTGCTCGATCCCTTGGGAAACAAGCACGATGTCTTTGCCGTTGCTCCCCTTTTGGAAGAACTCCGATCGGCCATCGTTGAAGGATGTCGAATCTCCACCACCGGCCAAGAAGTACATGCGTTGACCTTGTTGTAGCTTGTCTAGCCCCGATCCTCGTTGGTAATAGCCATGGGTGATCGAAACCTCGGTCTCAGCCGAATCCAATCCATCAAAGGCTCGGTACATGAAGACGACGGGATCTGGATCGGCTGTTTGATCCGTGGCCTTGATCTTCCAGTAAGGGTCATTGACGCTGGGCTGGAACTCCATAGCTCCATTTGAAGAAACGGTTAGAGTTCCGTGGAGCGATGGGTCGCTGACGACCAATCGATTCTGTTTCTTTTGAGCGTTAAAGACCTCCTGCCAGGTCGTTCCGCCATCGATACTGATGTGCGTTAGCGTCGGCTTGACATTGGGGTTTGATGGGAGATAGTCGTTGGCCAAGAGACCGCTCTTGGCATCAAGCTTGAATCCTTCGGGTGCTCCCGAAAAATTCGCTCCTCCGTTGAAGACCGAGTAGTCGTCATAGTTCAGGTAGGGAAGAATATTTACGGAGAAGACCAAATCATTGATATCTCTGTCGTTTCCAGGTTTTCGGGCTCGGGCATCGGCAAGGTTCGAATCTTCGACTCGGTACTGCAAGATGTTGTTACGGAAGAACGGATCTTGCCGCCGGGTGGCTTGGAAGTGTTCGAATTTATCGCTGTTGGCATCTCCAAGGCTGACCCAAGCGTTGGGTTTGCTGTTGGCAGGTGCGTTTCGCCAATCGGCAACCGACGCATTCTTGATGATGAAGAAAGCGATGAATCGATCGCCCGAGACATCGAGGACTTTGTTAGGACGAAGCGACTGGTTGACTTCGCCACTTGCGAAGATGACCTCGGAGTTCCACGAGGCCAGCGCCAAGTCGAGATAGCCTCGATCACCTGGGCGCAAGTATTGCGGTTGGCCTTGAGCATTTAAAAGTGGCTTGCTATCGATATCGGCATCCTGGCGACGCGTAAGTCGTCCATCGGGCCCATCGACAAAGAAATAACCGAGCTCGTTTTTGGAGGCTGTATCGGAGAAGTCGGCCGTGAACCGAACCGGGGATGTATAAGCTGGGATCAGTAGCGTGGACTTCGAGCCCAAAGGAGCAAGGGGTGCGACGGCAAAGAGCTCACGATTTTCTAGAGCCTCAACTCGCAACGCCCGTCGCTTGGTCGTCTTTCGTGCCGTCGGCGATTTGAAGGTCAGGGCTTGGGCGATTTTTTTGAGAGTCTTATTCATGGATGCAATTTCCTACAAAAAGGTGTCTAGACGATGGGGGCGAAGGAACCCTCTAAGAGACTAATCGCAGAGAAGAGAGCGATGGGAAATAAAATTGCGAAGATTCTCAAAAGTTTTTTGGATCTTCAGGAATTATCGTGGCTAGGATTGCATGCTAACGGATTTCATCGAACTCGTACTCAATGAAATGGTACTCGTACTCGAAACGGTCTAGCATAGCGGTTCAGTCCCTAAGTCCCGAAATTACCGTGAACCGCTTCGATCAACCATCGGCATCGCAGCAGTTCAAACAGCCATCGAGTACGAGTACCGCTGCACTGAGTACCGCTTCGCTGAGTACGAGTACGAAGAAATCCGATGCGATGCTCGAACTTACCTTTCACCCACAATAATTCCTGAAGAGCCAAGTTTTTTGGGCACATCGCATAATGACAAGGGTAGGAGAGTGATATTGCGAATCACGGTGGTCTTTTGCCTAATGCCTAATGCCCAAAGTCCAAAGCCTAACCTAAAGCATATCGATCGGGTCGATGTCGATCAGATACAAAAGACCTTCGGGCAACTTCGTGGTGGCTTGAATTTCCTGCAACACTGCATGCAGCGCGCCGGGTTGCTGGGTAATCATCATCGCATGGTAGCGATGGTGCCCACGGAGCTTTGGGATCGGAGGCAACGAAGGCCCCAAAATCCGAACCTTCGAGCCATGCTTGGCCACCAGCGAACGGGCTTTGGCCACCACCCCCTCGGCAAACTGCTCGACCTGAGCTTGAACCTCACCTCGAAAAATGATGCGAGCCAGCGAGCCATACGGTGGATACTCGAGGGGCTCGCGATGCTGAAGCTCCATGTCTGCAAAGCCTAAAAAATCGTGCTTGCAAGCAGCCAGGATCGCCGGATGCTCGGGGGAGAAGGTTTGCACAAGCACCTCACCGGCTTTGTCTCCTCGCCCCGTTCGCCCAGCGACCTGAGTGATAAGCTGAAAGGTTTTCTCGGAAGCTCTAAAGTCAGGAAAATGCAGGCTCGTATCGGCTTGGATGACCCCCACGAGCAGCACATTAGGGAAGTCGAGCCCCTTGGCGATCATCTGTGTACCTAGCAAGATCTTGGTTCGACCGGCTCGAAAATCTGTCAATGTCCGCTCGTGACTCCCAGGCTTACGCATCGTATCGGAATCCATGCGAGCCATCGGTGCATCCGGAAAACTCGCTTGCACCTCCAACTCCAGACGCTGTGTACCGAGCCCCGAGAATCGGATACCGTCGAAGGTGCATTTGGGACACTGCTGGGGAGCCGAAATGGTGTAATCGCAATAGTGGCACATCACCTTGTTCCCATCGCGATGGAACGTCAGCGGTAAATCGCAGTCTGGGCATCCTAGAACAAAACCACACGAAGGGCACTGGACACGGGTCGAGTAACCTCTGCGATTCAGTAGCAGAATGATTTGGCCGTCTTCGTCGAGCACTCGTCGCATCGATTGCAAAAGAGGCTTCGACAAACTCCCTTGATTGACATCGATTCGATTGACACGAAGATCGATCGTGCGAACTTCTGGCATCGGGCGATTGAGGATCCGCCTGGGCAAGGAGACGTACTGATAAGCTCCCTTTCGGGCGCGATGGTATGTTTCTAACGACGGGGTGGCCGAGCCGAGCACCAAAGGGACTTGTTCGAGGAATGTCCGATGGATAGCAACATCGCGCGCATGGTACCGCGGAACGGAGTCTTGCTTGAACGAAGTCTCATGTTCTTCGTCGAGGATTACCAACCCTAGATTTGGAACTGGGGCAAAGATCGCACTGCGGGGACCGACGACGACTTGTACTTCTCCGCTGCTGATACGTCGCCATTGAAAATGCCTCTCTGGGCCACTCATGTTCGAATGCAAAACGGCTACCGATCGAAACCGATTCTGGAACCTAGTTCGCGTCTGGGGTGTTAGGCTGATTTCGGGAACCAAGACGATGGCTTGTCGGGAAAATCCGATCGTTTTTTCGATGGCTTGCATGTAGACCTCAGTCTTACCGCTGCCTGTGACTCCATGGAGCAAGATCGTCGAGTGCTTTTGCGAATCGAGGGCCCCGAAAATCGTCTGCAAGGCGACCCGCTGGTCGATGGTTAGAGCCGGTATGGGGATCTTTTCATCGACAACCGCAGCATCGCTCGACTCGTAATTCATCACCCGCTGGGTAAAGCTTTCAATAAATCCTGTCTCACGAAGCTTCTTAATGACACCATCGGAGCAGTTTGCAAGTGTTCGCAGTTGTTCGGGGGCTAGAGGTTCATCGGCCAGGATCAATTGCACGAGCGTCTGCTTTTGTTTCCCACTGAGCGAATTGACCATCGCATCGTCGGTGGCTTTTTCAGTCGGACGCAGCAGAGTTTGATTGCGGGTACCTGCTCCGGCTCGAACCCCTGCAGGGATGATCGCCTCGATGACTTGGCCCGCAGGAACCAAATAGTATTTGCTCATCCAACGCACGAGTTCGAGCAAATTAGGGCTGCACAACGGTGCTTCATCGCAGCACTGAAGAATGGGTTTAAGATTCTGTCGATACTGTTTGAGCGTTTCGATGCCGATGGTATAGCCTGTGATTTCCCGATCCCCTTTTCCTAAAGGGACGATCACTCGCATAGCAGGCTGAACTTTGCCTGCGAGCTCATCGGGAATGCGATAAGAATAAGGCCCAAAGGGTGCCTCTGGAAAAACCACATGCGCAGCCAGCACAGTCGCTTGCGAGTCGATTTCCCAAGGAGCTTCATCGCTGGGGAAGAGTTCACCTTGTCGATGCTGGCTCATGTGCGTGACAACTCAGCAAATCCGTTTTTCGATTTCCGAGACGACTTGGTCGATATGCACTCGCCACTGCTCCATCGAATCGCGTTCTCGGATAGTGACTGTTCGATCGACGAGTGTTTGGCTATCGACGGTGATGCAGTAGGGCGTACCGATCTTGTCTTGTCTCCAATAGCGTTTTCCGATGGCTGCTTTCTCATCGTAAAAAACGTTGAATTTCTTTTTCAAAGCACCATAGATTTCGGCGGCGATCTCGGGCATCCCATCTTTCTTGACCAGTGGTAACACGGCCGCTTTATAAGGTGCGATGCGTGGGTGGAATCGCATCACGACGCGAGACTCGAACTTGCCTCCAGCCTCCGAAGATTGAACTTCGGTGTAAGCTTGACAAAGAAAAGCCAGTGTGGCTCGGTCTGCACCTGCCGAGGGTTCGATCACATGCGGGATGAATCGTTCGTTGCTCAGATCGTCGCGATACGAAAGATCCTTGCCGCTTCCTCGATGACGTGGATTGCCTTCCTCGTCGAGCTCGACTTCCAAGGGTCGTTTCTTCGGATCAAGTTTACCCTCGGAGTGGCTGCGTAGGTCAAAGTCGCCTCGGTGGGCGATCCCTTCGAGTTCTCCGTATTCGCCTGGTGGCAGGAATGGGAACGCGTATTCGATGTCAGCAGTACCGCAAGAGTAGTGACTCAGCTCATCCTGATCGTGTTCGCGAAGTCGAAGTCGTTCCGAATCGAGGCCTAAGTCCTTATACCATTGCAAACGGCGGTTGCGCCAATACTGGTACCAATCGGAGGATTGGTTTGGATGGCAGAAGAACTCGATTTCCATTTGTTCGAATTCACGGGATCGGAAGGTGAAGTTTCGCGGAGTGATCTCATTGCGGAAACTTTTGCCAACTTGGGCCACACCAAAAGGAACCCGAATGCGAGTGCTATCGACGACATTCTTAAAGTTCACGAAGATGCCTTGGGCCGTCTCCGGTCTAAGAAATGCGGCTCCTTCTTCACCACTAAGAGCACCGACATAGGTTTTAAACATCAAGTTGAATTCTCGCGGATCGGTGAGCGTGCCGACTTCGTCGGCATCTGGCCCAAGGACACTTGCACGATCGACATCGGAGAGTTTTTCTAGGGTTAAAACTTTTTGATCGAACTGCAGTTTGTCGATTTCTTTGGAACGCAGATTAAAAAGTTTCAATGCGCGGCGAGCGATATCCTCTTGTTCTTGCTCAGGCTCGGCCATCGTCGTGACGAAGACCCTTTTTTCACCGTGGGTGACCCAGCGACCGCGGACTTGATCAAAGCGGTAACGCTTCTTGGTTTTGCGGCAATCGACCATGTAGTCGTGGAACAGATCGTAGTGCCCGGAGCACTTCCAGACTTGTGGATGCATGATGATGGTGCAGTCGAGCCCAACCATATCGAACGTGCTAGGGGCGCTCTCAGGTTTGGCTAGTTCATTGTGGCTTTGGTACATGTCCTTCCACCAAGCCTCCTTGATGTTCCGCTTGAGCTCGACACCCAAAGGCCCATAGTCCCAAAAGCCATTCAGTCCACCATATATTTCGCTAGATTGGAACATGAATCCATTGGCTTTGCAGTGGGCCACAAGTTTGTCCATCAAGTTTTCAACAGTCATAAGCCGCTACCGGTTTGAGTCTTCTAGATAAAGGAATGGTGAAAGCAGGTGACCGAGCCAAAAGCTCCTAGAGGAGTAATTTACCGAAAAACTCGGCTTTAGGGTCGACGGGCAAGAGTCACGCGAGCAAGCCCGGAGAGATCCTTGATGGTTCGAACATCGGACCAGGGCCCGCTTGGGGTTTGCGATCGGCTCAGAATTTCTTGGCATTTTGCAGCATTCATTGGAGAATGCTCGAAAATCAACCAACCCCCTGACTTGAGCTTCACGGCCGCTTGCTCGATAAGCCGCCCGATGATTTGCGTGCCACTGTCACCGGCGACGAGTGCCATTTTTGGTTCGTAGTTGCGGACGGATTTATCGAGTTTGGCGTATTCGTCCTCGGAGACATAGGGTGGATTGCTGAGGATAAAGTCGCACGAGTCCTGTGGGATCGTATCGAGCAGATCGGCTTGCATGAGTTCAACGCGATCAGCGACTTTATGAAGTTCGACATTTTGCCTTGCGATATCGAGAGCCTCGGGTGACAAATCGATTGCGCTGATGCTCGCAGGGACGCTTAGGCGTTGGCACTCTTTGGCAATCGTGATGGCGATGCAACCGCTACCGGTGCAGACGTCGGCGATACGCAATGGGCCTTGTGCCTTTTTGATCCGATCGATGCACTCGGTGATGATATGCTCGGTTTCGTTGCGTGGGATCAAGCAACTTTCGTTCACGATAAACGGTAGCGAGAAGAATTCTTTTTTTCCTACCAGGTAGGCCACAGGCTCACCGGTGGCGCGGCGTTTGACCAGATCGCGAAAGACGGCTTTGACCTCTTCGGGTGGCTCTTCATTAAAGGCTGCATAAAGGTCGATGCGTTGGCATTTGCGAGCGTGAGCAAAGAGGACTTCGGCATCGAGTCGAGCCGAGGGGGAACCATGCTTCTTGAGATGCTCGGTTGTCCATTGGAGCATTCGAAGGATCGTCCAAACTTCGCTGGGTGTAGCTCCGCTATCGCTCATGTTTATGCGTCCTTTTAGGCAGCTTCATCGTCACGAAGCATGGATCGTTCGTACTCGAGGAGGGCTTCGGAGACCGGTTCGAGATTGCCTGCGATGATCTGATCTAATTTGTAGAGGGTCAGATTGATTCGGTGATCGGTCAGACGGTTCTGGGGAAAATTATAGGTGCGGATTCTTTCGGAGCGATCACCCGAGCCGATCAGCGACATGCGTTCTTTCGATCGTTGTTGGCGTTCGGCTTCGCGCTTGGCTTCATAGAGGCGAGTTTTGAGAACGCGGATGGCTTTGGCAAGGTTCTTATGCTGGCTCTTTTCGTCTTGGCATTGGACGACGATGCCCGATTCAAGGTGGGTTAGCCGCACGGCCGATTCGGTTTTATTGACGTGCTGACCACCGGGGCCTGAGGCGCAGAATTTATCGAGCCTGTAGTCTTCGGGCTTGAGATCGATTTCGATGTCTTCGGGTTCAGGCATCACCGCGACCGTGGCCGCCGAGGTGTGAACGCGGCCTTGGGCCTCGGTCTCTGGGACTCGTTGGACGCGATGGCCACCGCTTTCGAATTGGAGTTCGCGATAGGCTCCGTCGCCTTCGATCGAGAGGATGATTTCTTTCATGCCACCACGTTCGCTGGGGCTCGAGTCCATGACTTCGACTTTCCAGCCTTTGGTCTCAGCGTATCGCCGGTACATTTCAAACAGATCGCGTCCAAACAGGGCGGCTTCTTCACCCCCGGTTCCGGCACGAATTTCCATCACGCATCGGGTGCGATTGGCATCTTCTCCACCGACGGACAACTCGAGGAGTTCGTTCCAAATGTTTTCGCGTTCTTGCCGGATCGCTGCGGCCTCTTCGTCGGCCATGGCTTTCTCGTCTTGATCTTCCGAGGCGAGCATGGGAGCAAGATCTTTCAGATCATCCGAGAGCTTTTTATAGCGACGGTACTTGAGCGCCGTTTTCGAAAGGCCGCCATGTTCTCGAAGGATGTTGGCCATGTTTCCCGATTCGCCTGCCAGGACCGCTGGGTCGGACATCATTTGTTCGAGCTCGGTGAATCGAGCTAGATTTTGTTCGAGTTGTTCGCGGATCTTCATGGGACTAGGGAGGTTCTATCGAATTCGATCTAAGCGTGCAAAAAAAAACGCTGCAGGTTTGCCTTGGCAATCATGCAGCGCGCAGTAATTTGGATTGCCATCGACGCTGGGCTATCGAGTCCAGCCAAACGCGATGGGGTCGCTACTTCTTTTTCGTAGCGGCTTTCTTGGGGGACTGAAGACTGGCGTAAGTACCCGCGGCGAACTTGTTTTGGAACTTTTCGATCCGACCGGCGGTATCAACGAACTTGAGCTTTCCGGTGTAGAAAGGGTGGCAGACATTGCAAATGTCGACCTTGAGTTCTTTGCGGGTACTGCGAGTCGTGAAACTGTTTCCGCAACCGCATGTCACCTTGGTTTCGTGGTATTTTGGGTGGATGCCGTCTTTCATGATCGAGACCTAAGGAAGATTCGGGTGGAAATGAGTTTGTGGGATAACTGACTGAAACGGGCACTGAGCGATGGAGATTTATAGACGAAATCCCCACGGAATCAATGTCAAATGGGCAAATTCAAAGGGTCTCGAACTCGATCGAATCGAGCTAGCCACCAGACTTGGGCAAAACCAAGGCGTGCAGGGCCATGATACCGCCGGCGGTAAGAAGGACAAAACCGAGCCACCTAGGTGGCCGGAGGGTCTTTTTCGGGGATGGGGCCGTTTGCATAAATACGTTCGTTGCCATGGAGTTGGCATCGACCGTCTTGGTCTTCATCACTTTGTGCAAAGCACGGGTCGAGGTTTCGTTCAAAACGAAGCTATCGACCAAACGGAATTGGAGTCCGAGCAATAGCAGAATCACACCCAGCATGAAGTAGCGATTGCGGTCAAATTTCATGATTGTCTGTGCACGGTAGGGGGCAAAGAAAGGGTAACACCGAACCTGTTAACTCGGATCCGTGGAGCACAAACGAGCAGGAATTCACGGGTGCAAATGTTTTTTCCTGGCTTGCTCAACCGAAAAGGCGATCCGATCGTCGTGACCCGAATTGACGGTTTGCCAAAACAAAAAGCCCAGTGAATCACTGGGCTGAATCGAAGTTTGCTCGGAGGTGACCAACAGGGGGCCTGGCTAAGCAACCGAGGCCTTTTTGACATACTGGGTAAGTCGGCTCTTGGTACGGGATGCTTTGTTGACGTGGATGACGCCTTTGGATGCTGTTTGATCAAGCAGCTTGTAAATCGAGGTCAATTGAGCTCGGGCTGCATCGAATTCCTTGGCCTGAACACTGGCTTGGAGCCGTTTGATTGCGGTTTTGATACTTGATTTCGCTGCCCGGTTACGACCTCGTCGAACCAGCGACTGACGCAGACGCTTCTTGGCACTCTGAATATTCGGCACGTTTCAAACTCCTGGCTAAAATCGATCCTGCGAACCGCTTGTCAATCAACAAGCCCCAAATAATGGCCATCGGCTGGTTTTTTGTCCAGTCCTTTTTCTGGAAAATCCTGACTCTCGCGAGTCGGAATAATCCTTGTTTTCGGACCAATCGATAGCCGGAAAGGACGGCATTTCCGATTGACCAAGCCAATTTCTGGGAATCTTGGTCAAACCGTGATGCTTCGAGGTTTTTTTGAGGCGAAATACCCCGTGCGAACTCGAAAAACTTCTGGAGTTTTTCTTCGGCTTGTCGCATATAGTTAGTTAAAATCGTACCGATTGCGTAGACCGCAACGACGCAATCGATAGCCCTTTTAGATAGTTCCGTTCGACAGTTTAGTTCATCGTTCACCTGCTTTGGAATAGGTTTGGGAATGGCCAATTACGTATCTCTCGAAGAAGCCGCAAAGATCCTGGGTGTCTCGACCGACGATTTGGTCGAGATGCGATCCAAGGGTGAAATTTTCGGATATCGCGATGGCGCAAGCTGGAAGTTCAAGCAAGAAGAGATCGATCGAGTACTCGACGAACGAGGCGATGTTGCCGGCGGGGAAGACGAAATCTCCTTGGGCTCGGACGTTTCGCTCGGGTCCGATTTAAGGCTCGCTGCCGAAGACGCTGAACCAAGCGATGTTGCTCTGATTCCCGATCCACGTAGCGATAGCGGTGTCAAACTCGTGAATCGTTCGTCAGCGGATAAAGGCAAGTCGAAATCCAAGGATGCGGAAGCCTCTGACCTTAAGCTCGCAGGTGAAGGAAGCGACCTGTCGCTCGGTAGCGATCTTAAGCTTGAGGATTCATCTGGAGCTGTTGGAAAGGAGCTGACGAGCAAAGATAAATCTCCTGGTTCCAATGTCCTCGGATCAGATCTTGGTCTTGGCTTGGGTTCCAAAGCATCCAAAGGTTTGGGTAGCGACTTGGAACTCTCCGGCGATGACGAGGATGAACTAGTTCTTGGAAGCGATTCGGCGATCGGGATCGGAAGCGAAAGCGGCATCAATCTAATGAGCCCATCCGATAGCGGTCTATCGCTTGAAGATGAGCCCCTGGACTTGGCAGGTACCGGAATCTCCGGTTTGGATCTAGGTGCTGAACTCGCTGCCGACCCGGCATCGAGTTCGAAAATTAGTTCGACGAGCAACCCAAGCGGCATCGGTGCGGGCTTGGTCGATCAAAACGACGAATTCCAATTGACCCCATCGAGCGTTGAAGCCGACGATGACAGCGGCTCACAAGTCATCGAACTCGAAGACTCAGAGAGCTTCGGCGATGGCATCGGACTTCCCGAGGGAGGTGTATTTGATGGTGCCGTCCAAGAAGCGGGTGCAGAGGGTGGATTCGGTGCCGATGAACTCGGAGCCGTCGCTGGTGCCGGTGCTGGTGCAGCCCTTGCAATGCGATCGGCCGAAGTCCCCTACTCAGGATTCTGGGTCGGTATGCTCGCCCTGGTTTTGGTTCTTATGGGACTTTGCGGTATCCTTACCTCGGACATTCTTCGAAACCTTTGGGCCTGGGACGGTCAAACCGACTACTCGACCGGCCTGACCTCGATGCTAGTCAAAGCTCTCGGTGGATCCTAAGACCCATTCGAAGATCGAGCAGCTCAAACAGCGCAAAGCAGCGCTTCGTCAGCGGGAGATTCCCGCTGACGTATTGGATGCGTTGTCCAAAGGTTGGATCGAGTCGAAGAACCTCGTCGAATGGCTCTCGGTCGATCGCTTAAAGTTGCTCAAGGCTCTTTCGAGCCAACTGAACATTGAGCTCTCAGCGTCACTCAAGAAAGTAACCAAAGAGGGTTCGTCCCTCTCGTCGCTTCAGCTATCGAAGCTTATCGCTCAAGAACTAGCGACGCTGATCTTGCCCGGCGATCCGCGGTTCAAGGCTATCGAAAGTCACACGAGCGATGTGGTTCGCGAATGGGGTGCTTTGATCGTCGGACACTGGGATTCGATGCCGTTTGCAAAACGACTCGCTTGGATCAAGCCCTTTGCGGACGATCCTAACCCCGGCACCCGCGAGATCGCGTGGATGGCGCTTCGGCATCATGTCGCCTCGAGCCCTGTCGATACAATATTCAAGCTCTTGCCGTGGACGGGGAGTCGCAACGAACGTCTTCGTAGGTACGCGAGCGAGATTACTCGTCCCTGCGGTGTGTGGTGTCCCCACATCGAGCTACTCAAGAGCCAGCCACAATTGGGACTCGAACTGCTTGAGCCACTGAAATCCGATGAATCGCTCTATGTACGGAACTCCGTTGCCAATTGGCTCAATGATGCCAGTAAGTCTAAGCCCGAGTGGGTACTGGAGTTAACCAAACGATGGCACGAGCAGTCGGAGACTCCGCAGACCCTATACATCATTAAGCGAGCACTTAGGACTCTCAACAAGAAGCATCGCTGAGGTTCGAGTCCCTCAAATGTTTTTCGAAAACCTCTTCATCGATGTTCCGACCGCTTAGAACCACAACGATGTCGCCTTGGGCGCCGCGTTGATCACCATCGAGCCCTAAGGGGATTTTTCCTTCGAGCACTGCAGCGGTGGTGATGGCTCCTGAAGGTTCGGTTCGAAGACCATGGTGTTGATAAAGCCAAGCCATAGCCTGCTTGGTCTGCTGATCGCTACAAACGACCGAATCGCTTACGAGCCTTTGGAGGATAGGCCAATTGTTCTCGCCAACATCGTAGGATAACAGACCGTCACAGATACTCGTCGGCTTGGGCAATCGAACTCGTCTTTGCTCGATGCGTGATTGACGAAAATCGTCAGCTTGATCCGGTTCCACACCGATGATTTTTGCATTTGGAAAACCGTCGGCAATTGCAAGAGCATGACCGGCCATCAATCCACCACCACTGACAGCACAAACAAAGTGGGATAGCTGTCTGCCTTGCTCCTTTAAGCTCTGAACGATTTCAAGTCCTCCGACTCCGTTACCTGCAATGACATAAGGATCATCGTAAGGCGAGGCTTGCAAGGCTCGCTCTTGCTCAGCGATCTCCTTGGCGAGTCGATCTCGGACTCCCGTGAGATGATCGGTGGTAATATCGTAGGTGCGAATTTCGGCTCCGTATCTGCGGGTGTTTTCGAATTTGATCTTGGGAGCCGATTCGGGCATCACGATAATCACACGAGTCGAGAATCGGTGGCCTGCATACGAAAGCCCCGAAGCGAAGTTCCCTGAAGAGTGAGCTGCTACGGGTCTACTGTCTAGACTTGGGGCGTGCCGAGCCATCCAGTAAAGAGCACCCATGAGTTTAAAAGAACCCACGGGAGTCCAACCGTAATCCTTGATCCAGACCCTGCGATCTTGAGGCAATCCTAATTGCCTCTCAAGTGCATAGGATCGAACCAAAGGGGCAGGGGACATGTGTTCAGCGAGGATCTGCTGGGCATCGCGAAGATGTTGGATTGTCACACTCATGATGGATCAGGGGGTTAGCATCTTTCGGATCGATTCGATCGGAACGCAGCGTCTGAGAATCTGCTCCGGATAGACCAAACGTCCTCCTGAGGATTCGGGAGGATCGGACGCTCCCTCTGTTTTTCTGGATCGATCGCTCTTTTCCTGTTCGCGGAACATCGGATGGATGCGTGAGACCAATCCGACTAATTCGCCTTGTGAATTAAAAACTCCCGATCCGCTTGAACCGCCAGAGAACTCTGCGGTGATCTCAAGCCAAGTGTTCGAGTCCCCTTCCATCGTGGGTTTCGTAAGGCGACTGGTAAGGCCTGTGGTGACGACAAAAAATTCGTTGTGGGGGTGACTCATTACGACCACTTCGGACAAGGGTTTTGGATTCGAGCTCGCAAGAGGCACAGGATCGAACTTTTCGCTATATTTGATTTTGATCAAAGCAATATCTGCGGACTCCCAGGCAGCTAATACCTGCTCGATAGCAAAGCATTGACCAAGATGGTTCATGACAACCATCCCTTGGACCTTTTCATCTTCTTTACGCTTGAGCACGTGATGATTGGTCAGTACGAGTCCGTCTTGGCTGATGACGACTCCACCGGAGATGTTTCCGTGGAGATTCTTGCAACGACCGCAATCGTAAAGGGATCCGACCATGACCGAAGCTTTACGCATCCGATCATAAAAATCGTCCGATCCGATAGGCGCCACTTCAGGTAAGCTGACTGCCAACCGCGAGGGAGCTTGATTTACTTTTTGTCTGATGTCTTTCGAGTCAAGCTCTTGCTCGTCGGTGATGAGCCGACGTCCCCGATTGACAAAGGTGTTGTAGATTCGCCGATTATCAATGACTCCGCTGGTCAACTCTTCGATCGGAGTGTTGATGCCAGGCTGCTTGGTGTCTTGGGCAAACGTCACCTGGCGACCCAACGGAGCAACAATCAGAAAGGAAACGACCGACAGTATGCAAATACCACCGTGGCAAAGAGACTTCGAAAGCAACATAAGCAGCGACTTCGATGTGGCATCTTCATCGAGTTGCCGGTACGGAGCAATCCTAAGAAGTGCTAGTTGAGAATGGTTCTAGATACCATTTTAGGTTCAGTGGACTAGTTTGTCACTCAAAAACTACGCCTCGCTGGTCGGCTAGCAAACGCATGACATATTCGAAATAGGGGAAAGGGATCCTCGGCTTGCGTTTCTTAGACCAAACGTAAATCACGTTGACCATGGCCCGAGAGATTTCGCCTCGATCGACTTTTTGGATCACTTGGTCAACGAAAGCTTCTTGCTCGGGAAAGGCCACTCGTAGACCGAACATCAACTGATCTTTAAGCTCTACGGTGTTAAACGAGAGCATCTGCTCGGCTTCGTTGTATCCATAGGGTTCTTGGGTTTGGGCTGGGCTGACGTTTAGAATGCAAAGGGCCATTGCTGCGACGAATGCCCAACGCATCCATCTGGTCGATTTCCAACGATTTAGCACGTTTTGGTTTCGCATGAACTTTAAGTCTCCGAGCCAAATCTAGGATAGGTAAGTTAGCGGTACATTTGATTTAATCGACAATCTTTGCGGATTTGGGTAAGCTAGAGTTAGCAGAAGTTCAGGATTCGCCACAAGTCAAACTGCGGAAAGTAAGCATTTTGGGAGAGATCAACCCCTACGATTTACCTTGGCCCGAGTCCGGAAGACTCGCGGGGATCGACTTTGGAACAGTCAGGATAGGCATTTCGTTGTGCGATCCGACCCGAACTTGGACAAGTCCATTAGAGACCTTTGAGCGAAAAGCCACAGCGATCGAATTGAAGTATTTTCAAAATCTCACCAAGGAGAATCAAATTGGTGGGTGGGTCGTCGGATTACCCTTGCACTGCGACGGTCGCGATAGTGCCAAAGCGCGTGAAGTTAGGCAATTTGCAAAGTGGCTCATTACAACGACCGAGCGTCCGGTGCGGTTCATCGACGAGCGGTACACAACCGCCTTGGCCACTCGATTGCTTCGGGAGTCACAGATGACCCACAAGCAGCGTAAGAAACAACTCGATAAAATAGCAGCGCACATCATCCTAGACGCCTACCTAGAATCTTCCAAGCACCTTGGCTTTACCCCTATCACGTTGGAGAATATCGACGATGCACAAATCTCACTGGAAGATGCCTTGGATGATTAAGTCCGCGTCCGGTGTTTCGCTTGCGATTTTCAGCTTGGTTCTTTCATTCGGTCCATGGAATACTTCCTATGGACAAGAGGATGCGGGCCGGGCGGAATTGACACTTCCCGAACCCTTGACGAAATACATGGGAAGGCGGATCGCTCTGCCGATGAGTTACCACGGGATCCCTTGGCTGAATCGTCCTGAGCGAATCCAGGAAGAGAACCCGCAGGAGATGCTCGAGCAACTGGATGTCAAACCGGGGATGACCGTCTGCGATATGGGGTGCGGGGACGGTTACTACACCATCGAACTTGCCAAGAAAGTAGGTCCAAGTGGAAAAGTTATCGCCGTCGATATCCAGCCTGAGATGCTCCAAGAACTCTCTCGCCGTTGCCAACGCAGTGATCTAAAGAACGTCGAGATGATTCTGGGGGAACCGCACAACCCTAAGCTTCCTGTTGGCAAGATCGATCTGATACTGATGGTCGATGTGTATCACGAGTTCTCCAATCCCGTGGAGATGCTCGATGCGATGAGAAAGAGTTTGAGTCCCAAGGGGCGCATCGCCTTGGTTGAATTTCGAGGCGAGGATCCGCAAGTGCCTATCAAACCCGAGCATAAGATGACGAAGAAGCAGATTCTTAAAGAGTACGAGGCCAATTCAATGCGATTGGTAGGACAGTATGATCGGCTACCATGGCAACACCTGATGTTTCTCGGGGCAGTCCCCAATTAAGGCAACGCAAAGCAAGAGGAGTCCAAGCAGCCGTATGCTTCACCTGCAAAGCGAATCCCAAGCAAGGTGGCTACGTCAGGTCGACGAGCACCTTGAAGAGATCTTGATCGATCATGCACACTGCGAGCATAAAGCCGCGGCAACGGCGATGAGTTTGTTTGGATCGTATGTCGATTGCCCAGAACTCACCCAAGAGATGACGACCATCATCGCCGAGGAACTCGAACACTTTCACATGGTGCTGGATTTGCTCAAGCGCCGAGGGATCCGTTTTCGCAAGATAAGGCCGGGGGATTACGGACGAAAATTGAACTTGCTCGTGCGGCCCAATGAACCCGACCGGGCCGTCGATAGATTGCTCATCGCTGGATTGATCGAAGCCCGATCCTGCGAAAGGTTCAAACTACTGAAAGATCATGTTTCAGATCGCGAACTTGCAACTTTCTACGGATCGTTGTTTGAATCAGAAGCTAGGCATCATACGACCTATGTGCGATTGGCTAGGCTGTTCCAGGAACCCAATAAGGTTCGCGTCAGACTAGAAGAACTCTCGGCAGCCGAGGCGGCTATCATCCATGTAGGCCATGAGCTTCCTCGAATGCATAGTTAGCGGCACACCATGCGATTTGGTTTTGTAACCCTAGGAGCCAATGTTCCCTCAACCCGCTTTCGTTTTTATCCCTACGAAAAGCCGCTAAGAGCCAGGGGCCATCGAGTGTCTATCTGGACCAGTTACCCCAGTGTTTATGATTACTTACCTAAACTAGGCTGGAGAGTCAGTTATCAAATCAAGCGGGCCAATCGGCTTTGGCAATACTCTCAGGCCAAGTGGCTTCGTCCCGATACGGTCTATCTTGAACGGGGTGTTTTCCATGACCAAAGCCTGTGGTTGGATCGCTGGTTTCGGAACGTTTCACGCCGGTTTGTACTCGATGTCGACGATGCAATGTTTCTGCAGTTCCCCGACAAGACACGGCAATTGATCCAGTGGAGCGACCACGTGGTCGTGAGCAATCAACCACTCTATGAGTACGTTGCTCAGTATCACTCGAAGATAACGGAGATACCAACATGTGTTTCCTTGGAGAGATACCAAGCGAGGGTCTATGGAGCGAGTGAGGCTGCCAAGCCTGTCATTGGATGGATCGGAACCTCTTCGAACTTGCCTTTTTTGACTCACTGCGCAGCGGCGCTGAGGCGATTGGCAAAGGAGATACCCTTTAAGCTGTTGGTCGTATCGAATATTTTCGAGCCCCTCAAAGCTATCGATCTGCAGGGGGTCGATTTGCAATTTGAAACATGGAGTCCCGAAGTCGAGATCCAGTGGCTCCATCAGATGGATATCGGTTTAATGCCTTTGCCAGCGGATCAAGAATGGATGAGGTACAAAGCGGCTACCAAGCTAGTGCAGTACATGTCGATTGGGATACCGGCGGTGGCAAGCCCAGTCGGGGTCAATGCAACGATTCTCCAAGACAATCAAGTTGGTTTTGCAGCGTCGAGTGAAAACCAATGGTTTGAGTCACTTCGGGCACTTTTGTTGGATCCGGAGTTGAGGCAGCGAATGGGAAGAGCCGGTCGAAAGTTGGTCGAGTCAAGGTACTGCATCGAGGCCAACATCGACAAACTTGAGCAAGTGCTCATTGGGCATTAAGGCCGAAACCGAGGGTGATTTCAGGAGGATCAAAAGGTAAACGAGGTAGATTGCAATAAGCAAGGCGCCTTCGATGCGGCTGATTCGAAGTCCCGTGAACATGATAGGAAATAGAATCAGGGTCACGCCGAGCATCCACCAGCAGTCGTTGGCGATTAGCTCCGCTTGGACTGGTAAGGGGGATGCCAGTGCGCTCAGTCCAAGTATTCCTAAGATGTTAAATAGATTGGAACCAATCACATTTCCGATTGCGATATCACTTCGTCCACGCACGCTTGAAACAAGCGAAGCGACCACTTCGGGTAACCCTGTTCCTGCTGATACGATGGTCAGTCCGATCACGCGCTCCGAGAGCCCTAGAAGGCGAGCTAGGTCGACTGCACCGGTGACTGTCGCATGTGCACCGCAAGCAAGCAGAATGATACCCAAGAGCAACAGCAGGATGCTAACCCAGGCGCGAGGATTCTTCGATTCAAGAGTGAGTTCGGCGACTTGTTCGTTCATTTCTTCATTTTCAGAACGGGTCATTTGGTACCGAACCAAACGAACCATGTATGCCGTAAATACGATGTAGATCGCCAAGCAAAGAAGAGCATCAAGGCGCTCGAAGACCCCATCTCGGGCCAACACTAAGCAAAGTAACGTTACCAATGCCAGCACTGGGTATTCGAGTTTGATCGTGTTACCTTTGATAGGCGTGGGCAAGACCAGTGCGCAGAGGCCTAGGATGACAGTGATGTTAAAAATATTCGAACCGACCACATTAGCCACGGCAATATCTGTCTTGCCTTGGTAGGCCGCAATACCACTGACAGCCAGCTCAGGAACGGAAGTTCCGGCTGCGACAACTGTCAGTCCAATGACAGCCGGGGTTAGTTTTGCGAGGGTGGCAAGTCCCACTGCGCCTCGAAGTAGGGCTTCGCCGCCCAGAACAAGCAGGATTAGGCCCAAGAAGACCAGCCCTATGGGCAGTAGCATATTGAATCCTCTCGGGTTGAGGTTGATTGCATATTGTTGGAACTTGGGGGATGTGGGATTTGTAATCGACGCGAAGGCTCTCGGGTAGGCGGCGTTGCCGGCCCGCGTGCTGCGGGTGCCTGGCACCTTTTTCGGCTGCTTCGGGTGCCAGGCACCTAGGAGTTGCCCACCCGGACTTTGCAGGCATATCCGCCAGCGCCGCTCGCTACGGGTGCCTGGCACCTCTGAGCCGCATAGCAATCAATGCCAGCAAATCACTTATACGGATCGGGGACATGTTACGAGTGCCTGGCACCTGGAAGTCCTTGTCTGTAGTGTTACGAGTGCCTGGCACCTGGAAGTCCTTGTCTGGAGTTTGCTAGCACAACCACACGTGGGCTTGCTACGGGTGCCAGGCACCTTTTTCGCCTTTTTCGGCAGCTTCGGGTGCCAGGCACCTAATTCGGCTGCTAGCCATTTATTGATTCGTCAAATTTTTTCCGCTTCTTCTCGTACTAGTGACCAGAGGTGTCACTCGACCTAGCGAAACTTTCAATCGTTCTGGATTGCCCAGATCCCCTGTTTTAACAAGTCTGATGTTTTGAAAGTTCCTAGAAGTCGCCTCAACTCCGTATCAATCTCCACACACATGTTTCCATAATCGAGTTTCCCTCTTTCATTGCACTCGATGTTCCTTCTAGTGCAACGACCAATCCACAAGGAGGTATGTTATGCCGCGTCCAACACGAGACGAAGTTTTTCCACCGGATGAAAACTGTTTTGCTCATCTGTACAACCGCTGTATTGATGGCGCTTACCTTTGCGGTGAGGATCAAGTAACTGGAAAAGACTATTCCTATCGCAAACAATGGATCGTCGATCGAACAGAACAACTCGCATCGATTTACCTGATTAATATCCTTGCTTTCAACGTTTTGGATAACCACCTTCACTTAGTGGTTCTGACACTGCCCGATGAAGTTGCAAAACTCTCGGATCGTGATGTTGCAATCCGCTGGCTATCGCTTCACCCAGGAAGAGAACTCGACGAGTTTGTAAGTGTACATCCCACTGAATCTCAAATCGAGGCTTTCTTAGGCGATCCTGAGCAGCTTGAGAGTGTGCGAGCAAGACTTTCTTCTCCATCGAGTTTCATGAAGGATCTTTGCGAACCGATTTCCAAACGTGCAAATAAAGAGGATGGACGTAGTGGCCATTTTTGGGCTGATCGCTTCAAAGGCAAGAGACTCTTAGACATGCTTGCGATTTTGGTCTGTGTTGCCTACGTCGACCTAAATCAGTTAAGGGCCGGAATGGCTAAATCGCTTGCCGAATCGAACTACTCTTCGATCCAAGCAAGAATTTTGGCCACTCAGAATCAAATGTCACCAAGTCTTTCTCTGCCAAAACTTTCAATCTCTAATGAGGAAGCGGCGATGAGAATAAAAAGTGTCCCGTGTGTGGAGATTCGAAGAAAGATGGAAGCCGCAAGAGTCAACGCGCAGCGCCAGATGGTGCTGAAAGATGCTTGGCTTGCCCAATTGACGATTGACCCTAACCAATCCGTCAATCCTAACGATTCACACCTCAGTAAAAGTGGTCTTCGAGCATCAGAGAAGGGGTTTCTTCACGTAACTCTAGAACAGTACATCGAAATCCTTAACGAAGCTCTCCGTTTTAGACCCGGCAGAGCATCACTCGATACTGCTTCGAAGGAGTTCCAGCAAGTGGCAAAATCGCTTGGATCTTCACCCGAGAATGTCAGTTGGATGATACGAGACTTTCAAAATATCTTCCGGCATGGTTATTGGGTCGGGAGTCCTGAAACACTGCGCAAAGAGACCGAGAGAAAAGAGCGTAAGTGGACCTTACACAGCATGAAGTGCAGACTCTTTTACAGTGAGAAGTCAATCGAGTATGACGAGCAGACGAAAAAATATCGCGGAACCAGGCTCAGATCGACGCGAGACGAAGCAAATGAACAATTCACCGCTAGCTAGAAGCTCATGGCTAGCTGATACTCGGACTGCGCGAAAAACAGGCTTTTCCCATCGCGTCTGTAGGCGATGATTGAATCAGCCTTGGACTATTCCACGATTCATCTTAGAGCAATCGTTGAGCCCATCTTTTTCCGTGTTGTCTTCCTGTCTTTTTTCAACAGTGGCACGACTGGCAGTTCGGATGGCAGTTGGCACGTCGCGTCTTTACCGTCTTGAATCACTTAGCAAAGAAAAGCCCACTTAACGATCGCTGAATGAAAGACTTCTACGAAAAGGCGATATGCTTCCCGAGGACCTCGCGTAGCAATTCTTCGGGGAGCAGTTCAAGAAGACATTCGACTGGAAACGCATTCAGGAACCGATCAAACTCGAAGGTGCATTAACGCCTTGAATTTGGTAGAGACACCATACGAAAAAACCTGGTTTGTCTGGTTGGAACTTGCAAGGAAGCTTCTGGATTTTAGCCAAGGCAGGTTTGAGGAGTCATCATAAATCGCCAAAGCTCCTAGAGTGGTAGCAAAATACTCTACTGTGCCGCTATAAAACTTGCGCCTTCATCTAAGAAGTGTGTCGCTACGTGTGCCTGGCACCTAGGAGTGACGTGTGCCTGGCACCTAGGAGTGCTCGCTGCAGGTGCCAGGCACATGGGAGTTGCCTTACTAGAGGTGTTACAAACGATCTAATGGGCTTTCGATGCCGCTTGCAGCAGAGCGACTGACATGCGTGTAGATCATGGTCGTCGACACATCGGAGTGTCCGAGCAGTTGTTGGATAGTCCGGATGTCTTTTCCCGATTCGAGCAGGTGGGTCGCGAAACTATGACGGAAGGTATGGCAGGAAACTTTTTTGGATATGCCTGTGCGAGAGACTGCTGATTTGACGGCAGCTTGCACTGAATTTTCGTTGATGTGATGTCGGCGGAGTTGATTGCGGTCTCCTTCGACAACGTGTTGATCTGCGACTCCTTCGAGGGATTCTCTTGGATGAGAATCGTAGGAAAGGTTTTTAGCGGGAAACAGATACTGCCACGCGAATTCTTTGCCAGCTTGGGGCCATTTGACGGCAAGTGCATACGGTAGCCAGACCCAACCTGCGCCGGCTTGAAGATCTTGCTGATGAAGATTTTTCACCAAGTCGATTTGATGTTTCAGATCGGCCACTAGGCGTAGAGGCAGCGGGACAGCTCGATCTTTGCTTCCTTTTCCTTCACGAACGATGATTTGCTTGCGATCGAAATCGATGTCCTTGATCCGCAGGCGGCAAGTTTCCATCAGACGCAAACCTGCGCCGTACATTAGGCAGCACATGATTCGCTTAGGGCGTGGTTCGACAGCATCAAGGATTTTCGCGACTTCGGCGGTCGAGAGGACGACAGGGAGTTTCGAGGCCCTTTTAGCCCTGATGGCATCGATTTTGATCTCGGATTGGAGGACTTTTACGTAAAGGAATAGCAAAGCCGAGAGGGCTTGGTTTTGGGTGCTTGCGGATACCTGGCGTTCGACGGCAAGATGGGACAGGAAGTCATTGATGGCGGTGCTACCGAGTTCCAGTGGGTGACTCCATTTACCTTGTTTATTTCGATGATAGATCAGATATCTGGAGATCCAGCCGACATAGGCTTCTTCGGTCCGTTTAGCGACGTGTAGGGTGCGAGCGATTCGGCGCACTTGCTCGACGAGTTTTGAGTCCATTACAGCGGCAAGCGATTTTGAATCCGCGTCCATGGGTACTTTGCACATCCTGAAAAAGCACAATTCCGTATAACCCGGAAACCACAAATTCAATATATCCTGCCGAGCACCAAGCGGCAACTGCTAAGCTAAGATCATCCTTACAAAGGATTTAGGGTCTCAGAACTGTTGTGGCCTTGTCGGGTCTATAGTAAATTGCGGTTTTGCGGGGTTATGGTAAATTCCGTATACTACATGTTATCCCACCAAAGGAACAGCAATCCATGAACGCTTCGATTCAAACCGCAGTGCCGTCATCACTCAGACAAATGAGTGCAATGGCGTTGTCTTGCGTTGTATTCGCAATTTTAGGCGCTCCGCTCTTCGCTCAAGAAAATAAAGAAA